>NZ_JAMQOM010000041.1:0-566 GCF_031624315.1 Haloarcula terrestris | reverse complement strand
ATGAGGAACCCCGAGAACTGAAACATCTCAGTATCGGGAGGAAAAGAAAACGCAATGTGATGTCGTTAGTAACCGCGAGTGAACGCGATACTGCCCAAACCGAAGGTCTTACGACCAATGTGGTGTCCGGGCTACCTCTCATCAGCCGACCGTCTCGACGAAGTCTCTTGGAACAGAGCGTGATACAGGGTGACAACCCCGTACTCGAGACCAGTACGCTGTGCGGTAGTGCCAGAGTAGCGGGGGTTGGATATCCCTCGCGAATAACGCAGGCATCGACTGCGAAGGCTAAACACAACCTGAGACCGATAGTGAACAAGTAGTGTGAACGAACGCTGCAAAGTACCCTCAGAAGGGAGGCGAAATAGAGCATGAAATCAGTTGGCGATCGAGCGACGGGGCATACAAGGTCCCCTGACGAATGACCGAGACGCGAGTCTCCAGTAAGACTCACGGGAAGCCGATGTTCCGTCGTACGTTTTGAAAAACGAGCCAGGGAGTGTGTCTGTATGGCAAGTCTAACCGGAGTATCCGGGGAGGCACAGGGAAACCGACATGGCCGCAGG
>NZ_JAMQOM010000040.1:0-580 GCF_031624315.1 Haloarcula terrestris | reverse complement strand
GAAGCGGACGAACGGCGGTATAGGGAAACGTGATTCAACCTGGGGCCCGTGAAAAGACGAGCATGATGTCCGTACCGAGAACCGACACAGGTGTCCATGGCGGCGAAAGCCAAGGCCTGTCGGGAGCAACCAACGTTAGGGAATTCGGCAAGTTAGTCCCGTACCTTCGGAAGAAGGGATGCCTGCTCCGGAACGGAGCAGGTCGCAGTGACTCGGAAGCTCGGACTGTCTAGTAACAACACAGGTGACCGCAAATCCGCAAGGACTCGTACGGTCACTGAATCCTGCCCAGTGCAGGTATCTGAACACCTCGTACAAGAGGACGAAGGACCTGTCAACGGCGGGGGTAACTATGACCCTCTTAAGGTAGCGTAGTACCTTGCCGCATCAGTAGCGGCTTGCATGAATGGATTAACCAGAGCTTCACTGTCCCAACGTTGGGCCCGGTGAACTGTACATTCCAGTGCGGAGTCTGGAGACACCCAGGGGGAAGCGAAGACCCTATGGAGCTTTACTGCAGGCTGTCGCTGAGACGTGGTCGCCGATGTGCAGCATAGGTAGGAGACATTACACAGGTACC
>NZ_JAMQOM010000039.1:0-640 GCF_031624315.1 Haloarcula terrestris | reverse complement strand
GGGGACCTCTGCGGTGTCTCTTTTCCAAGTGGGTTTCGAGCTTAGATGCGTTCAGCTCTTACCCCGTGTGGCGTGGCTACCCGGCACGTGCTCTCTCGAACAACCGGTACACCAGTGGCCACCAACCGTAGTTCCTCTCGTACTATACGGTCGTTCTTGTCAGACACCATAACACACCCAGTAGATAGCAGCCGACCTGTCTCACGACGGTCTAAACCCAGCTCACGACCTCCTTTAATAGGCGAACAACCTCACCCTTGCCCGCTTCTGCACGGGCAGGATGGAGGGAACCGACATCGAGGTAGCAAGCCACTCGGTCGATATGTGCTCTTGCGAGTGACGACTCTGTTATCCCTAGGGTAGCTTTTCTGTCATCAATTGCCCGCATCAAGCAGGCTAATTGGTTCGCTAGACCACGCTTTCGCGTCAGCGTTCCTCGTTGGGAAGAACACTGTCAAGCTATCTTTTGCTCTTGCACTCTTCGCCGGGTCTCTGTCCCGGCTGAGATAGCCATAGGGCGCGCTCGATATCTTTTCGAGCGCGTACCGCCCCAGTCAAACTGCCCGGCTATCGGTGTCCTCCTCCCGGAGTGAGAGTCGCAGTCACCGACGGGTAGTATTTCACTGTTGACTCGGTGGCC
>NZ_JAMQOM010000038.1:0-912 GCF_031624315.1 Haloarcula terrestris | reverse complement strand
TCCAGTAAGACTCACGGGAAGCCGATGTTCCGTCGTACGTTTTGAAAAACGAGCCAGGGAGTGTGTCTGTATGGCAAGTCTAACCGGAGTATCCGGGGAGGCACAGGGAAACCGACATGGCCGCAGGGCTTTGCCCGAGGGCCGCCGTGTTCAAGCGCGGGGAGCCACACGGACACGACCCGAATCCGGACGATCTACGCATGGACAAGATGAAGCGTGCCGAAAGGCACGTGGAAGTCTGTTAGAGTTGGTGTCCTACAATACCCTCTCGTGATCTATGTGTAGGGGTGAAAGGCCCATCGAGTCCGGCAACAGCTGGTTCCAATCGAAACATGTCGAAGCATGACCTCCGCCGAGGTAGTCTGTGAGGTAGAGCGACCGATTGGTGTGTCCGCCTCCGAGAGGAGTCGGCACACCTGTCAAACTCCAAACTTACAGACGCTGTTTGACGCGGGGATTCCGGTGCGCGGGGTAAGCCTGTGTACCAGGAGGGGAACAACCCAGAGATAGGTTAAGGTCCCCAAGTGTGGATTAAGTGTAATCCTCTGAAGGTGGTCTCGAGCCCTAGACAGCCGGGAGGTGAGCTTAGAAGCAGCTACCCTCTAAGAAAAGCGTAACAGCTTACCGGCCGAGGTTTGAGGCGCCCAAAATGATCGGGACTCAAATCCACCACCGAGACCTGTCCGTACCACTTATACTGGTAATCGAGTAGATTGGCGCTCTCATTGGGTGGAAGCAGGGATGAGAATTCCTGTGGACCGATGAGTGACGAAAATCCTGGCCATAGTAGCAGCGATAGTCGGGTGAGAACCCCGACGGCCTAATGGATAAGGGTTCCTCAGCACTGCTGATCAGCTGAGGGTTAGCCGGTCCTAAGTCATACCGCAACTCGACTATGACGAAATGGGAAAC
>NZ_JAMQOM010000037.1:0-926 GCF_031624315.1 Haloarcula terrestris | reverse complement strand
GGCTCTGTAGTTTCGCTAGCCGCGACAGCTACGACTGCGTTATCTTGGTAGAAAGCGAAGAGACAGATTGGTTTGACATCCGAAATCCGCCTCTTCACCCGTGTTACGGTCGCTAAGTCTAAATCAGTTGTTGCTAATCCGGACGAACCCGCCGACCCCGAAGGGGGTGGCGGGTTCGCTGAATGGGCGATGCTGACGCTCCATGCGCTCCGTATCGAGCTGGCAAAATCCTATCGCGTCGCAGTTGATTTGCTGAGTGAGATGCCCGGTGTCCTTGACGAGATCGGCCTTACGCGGCTGCCTCACTACACGGTTCTTCGTACGTGGTTTGAACGGATTCCGACCGAGACATGGCGTGCGTTTCTCGGCGCGTCGGCTGAGAAACGCACTGGCCATGCTTCGATTGATGCAACTGGCTTTGACCGTGACCAACCAAGCCGACACTACGCTAACCGTACAGACTACCGCGTCCGGGCGTTGAAAGTGACTGCGCTGGTGGATGTCGAAACGCTGTATATCACCGACATCCATTCGACTACCTCGAAAAAACACGACGCCAAGATCGGCCCGCAGGTCGCCCGCCGGAACGCGGGCGACCTGCGAAGCCTCGCTGCGGACAAAGGATACGACGCGAAAGCCTTCCGCAACGAACTCCGTCAAAACGGCATCCGCCCGCTCATCAAACACCGTCTGTTCAACTCTCTCGATCACGCTCACAACGCCCGCATGGACAGTGATCGGTACCACCAGCGATCCATGTCTGAAACCGTCTTCTCAAGCATCAAGCGCACGCTCGGCGGTGCCGTGCGTGCGCGAAGCTGGTGGCTCGAATTCCGTGAAATCATCCTCAAAGCCACCGTCTACAACCTTCGTCGGAGCGTCCGATATCCGTGAAATCCAGCGCAGTGTATCGAAACTACAGAGCC
>NZ_JAMQOM010000036.1:0-938 GCF_031624315.1 Haloarcula terrestris | reverse complement strand
GGCCGTGGTGAATCGCCAGACGTAGCTTGATTTCACTGTTTCAGAGATTGCTTGATGTTGTGAACTGCACACATCAGGACAAGTTCACGAAATTCACCGTACCAACTTCGCGCACGCACGGCGTCGCCGAGCGTGCGCTTGATCGTGGAGAAGACGGTCTCACACATCGCTCTCTGTCGGTATCGAGGCCCATCGATCCGCGCGTTATGCGCGTGATCGATGGGCCGGAACTCACGATGTTTGATCAGCGGTCTTACGCCCTCTTCGCGGAGTTTTTCGCGTAACTCCATCCAATCGTAGCCTTTGTCCGCAGCGAGGCTGGCGAGGTCGCCCGCGTTGCGGCGGGCGACCTGCCAGCCGAGCTGTGTGTCGTGGCGTTTCTCGGTCGTACAGTGAACGTCCAGAATGGCTTGGCTTTCTGTGTCGACGAGAGCAGTCGCTTTGAGCGTCTGAACCCGGTAATTCGTCCGGCGGCAGTAGTGTTTGCTAGCGTTTTCGCGGTCGAAAAACGTCGCGTCAATGGCGGCGTGACCGCTCGGCTTGTGCAGCTGCGCCGACAGGCGCAGCAGCACTCGCCAGAGTGCTGTCTTGATTCTGTCAAACCACTTGACTAGCGTGGAGTGGTCTGGGAGATCGGCCACGTCGAGGCCGATCTCCCCGAGTATTTGTGGCATCTCGCTCAGCAAATCAAGTGCTTCGCGGTAGGATTTTTCCAGATAAACCCGCAGACAGTGCAGCGACACCACCGCATACTCGGCGAAGCCGCCACCCCCTTCGGGGGCGGCGACTTCGCCTCGCTCACCAACAGCATTTTTAGCTAACTGAACGACTTTGCTCGTGAAGCGGGAGATCTTCGACATAGAGCATCGGCGGTTTCCCGCTTCAACTTCCTAGTTCTGACGGTCGAAGCCGACGCTGTCCAGCGATTCACCAGAGCC
>NZ_JAMQOM010000035.1:0-1047 GCF_031624315.1 Haloarcula terrestris | reverse complement strand
TCGCTCTTATGTAGAATTGTGGAAAGACCCGATAACGAGACACTCAACCGCTGTCTCGACAGATCCTCCAGCGAGAGTGAGTGATCGAACGATACCGAAGGTGTGAGCGGCCTGTTCCAAGCCCTGCTTGGACAGGCCGCGGAACTTCCGCAGCCACGGCTGGACGATCGAAAACAGGCACTCAGCTTGGTTGATGTGGACGCCGTCGGGCGATACGTACCTCTCTTTGTGGATGACTGTTCGGTGGTCACGCTCCATCTCTCGGTACGCTTGGAGTCCATCAGTCCAGACCTCTCCCAGCGGCTGGGAGAGGTCTTCAGCCTCCTGAATCACTGGCTCAAGATCGCCTTGATAGTCGATTCCACGGTGTCCACGAATTATGCGAAGTGAGTCGCGGCACGCCGCGACGAGCGTCAGCTGATCACCGTGACGCCCCCGCCAGCGTGACCGGCCAGACCGTGACGAGCCGCCGCGAGAACGGCTGTTCCGCGGCGGCTCTTGTCCTTTGTAGCCCGAACAAACCCTGCCAGATTCGTCGACTTGCGTTGGTCCATCGATGATCTGGTCGAGGTGCTTCCAAACCGCGGGGAAGCCGCGCTGAACCGCGGCTTCCACCTCCCGAATCACCGTGTGAACGGTTTTGTAGGCTCGATCGAGAAGCGGCGCAATCTGGTTGATACTGAGCAACGTATCGGCGTAGAGCGTGAACGCGAGAAGTATCTCGCCGCAGGTGAGATGCTTCTCGTGGAAGGGCGTTCCGTAGGTGTAGGCCGGCTTGAAATCACAGTCTCGACACCAAATACGGTCGGTATTCTCCCACGTGACGATACGCTGATTCCCGCAACGAGGACAGGACGTGTTCTCCCAGAATTCCTTGAGTCGCCGCTCGATGCGAGCATCGAGCGGCTCCGTATCGATCTTGATGACATCTAACTCGATCAACTGCTGAAACAGACGGCCGAATGCTGTCTCAGTGGAAGACATACCTCCCGATTACCGGCGAATTAGTGTAATTATACGGTCTTTCCGCGTTTCTACATAAGAGCG
>NZ_JAMQOM010000034.1:0-1070 GCF_031624315.1 Haloarcula terrestris | reverse complement strand
CGAGGGTGTCATAGAACGGTTACCACACCAAAGAGCAGGGTGAACGCTGAGGTGGTATGGACTCAGCGACCCTGCAGAATGAGCCTTCGGTAGAGTCGTTCTTCAATGTCGCGGAGACCGAGACGTTAGCGTTGTTTGAACATCTCTCCTTTGAGTTTCTCGAAGAGTTCGACGTGTTCGCCCCGGCGAAGACGGGGCGAACACGAGAGCATGAGCCACCAGAGATGATGCGTGGGTTCCTCCATTGCTACTACCACGACATCTACGGCATTCGCCCCGTTGAACGGGAGCTTCGGAACACGATTGTTTGGCTGAGCTGTGGGTTCGATCGACCGCCGTCAAGAGACGCGGTCGATCGCTTCCTCACCGATCTTGAACACGTTATCGACGAAGTCTTTGACCACCTCGTCGAGCAGGCCGCCCGGCGCGGCCTGCTCGACTTGGCTTACTGCATCGATTCCACAGATGTGAGGGCGATGCCCGCCGATCAAGACGCCTCGAAGTGCTACGATCCAACCGACGACGAGTACTACTACGGCTACGGCTGTACGATCGTCTCGACCGGACAAAAGATACCGATTGCAGCCGAGTTCACCGAGAGCAAACAAGCGCCAGAAGAGACGGCGATGCGCGTCACACGTGACGCGCTCGCCGTCGCCAAGCCGATTTGGATGGTTGGTGACAGCGCCTACGACACGCTCGACTGGCACGACCACCTGCTGGCCGCAGGGGTCGTGCCAGTCGCCCCGTACAATGCACGAAACACTGACGACCCGAAAGATATCGAATACAGGGTCGAGGACCGCATTGAGAAACACAGCGAGGACGTGCAGCTGAAACAATCGACGCTAAACGAGACGTACAACCGCCGTACTGGAGTGGAACGAACCAACGAATCAGTGAAGGGCTGCGGCCTCGGGCGAACGCACGCCCGAGGCCGCGTCCACGCACGAGCGCAGGTGTTCCTCGCTCTGTGCCTTCGCCTCGTCGTCGCAATCACCAACTACGAACGCGGAGACAATCCGGGAAGCACGATCATCACGGTGTGAGAAGAGTTCTATGACACCCTC
>NZ_JAMQOM010000033.1:0-1111 GCF_031624315.1 Haloarcula terrestris | reverse complement strand
TGTACTGTTGAACGCAAGACAGCGGCGTGATTGAAATTTTGACATGCAGATTTCTGCCAGTATCAACCCTTTGTCGGCATAATCTGAGACCAGACGATTCAATTTCAGGTCTCCTTCTCGGTATTCAAACATCAGATTCATGTCATACCGCAAGTAGTACGAAGTGGACGATGGCGATGCCTCTCCCGGATACGTCCGGAGAAAGGGCGCAGGCGGCGAGCCCTAACTCGCCGCCTGCGCGAGGTTATGCACTATGCACTTGCGCGTAAGCTCCCGGAACTGGCCATGCCAGCTCCGGGAGCGGATTTCGTCGCCGTCGTCTTTCAGCATCGCAAACACGGTCTCACTCATTGAGCGCTGATTGTAGACATCATCGTCAATTCTGGCGTTGTGAGCCTTCTTCAGTGCGTTTTGCTCACAATGTTTGATTACTGGTCGCGTGGATGCGTCACGACAAGCCTCCCGGAGATCGCTCCACGAGTACATCTTGTCGGCCAGCAGTGCCTGCAGGTCTTCGGCGTTGCGCCGAAAGACCTGCAGTCCGATATGGCCGTCATAGGCTTTCTTCGTCGTGAAATGGGCATCGATGATAGCAAGCGACTCCGTATCAACGAGCAGCGTTGTCTTCATTGCGTTGAACGAGTAGCCGACACGGTTGCGGTAGTGTGAGCTTGCCTGATCTCGCTGGAAGCCGCTTGCGTCGATTGACGCCGTCCCCGAGAGCCCCGCCTGCTCCGCTGACTGGCGGAGCAGGCGGCGCAACTCTTGCATCGGAAATTCGCCGTCCCACACGCTGAACGACGAGTAATCAGGGGATTTCTCAAGGTCGAATACATCAAGAATTCCCGGCATCTCGTTCAGATAGTCCTCAAGCTTTCGGAGTGGCTTGTTAATTTCTTCCTTGAGCAGAAGGAGCGCGATTTTCGTTGATTTGGCGTACCCGTCCGCGCCATCCGGCGCGGCGGGTACGTCTGGCTCTTCTACGTGGTTCGTGGCAAAGTCTCGAAACGTCTGTGCAAGGTTCCTGAGACGCCCCATATCGCCAGACGGCGTCCAATTCCCCTGAAATCAGCGATACAATCCGCAGACGGCGTCGGCGTTCAACGGAGCA
>NZ_JAMQOM010000032.1:0-1426 GCF_031624315.1 Haloarcula terrestris | reverse complement strand
TGACTCGATGGAAACGCTGCTACGCCATGAGAGCGTGAATTAAGACATGGGGCGCAAGAGACCGACCGCTATTCCGTGCCTTAGAGCACGTCGTGTTGACTGGTCCGTGTGCGAAAGAAGCCGAGTCATGGGCGTTACAGCCCGGATGCCGCGGGGCGCGGCATCCGGGAAAGCCCGAATAGGTGAATCTCTGCTTCACGCACTGGCGTCCCGGGTGAACAGACAATGTACCTTGGAATTGATGTCCACAAACGGTACGCACAGGTGGCAGTAATGGATGAGGCTGGGGAGATCGTCGAAGAGGTTCGCGTCGAGAACGCGAACCTCGACGACCTCGCCCAGCGGTACGCTGGTGCCGAAGCCGCACTCGAAGCGACCAGCAATTACTACCACATCCACGATACGCTGTCCGAACATTTGGATGTGACTGTCGCTCACCCGAAGGAGCTGAATCAGATTGCTAACTCGGACAAGAAAACCGATCGCGTCGACGCAAAAGAACTCGCGCGGATGGTGCGGCTGAACTCGGTGCCAGAGAGTTATGTTCCGACCGACGAGATCAGGGAAGCCCGCGCACTCGTGCGCGGGCGACAGACCCTGGTCGAAAACCGGACAAAGTACGCCAACAAGATTCACGGACTTCTCTCCGATCACGGCATCACTGAGGACGTGAAGCCGTTGAACAAGGAGGGACGAGAGTTCCTCCGGGAACTCTCGCTCCCGACGCCGTGGGACGCGTTGCTGGAGTCGTATCTCGAACTGATAGAGACGCTCACCGAGGAGATACAGGAACTCGAAGAAACGATCGAGGAGCGCGCTGGGTCTCTGAAGGAGACCCAGCTGCTGATGACCATTCCCGGCGTGAGTTACTATACGGCGTTGACGATTTACGCCGAGTTAGGCAAGATCAGTCGGTTTGACGGTGATAAATCGGTTGTCAGCTACGTGGGATTGAACCCGGTGATCCGCGAGTCAGGTGACTCGCGGATCGAAGGGAGTATTTCGAAGCGTGGATCGGGTCGTGTCCGGTGGTTGCTCGTCCAGGCTGCAAACACAGCAGTTCACACCTGTAACGATGAGTACTTGAGCCGCTTCTATGAGCGGTTAGCTAGCCGGAAGAACTCACAGAAGGCAATCGTCGCCTGCGCTCGGAAAATGCTGGTGTCGATCTACCACATGCTAGACCGGGGCGAAGTATACGACCCGCCTGATGTGAGTTCATAGAGGAGGGAACTGAGGGCCGCCGGGCGGGCGGCCCTCAGTGGCCGGTCGAGGCCAGCGTTAGCAACAGCTATCGCCAGACTGCGACCGCACCGCCTGAAGATATCGACCGCCTGCCGGACGGGAGAACAGCAGAGTACAGGACGGCGCAACTATTTTGTCGAAAACGGTGGTTTGTGTAAGTAGCAGCGTTTCCATAGGTGAA
>NZ_JAMQOM010000031.1:0-1584 GCF_031624315.1 Haloarcula terrestris | reverse complement strand
GTATGTGTTTAGCCTCGATGAATTTCGCCACTGTCTCGTAGCAGGAGACCAATCGAGGGGATATGCATCCTCAGCAAGGTCTAATTGAGTTTCTCCAGGGATGGTCTCCGGGCGGAGACCATCCCGGTGACCCTGCTGAGATAACGCTGAGGTGGTCATAGTGGATTGGGATGATCTCAGCAAAGACGAACTTCTCTCACGGTTTCTCCAGATGGAAGAGCGAATCAACGAGCTGGAAGAGAAGCTGGAGGAGAAGGATGAACGGATCGAAGAACTCGAAACACGCCTTCGCAAATACGAGAATCCACATACACCGCCTAGTAAGCGACGGTCGGGGACTGACGAGTCCCCGACCTCGCAAGACGACGAAGACGACGATGTCAGAACGGACGGCGGCACTCCTGGACGAAAGGATGGTCATGACCCGGAGTGGCGCTCTACGGCTGATCCGGACGAAGAAGTTGAGGTCACCTGTGACTGCTGTCCAGAGTGTGGCCAACACTTCGACGAGTCGGAGGGCGTCAGCCCCCGACTCGTCGAGGAGATACCAGATCCACAGCCACCGGAAATCACTCAGTACAACCGCCACTGCTACCAGTGCGACTCCTGTGGAACCGAGACAGTCGCTACACACCCCAACTGCCCCGATGAGGGGCAGTTCGGGGTGAACGTGATCGCTCAATCAGCACTGTCGAGGTACGATTACCGCCTGCCCTACCGGAAGATTGCAGACCGTTTCGAGCAGTTGCACGGACTGGAGTTGTCAGGCGCGTCCGCATGGCACGCGACCGAGCGCGCTGCGCGCGCCGGTCGCTGTGAATACGAACAGATTCGCCGTCAAATCCAGCAGACTGATGTTGTTCATATCGATGAGACAGGAATCAAGCGGGACGGCGAACAGGCATGGATCTGGACGTTCACCACCGAGAACCACACGCTGTACGCGGTTAGAGAAAGTCGTGGGAGCGATGTTCCCGCGGAAGTCCTCGGCGAGGACTTCGCGGGAACGGTCATCTGTGATGGATGGACAGCCTATCCAGCCTTCAGCGACAATCTACAGCGGTGTTGGGCGCATATTCTGCGGGAGGCTGAAGATGTCGCCGAAAAGCAGCCAGAAGGCAAACCGATCTACGACTCTCTCAGGCAGTTGTACGTCGCTCTCCAGACTCGGCTGGAGAGCGACTTGACCATTCGTAAGCGAGCAGAACTACAGCGCGTAGCACGTAGAGAGCTTGAATCATTGGTTGAGCGGCCAGTTCCCGACGGACCAGTGGCAACACTCCTCGGAAAGATCGAAGGTGGCCTCGACCACTGGCTCACCTTCGTCGGTGAGCCAGCGGTCTCCCCAACGAACAATGCTGCCGAAAACGCACTCCGTGAGCCGGTGGTTCTGCGGAAACTTATCGGAACGCTTCGCAACGACCGCGGGATGTTCGTTCACGAGACGGTACTGTCCCTGCTGGCGACGTGGCGCCAGCAGGGACGCAATCCCTACGACGAACTCAAGCGAGTCTCCCGAGACAACGAAATGGTTTCACGGGCTCAGGCTGTGCCGGCGGTTGAATCCTCGGAGTAAACACGTAC
>NZ_JAMQOM010000030.1:0-6720 GCF_031624315.1 Haloarcula terrestris | reverse complement strand
GCGACGCCGTGCGTGCGCGAAGTTGGTACGGTGAATTTCGTGAACTTGTCCTGATGTGTGCAGTTCACAACATCAAGCAATCTCTGAAACAGTGAAATCAAGCTACGTCTGGCGATTCACCACGGCCGAAGATTCAGGTACCGCGCATCAAGCGATTGACTACCACGTCGACGAAATACCGCCTTCCTCCGGTTCTCGTCGCAATTATCGCCTCACAGTTGTTCCTCGGGTTCGATTTCACTGACTGGCATACACTGTCTGATAGTACGCTGGACCGAACGCTCGTCTCCGCCGCGTTCCTCGTTTGTATCGGTGTCTTGGCCTATCTCCTGATTCGACTCCAACGAGCGGCTAAGTGACTCCTACGTCTGTTTCTGAAATGGGGTCGTGAGAGCGTTAATGTATTGTCCAAACGAAGTAATCGCCATGGCCAAAGAAACTCCGAGCAGGACGCTTCTGGTACCTGTAGCGAATCCAGAAACGGTCGAGCGATTACTGGACACGGCTATCGATATCGCCCACGGCGAGTCAATGCGAATCGTCCTATTACACGTTGTCGAGGTCCCGCCCCAGGTCCCTCTCTCCTCGGGTGACAGTCTTATCGACGACGATGGTGAAGAGGTACGGCTCCTCAATGAGGCAGTCGAACAAGCCAAAGACGCTGATGTCACTGTCGAATCACGGATGCGCTATGCGCGGGACATTGCGACCGGAATCGTGGGAGCAGTCGATGTGCACGACGCTGACGCCCTGTTCGTCGGATGGCGCGGACGTCCTCGGCGGCGCGACATCATATTGGGGAGTTTCCTCGACCGAATTCTCGGTGAAGCACCATGTGACGTCTTCGTCAAACGCATCCGCACTCCTTCGAGAGAAATTGACTCCATCTTAGTTCCAGTCGCAGGTGGGCCACACTGTAAGCTGGCTGTCGAACTTGCCGGTACAATCGCAGCACAGCATGACGCGCCTGTCCACCTTCTTCACGTTACTCACCCCGATGCAGATGACTTGACACAGGAGGATACCTCAGCACTTCTCCAGAACTACGGTTCTTCCCTCAGCGACATGGATGTCAGAGCCGAGTCAACAACACTCCGAAGAGACCACGTTGCGGGTGCAATCACAGACGAAACTGCAGACCATGATCTCACTATCCTCGGCGCGACACGCGACCCATTTCTCAAGCGAAAGCTCGTCGGGTCGGTCGCCGAAGGCGTTGGGCGGGCAGCTGCCAGTTCGGTCATTTTGACCCGTAAAGCCCTGAAAGACCAAGATGCCTGATGATACACGGGAGCGTATAGAGCGATGCAACATCAAGTGACTCACTCGCCAGCGCTATTAACCACCAAAACAGGAACTTGATCTGCCCGTAGAAGTGCCTCCGTTGTGCTTCCAAGCAGAATCGTCTTGAAAGCGGATCGACCTTTGGCACCCATGACTGCGAGATCGATTCCCTGATCCACAATGTACGAGAGAAGCTCTTCATGTGGGACCCCCTCTCGAACCGAGGTGATAACGGAAACATCAGGCTCCCCCTCCGTCTCAACGGCCGTCAGTGCCTTTTCTCCATCTTCTCGAAGGTTCTGCCGGACAGTGTCGGGATCGACGATTGCGTTATCGTACCCTGTTCTGGTTTCGATGACATAGACTGCGTGGAGTTTGGCTCCATACTGCCGAGCCAAATCGAGAGCCTGGTGTGTCGCGCGCTGCGCATTATCACTTCCATCCGTGGCGATGAGAATCCGATCGTACATCACATCCAGCTACGTGTAGCGGAGCAAAGAACCAGGGGCTGGCAAACCATATTCGGGACTGCTTCCCTCGTACAATTGTTTTCGCACCCGAAGCTTCACTGATACGTGCCGTGTAGCCGTTCACACCCCTCGTAAACTAACTCAGTCTCAGAAATGGTCCTTCACAGTCGCTTCTCTACTCTCGCCACCCGACAGCAGGTCGGATTGGTTCTGGGACCAGCACTGTTCACTGGCTTTCTCCTGTTTCTCCCGTTACCATCTCGCCGTCCGCAAATGCAGCGCTCGCAAGCACTCTCTGGATCGCAGCCTGGTGGATAACCGAAGCGATCCCGATCCCAGTGACCAGCCTCCTTCCAATCGTTCTCTTCCCGCTAACCGGTGTGGTTGATGCTTGAGAAGACGGTTTCAAACATGGATCGTTGGTGGTACCGATCACTGTCCATGCGGGCGTTGTGAGCGTGATCGAGTGAGCTGAACAGACGGTGTTTGATCAGCGGGCGGATGCCGTTGTGACGGAGTTCGTCGCCGAAGGCTTTCGCGTCGTATCCTTTGTCAGCAGCGAGGGTTTGCAGGTCGCCTGCGTTCCGGCGGGCGACCTGCGGGCCGATCTTGGCGTCGTGTTTCTTCGAGGTAGTCGAGTAAATAGTGGTGATGGGACCACAGAAGTTCTACTGACTGAATTGTTGCTCCTCCGGTGTCTCCGCATGAGGACTGCGAGTCAATACCCCGACTGGGAGAAGGGTG
The DNA here is from genome assembly GCF_031624315.1 of Haloarcula terrestris. Taxonomy (NCBI): domain Archaea; kingdom Methanobacteriati; phylum Methanobacteriota; class Halobacteria; order Halobacteriales; family Haloarculaceae; genus Haloarcula; species Haloarcula terrestris. Next base: position 4,222 of record NZ_JAMQOM010000030.1, on the reverse strand, counting down.
ATCTAGAGTCGATCACGAAGTTCCCAACCCAAGATAGCGAAGGCGAGCAAGAGAACAGCTGTGACGAGGAGACCAAGTGGACCGTTTCGAGTGTGATCAACGATGAGCCGCCATGCCGGTCGAGCGATTCCGACGGTCCGGGCAGTAGTGATCACAACGAGAACGACCGGAATCAGATATCGAACCACCGGATAGAACTGTCCAAGTTCCTCGTGAACAGTCTCAATATCGGTTGCCCAGACGAAGACGAACACGATAAGAAGCGCCGAGATTGGCAGAGCAAATGTTCCGACAGACTCGTCAACCAGATCCAGAATGGGGCGACCTGCAACAGCGAGATTAATCGGACTATAGCTCAAGGCAGACGGGATACCGGCCACGAACACCCCGCCGGTCAGGAATAGTGTCGCCCGGGGGCGGGAAAGTCGCGTCGTGCTTTCGGCGGCAGCAACGCCAACCTCGAGCAGAGCCACGGCCGAGGACAAGGCGGCAAAAAAGAGGAGACCGAAGAACCCGACGGCGACGATCCTGCCGAACGGCATCGTCGCGAACGCCGTAGGGAGCGTCGTGAATGCGAGTTCCGTCCCGAGCGTCGGCTGAAGACCGAAACTGAATACGATCGGGAAAATAACGAGACCAGCGACCAGCGCCGCGGCGATATCGGCAATCGTAATCACGAATGATGATTTGAACAGGTCTGCTCCTTCCTCGACGTAGCTCCCGTACGTAAGCATGATTCCCTGCCCGACAGACAGAGAGAAGAAGACTTGCCCGAAGGCGGCACTCCAGATACCGAGGTCTGTGAGCACTGAGAAGTCGGGTGTGAATAGAAACACAGCGGCTCGGTCCCACTCCGCGAGCGTCACCGCGTACAGCGCAAGTGCAATGAGAAGCGCGAACACGGTCGGCATCACGACTTTCGCCATCCGTTCGATACCACCCCGGACGCCCATCGAGACGACTCCTCCGGTTACCACCGTCGCGACGACGAAGTATCCGATCGGAAGCCAGCTAGCGGTGAACGATTCGAATGTCGTCTGCGAGCCAGCAAGCCAGGAGAGAAAGAATCCAAGTACCCATCCTGTGAGCACGAGATAATAGCTCAAGATGAGGAGGACACCGCCGAGGATGAGCCATCCAAGTGGTGTATATTCTACCTTGACCGATCGGAATGCTGAGACGACATCTGTCCGGAGACGGCGTCCGATAGAGAGTTCGAGAATGAGCATCGGAACCGCACAGAGGAAGGCCGCGATTAGATAGGGGATCAGATAGGCGCCGCCACCGTTCTGGCCGACGACTGCGGAGAATCGCCAGATGTTACCTAAGCCAACGGCTGCGCCGACGGTCGCGAGAAGAAAGCCAGCTTGAGATGACCATCGTGCTGCCTGCATAGTCTCAACTGTGCTTGTCTGGCTGTTAACATATAACCCAACCCAGATTGGACCGGTGATACATAGGAGGCGGTTGTAATCACTCAGAAACTACGATCTCAAGTATTGGCCTAAATTACGGCGTCCCGGTTGATCGATGGGGCTCCCGATCTAGCTATGGGACCGTGATTCAGCTCTTGGTGTAGAATCTCTCCGAATTCGACGGGGGGTGGTTCCGATCAACCCGAACCGGAAGACCATACTCGGAATTGACTGTTACGCAGAGATCAGTGCAGCGCCGGATCCCCGGTCTCTGGATTTAGCCATCGTTGTCGTCCCAGCCAACCTCGTGGTTGATGTCGTCCGTCAGGCGGGAGAGGTGGACATCCCGAACGTCGTCGTCATCACGGCTGGGTTCAGTGAACGTGGGATCGAAGGCGAACAACGAGAGCGTGAATTGACAGCGGTTGCCGAACAGTATGATCTCAATTTGATCGGCCCAAACTGTGTCGGCGTCATCAATACGTCGAACGGGCTGAATGCGACATTTCTCCGTGGGACTCCCCGAGAGGGGTCTATTTCGCTCATGAGCCAATCCGGGGCCTTCATTTCGGCGGTACTCGGCTGGGCGACCCAACACGGCATCGGGTTCAATAACGTCGTCTCCTTGGGCAACGAAGCTGTTCTCGATGAGGTCGATCTCATCGACGAGTGGGGCAGGGATCCGGATACCGATGTCATCCTCGCATATCTCGAGAATATCGACGATGGCCGGGCGTTCATTGAAACGGCCCGGGAGGTGACAGCCCACACTCCGATTGTCGTGATCAAGGTCGAACGAAAGCCGGAGCTGAGGCTGCAGCATCGCATACCGGCTCGATTGCGGGCAGTGATCAGGCCTACCAAGCAGGCGTCCTGCGTACGATGAATATCCAGGAAGTGTTCGACGTCGGCCGGGTAGTGAGCGGCCAACCACTCCTCGAACGCGACGACATCGCCGTTGTCACAAACGGGGGCGGGCCGGGCGTACTGACGACGGACGCCATCGTTGATTCGTGGCTGACGATCGCCGAGTTCGAAGACGACCTACGCACTGAACTCGAGACGCTGCTCCCGGACGGGGCCGACGTGACGAATCCGCTCGATATCATTGGTGATGCGGATCTTGATCGATTCCTGCGAACTCTTGATGTCGTTCTGGGCGCCGATACCGTCGGCGGAGTAGTCGTTCTCTCTGTCCCCACAGCTCTGTTTGAGTTCGAAGAGTTGGCCGAACTCATCGGTGACCTGCGATTCGTTTTTTGAGGCTACCCGGCCGGTGGCCCTCAACTGCGACGGAGCCGTTGTGGTCACAGTCGACGGCACTATCCACGAGCAGATGATTCGACTCAATGACCTCCCCGAGGAGGAGCGCTCTTCCGCCGACGGGAGCAGGAAGATCACATCTACCGACTGGATGGGAGCCCGCCACATGAGCGCCCTGAAACCCTCCCTCCGAGAAGAGGTGGTGGCGACAATCACCCTCAGTGGAGAAACAGGCCGTGTAACCACTTCCACGACGGTGAGTACACGTCCTCTCAACCTGAGGAGTTAAGCGCCGAGCGGTGGCGGAGGAAGTGAGCACCTCGACGTTGTGCGGTTGATGTATTTTGGGCTAAAGAGGACCTACTCCACAGTCAACCCTCATAGTCGAGGAGTCTATTTGGGTTTCCGTCACGTGCAGTTCCCTATGGAGCACGTCGAATACGTATACACCAGCGGAATGACCGAGTCCGACATCGATGACTATCTCCAAGCAGGCGAACACGGTGTCCTCGGATTGGCAGCGAACAACGAAGCGTACGCGATTCCACTGAGCTATCACTACGATGGTGACCGGTTTTTGCTTCGAGTGAGTAAGCACGACGACGATAGTGAGAAGGGGAGATTCCTGGAGACGACCGAGACTGCCACGTTCGTGTGTTACGAGGCATCAACAGATGAGTCGTGGAGTATCCAAATTCGCGGGCCGATCGATAGATGGGAGGGAGATGTCGATGAGACGACACTCAACGAGTGGTTTCAGCCGTTTCGGCTGTTCGACGAAGCAGTCGAGAGCGTCGGGTTCTCTCTCTATGACCTAGGGATGGAGACCGTAATCGGTCGGAAAACAGCCTAGTAGGTAGCTCACCAGCCGTCGGTGAGAGACGTTTTGCTATTCTATGACCAGGATCACCGAATCAGTCAAGACCAGACACGTAGTATGTGTAGTATGGGATATACCCTGTACAAGCGAGTCGACAAGGACTTTGATGGAGTTGTCGAGTCGACGATTAGTGCGCTTGAGGACGAGGGGTTCGGCGTTCTCTGTGACATCGATGTCCAAGCAACGTTGCGGGAGAAACTCGACGAGGACTTCCGACGTTACCGCATCCTCGGTGCGTGCAATCCGAAGTTAGCCCACCAAGGACTCACGGAGGAACTCGAACTCGGGACTTTGCTACCGTGCAACGTCGTCGTGTACGAGGCAGACAACGGCGACACCGTCGTCAGTGCCGTTGATCCGGGACAACTGGTCGGGGTAGCAAATAATCCCGCTTTGGATTCGATTGCCCAAGAAGTTGAGGAACGTTTCAAGCGGGTTCTGGATTCGCTGTAGTTCCCTGAGGGAGTCATGAACCCGTCTCAAATGGGTTGACACTACGATGAGTGCTCTGGCCCGGCATATGTTTATTACCCGGCCTGGCTCTGGTGAATCGCTGGACAGCGTCGGCTTCGACCGTCAGAACTAGGAAGTTGAAGCGGGAAACCGCCGATGCTCTATGTCGAAGATCTCCCGCTTCACGAGCAAAGTCGTTCAGTTAGCTAAA
>NZ_JAMQOM010000029.1:0-9892 GCF_031624315.1 Haloarcula terrestris | reverse complement strand
CCGTGCGTGCGCGAAGCTGGTGGCTCGAATTCCGTGAAATCATCCTCAAAGCCACCGTCTACAACCTTCGTCGGAGCGTCCGATATCCGTGAAATCCAGCGCAGTGTATCGAAACTACAGAGCCGAATTTAGGTATCTTGAAAAGCGATGCCCCCTGAATCACAGCCTTCCAATCCAGCAGTTCACACTGTCCAATCGTCTGATGGAACGAGCATAGCATACGAGAGTGAAGGGAACGGCCAGCCGTTGATTCTCCTCCACGGCGGATCCGGGACCCGACGGGCGTGGGACACTCTCAGGCCGTATCTTGTCAACGAATTCAGCTTGTACGTCCCGGATCGGAGAGGACGAGGTGACAGCAGTGACGGTGATGATTATAGCCTTGCCCGCGAAGCAGCGGACCTCCGAGCGCTTGTTGACGCTGTCGGTGAAACTCCAGTTGTATTTGGACACTCGTTCGGTGGACTCGTTGCTCTCACAGCCGCACCCGAGATCGCCATCGACCGTCTCGTACTGTATGAACCACCCGTATTGGTGGACGAACACAGCGATGACGATTTAGCTGCTCGAATGGAAGCTCGTCTTGAAGCCGGTCAGCGACAGGCCGCAATGCGACTGTTCATTGAGGAGAATGGATCAGTTTCTGATGTTTCCCAGTTGCCCTGGTGGCCCGAAGAGGCAAATCTCCACCTCACTGAGACCGTGATCCGGGAGAACTACGAGGTCGAAGCGTTTGACATATCCGATGTGCCAGGCATAGATATTCCAGTAGTACTCCTGACTGGTGAGCAGAGTCCGGATCATCTTCGTGCCGGTGTCACTGCTTTGGACGATCATCTCGATAGGAGCCACCTCATCGAAATGGAGAATGTAGGGCACGTCGCCACGGAAACAGCCCCGGAGAAACTCGCTTCTCTCATCAAATCACGGACATAGGCCGTTTTCTACGAACACAGAACCGTATTGAAGATTTGTTGTGCGTCTCTTTGATAACATTGGTCTTCGGAGAGACAGCGTTCAGAGAACAGAGATTATTTGCTTTCTGTAGTGAGCGACTGATTTGATTCGAACTCGCCAACTCGACAGTGCGACATACGCGCCCTGCATCTTGCATACCAGTACAGATACCATTCTTATCTGGTGGTTTCTTCATTGATCAGTTCGCAGTCTTATTGAGCAGGTAGTTCAGCCAACGCAGTAAGCACAAAACTCCATTCACAGCGGTAGCGAGCCCCAATTTTGTGTTCCTCTGGCGGGTGAGAGGATGTCTCGAAACATGTCCTGCCGTCGTTCGGAAGACCTGTCTCAGCCAACCATCCCGAGGTTCGTCGAGTCTATCGCGACGACTGTTCGAGGACAGCCCGACAGTGCCGATGTTCAAGCAGTTGTCCTCCGTGCGGTGGCCCGGCGCTCAGACAGCATTGCCTTGCCGGATGTACTCGAACTTCGCTCGCTCTTGGACGTCGACGGTGAGCAGGCAGTCACGCTAGAGCAACAGATCATGAGCATCATCAGCGCCATCGAAGCCGAACTCGCCGGTTGGGACCGGCTGGATGTCGCTGCATGAACGCAGCAGGGACGGCCACATTGGGTGATTTCAGCGCTGGTGGCCCACGCTCAGATGCGCTGATTGACAAGCAAAGCGCGGCACAGGAGGCTGCCGTCGGTGAGTGGGAATTTCTCGCCGTTGGCAACGATACGATCGGGTGGCACATCCCCGACAACGGAGCAACAGTCCTGCTCAAAGGTGGCGACGACGGCTGGACGCTCGAACGGGCGACCAAACTGGTCGGGACGCGAGGCTCACTCGATGCTGGTCTGGATCTCGCCACCTCGTACATGGCAGATCGACCGGAGGGAGCCTCGACATGGCGATGATCGAGCGCGTGAGTTGGCAATGTGAAGAACGCCAGCGAGTTGCGTCCGCACGCGCCCGGTTCTGGTGGTCGATTGAACCCCACAAAGTCGGGTTCTGGGAAGTTGTCGACAAGACGCTTCTGGTTAACAACCTGGGCTGTCGGTACAGGTGCAGGACGACACTCAATGACTTACCGGAGGGGGATAGATGAGCGACCCAATTCTTGATGAACTCCCTCCAGAGCGGTTGTTGGACGCCGACCATCTCCAGCCAATCGTCGCCGGCATCAACTGTATGCACTCAATCGAGACAATCCAGCAGTATCTCGCCTACGAGAATCAGCATGAAAACCGGACGCCGATCCAGTGTCGCCTTCGAGAGCGGGCACGCGAGATCCGTCGCGATGAATCAGGTACCGAGGAGCGAGCCGACGCGTAATTTCTGTGCCCCAACAAGTGAGGGGCGTCCCATTGAAGGCGCTCTGCCTACCGATATGACCGAGAACAAGACAGAAGAGACGGCTGTACAGCAGTACGACAACTACCCCGACCCTGACGCTATCGTTCATTTTGACGATGCCTCTGAGGAACTAGTCAAGCTGATTGCGGAGACGTTGGAGACGTCCGAGTTCCTGTCGACCTCTCGCGACGACCTGCCCGAAACGACGCTGCTCGTTGAGGAGGTCGAAAATGAGTGACGACCAGCTGTTCATCGTCGTGGAGGGTGTCGGGCCAGCAGACTTTCCTGAGAACGAGGCGAGTTCCAACAAGCAAGACGAGGCCGTTGCTCTCGCGAACGATATCCATGACCTGATTCGTGAGGAGTACGGCAAAGAGGAGATCGAGGGCGTCATCCCAGTACTCAATCTCGACGCCCACGAGCAGATACAGGCATCCGAACTCTGACAGGCAGCGAAAAGGGAGTTTCTTTAACCATGATACTGGCAGCAGCGTCTGCTCAGTACGTGTGCAGATTGAACAAAAGGTCTGCGGAGGACCAATATGTAACTGCATTACTCAAAATCAAAAACAGGCATCTGAAGACGATTGCCCCCTTTTCAATAACTATGGTACAGTTCAAACTTTTTGAATCTGAACCACCGTCTGCTAATGAAGAAGTTGCGCGGCTACGCCTGCGTATGAGCCATCAATCACTTCAAGAATTGCAGAAAAAAAAAGATAGTCACGTGGAGCAAGGACAAAGACGTTGTACGAAAGGGGAAACGGTTTGATGAGGCGTGGAACAAAGTCTGTCGAAAAGCCGTAAATCGGTGACTCAATCATCTGTACTGACCACTCCTGTCCGAAAATAGAGTTGCGCCTTCACAAGCTCTAATCGCCGAATTTTCTGCGCCCCAGCGGGATGAGGGGCGTCCCACAGAGGGCGTTCCGCCTGTCATTCATGGCTACCACAGAATCCCGTAGCGACGCCAGCAGCATCGACGAGAGTGAAATAGAGGAGGCTGGCCCGAACAACCGGACCGTTCGGGCGCTGACCGAAGTGATGACCGTGTTAGACTCGATTGGTCGGGCACGAAACGCCGATGGCCTCTTCCTAGTCAACTCCGGGTCTGGCTCAGAGTATCTTGTCGACACTCGAACAGGGAGTTGTGAGTGTAAGTGGAAGCAGTTCAACCCCGGCGAGGAGTGCAAGCACCAGAAGCGAGTCGCCTTCGCGACCGGCGAGCGGCCCATCCCGCAGTGGGTTGACGACGACGCTCTCGATGACCAGTTTGGACTACACGTCGACGGCGAACCACGGAAAGCGGTCGCTGACGGCGGAGTCATGCAGGTCCGGTTCGATGACGGCGGCGTCACGGACCCCAAAGAGGACCCCTTGGCTGTCTCTTCTGAGGACGAACCACGCACGAAACGAGCGAAGCAGGAAGATATTGACGTTTCCTTTCTCGCAAAGCCCGGTCGCTACGAGGTCCATTCGGCGTCAGATAGCCGGTACGAGGTCGACGTGCTCGAAGAGACGTGCAGTTGTCCCGATGAGGCCGAGCGATGCAAACACCGTCGCCGGGTCGAGATCGAGATCGAAGCTCAGCGAGTCCCCCGACCGGATGGGAAACTGCCAGACGCCTAACCGGGGGCCGCAGTGTGTTTTCTGACCCTCTGGTCAGGTGAGAGGATGTCTCGAAATATGTCTTCACAAACTGTCCAGACAGCGTTGTCTGCAGCTACGCCGGGCTGTCCCGAGTGTGGCGGCACGCTCGACAGTAGTGGCCGAGAGACGCACTGCGAGGACTGTGGCCTGGTGACCGACCAAGACCAGATCGACCGCAAGCCAGAGTGGCGGACGTATGACAAGGAGGAACAGCAGCGGACGGGAGCGCCCCGGACAGCCACTCGCCACGACCGGGGACTGTCGACGAACATCGGAAGCGTCGATAGTGTAGACATCTCTCCGAGACGGCGCCGACGGCTTGCTCGCCAGCGGTGGCTTCACGGTCGGACGAAGTTCGATAGCAAGCGCGACCGGAATCTTGCCCATGGACTCGGCGAAATCCGACGCATTACGAGTGCGTTGTCTGAGACCCGGTCGGTGAAAGAGCAGGCATCCACGCTCTTTCGAGAGGCTCAGAACGAGGCCCTGCTGGTCGGGCGCTCGATTGAGGGCGGTGCAGCGGCCGCTGTCTACGCTGCCTGCCGATGCAATGGCCTGGTGAGGATGGATACGGTGGCTACGGTTGCACGGTGTTCAGACTCACATATCTGGAACTGCTACCGGACGTTCTTGGTGGAACTCGAACTTCCGATCCCAGTTCCGCTCCCGGTGGAGTGGGGGGCGAGGATTTGTTCAGACCTCCCCTTCGACATTGCTCCGGACATTCGTCAGCGGGCACTCGAACTGGCAGAACAGGAAACCGAGTCCGCCGAGATCAACGGACGACCAGACGGTATCGCAGCCGGTGCTCTTTACCTTGCTGGCCGGGAGTCAGATACCCGACTCACACAAGCGACAATAAGTGAGACGGTGGATTTGCATACAAAGACGATCCGTCTGTGGTTCCAGCACATCGAGAAGCACATGGCTGAGTGACCTCTCGCGACGGGCTGTTTTGTGCTTCTCGGGTAGCTGAGAGAAATCCAACAATGAGCAGTGGCTACCGACGTGGAAAGCATGGATCGAAAGAGCGAAAGTGGCGTTGGACAGACAAAACCAAGAATCAATCGCTGCCCCAATCGTGGGCTGACAACGGTCGTATAGAATCTCCCGACAACGGTGAGGTCAAACTGTATGCCATTCAGTGGCGGGCTGGTCTCCTGCTTGAATGGGTAGTTGATACCCGAACTGGCACATTGCTTGAAGGGCCACTCAGCGAGCAGCCGGGGATTCGTACTCTATATGTCACTGCTGACGGTGAGCACGCCCTCGTCCAAGAGTGGGAAGCACGGGAGACAGAGGGCAACTGGAAGCCTCCGAAAGAGTTCGCCAGCGTCGTTGCGAAGCGCTCCGATGAAACTGACGCTGTTCAGGACTCCACTCAGGACTACTACTGTCGCTCAGTTGAGGGTCTATACGATCCGTAACGGTTGTTATGAATCTAGGTTCTCTACTCGTGAAGGGAGAAGAGATGGATCCAATCACAGACACCACCCTGAATCCACTTTCGGTATCTGTGTACCCACCCCCATCCCCACCCCCATTCGGTGCAGGCATTGTCCGGCACTTTCACCTTTACTCCGGCAGGCATGCTTCTATCAGGAGGGCCACGCGATGAGCAATCATGCAGGCTGATAGCGAGGGGCTCGCCAGTCCACCAAGTAGCGACAAGGACAAGATAGTCGAGATTTCGATCGATCTCCTCTGCAGAGAGTACGAGCACCATGTCCGGGGCATCACCCCCTGACAACTTAGCCTAATCGTCGGGTTGATCCACCAATTCGACCGTCTCGCTAGGCAGTCACCATGCTCACTGAAACAGCTGATCGGTTTCGTAGACTTCTGTTCTGGGGACGATTGAGGAATATGGACACACTCGTCGTCAACGGGAGAGGCCGTCTCGTCAGCTGTCGATTTGTAGCTTGTCTGAGCCCAACGAGTGTTCGGCTCTCACCTACGACAATGTACATATCTTAATGTACGCACATCCACATTCTCCGCTGTGCATCGCGTAATGCTCGACACCTGGCTCGAGGGATGCCCGCTGGGACGGGTAACTGCGAGACACGATGTGGCCTTGACCACGCCATATTGGAATGTCTCGCCGGAAACGGGCCAATGTGACCTCTGGATTGAGGCCGCCTCCGACGACCGAGCACAGCTAGAGGGTGGTATTCGGGCACTTAGGGACGCTGACGCGGTAGCGTACTTCGAGTTGAAACGAAAACGCGGCTCGCGGGCGACCGCTCGCGTGTTGTTGGATGAAACGGTCGCAATCGAGACTGTCCTGGAAAACGGAGGAGCGGTGATCGGTCCCTTCACTGATATCGATGGCAGAGAGCGCTGGCATCTCGGATTCACAGACCACGATGCCATCGACACCGCACTCAATCAACTTGATCGCCGTCACGAGTTCACGATAGTCGAACACACGGCCCTCAACGACCGCAGGGGCCCCAACGTCTTCCAAAACTTCGATGAGGCGACTGCGCTACTTGACGGGTGCGCACAGCTCACAGAGACCGAAGTGCAGGTCCTTCAAACGGCGGTCGCACATGGGTATTACGAGACGCCGCGGGACGAAACCCTTGCGTCGCTTGGCGACCGGTGCGGGATCTCAGATGTCGCCGTTTCGAAGACGCTCCGCCGAGCGGAACGCAAGCTGCTCGGAGCGGCGGTCACCGCACTCGATAGCCTCAACAAGCCAGTAGACGACCCCGACGATGGGATCGACGGTTAGGATACTAACCTGCCCGTTCACCGTACTGGAAGCGCTCTCTCTACGTAATGGATAGTGTGGCTGGATCAATCGACCGCACACAGTGTCGAAGCGTCTTCAGTGACTTGAGATGACGGGGACGATACTCGCACCCCGGTATCGTACCGCCGGTTTGTTCGTGCTTCTGGCGGCGGTGTGGGGCGGGACGTATCCGGCGGTAACCGTCGGTCTGGAGTCGTTTCCACCGATTCTGTACGCTGCGCTTCGTCTGGATGTCGGCGCACTTGTCCTGGTTCTGTACGTGGGGCGAACACAAGACTATTGGCGGCCACGCAGCACTCGCGACTGGGCTGCAGTGCTTTCAGGTGGTCTCCTGACGCTGGCTGGCTACAGTATCCTCCAAAACATCGGTCAACAGACCGTTCCGAGCGCAATCGCCGCCGTCCTCACTGGACTCATTCCGATACTGACTATCGGATTCGCGAAGGTGTTCCTCCCGGAGGAGAGCTTTGGGCTGACTGAACTGGTCGGCGTCGGGTTCGGATTCCTCGGACTGGCCGTGATCACTCGTCCTGACCCTGCAAATCTACTTTCGGGCAACACCGTCGGGCAAGTGGTGCTGGTGCTCGGAGCCGCGTCGTTTGCGCTCGGTGGCGTTCTCACGCAGCGAGCGGACCCCGAGATGCCGTTTCCCTCGCGAACCGCGTGGGCGATGGTCGTCGGGGCCGTATTTACGCACCTTGCCAGCCTTGCCAGCCCGAGCGAATCGGTGAGACTCGTTCGGTGGTCCGTCGAAGGGCTTCTCGGACTCGCCTATCTCGGCGTGTTCGTGAGTGCAACCGGCTATCTGCTGTACTTCTATCTTCTCCCGCGGCTCGGATCCGTCGAACTCAACCTTGTCACGTACGCAACCGCGATGTTCGGAACGGTGTTCAGCTGGCTTCTGTTTACCGAGCCGGTAACTGCAAGTACCTTCTTCGGCTTTTCACTCGTCATTCTCGGGTTCATGCTTCTCAAATGGGAGAAGATATACAACGAGTATCAGAGACGGCGGCACGGAATCGAAACAAAGTGAAGAATGGTCATATCCTACCAAGGTAATGGGATACGGTAAAGCATCTGTAACCGTCGAAATAGGCCGGATTGATGGTGGGTTTTGCATTGAGGGTGATGGACCTGCTATCCCAGCTGATATTCTGGACGAGGTGATCGAGTTGCCGTGGCCACAGATAGACAAATAACCCTCTCGTTTACCTAAAGGAGGGATTGAGCTGACGTTAGATTGCAGTCACCCGAGTAACGTCATTGTCGAGCGCCTGTGCGTCTTCAGGGAGCAAGGCGACCACGAGATACTCAGCGTAGTCTTCAAAGTAGTCGACGAGCTGAGCGATTCGGTCTGAATCGATCGCTTCCAGCGAATCCACCAGCATGAATGGCACTGTCTCGTGAAGATCGTGGACGAGATAACCTGCCAGTGCAAAGATCAGTCCCGTGACCTCACGTTCACTCTCACTCAGATGTTCAATCGTATCTTCGTAGGCGGCTCCATTTTCGGTCGTCCTAACGATATGGAGGTCAAACGCTGTCTTCTCGACTTTTCGTCGCCCTTCACGTACTGTCTGTTCGACACGCTCGATCCAGATCCGGTCGAGGTTTTTGTAGTCCAGAATTCCCAGCATCGCCTCCATGTGCTCGTTGAACTCCTCGACCGCTTCGGCTTCGATCTGGTCGATCTTTGTCCGTTCATCGGCCAACTGGTCAGCCAACTCCTCGCGTTCTTCTCGGAGGTCTTCGGCACGGTCCAGCATTTCCTCGATCTCTTCGAGATCTGATTCGAGACTGTCGATTTCAAACTCCAGTTGGTTGGCTTCTTTGTGAAGCGAGAGCACCTCGTCGAAGTCCTCGGATTCAAGATCGTCGACCTCGGCTTCGAGTGATTCGACGTTCTCGGTGAGTGCCTCACGTTCGGATTTGAGCGCTTCAAGTTGGTCTTCACGGCTCTCCAGTTCAGTTTCGATGTCTGCAAGGTTGCGCTCGATTTCCTCACGCCGGTTCTGTTGTTGTTTAGCCTCGCGCTGGCTAGCTTTCAGATCCTCAAGTTCAGATTTGACCTCGTTAAGTTCCTGCATCAAGTCCTGCCGGCGTTCTCGGAGACGTTCAACAGTGTCCTCAATCTGGTCGCGTTCGACCATTGAGCCACACGTCCAACAGGTGATGTCATCGTCACCGTCAGCAAGCAGTTCGTCGGTTGGCGAACCGCTGGACTCAGACTGGTCGGCTACATCGAGAGTATCGAGTACCTCGTAGTCCTCTTCTGCCAGTCGTTCTTCGTTGTACTGGATGAGGCTCTGGAGGTCCGAAATCTGGGAGTTCAGCGTTTGGCGTGTTTCTCGGAGGGTTTCGATTTCGGTTTCGAGATGTTGGTGATCTCCCATCGGCGTCTCAGGCAGGTCCGCAAGATCAGCTTCGAGATCACTACGCTCCTGTTTGAGTGACGTGATACTCTGGGTTTGGTTCTCGATCTGGCGGCGAGTCGATTCAAGTTCTGAGTGTGTTGCGCGGAGTTCGTCGAGCTTTGATTCTAACTCTTCCTGTTCCTGCCGACCTGTCTCGATATCACGATTACTTTCCTCAATTTCATTTTCTTTCGTCTCAAGTTCATCCTTTTTATCCTTTATCTGCTCCTGTATCTGTGTTCGTTGTTGTTCAAGTTCGGGGATATCTGTTTTTCTATCCTCGATAGTGGTTAGTTTATCATTTGTCTCGTCCTTTCTCTCTTCTAATTCGCGGATTCGATTTTTAATATCACCGACATCGACAGGACGCATGATAATCTCACGAAGGTCGTCACCACGAGCGACAGACCGTCGCGCTTCGTTGGTTTCGAGGAGGAACGCGAAGAGTTCCGCGACTTCGGGATCGTCGATGTAGCCGTCGCCATCAACAGTGACCGAATTACCTGCACGGGTGAGCGTCCGTTCGTAGGTGTCGCCGTTGAAGGTGAGTTTAACATATCCTTCCTCGGCGTCACCTTTGAGTGTCGCCTGATTGCTTCCCATAGCAGCTATAATCGATTGGAGGGCCGTGGTGAATCGCCAGACGTAGCTTGATTTCACTGTTTCAGAGATTGCTTGATGTTGTGAACTGCACACATCAGGACAAGTTCACGAAATTCACCGTACCAACTTCGCGCACGCACGGCGTCG
>NZ_JAMQOM010000028.1:0-9951 GCF_031624315.1 Haloarcula terrestris | reverse complement strand
ATTTAGACTTAGCGACCGTAACACGGGTGAAGAGGCGGATTTCGGATGTCAAACCAATCTGTCTCTTCGCTTTCTACCAAGATAACGCAGTCGTAGCTGTCGCGGCTAGCGAAACTACAGAGCCAATTCTTCGGTTTACTGAGAAGGCAATCCATCTGGCACGGCGAGCTGCCTCCTGATACTCCTCGAAATTCTCTAAACACCGCTATACACTTCCTCAACACGTCGTTCTACTGTGTCTCGAAGTTCGGAAGGACACGATCTATCGTGGCCTGCTCGACGAATTAACCGAGATGCCACGCATCCGTCAAACTCTTCAATTAGCGGGTCTATTGAAATTCTATTCTTCAGATATATACACACCTGAAACAGTCGGTCGCTGAAAAGGAGGAATTGAACGGACAGCCCGTACTGCACTCTGGCGACGACGCTGCAACAGCACAGGCGAAAATCGACGCCAGCAACGGCGGTCCCATCCGCGTCTCGGGGCACCTAACCGGCATCAACTCGACGCTTCGTGTTCCTCAGGGACAGATGCTCACCGGCTGGGGCACGATCGGCTCTAACCTCAACATCGTCTCGGGCTCCGTAATCGAGGGGAGTGCTGACCCGCTCGTCGATCTCGGAAAGAGCAGCGAGATTTTCGGGGTATCGGTTAAGAACAATCTCGACGGCGGCACCAAGGTCCTACAACGAGAGCACACTCGGATTTCTCATGCGGATATTTACAGCAAGTTCGTCGGCATTGACACGGAGGCAGAGGAACTGTATAGTGCCGAACCTACCGTAGAGTACACCCACGTCGTAAGCGACGCCGGTGCCGCTGATTCTGTTGGTGTTCAAAACGAGAACGACATTATTGACGGAGAATACAACTTTAACATCATCCACGGGTTCGAGACCGGACTTATCGCTACGGCTGTGAACTGTCAGATTTCGCTGGTTCACATGTATCCCAGCCCGTCTCCAGTATCGAGCTTCGACCGGGGCTTCACGGTAGACCGGCAGGGTCGGGTGATAAACACGGTTGCCGATAACGTGGGCGAGTACGGCGGTTATGTCCAACCCGACACTAACGGTTACGACGTGTAGATTCGCGGCACCCGCATCGACGGACAGGACACCGCGACCGCGGGTGTATTCCTCGACTTCAACGATAGCGACCCAAACCGGATAACCATCAAGGACATACACTTTGGCACCACCAGCGGCAACACCGTGGCCGGCACGGCGATCGATGGAGACATTCCGATCTGAAATTGATGATAATATTGCCAAAGATTGGTCGAGCAAGGGCTGAAAACGCATAATACGGGCGTTGGATCCTTCTCTGCCGGGGACGTTTCCAGCACGGTGTGACGGGTAGGACGGACACAATTAACCTGACCGCGGGAGCCGCCGGCACGATAGTTGGATATACGGCCCGAGATAGCTCATCAATCACGCTCTCGGTCCAAAACGCGTATGCTACGGCAGCCTCGAATGTTGAAGTCAATTGGGAGGCCGACGTGTTTGACCTGTTCGTGTGACCCTGCAACCCATCAAATGATTTTTGTATGAACCCGTTTGAGAAACAGGTATGTTTTCGCGAGCGGGGAAATCGATTTTATCTGCCTCCTTTCTACTATTTGGTCTTACTGTTTTTACCCTCTCGCAAATGGAGATTGGACGTGTCTATTCGATACCACAGGCCCTATTTCCACTTTCGCTTATGATCGCTGTCGGTTTTCTGCTTTTTTTCTATCTTACACTCCAAAGCGAGGAATTTGAGGCCTCGATCGTATCCCTTACTGTGATCACAGGGTTGCTGCTGAGTTTTCCACTGCTGTTTATTTCCGGGATTTTTGGCTACGGTACTGACACACTTTATCACCTCGGACATTCGCGAGATATCCTACAGTCTGGACATTTTTTTGTAAGTAACAAGTACCCACTCAGTCACGTTCTAGTGGCGCAGATCTCGATGATCCTCGACATTGAGCTCCGGGATGCTGCGATGCTTCAACCGCTAATATACTTCGGTGCCCTACTTGCTGGAGTTGGCCTTCTTGTAAACCAATATGATACGATATCGGCTAAAATCGCGATGCTGGTTCCGTTTGCATTTATTCTGTCACTCGGTTTTGATACTGGGGGATACACATATTATAAACCGTACTTTAGTACAGTTCTCTTTATTCCGTTTGGTCTCGCGGTATTGTCTCGGGGTGTCCGCTTGAACAGTATCTCTTGGACTATTCTCTCTTTCCCGATCCTTCTAGCGATCGCCTTTCTGCACCCTGTGGTATTTATCGCCATTCTCGGAATGTTTGCTATCTACTACGCTGTTTCCAGTAGTGAGCTCAACCGTTTGTTCAACCCTCTCGTGAATAGACCGAGGCGGCTAAGTCTGGCGTTAGCTGTCCTCGTTGTTTCGATTATTTTCAGTTACTGGATCATCATCAAAGCCCAACCCGCCGTTGCACTCACATTTGAACGGGCATTAAACCTGATTCTAAGCCCCGGTGAATTTTTCGCGAACGACTATCGTGGGGGTGCTGTTAGTGGAGGAAACCCACAAAGCTTGCTCAAATCGGGAGTTAGTAGAACCGAGTACCTTCTGCGTAACTATGCGCTCGTATACGGCGGCGCCTTGCTCGCACTCATTATGATTGGTACTTGGGGGCTTTGGTCTCTATTTAGACTGTATCAGGAGGACAGATATAATCTCGATTTGTCTCGCGATGGGTTGATCTTTGCTTGGTTGATCGGCTCTGGGGCCCTATTGGCAGGAAACGCAGTCGCAAATATACTCAACGTCGGAATTACACGGCCGGTTCCTCTACTTGTCGTTATTTTTGCAATCCCGCTCGCACGTATCGCTACTTATGATTACCGGGCCCGGCGCCTGTCGGTAGCCGCCTTAGTGATTTGTGCGAGCGTGGGTCTACTGCTAATTTTCCCGTCCCCAGTTACGTATTCATCCACACCACAAGCAACCGATCAGGACATTTCCGGGATGGACTGGGTGATATCTGAAAAGGGATCTGGAGAAATCAACGGCTACACACTGGATCAGCATCGCTTTGGGAGCTATTTACTGGGCATGAGAGGACTTCACGAGCGAGATGATGTGGTGAATTCAGGAGCTTTCCTTCCAACGGCTTTCGATACACAATTGGAGGAATACGGCCAAACAGGCGAACTAGATCTTAACGGCCAAGTATATATCCCCATCAGCGAGCGAGACCAGTGGCGTGTCTCACGGTTCTATGAAAGTCAACCTCACGAACAGGGGTTAGACCGGCTCTCTAAGGACTCTGACATCGCTAAAATTTACGCAAACGGTGAAGTCGACACATACTATATTGAAAATAACTGATTCCGAACATGAACCTGGTCAGACGTATTGAACAAAGACTTCGCGGTGATAGGGAAAATCATTGGCCATTAATTCTATCCTCAGGAGTTTTTGCCGGTGTTATTTATCAGACGCCATATTATGGGGCTGAATACGGCTTTGGTGGAGTCATAATAGCATTTGCAGCTCTAACTTTACTAGTTTACATACTATTGCCTCTAATCCTTCTTGTCTGAGAAGGCTACCTATCGACAGAAAACCTCCCGAAAGTCCACGTCGATGCGTTCGGCGCAGAAGGTGACGGGTCGACAGACGACGCTGCCGCCATCCAGACCGCTGTCGACAGCATTCCCGACGGCGAACAGCACGTCCTCTCGTTCTCTGGCGGACAGCGGTACCGCGTCGCCTCGAAAGTATCAATGACCGTCGAGTAAGTGGCGAAAGTCGAGGGCAACAACTGCTGGATCATCAACGCCACTGGTGGCGGTCGGGCATTCGAGATGGTCGGTAACCTCGACACGAATCGCACGGTGCGAGACAACCAGACCCCTCGACAATGCGGAGACAGAAATGCAGCCGATCATCGAGGGGCTGCGCATCTATCCCGAAACGACGAATTCGGGCGTCGGCTTCCACATCGGGAAGGTCCTTCAGCCGACGTTCTCGAAGTGTCTGTTCAGCCACCTCAATCACGGCCTCCAATTCGGACCGTACGTCCACAACGTCAGCCTCCCCAACACGAGCGCGTGGGGCTGTGTGACGAGCGGCGTCCATTTCAAGGGTGACAGCAGCAGCGGACAGAGCCACCAAATCATCATCGAAGGGTGGGAACATCTCGTACTCCCAGTACTCGGTCTACGTCGGGCCGCAGGCGTCGGTGTTCAACCTCCACCCGAACGACGTGGAGATGGAAGCCAGCGGGAACGAACTCAACGGTTTCAGCAACTTCGTCTACGCCGAAGGCGACGTCCAAGAGCTGACTCTGGACGGGTCGACGCTCCAAGACCACAACCACGGCACTGACGCACTGGTGAAACTGACTGGTTGGGGCGGCCACCTCGTCGAGCTATTAAACTGCCACGTCTCTAATACCGCAGAGGACGGTATCGTCAACCGTGCGATCAACGTCGATCATGTAATTATTGATGGCGGGCGGTGGGAGCGCATCGACGGGAACGCTGTCGATACGGAGATGACGACGCAGCTGACCGTCGACGGAACTACTTTCTCGGAAATCGGCGGGAGCGTTGTTCACGCCCTCGACCCGAAAATCCTGAACGTGGATGGCGTCACGCTGGATAATATCGGTGGGGTCGCGTTCGACCTTGACGGTGACTTCTTCGAGGACGTCACCATCACGGACATTTCGGGAAGCGGCGTCAACCAGGTCCTCTCGCTGGTTGCATCGAGTGGGACGAATACGAATCTGCGATTCGGCGAGTGGAACGTGCGTCCCGAAGCCGCGCCCGCCATCGAGATCTCGACGCCTGACTCGATTTGGTCGCTCGATATGAGCAAAATCCAGCTGTATTGGGGGAATACTAACCTCGACCTCTCTGGAGACGGTCCAGTTGTCGATATTTTCTGTACGAACCTCTACGAGTCAGAAGTATCGAAGAACAAGCTCACCTGCCGCGGCGGGCTGTTCGACCAGTTCACCTCGGTTACTCCGTCGGGGTCGGTCGCGAACTGCTACTTCGAGAAGAACTACAAGGCCCGATGATGGCGTAGTTCGTGGAGGAACATATTAGGGAGACGAGTATGAAAGGAGAGCTATGATATCTGCTGCAGTTGAAAAACTTAGGAACGATGGCGTCTTATCTCTGGTTGATGCAGGAACCCGGTATATTCTTGAATTAGCTAGGATAGAATATTACCGGATTCAAGGCTACCGTGCTATTGAGATAAACGAGATTCAAGCAGAATTCGTAACGCACGGGGCCCGTTCTGCGGCAATTGAGTTGTTCAATAATATGGAGAGCGAGATGGTCGCGGACATGACCGATGAGATGGAGGAAGATGATGTATTCTGGGACGTGGGTGCAAACGTTGGATTTCATTCGTGTTTTGCGGGTCTTTCCAAGGGATCTATCACGCTTGTCGAATTTGAACCGCTCAGGCCGGCAATCACCACGTTGAAGCAAAACACACGGCGTAATGGTCTGTCTCCAACAATTCATGAAGTCGCACTCTCGGATACTGATGGGGAGATGGACCTTGATCCGGAATCATTATCTAATCAATTCTCATCAGAGGGTGTGACTGTTGAGACAGTATGGTAAATAATAACGAGGCGCCTCAGCCGAATGTGGTAAAAATTGACGTGGAAGGCGCAGAGCCTCTCGTTATTGACGGCATGGAAGAAATCCTCGCCAACGAGGACTGTCGAGCAGTTTATCTTGAGTTACATAAACCGAAGGTTGGTCGTCCATCGGTGGACGATTTTGGCTCGACAGTCAGTAAGATCGAAGAGCGAATTCAAGACTTCGGGTATCAGTTGACAACAATCGGCTCGCGGCCAGATGAAAAACACGTGAAAGCAAAACGAGTCGATTAGCACCACCCAGGATGTACAACAGCATTCTTTCTTCTGATCAAAGATGGGGCGATCTGGCTATCGTGTTTTCGTGTCGCCGTTACGTGGAGATCGAAAATTGCGTTGACTTTCGTATCGATCAGCAATGTTACTTTGAGCTGCTGAATTGTGAGTTCGGTCGTTTCGTGTAGTGTTTCGAAGCGTGACTGCGGTCGAATCCTGACGCATCAACTCCAACAACGCCGCTCGTCGGAAGTATCGTGGCTGAGAGAACCAAGATAACACGCCATACAGCCATATCAAGCCGGTCAAACGCCTTACAGAGCGTTGATGGCGTAGGAAGTTCGGCTAGGCCGAGAACACGACGGATACGTAGCATCTCGATTAATTTGTCGAGCAGGCCACGATAGGTCGTGTTCTTCCGAACTTTGAGACAGAGCAGAACAACGTGCTGTGGGAGTGTATAGAGTTGCTTAGAAAATTTTGAGGAGTACCGATAGACTGCTCGGCGGGCGAGATTGATCGCCTTCTCAGTAAAACGGAGAATCTGCGACTTCGGGAGGGCCTTCATCTCGTCAGATTACACTTCTAGTCCACAATAGTTCTCTTCAGGATCTCAGAGATTAACGAAGTAAATATATAGAATGTATAATAATTAAAATTTGAATTAAATATAGCTTATTCGGGTTTTTGGTTCAATTCAGATAAAAGAGGCATTTCAAGGATACTCAGGATGCGGTATAACTCTGAACTAAGGTCTTCTCCATTACTATGCTTTTCTTCTGCTCCTAAGATCTCTTCTTTGCAAAGATAACTTGATTCAGACAATAATGTATCATGCTCATGTAATTTCTGTTCAACTAAGTTTGACTCACGAATATAACCTGAAGTATCTCTCCAAGCACTATCCGTATAGTACCGTTCCGGATATTCAGACTCAGAAAATTTTTCCTTCAGATATCCTATATACTTCGAAAGATAATGGAAATAAAACGGTTTTTTGAGGGAAACTCCGGTCTCTGGATGTGGGAAGCTAGCTATGTCGGGAGCATTCTGTGAAAGAGCGCGGTTAACTGGCGGATTTTTTAAGAGTTCGCTAAACGGAATAGTGAGTGCGAAGTCGACTAATCGATTATCGATCATTGGGAAATGAGTCCTCTGTAACTGGTGCAGATTCTGTTGGAAGAGTGAATCTGGTTGATTCGTCAATGGATAAAAGTTCTTAGACAATATCAAAGACTCTAACGAAGGATATTCAACTCCAAAATATTCAATCCCATCTGGTGTACGTTTAGTTTCTAGCTTAATTATCTCTTGAACGGTTTTCTCTGATCGAACGAAGCCATTAGAGCGCCTGCTTTCACACTCAACAAAATCATCAATATCTGTGATATTCTTCAACAGTGGAAAGTCAACTGGTCCTAATGGAGTATTTATAGATCGTGTGGGTAAAAAATGACCTTTTAAGAAGGTATCTGCATATAATCCAGTCACCAATACATCGGTTTCTTCCCTCAATATCTGGTCAAACCCGCCAGCATGGGCTTGATGAAATTCACTTATAAACTCATGGAGGGCAGCATACCTTTCAAGAAGGTCTTCATGATACGAGCTCTTTCTTTTCAAAAATATGAAATCGTTATTGGTTAACTCAGAAACTTTTTTAGCAGTCTTATATTCTTGATTTTTCCAGTCATTCATATGATAACAATCCACCGAAAACGGCATAGCCTGTAAAAGTAGTCGTGAGTCACTCCCACCACTTAGTAGCATTCCAACATCTTGATCAGAATTAAGTCTATCTTTCAGTATTTGGGTAATTAAGTTGTGTAGTATTTTTGACGTTTTCTCTGGGTCACGATCTTCTGGGGTATACTCTGGTTCCCAGTAGCTTTGACTGTCTTTACTTTCTGAGTTGAGTGTTGAAATACTACCTGGAGGGAGCTGATCAATATTCTTGAGAGGAGTTCTGATTCCGGGTACATATCCATATGACGTATAAAATTGCAGATATTCTGGGATTATCTTGGTATTAACTTGCTTCTGACGAGCGAGATCCTGTAAGTTAGTAGAGAATAAAATATCACCTTCTTTTTCATAGGTGTATATTGGCCATGAACCAAGCCGATCAGTAACTAAATACAATTCTTTATTTTTTTGATTATATACGGCTATAACAAATTCGCTATTTAGATCTTCATAAAATTCTAATCCATATTTTTCAAATAGTATTGCGCAAAATTCGGAATCGGACATATTTTCACACTCGTCTTGTTTTGAAATATATTCTGAGTTTGTCTTCCTATATCCGTAAATATCCCCGAGTGCCATTATATAATAATCACTATCACCCACTTGAGCTGGTTGATGGCTGTTTTCATAAGAAATTAAATGAGCAGAGATCATTCCATCTTCGAACTTAGATTGATATTGACTGTCTAGCAAAAGATTATCTGGATGATATTCTGTATTTATGCCTTCAGGATTAAAAATGCCACAGATACCAGTCATAGTGCGCTGCCACCATGTACCATGGAAAATCTATTTTCAGTTACCATCTGTTGTCAATGAGTGGCTACTTTACGATAATGTTTTCTGAATTTGTCTATTATTCTTTCTCTCTTGAATCGAGATAACTCATCTCCAATCGAATTATAGTGATATTCATAATCCTGAATTAATGAATCAAATTTGGAGGCCAAATCCTCCGATACTCCGGGGACGAATGTACGACCTGCATCACCAATTATGTACTCAACACTACCTACGTTTGAAGCAACAATCGGTAATTGGCTTGCTAGTGCTTCTAAAAATACTCTTCCAAATGGTTCATCCCAAAGACCTGGATACACAAACAGATCAGAGGATGAATAAATATCTGGAAGTTCATTATAATCGACAAATCCGAGCCATTCGATCTCCTGTTCAACGTTCAAAGACTCAGCGAGAGAATGGAGCTTTCTTTCATAGGATCCATCACCAACTATTTTCACACTTGGCTGATATCCCATCGATTTCATTTTAGGAATCGACTCTATGAGAGTCTGAACGCCCTTCTTCTCTTCCAATCTCCCAACAGATAGGATTGTGGGTGATTTTTGATTAATGTTTGCAGATTGTTTTGGCTGATAGAACTGTTCATTATAAAAATGAGGAATTACCTTAATTGAGGTACCTGGAAAGCCCAGTGATTCATAGTCCTGTTTTAGATGGGGAGATAGAGCATGATATGAAGTAATATCTCTCTTAGACTCGATCGTTTCTCTACTAAGGTTCAACTGATAGATTGAGGTATAATATGATTTCAGTTCCCCTTTAAATCCTTGACTACGATCTACGGCACTGCGAGTTACACATGATATGCATTTTGTCATGGATGGACCACTACACTTTTTTTTGTTCAAATATCGCAGATCTTCCTTCGGACAGATAGGGCGGTATGAGTTAAGAGTCACTAGTGTAGGTGTATCGATTACAGACAGTTGTTTTATATATTCTGAACAGTAGGAATGAATAAGATCATGCGATTTTAGCTGGGGGATGAGTGATGAGACTTCCTTCATCTTGTTATGAAGTGGATGTGGTGTTATATTTAAACCATCTCTTATTACATAATCGACACGTTCTTTTGCAGGAAGATGGTCTCTCTCTACACTTTCATTCGAGATTACATAAATAGTCAAATTGAAATATTTAGACATTTCTCGGATTAGGAGTGAAGAAGTTTGAACCGATCCTGGTCCACCATGGCCTGGTCGACCTACAGGAACAAAACCAACATCTAAGTCCATACATACTAGAGGTTACTCGGTGTACTTAGGTATAGTCCATCTCTCATATATCAATACAGGCTAAGTTCCATCTCGATACAACTGGTCATGATTTCTAGGGAAATTCAATTTATGTAGATCCACTATTAGGATTCGATAGTGCTTTCATCTGCCGTGTTGACTCGATGGAAACGCTGCTACGCCATGAGAGCGTGAATTAAGACATGGGGCGCAAGAGACCGACCGCTATTCCGTGCCTTAGAGCACGTCGTGTTGACTGGTCCGTGTGCGAAAGAAGCCGAGTC
>NZ_JAMQOM010000027.1:0-13299 GCF_031624315.1 Haloarcula terrestris | reverse complement strand
CTTCGACGGTGACTTTGTTTAGGTTGCCAGGGACGGCCCCGCAGTCTGTTATCGAGTAGTTGCCGTCGTCTCTCACGCTTTGCTCCTCAATGACGGAGCGTGGATCGGGAGTCTCGGCAGACGCCGATTGTGGAAGCCCGGCGAGAGCAGCTGCCGCAGCGGCGCCGAGGAACTGTCGGCGGCTCGGGTCACTCATCGGCATCGACCTCACGGAGATCAGGGGCCGCTGCGAGCAGTTCGTGCGCAATATCTATCTGTTCGGTACTATCGTCTTTTCCATCGAAGTTATCCAGACGGAGTGAGTCAGTTTCGAATGCGGTCATGGTTTCGGCCGCGCGGCGTCGGTGTCACAACCACCGGCGTCATTCTGTGACGCAAACCGCGCGTAGTATCCACTCAATCCGCATTGCACTTAGTATTAACGCTGTCAAATGATTTGGTAATGTTGTCCGAAAAAGATATGGCAATGGCACTGGGATTGATATTGACGTGGTAAAATGAATCAACAAATGGAAAATCCAGTTGAGGAGTTCGACGAATTGCATTGGAAGATAGTCGATGTGCTCAGAGAGGGGAGAGCGACTCCTTCATACCTATCCCAAAGGACCGGAGAGAGCCGCCAACTCGTATCGCAACGACTCCGAGACCTGCGGCTTTCAGGGTTTGTCGAGAAGGTTCACAAGGGCCTCTATGAACTTGTAGAAGACCCACGACAGGGCTCGCGCGAAGTACCTCACGAGATGATATCTGCCGTCAATGCGATTGAGTGGGAAGGCCAGGGCGGCGCGAAGACAGACGAGAGGGTCCGTGCGCTTGCCTCTGCAGTTGCATTACTGAAGGAACGTGGTGAGAGTGCGCCCGTTGTCCTCCGCCGTCACATCAACAACGAGTTCGACTTAGAGCTGAAGGATTCCAGCGTTCAGCGGTTGCTGTCCGATAACCTGCCGAAGATCCCACAGGTCGAAACGGAGTCGAGTGGGCAGATCTACGTGTGGAACGAAGAAAATGAGTGACGGCGAGAACAAAAGGCGCGAAGAGCAGCCAGTTGTTGTCGAGGAATACGCTCATAACTGCCAGATAGTTCGTGAGGACGAAGGCGAGTATGAGCGTTACCACTACGAAAATCCGATGGGACGAGTCAAATCGTTCGACAGTCTTGACAGAGCACGACTGTACGCCGATGTCCAGACGGTAATGGGTGGGTTTCGAGACGAGAAGATCGGCGAGCGAGGTGTTCCGCCAGCGGTCGCACGAGCTCGTGAGGATGTTCTCGCAGCGTACTTAGTATCAAATCCCACGATGGGTATAGAATGGGTCGCAAGATCGTTCGGAGTCGATGAGGATGTAGTCCGAAATTATTGCCAGATGGTACAGGAGCGCGCTGAAAAGAAGCGAAACGAGGACAGCTAGGAGTCGAATGACTGAGAACGATGATGGGGTTCAGTACCCGACCCCGGAAGATATCCTCGCCATGCACGAGGCGATCGTGACGGCGGACCCCGAGGCCGAACGCGGTGTCAGAAAGCCAGACGCGCCAGAGTCGGCACTGACCTACATCTCCGAGGGCTACTTCGGAGAAGTGCCGGAAACAGTTCACGAGAAGGCCGCCCACTTGATGCGCTTGCTCGTGTCCGATCATGCGTTCGTCGACGGGAACAAGCGAACGGCACTCAACACGACAGCCACATTCTACGCGATGAACGGCTACTACTTCGACTACGGCCAGGAGATCAAGGCGATTCTGAAGAGTTTCGCTGGCGCGGACGAGGTCGACGTCGACCGTGCGATTCACCGCTGCGAGGAGATTGCCAGGCCGGTTGAGGACATCGAGGACGAAGAGATCCGTGCGAAGGTTGAACGCCTCCAAGAGAGGGTAAAGTAGAAATGTACCAATGACGAATATCGATACAGAACGACACATGGCGGCACACACTGAGAACGACCGAACCGCAGCGATCCTTGAGTTCGCTGAGTTCGACCGCCAGGAGCACAAAGAGGTCTACGACGACCTCGCTGACGAGTAACGATTTCTTCGAGCGACAGTCTTCGAGAATGGTACGGAAGCAGCCTGTGAGCGACGAAGAATTTCAAGCGATGCCCGATCGCGTCAGTGATCACTTCCAGCACGTCTGCGACCGCCTCGACGAGGAACTCGACGTCGACGAAGACTGACGAAATCCGCTCGGCCTGATTTTTGTTCTGGCAGTTTGTGTAGTGCTGCTTCTCATACAATTCGGGACGGATAGCTTCAGTAACACTCGTAATCCGGTGTCAAACTACCCGCTCAGTCTCGATGAATTCCATCTCATCATGCATCGAAATCGGGGTTGTGAGCGTTCTGTCTGAAACTCAGGTGTCGAAATCACCTGCTCCGGTTGATGAATGTTACACCAAGTATCGGTATTTTTAATGAGTTTCAGTACCATCAATTTGATAGCTTTTACATGCCATATCGTGACCAATTGCCGCTGCCCGCCGATGGGTTCTCGCGTTTCAACGAAGCCGCCCACGAACACGATGACCCCCAGTATCGACTGATCGGTCAGATGCTCCTCCACACAGGCATGCGGAATGGCACTGTCGGACACTGCCACGAAGACTGGGTGGAGCAGGGGCCGCACGGTCTCCAGATCCGTGTGCCTCGACAGTGGCCCTGCACGATCGGCAACGGCGACACAGGATGCTATCATTGCAAGAAGGAACGGTCCCGTGGTCCGCCGGACACCTGGCGCCCAAAATCTGAAGCCGGGACCCGGGTTGTGCCGGTTCCGGATGACTTCTACGATTACCACCTCGACAAGCGGGTCTCTATCGAACTACCCGAGCTGCTGGATAGCTACTTCTCGCTAAACGACTCTGTCTCTACCAGCACCAGCAAAATCAGCGAAATCGTCCACCACCTCGCGCGGGACGCCGGCCTCGAGGAGATCCAGGGCCGCGGGTGGGTCGAGCGTACGCACTGCGGTCGGACCGAGCAGTTCCCCGATGTCACACCCCACGACCTCCGTGGCTCCTGGGCGTGCCAGCTCGTCCGAAGCGACGTGAACCGCTTCCGGGCCCGCGACTGGGGCGGCTGGGCTGACGTTGCGATGCTGAACAAGTACGCGAAGTTCGTTGGCGGCGGCGACGGCAGCGACCGCGAGAAGTACTGACTGATAAGTCAGCTCTTATTTGGGAAGTTTCTCAGCGCTCATCATACACATCAGAGATTCGGTCCATAGATCCAGCTATGATCTGTTCATCAAGATCCACACCGTCGGGATGCGGGATCTGTTCCTTCCGGAACCAGCTTTTAATTCCGAATTCGAATGGAATCCATACGTCGTCAGTCAGCAGAGCAAAGGCGAGTACCGATTCAGACGGGTCCAGAGCCTCGCCACCACTGGTGATCGTAGTTTCTCCGGAGCCAACAGCGTATGGATCGAGTATCCAGGCCTCACATCCGTTGTGTCTCTCAGCGTAGGCGGCTTCGAAACCAGCAATTTCGTCGTAGCACAGAGGTCTACTTGGAAGTGTATCGAGTTCTTGCACCTGTTTCTGTGCAGCCAGTTTGAGGAACAGTTCCTGTTTATTTTCGAGATTACGTTTGGTTTCGGTCGTAGCCATTGTTTTTGATTTTGTGTATCCTCAGTTTCAGTTCACTACTCTGCTGCGACAGTAGCGAGTGTCGTCTGTGAGTCAGCAGTGGTCGACTGCTGTCCGGCGATTTGCACCCCTGGGGGGTCTGAATAAGACTGGCTATCGCCCTCGTGCCAGCTGTCACAGAACGCCCTGAGGATTGGTCGCCAGTCCTCGAGGCCGAGCTCCTCCAGGAGCCAGTCGACGTCGTCGATCCGCTTCCCGATCTCGTAGTAGCGATCAGGCGGAATCTCGACGAACTCCGTCTCGGCAACAATCTCGAGTATCACGTTCCCCGGCGCCGTCGGCGGCGACGACTGCTTGATGTGACCGCCTGCCGGCTGTGGCTGTGGCGATGGATGCGCCTCGTGGTACGGCTGCCTATCGTCTGTCGTCGACGACCACCAGGGTTCGAGGTGGGCGACGAAGCCGGTCTCTGTCTCTTCCACCAGGAAGAACGCACGGAGCTTCCGATGATGCCGGTCGTACGAGTTCGTCGACGTCACCTCGATGAGGTCCTGCCGATCAAGCGGCTCGTCGCTCGCGAACAGCGCCGATAGCATCTTCCGTGCAGATGGAGGTAGACTCGGGAATATCGCTGTTTCAGGCAACGAGGCCAGTGCATTTTCGACCGACCGTGTATCGAGGCGGTCATACACTTTATCCCGTGATTCCAGCGAGTGTAGTGCATCAGCCACCAAGAATGGGTCTGGACCGTGGTTGTCCATCGCGAGGGCTGCCTCCAGGCAACGGGTAAGCCCGTCAAGATCATCGCGGTGGTTCTCGTTGAATCCCTTGCGTTCGGCAACGTCCCGGACAAGCCCCCGAATGTGAGCATGAGAGTTAGCCTCGACCATCGGAATATCGAGCACAGCAGCCTCTTCGACGCCTTCACGAACCCGTTCTCGAAGTCGACTCGATTCCTTCGCGACGGCGTCCTGGACGTGCTCCCGCAGCGAGGTCGCGTCCGGACCAGAGATGATCCACGAAGCAGTGAGGTCAGCTGTTGGATCGTCACCGATCTCGTAGGACGTCCTCGAGCGAAGCTTCTGCGGGCGGTCTTCCTGGAGCATTCTGAAGATGCTGTGGAAGCCGTTCTGGTCCTCGTAGCCGGCCTGTTTCGTAACAGTGAACCGCATGAAATTGAGGAAATCCTGAAGGGCCTCCTCGTTGTCGAGCAGCTCCTTTGTCCGCGGCAGCCGAATATTGAACGTGACATCGATTCCGGCGGCACGGTACAGATGGGTAGCTGAGCACAGCAGACCGTGGAGATCGTCGAACAGTTCGCTACGGAGACCTGAGTCCAGGTCGTGAATCTTAGCAACCTTGGATAGGAGCCGCGATCGGACACTACCCCACCGCTCACGGAAATTGAGGTAGTGGTCCAGCTCGTCTTCAGAGATCCAGCCCATTTGATGCGACCGGATCATCACCTCGTGGATATCGTTCTCAAAGGAATCTACGCCGTCATGGAGGTTTTCGAACTGCTTTCCGACGGCATCGAGGTCGAGCGCCTTACTGAACATTTTGTTGGAGAGTAAGGCTGAACAGAGACGTGCCAGTATCTGTGCCGGGCCGCCCCATTGCGTAACGACGAGGGCATGATCGTCGAAAATCGACGTATAAGAGACACGGCCATCGCCATTCGGAGCCTGCCGGTTGTCCGTCCAGTCGATGATATCCGCATCGACAAAGTTTACGCCGGAGACGCGCTCTCCGGCGAGGATACGGCGGTGCATCTCTGGCGGTTCGACAGAGCGAGGACCGGTAGCGTCCCCGAGCCACTGCTCGTAACCCTCCTCACCAGGATCGCCCGTCTCCGCCATCCACCGTTCGGCCGGGGGGTGCTGGTCCCCTCCTGTCTCCTGGCGCGATACACTGTGCTTGTGAGACGCTGGGGGGCGTCCATAAGACGCACCCAGCAGTTGGGATTGGTCAGGGTGAACGACGTTGCCTTCCAGGTCGACGTAGTCCTGTGCAGTCTCTCCAAGCGGCGTCAGAGCCACTCTGTTTGACGCGTGAGCGCGGTCAACCTCGATGAGCCCCACTGCCTCCAGTTCCGACAGATAGCTGTCTATACTAGCGTCTGCGTAGTCTATCGCGGTATCCTGCTTCAGGGCTTTCACCGAACGAGTGTCGCCTGTATCGAGGTGAGCCAGCGTCGTGAGGAGACCTGTCTGGGTGGCGTTGTCGTCGACGATCTCCCAGGCATCGCTCCCCTCCTTTGCTTGTTCTGGCAGCTCGTCGACGGCCTCTGGTCGGCGGGAGGTCGTCCCGGACTCAGTAAGGAATTTGAAGCGCTCAGCCCACGCTGGCGCGGCCCCATCATCGTCCTCATCGAGGGCGTTGCGGACGAGCCGGCGGACGCGCTGACGGATACCTGGCGACATCCAGAGCCGGACATCGAAGCCCTCAGCGAGTACGTCAAATGTCGCGAGCGCTCGCTTGACGGTATCCGCGTCAGATCCTGTCCATTCCTGCCCGTCTAGGACAAACGTCTGTGGGAGCGGTACATCGCGCTCTGCGTGGAGAGCAGCCAGGGAGTGCCGGAGTGCATCAATCCCAGCGTTGAACTGTCCGTGACTGGTCCCCGTCGTTTCGAGTGTTCGCCGAATCCGTTCGATCTGCTGTTCGCCCTCGAAGCCACGCCGGACTCGGTAAACGTCATCCGCCCACAGCAGCGCGTATCGGGAGATCGCGTCGAGATAGGAGCGGGCCTCCTCAATCGAGCCGACATCGGCGTCAACGGTTTGCTGGACGAGAGTGCCGTCCCCGTCGATACGCTCGAGGCCAGCAACGTCCTGGACGAGCTCGTACTGAGTGAATGCCTCCACCGTTCCGGCATCCACATTCGGGTCACGATAATCGAAGTTTCCTCGGTCGGCTGCGAGTTCCTGGACGAGCCGTGCCGTCGACGGGATCTGATCCTCGATCACCTCGTCAAGCCACTCGGAGGTGCGCGGACTGACATTCCGATAGGTGTGCCCTGCCTCTCCGAGCTGACTCTCTGGAGTGATGAGCGTCACACCAGTCGAGAGAGCATCTTCATTGGCGACTCCACTGAGTTGGCTCCGATCGGCGACCTCAACGTCGACATCGGGACCAGTGCCGGCACTGCTCGTGATCGAACCGCGATCCGTCGTGATCGTCTCCGTCTGGTCTGATGTGAGTTCATCAACGAGGTCGTCCTCGAGGCCGAGGCCGTCGAGATACTCTCGATCATCGACGATCGGGTTGGCAGCACGATCCTCCTGGAGCCAATAGGCATCAAGATCGGCATCAGCCTCTCCGCGCCGATCGGCGAGGAGTGCCGACCGTTTCTGTGCCGCGACATCGAACTCTTCAGCCGTTGCCTTTGGACGAAGGTTCTGCCGCTGGTGTTTGGTCCCACAGGTTGGGCAGGTAGCTGACTCATCGCCAGTGTGCTCGAGTATCCAGAGCGAGCTACACTCTGAGCAGCCGACAACCTGATACGTCACTGCTGACCACCTCGGAAGGCCGTCCGTTCGAATCTATACTTGTGCTCCGCCGTCGTAGTCTCACGCGCGTGCATCCTAGTCTTGTACAGACGCCCGCCGTCCGAAGACGGCAGCTCGAAAACCTACCACTGATTCGTCAGCGATAGATTTACAACGGAGCCAGCAGAAGCAGAAGGTGTCCAACCGCTGCTTTCTGTGGACGCTTGATTTCTTGTTAGTCGTTACTTTCATCGTCGTTAGAGAGAGTTTATAAACGTTCTCCCTGTGGCCACCCTCATCTGTCATTCTCGCAGAATTTGACAGGGAGCTACCAGCGTTGAGCTGGACACCGGCGCTCACCGCGACCACCTCACAGGCGGCCCGTTGTCCTGTTCGCTCTCCTCATCGTCATGGCCGAATCTCTGGACGTGCCGCAGCAACGATCTTGCCGACCGCCACCGCTCCGGG
Source organism: Haloarcula terrestris (assembly GCF_031624315.1). Classification (NCBI taxonomy): domain Archaea; kingdom Methanobacteriati; phylum Methanobacteriota; class Halobacteria; order Halobacteriales; family Haloarculaceae; genus Haloarcula; species Haloarcula terrestris. The sequence continues at coordinate 5,755 of NZ_JAMQOM010000027.1, read as the reverse complement.
TGGATGATATCTTTTGGTTCAGCGTCTCCCGGGCCGTGCACTGTCCAAGCATCAAAATACTCGTTGAAGACCAACGAGACGCCGCAGTTGAGTGAGATAGTGACCTGCTCATCCCAGTCACGATACGCATGGCCGATTCGCTCGACGTCGTTCAACTCCGACCACGAAAGTCCGTCGTCGGTCTCGGTCACGCGGTCTCACCTCCTGCCGCCGGGTCTGCTGGTTGCGCGCCGCGGCTCTGGGTCAGGATATCGTCAACGCAGCCAGCGCAGATCGGGATATCGATCCCGTCGTACCGCAGGACTCGGTCGCCGTCCACAGCAGCACAGACGGAGCAGACGCCATCATCCAGATCGTTGCGGTTCGCTTTTAGATGGGCTGCGCAAAGCGCACAGATTGTCGGCACTGCCTGCTCTCGCCCATCGGTGATTAGTGATGGCGTCGTGGGGATCGCCGCGACATCGTCGCAGCAAAAACACTCTACCTCACTCATCACCATCACCGTCACAAACGCGGAAATGCGGCGCCCACCGGATGTTTGAGATTTCCCGCCCGCAGCGAGGGCACTCGGTCTGTTCGCTGTTGTCTTTCAGTTCGTTCAGTTCGTTTGCTTCCTTCTTGTCGGAACTCATGGATATGGATGTCTCTCGTTGGCTCTCAGGCGGTACTTTTAGGACCGAAGACGGCCAAGAAGGAAGCGAGACGGCCTCTCATCCGTGTCACCTCCTTCTCGGAGGTTCTCAAACGTTTGAGCGGTGCGTGTATCAATAGGGTATAGACCCGGCTAACTTAGTGCTCAGGACGTTAGACAGACTCGTTACGACTCGTTTTGAAAAAGTGAGCGTTCAGAACAGTCCGCCGGACGCGTCAAACTCGTCTTCGTCGAAGCCGCTCTGCTCGCCGCCAGACGAACCACCAAACGACCCGACACCCAGCACCTCGCTAGGCGTTGCGACCGCGTTGTCGAACTCAACGTTCTCGAACGACGGGGTGGCCGTTGGGAATTCTCGATCGCCCGAGTCCGGTTCGCCGTCGAAACTCGTCTCGAATCGTCGATCAAACCGAGTCTCAGTCCGCGTACCAGTCTCGACCTGGGTTCGGGTCTCGCTACGGGTTTCGGTGCGGTTCTCGAAGCCGATACGGGTCTCAGACCCACTCTCCTGTCCCAGCGACTGCCCGACTGCCGTTTCCGCGCCGATTCCCTGTTGTTGGCCGAACTCAGTGCCGTAGGAACTCTCAAAGCCAGTCCCGACAGCAAAGTCAGTCTCAAAGCCTTGTCCGAGCTCCTGGACAGGACTGGTGGTCCTCTCAGATCCACCGCCACCGATGCCCGGCCCGATGACAGACGGCTGCTGTGAACCCTCTGCCAGCCCACCAATGTCAGTTTCAACGCGACTTGTCCAGTCGAGTAATCCGCTTCGTTGGTCGGCCTGTCGGGTGTTTGTGTCGCTCTCAGCCCGTGTTGGTGCGTTGCTCCTGCTCTCACTCTCTGTCCGTCGCAGCTGGAGCAGTCCGTTCCCGACGTTGTCTGCATCACTCTGGTAGAGTTCCGCCCGTTGGCCGGAGTCGTCTGGCGTGAATGCCGGGCTGTCAGTGTCCAGATCACCGCGGAATTCCACACCAGGTGTGCCCTCTACATCGAGGTTACTGCTGTCGACAGTCCGCTGCCCGGGCTTGCCGATATCAACGCGAACGCCGACATTACTGACATAATCACGCGCGTCTGCCACTCGATCAGAGATAGCATCAGCGGGACGGCCCCGTCCGGTCGATTCGTCACCGATAAACCCTCCTATGGTGTCGTCTCCTTCGGTTACATATCCACGGGGGGCACTCGGCAGCTCGAAGTCCCGCCGGGTACGGCGGGCAGCAAGCTCTCCGCGCTGTCGTGCTTCCCGAACACGATCCGCGGTGTCACTCAACGGTGAGGATTCGCCTTCAGTAACAAATCCTCGAGGGACACTCGGCGGTTCGAAGTCCCGCCGGGCACGGCGGGCAGCAAGCTCTCCGCGCTGCTTAGCTTCCCGAACACGGTCCGCAGTGTCGCTCACCGGCGAGAATTCGCCTTCAGTAACAAACCCACGGGGGAAAGTCGGTAGTTCGGCATCACGCTGAACACGTTGTGCCTCAAGTTCCGCCCGCTGAACTAAGTCATTCATCCGTTCGGATGCGGCAACAGCGTTTGCCTCCGCTGATACTGCTGCGTTCTGAGCGCCTTGTGCGGCTCGCTGTCTTGCGTTTCCAGGCGCGGCTGACACAGACTCGGCAGCGTCACCGGCTCGCTCTCGAACAGCATTTGCAGTGTCTCCAGCCCGTGATCGGGCGGCCGACAGGGCAGCGTCCGCGTTGAAGTTTGCGTTCCGGGCAGCGGTCCGGGCGCGATCGGGTAAGTCTCGGATATCGTTTAACGCATCTTGAACCGTGTCAATGCTGGCCTGCCCCCGTGTCTGCGCGTTCGAGATACTGTCTTCGAGCGAGCGCCGGATATCTGCATTGACGTTTATTTCAACCCGTCCGGCAGCTGCGTTCGGCCCGATTTCAGCATCCACATTGGGCGTGTCAACGTCTGGAAGGAGGGTTGTGCCGTCAGTCCCGCTCCGTACTGACGCCACGCTTCCTGTGCTGGTGTCCGGAGTGTCCGTCCGCCGCAGGGCCTTCAGCACTTCCTCACCGGGCTGGACAACTGACCCGGCCGCCCGTGCGCCTGTTGACCCACCGGCCGCTCGACCGGCCGTCATGAGTCCCGTGGCGGCGAGCGTTCCACCGACGAGCTGCCCGCGCAGCTTATCTGGGCTGTCTTCGGCTTGCGCTGCCACGTCCACAGCGCTTCGAGCACCAGCGCCGGAAAGATCACTCTCGAACTCTTCAAAGTCCTGTTCGCTTCCACCAGCCACCGCTGTTGCATCAATACCCTCGCGTGCCACTTCGCCGGCCTCGATACCGGTTACAGCCAACTGTGCGGGGTTCAGAACCTGCCCAACGCCACGAACAGTGGCTTCGGCTTCGGCCGGCGACGGTCCGCTATCTGGTATCTCGTCGCCCTCTGTGTTGATGTTCACATCCGCGCGGAATCTCGCAATATCTCCCGCACCGGAGGCCAGTGGGTCGACGATCTCCCGGTCGAAGCCATCGGCGGCGGCGCGTAGCTGTTGTTCAATCTCACCCCGTCCACCGAACAGTTCTTGACTCGAGTCGTTCGCTCGCTGTTCTCGCGCCTCGCCGGCCTCAGACGTGTTCCCAGGCAGATCGACACCGGTGACGCCCTCAAAGTCTTCGACGATCGGCGTCAGTGCATCGCCCTCTTCCTGCTCCTGCTGCCCTTGGAGTTCCTGTGCGCCGCGTTGGGTGACATTGACCGTCACATTGCCGTTCTCGCGCTGAACGGTGAAGTCCTCGCCTTGGTCCAGCCCGGTTTCTTCCTCGAACGCAGCGGGACCGCCGAACGGGCTGCGTGTCCCAGTGGGGTCGGACTGATTGTTTTGTGCCTGGCCGCCGAGCGGATCGGGTTGACTGACAGCCGGTTGTCCACTGCTATTTGTGGCTGGTCCGTCGGTCTGGCGTTGTGCCGACGGTTCTGGCTGCTGAACCTGTGGCTCGCCGTCCTGGAAGGTGATATCATCCTCCCGAACCCCAGGGTTTGCCTCCGCAAGCGCCTGCTCCGTCGCTTCGTTCTGCACATCCTGCGATACGTCGACGCTGCCGTCGTCGTTGACAGAGACATCCGCGTTCGTGAAGGGCTCGTTCAGCTGGCGTTCGACCTGGCGCTCGGCCTGCTCATCGGCCTGCCGATCGGCGATGTTCTGTACCCGCTCTTCGCCGACAGGAGAGAGTCGGGCCTCGAGTTGGTCTCCGTCCCGAACGACCTCGACATCTTCCTCACGGAGATCGGCACCAGTTGTCTTGAGACCGTCGACGGTGTCGGTGATCTTCGTCCCCGCCACATCGTCCTCGAGAGACTGAGCCAGCTGTCGGATTTGTGGGTCACTCGCCGTGTCTTCGAGCTTCCCGGTGCGAGTTGCATCGATGTCCTCAGTCGAGTCGTTCGTCGATGCGTCGGTCTCGCTGTCGGGCATTGCCGCTTCCGACCCTTCGACACCGCCCGGGCCGATGCCTGACCCGCTCTGGCGGTTCGGGTCGCTGCTGGGACTGCCGCTGAGGTTGTTCGGAACCGATGAGTCCGGCCGCGTACTGCCCGATGAACTACCTCCGTCGCTGGACGAATCCGAACTGGCGTCATCAGATGAACCGCCCGTACTACCACTCGACGAGTCGCGGCTGCTTGAGGACCCACCCGGTGACGAGGTACCACTCGACGAGCCTCCGCTATCTCCCGACGAGTCGCTATCTTCAAACGGGTTATCCGTATCAAGCGACGGCTCGTCGGGAAGCGATGGACCATCATCGCTGTCGTCGAACAGATCGTCTGAGCCACCGGATGAACTGGCGGACGAACCATCAGTCGACCCATCGAGCATTTGGTCTTGCTCTTCGGTTGGTTCGGGCGTGCTGTCCTCTGAGTCGTCCGAACTACTTCCACCGCTTAGATTGTTGGGAACGGAAGTTCCCGGGCGTGTGCTCCCGCCATCGTCGTCGTCGGGTTCGGGTGGGTCCGGCTCTGAGTCAGAGTCCGGGTCGTTGTGGTTAACCTGATCGTCAATATCCTCACTGGAGTCGTTGACGACGGTGACATCTGGATTATCCTCCATCCACTTGTCCATCGCGTTACCCATCGTTCACCTCTCGGCTCTGAGCAGATCCCATCGCCGTCTTGTAACCGATCAAAAATCTCATTCGGTAGTCCTCCAAGTGGATAGAAAACGCCGAACAACCCTCAAACTCAGCTTGTTTGACAGACTCGTAAAGAACCGTGTAGACTCTGGTGGTGAGCAGTATCTCACTGCACCGCTCCTCACCAGATTGTGTGTTGCACCAGTTAGACAGCAGTTGGTGGCGTTGATTCACGCGCGATTTTATCTGTAGAGTGGGGAGTAGAGCGGTTCTACCGGCCGATTCAAGATTTTATTCGCTCTAATCGCAAGACAGCGGCGGGATTGATGGGTGGTGAATTTTGCATGAATAAGATATCCATCCTATATACACAATACAACACTGAGCCGGAACCCAGTTCAAGATTAAGGGGTGCGTCAGCAGGCCAGCGGCCAGGCCTGTGTCTCCCATACTGTGCGCTGGTCAACAGTGTCGGCGACCTCGAGGAGCAGCGCCACGGTGCTGGCGTCAACGTCGACGGGGACTGGCTCGGTTCCGACACCTGCGCCGATCACGGCGAAGGCCTCACCCATTGCGGGCGCGACAATATCGACAGTATAGCGACCGAGTGCCACACGAACAGCGGAATCGCTGTCCTGCAACCGGGTTTCCTCCGGACTTACCCTGGGGGTCAGGCCGCTTGATGTATGTTCGACCTGCATCAGAGATCGTCCTCGCCTTCGAACTCCCCTTCGGCTGCATCCGCTGCGACGACGAGTCGGGCAGCGAGGTCGCGGGCGTCGTCGGGGTCGAGGCCGGTATTGGCCTCGACTGGGCCAGAGATCCAAGAGAGTTCGACGACGTTCCATCCCTCCTCATCGTGAACGCCCTCAACTTCGATCGGGTCGTCGTTCATTTCCGCTTCGACGGTGACTTTGTTTAGGTTGCCAGGGACGGCCCCGCAGTCTGTTATCGAGTAGTTGCCGTCGTCTCTCACGCTTTGCTCCTCAATGACGGAGCGTGGATCGGGAGTCTCGGCAGACGCCGA
>NZ_JAMQOM010000026.1:0-13765 GCF_031624315.1 Haloarcula terrestris | reverse complement strand
AGAACTCCAGAGCGACGCACGCTCGTACACACCCTGCAAATCATCATTTCCGACGCCACGGCGCGCGGCGTGGAATTCACGCTTCGAGAGCCAAAGACCGCGTGCCTTTGCACGGTCTTCTCTGATACCCTCTCTGTAATCTTCTGCGTCAATGTTGGCAGATGGGAGTTCTGCAACATCTTCGCCGCCGAATTGCTCATCTTCACGACGCTTTGGGTTGCTGTACCAGTAGACAGTAGCGTTCGCCGCCTTTTTTGAGCCGACGCCGGGGTATCGCTCAAGTGCATCCAGCCTCTTCCGGATCGTCTTGGCGGTCACGTCGAACGTCTCGGAAAAATCGTTAACTGTACACGGCTCCCGGCTGAGCTGAAGATGCTCGAAAAGGTCTTCTGCCGTAACTGACTCTGGCCGTCCGCGGTCTGATTCGGTCACATGCGTCTATTACACGCCTTTGCACTTATTAATTCCGTCCAAGTAGAAGAAATCGCCATATATCTTCCACGGTCCAAGAAAGTTATAAGTGGTAGCGGGGGTAACAATCAGTTACACAACAAGCAACAACGCCCCCGCTCGGAGACACCGGGCGGTCATGGGTACATCAAAAGACGGTGCAGGGCACGACCCTACAGGGTGGCTTTCCTCCGCGGTCGTGCCCGGTGAAAATCGCCTGGGGCAGATGTCGGCAACCGGCACTAACCGGTTCACTTCTGCCTAAGCGGGCCGGAACGGTAAAACTACCGTCCGGCCGACGGCGAACGACGCGGGAAACGCCATGGAGAGACATCCATGCGCGACACACCACGACACGAACGACGAACCGACGACCGACCGACCACCACCAGGAGGGTACGATGAGCGCCCCGCATTCAACCCGTGGCGCGGCAGTGCTCCTCGAGCGGATGAACGTCGACGACTGGGAGCGCTTCCAAGCCGGCGACATCACCGCTGGCCAGCTGCGACGGAAGTACCTCCGGGAGGGCGAGCGATGAGGATCACTGACCACGCGCCGCTACGCTACCTGCAGCGCGTCGACCCGACCGAGGCGTTCCCCGGCGAGCGACTCCGGGCGATGTACGACCGGGCACGCCGCGTACGTCGGGACGGCGTCGAGGGCGCTGCCTACCTGGACGACGAAACCGACGCGCTCCTCGTCGTCGACGAGATGGAGGGCGAGATCGTCACAGTCCTGAACGGTGGTCCGGCATGAGCAGTTCCGAGGCAGCAACCGGCGACGCGCGAGTGCTGAACCTCAGCGCCATCTCCGGTGTCGACATCGAACCAGCACCAGACGCGGCTGTCTGCGGCGCGAGCAGCTGCACGACGGCAGAAAAGTTGGTGCGGGGCGTCATTGACGGGGTCGGCCAGCGCGTCCTCTGTGGCCGGCACATGGCCGCTCTCGTCAAGCGTGAGGTGATGGGATGATTGGGTGCTCCAATAGCCTTATTACGGCACGGCTGGCAGTTGGTAGGCAAGAGACGCAAAGTAGTAACTACGAGAAATCAAGCGCCCGCAAAAGCCGACGATTGGACATCTTAGGCTTCTGCAGGCTCCGATGTAAACCTATCGCCCGACAGTTAGCGGTAGGTGTGTTTCGAGCTGCCGTCCTCGGGCGGCGGGCGATGTGTGACACTACAACGATGTACGCTACTCGACGACCAACGACGGAACGAAATTCGAATATGTACCGGTCAGGATGCTCCGGGGTGTCCTGGGTGTCCCGGGGTGTCCCGGCTGACCCCCTTTCCAGCCGGGACACCCTTATCGACTGTTTCAACGGCTCAGACAGCCGAATTCATAGTAAGAAATCTAAGGTGTCCTGGGTGTCCTGGGTGATTCGCAAAACCATTGCGTGTAGGTGTGCGTGTGTGCACATGCGCCCGGTAAGCGGTTTCTCAAAACAGCCGGGACACCCGGGACACCTCAGAAAAGTTACTATGATTTCGGCGGGTACACCGGTTCTATCGTCCGTTGAGGGTGTCCCGGCTGAAATGAAATCACCCAGGACACCCCGGGACCCAGCCGGGACACCCAGGGGGCGATTTGCATGACGACCGTCAGCTTTGAACCTGAGGTTATCCCGGAGGAGTTGAAAGAGCGGGACCAGTGGCTACTGTGGGACGCTTCGAACGACACTCCGCGACAACCACACTGGCGGGGGAACTTCAGAATCAGTTGGTCCGACCCGAACGACTGGCACCCCTTCGAAGAAGCGGTCGAAGCGGCTGAGGAAGTAGACAGTTGGGGGATCGGCTATGTGATGGCGAAGGACAACGATAGCCACCCCACTGGATTGTACGGCTGTCTCGATCTCGATGGCTGCCTGACCGGTCCGGAATCGCCGAAGGATTGGCTTCCGTCGTTGGCCGACTTTATCGACGAAGATGCGTACATAGAACGCTCCCCAAGCGGCGACGGTCTTCATATACCACTCGTCGGCCAGGAAGCGCCCGAGTGGTGGTCAGACTGTCATTTCAGCGACGATGAGCATGAGGGGGTCGAGTTTCTCACCAACAAGTTCTGTACGTTTACCGGCGACGCCCTGAATGCTGGCCACGGGGGCGTTGGCGCGGTCGACCCGACAGATTTCCTATTCCACGCCCACACGGAAATCGAAGGCGAGAATCCACGAGTTGAGCCCTCGGAAACGGCTCGCCGCCGCGGCGACTCGGATCTGGAATTAGAGCGCGAGGATATCGAAGACGCACTCAGTCACATTGGCTCGTCGTGCGCCTACCCGAAGTGGCGCGATATCGCCTTCGCTGTCCACGACTGGGACAGCGGGACGACCGGGAAGAATGTCTTCGAAAGTTGGTCGCGAGGGCCTGGTTGGGACGAGCAATCACAGCGCTACATCGATGCGATATGGAATGGTGCGGAACAGGGCAACGGTGTCACTGTCGGGACTTTGATTCACCACGCGAAGGAAGCCGGTTGGACGCCCCCGTCCCGGAGCTCGAAAGGCCACGCAGTGCGCGAGGCGCCGGATACGCCAGAACCAGCCGAAGGGGCAGGTTGGGAAGATGTGCGGCAGTTGTACGCGCTCGCGCAGGAAGACTCAGACATTGACAAAGGCCCTGCTCGACAGGCGGCCGAAGGCGTGCTCGAGGATGAAACCAGTTGGATGTGCGTCAACGAGTCCGACCAACTGTGGGTCTACGACTCCGAGAGCGGGACCTACGGGAAGTACGGCGAGCAGGTAATCGGAACGACTCTCAAAAAAGAACTCGGTCCCCACTACACCAAAGCAGAAAGGTCGGAGGTCATCGCCCGTATCAAAGACGGAAACCGGGTCTTCCGCCGGGAGTTGAACGCCCGTCAGCACGACGGTGCGCTTCTCTGCGTCGGAAACGGTGTTGTGAACTTTGACACCGGGAAGATGCTGGACCATGACCCCGAGTATCGGTTTGTCCGGGGTCTCGATACCGACTTCCCAACGCCAGAGAATGGATTAGAGGCAGACAAGGAGAGGGTGCTGGAGTTCATGGATGATATCACCCAACGGGAAGCCGACCGTGACACGCTCCTCGACCACTTAGCACACGGGTTGATGCCCGGACACCCCTACCGCGCGTTCGTTGTAACGTTCGGACCTGGTGGGAACGGGAAGACGCAACTCGCTCAGTTGTTCACTGGGTTTGTCGGAGAAGACAACGCAGCGAGCGTCGAAATCGACGAACTGGTGAATGATGATTTCGCTACGGGAGATCTGCCTGGCAAGTTCCTCAACTGGGGCGACGATATGAGCGGCGACGGCGGCGGTACGCTTCAGGAGCTCTCTACGCTAAAGAAAGCATCCGGGGGCTCGAATATCCGAGCGAACGAAAAGTACGAGAAGACCTTTAATTTCCAGAACGAGGCGGCGCTGTTCTTCAGCGCGAACGAACCGCCGCGCTTCGGCGAAGTGAAGCCGTCGATCAAAGACCGCCTCTACCCGATTGAAATGCCGTACAGGTTCGTTTCTGACCCGGACCCAGACGACCCGATGGAAAAGGAAAAAGTTCCGAAAGTCGCCCAAAGGCTGCTTGAGGACGCCGCCGCGATGCGCGGTCTTCTGGAGCTGGCAGTCGAACACGGTCAGCGACTTCGAGAAAACCGTGGTGAGTACAGTATGCCAGAAGAGCCCGACGAGCGGTTCGACATCTATAATCAGGAAGCTGACCCGATCGTTAGATTCGCGGGGACTGTTGTCGAACCGGCCGACGGGTCAATGAAAATCCGGAAAGACGACGCCTACAGAGTCTATCAGTCGGTAATGGATGCCTGGCAAGAGAGGGCAGCCAGTGAGCGAGGATTCAAACGCCAATTCCCGGGGACCGTAGATTCCGACGTAGAAACCGCACGGTCGCGGGCACTTGCCACCGACGACGACGAAGACGACAGAGTCCGCTGCTGGAAGCGTATAAGGTGGACAGAAGAAGCGACTCAGTATATGCCGGATTGGATGCAGGACCGCTACACCGACCACTTCGATGACGCGGTCGATGCCGATAGCGCCAACGTTGACAACTCTGACAGAGGTGACGAACTGCCGCTGTCACCGACCGAGGTATCGACCGAGAATATGGCCGACAATGGCCGTCTGCCGGCGATAGAAGCGACTGTCACCGGCAAGCACATGGACCGTTTCAACAACCGAGCGGGGCACCTGTCAGGTGACAACGGCGGGATAGACTACACGGCTGTGAGCACGGGCGCGGACACCCTACCAAGTGGCGCGACTGTCCGGGTTGTGAACGCGAAGCTAACGAAAAGCGAACTGGGTGCGCTGGAACTGGAAATCGACCCGACGACCGAAGTGGCTGTCATCGACACGCCAGACACAGACACGGACAGCGTGGGCGACGGTGAAGCGGCCACGGACGGCGGCGAAGCGGTCGAAACCGACGAGACCGACGACGACGGCCAGGACACCGACAGCGATGCACACGTCCAGCCAAAGCCGATAGTCATGAACGCCCTGTACGAGGCGGTCGAGAACAACGACAACCAGCCAGCGGAAGCGGCCGAAGTGCTTGCTGTGTGCGAGCTCCCCGAAGCGGTCGTGCTCGAGACACTCGAGGAACTGAAGACCGAGGGCGCGGTCCAACCGATGAACGGAGGGTACATCCCGACTTAGCGGCATCAAACCACCGGGGGTAACGCGGAAACGACAGCCGACGAACGGGGTTTAAACGGACACCCGTTTAAATAGTCACGCGACCCACCGAGACACACTTTATATGCCAAGATAACGGTTAGTTTCCTTATTTGTGGTGTTGTTCTGAGCGCGGTTTGTATTAATCAGATAAGAAAAACCAACGCGCTGTCTTGCGATTTGTCGATTTTCACATCCGGCAGTAGAGGCGCTATCACTACGGTTCTGTTTCTGGTAGGTTACGCCCGGAATCTGTTAGCAAACGCAGGAATCAGTGATTACTATCGATAAATGTACAGTTACCGCTTAGAATCGCGGGCGGGACACGCCCGCAGATGGTCCATGTACGACCGATACGCCCGCCCGCACATCGAGCAGATTCCTTCTCGGTGCGGGCAGTCGCGGGTGTTGTGGTCGTTCGACACACACAGCAGGCAGTTCATCGCCATTACAGCCCCCCGTTCAGTTCTGCAAACGCGTCGTCGATGACGTCCTCGCTGGGGGCGTTCAGGTACGGTTCTATCGCGGCGAAGCTATCCCACCCACCGACGGCCATCACAACGCGCGGATTCATCTGCTGGTCGACGAGGAGGCGCTGTGCGAAGCGCCGGCGCAGGTCGTGGGTGCTGACCTTCCGGAAGTCCTCGACGCCGCTCTCGTCGGCAGCACGCTCCGCTGTGCGCTTCACAGCAGCGCGGACACCAGGCTGTTTCAAATCGATAACGGGGTCTCTCGGTGCGATGTTGTGCTCGTTCTGGTAGCGCTGGAGGTCGCGCTCGACGTGGTCGGGGAGGTAGGCATCGCGAGGCTTCCCGCCGTTCCCGGTGGTATCCTTCCCAGCCTTGATGCGCAGGCGGTACTGTCCGCTCTCGGTTTCCTTCACGTCGACGGGCCGGACCTGCGGGATCTCGAAGGCGCGCAGGCCGACGAACGCGCCGAGCTGGATGATGATATCGTCACGCTGGCTGTTCGTGGCTCGGCGGAGGTCCTCGATCTCCTCGTCGGTGAGCCAGACTTTGTGTTCGTCACCGGCTGTTGCTTCGATACGCATTACGATTACTTTAGTTTCCGTTACTCAAGAAGCTAATGACCAGCCGGACACACCGGGTTTCGAGTGAAAATCAGGGGTATCTGTTCCGACTTGTATAACAAGTCGTTACCAAGATTCGCCGACCGGATACGGCGACGTCGGAAACTCGTCTCGAAGGGCGCCCATGAGCGCTCCCATGTCTTCGATACTCACTGTTGATTTGGGTTCGCGTTCAATCCCCGCCTCGTCGTACATCGCAGAGAGACACGTCCGCCTCGAGTCGCTGACAGACAGTGTTCGGTCACCGTCGGATAGGCATTCGACTGCGGCGGCGATGTCCTCAATAGTGAGTTGCTTCGGTTTGTCAGTGTCGACGCCGACGGTCTCGCGGAGCTGTCGAATCGCTTCGCCTCGGGACGAGTTGACCGAGTACCAAACCCCTTGAGCTTCGGCGGGCCATTGCCCGAAATTGGGTGGATACCAGACTTCACTCATTGCCACCAACCCACTTGTAAGATCGGGAATCTGGCTGTTCGACGTAGCCCTGCCCGACCGCGTGCTGCCAGGCGCCCCGGATGACCGAGCGCCAGAGCGTGTCCGGTGTCCGCTCTTCCGGGTCGTCCTCTGCGAGCCCGTCGAGCGGTACGTCGCTTTGCCGAACCGGCTCGCCTGTGTCGCGGAGCCACTCCAGGGACGCCCGCGCAACCGTACGATTCGCCGCCTGCTCATCATCCGTGCGTCCGTAGGACCAACCGGCGAGCGCGTCGGCTATCGGGTCAGCGGGTACGGAGTCGTCGTGACTCTCGACGGTTTCGGCGGCTTCGGTCCCGTCGAGAGGTGTATCAATACTTCCCTGGGCCTCATCGCTGTCCTCTGTCCGCGGGTCCTCGACGAACTCATACAGCCCGCGAGTGACCTTCTTCACCCAACCGGCGGACGTGAGACGCGTCAGCGCTGTGTTGACGGTACCTTTTCCGTGGCCTGACCGCTGCCGGATCAGGTACGGATTTGCGCGCCACTCTTCGCGTAGGACGTCGAGGACGTCTTCTTCGGTATCCGACGGAGAATAATCACGGTTGACCATGTCGTCGGTAGTTGCTTCGGCTTTACTTAGTTCTGAGGGCGTTCTCACGCTGTAATCACTCCGTCTTCGTATTCACTTAGAAACAACATAGTGTTTACGGCGTAAATACTAAGTCAACACAGAGTATACAAGAAGTTACGCACGGGACGACGCCACACCTCGAAAGGGATTCAAGAAGTGGCCGACGGGCGCTGATACGCCCTCGACCGTGCTGGAGAACCAGCAATGGCAACTAACACCACCACGTCGGATAACTCCGACGACCGACGCCAGAGTACAGCGAAGAACCACCACGAAACGACCGCGGAATCCGTCATGGGCGAACTGAAGTTCGAACCAGACGCTGCTCGGTTCCAGATCGGGAAGCTTCACGGGCACTCGCTCGTCGATATCTCGATCAACAACGACGCTCTCAGCATGCGCTCGATCCTTGAGCCCGACCAGGCCGAACGTATCGGAGAGCGGCTCCTCAGCATGGCAGAGGCGGCGCGGGAGGACGCGGATGGATAGCGACGTGCCAGATATCGACAGCGTCTCGGCGGAGCTCAAGGACGCCGGTACTGGAAACATCGAACTCCAGGGCATCAGGAGCGATGTTGACCTGCGTGTGGCACCTATCCGCGAACCGGGCGTCGACATAGACGTCACTATCGAGTTCACCGTCTTCGAGATCGGCACGGTGACGCTCTCGCTTCCCGAAGACGACGCGCTGGCACTAATCGACTCGATAGAACAGGCCCTGGAGGTGGATGGCTTCGATGAGCTGTATTGAGGCAGACCGACGGCGGATGGCGATCCAGCAGGTCCTTGCACCACAGATAGATATCACGGCCGACCAAGTCCGGGACGCCTACGACTCCGACAGTCCGGAAGAGATGGCGACTCGCCTTCGACAGGCCCGGGCGAACATCGAACTGCTCGCTGAGTTCGCTGACGCACTCGCAGAGCAAGATGAGGGGGTCTGGAATGGCTGACGTACACGCTTCCCCCGGGGTTGATGCGGACAGAATGGCCTTCCGTTCACCTCTCAAGCGCCCTACCACCGATATCGCGCTGAGAAGCAATGGAAATTGAGTGTGACCGCTGCGGGGAGTCGTTCGATACGGACCGCGACGGCGTGGCCGCCGGCCAGGACACCTCCCGATGCCCGGCCTGTGGCAAGAGTTACGACGTCGACGGAAGTGACGCGAGCAAGGCTGCCGCGGTGAGCGTCGGGAGCGACGACGACGAGGTTCATATCCACGTCCACGTCCACCGCGAATAATTCCCTCTCCGATTTTAGATAAGACTTCTTACATACCCAAAACTGGTTTTGTCGATACTGCCGAATATCTGGAGTATGGAAGCTCTACTTCCAAAAAGAGGTGTGACAGATGGGGTTCTTTGACTGGTGGAGCTCGAACGGCGACGGGTCGTTCACAGATACGCAAGACGACGGTGGAGAGAGTCCCGATGCGTCGTCCGACGATAGCAACGACTCGGCAGGCGGCGACAGCACGCCAGAGCCCACCGAAAGCCAAGACCGACTGTTCGACGGGTCGACGGGCGGTCCCAGCAGCGATTCAGACAGTCCGTTCGACGACAGTGGGCCGTCGACGCCTGAACCGCCGTCCCCAGACAACGATAACCCGTTTGACGACGGCGGCGGGAGTTCCAGCGACGGTGGTGCCAGTTCGTCCGGCAGCTCGTCGAGCGGCGGCGGGTCGTCCGGCAGTAGTGGCGGGAGTTCTGGAAGTGACGACAACAGCCCGCCGGTCGGCAACACGCCAAGCAGCGGGAACCTGCCGTCTCAATCAGGCGACAGCACAGAACCAAGCCAGGGAATCGGGCCGGGCGGTGTCGAAGGGAGCGAAGCGGCCACGCCCGACGAAGAGACGGACAGCCCGGACAACGACTCGACCGAGAACATCGATGCCACGCGCACCGGCCGCCTCGAAGACACGGCCGACGATCCCCGTGTTCGGGAGCAGGCCCAGTCCCTCGAAGACCAGGTCGCCGGGCAGCAGGTGACCGACGTCGTCGACGGGCTGAACACCACCGGCGCGGAGCTTCGCGAAGAGGACGTCGAAGTGACCCGCGACGGGGACACGCTCGAAGCCGGGCTGTCGCCTGTCGGGCGGGAGCGGGTGCGGAACATCGCGGAGCGCCAGGCCGATGAGCAGGCCGAGCGCGCTGTCGAAGACCAACTGAACGAGCCCTTCACAAACGCCGATGTGTCCGTCGACAACAACGGAAACGTCGGTGTGTCCGAAGACGTGCAACAGGAGGCGACGGAACAGGCTATCGCGGGTGCAAACCCTGGAGTTCGGGAGGACGATGTTTCCTTCCAAAACGGACAGCCACAGGTTGAGCAGCCAGAACCGACCGACCCGGCCGAGCAGCTCGAAGAGCGTACCGGGCTGGAAGAGGGGCAGGATTTCACCGTCGAAGATGGACAGGTGAACGTCACACAGAGAGGTGCCCAGCAGATCCAGGCCCGCGAAGAGCAAGAACAGGGCGATATCTTCTCCGGCGCTGTCGAACAGGTCGAAGGCGTGGCCGGCATCGACGTGCCAGGCGACGGGTCGCTCGTCGGCCGTGGGCGTGAAGACGCGGCCAATGCCAACGACGACCGCTTCGGTGACGACCTAACCGGCATCGACGACACGCTCGCCGGTGCCGGGCGGTTCGTCGACGATCGTCTTATCAGCCCGGTGACCGACACGGCGGGCGACGTGTTCGCGCTGGGGCAACAGGGCAGCCAGCTCGCCGGCGCGGGCAACCCTGTTGCGCTCGCCCTCGGCACGGCCGGGGCACAACAGTCGGCCGACGCGCTCGACGACACCGAGACGCGCGTGGGTGACCTGGCACGCGGCGACGCCGGGCAGCAGAGCGACCCCGTCCAGCTCGAAGCGTTCGGGGAAGGCAGCGCTCGCGGAGCGGGCGCCATCGCGAACATTCCGGCGCTCGCCGCGACGGGCGTGGATGCAACCGAGTTCACCGTCGAAGCCGGCGAGCAGACAGTCGAAGGCGACGGCGGGGAGTTCGCACAGGAGGCGACGGAAGCCGGCGCGCTCCGGGCAGGACAGGGCGCGGAGTTCGCATCAAACAACCCGACGCAGTTCACCGGACAGGTCCTCGGTGGTGCGCTCGCGAGCACTGCGGCGTTCGGTGCCGGTCGGGCAGTGGCCGGTGCCCGTGGCGCGAAAGCCGCCGGTGTCGCTATCCAGCCCGGGGAAGAGGCGCTGCGGACCGCGCTTCGCGGTGCCCGGGCAGCACGGCGGGCTACGCCGGACACGCCCGACGCGCCCGACCTTCCCGACTCCCTCAAGCGGTTCATCGACGACACGCGCGGCCAGCAGACCTTCGGCAGCCGGTCGGACAGCGACACCTCCGGGAGCAGTACCGACACGGACACGACGACGATAACGGCCGAAGACCTGGGCGGCACGCAAGCGCGGTCGTCTGACCTTACCCGTGGTGGGCGGTTCGGCAGCGAACCGAGCGGTGGTCGGCAGCCCGAAGCGACCACCGACGTTCCCAGCGGTGGCGACCCGACGAACCTTGGCTTCCGGTCGGCTGAAACCGAGCAAGAGACGGGGACCACAGCCGATGCCGATGCAAAGCCCCAGCAGGACCTACGCGAGCAGGCCCAGCAGCAGGAAGTGACCCAAGCCGCACGGACGCCTGGCCGGTCGTCGGCCGCTGCGGCGGCTGGTGTGGGTGCGGGGGTAGGGGCTGGCGCCGGTGACTTGGTCGGACAGGCCGAGCAATCGGCGGTCGAAGATGTGTTCGACGACACCGGCTTCGGGAGCGCGACTGACACCGAACTGAACATCGGGACGGGGACCGGCCTCGAGCTGGGCCAGGAGTCCCGCAGCGAAACACGCACCGAGTTCGGACAGGAGTTCCGCAGTGAACTCGGCACCGAAGCACGTACCGAGACGCGCACAGAGACGCGCACCGACCAGCGCCAGGAGCTCGGCACCGAGACACGTACGGAGATCGGGCAGGAGTTGCGTACCGAGACGCGCTCCGAGCAACGCCAGGAGCTTCGCACCGAACTCGGCTTCGAGACGAGCACGCGCACGGAGACGGACGTCGACCTGGGCGATGTGTTTGACGACGACGAATCCGGACCGGTCGACTTTGGCGCTGCCGACGAGGTGTTCGATACCGGCGTGGTTCAGTCGTTCGACGAGTTGAACGGTGGTGGCAGTGACGATCCGCTGGACGGCTTCGACCAGCTGCTGTGAGCGGCCACGCTCGCATCTTGGAAGCTCTGGGTTGAGATTTCCCAGACAAGTGTGTCTGTATATATGTACTCTTTACTTGCCTTCCTTCCACCACCAACATCGCCGCCGTCTGGCGATTCCAATACTGTTTGTGGAAACTGACCCGCTCAGGCGTCGGGATTCACGGTATTCTCGTAAACCCAGGTGTGAGAGCAATCGATGATATCAGCCACTTCACGGCCTGACAGTCCTGTATTACGCATCGACTGTGCGATTTCCACACGCGTCTTTTTGCGCTCATCTTCCCGTATCTCTTCAGGGTCTACCCGCTTCGGCTGTTCATCCTCATGCAGTGCGTCAGCGTCGGTCGTCGCACTCGCCAGAAGCCTATCTTTGCGTTCGTCAAGGTAGTTGTAGTGTCGGTCGTTCCGCGACGGCATATCCGGGAATCCAATCCGCTCATCGTCCAGTCCCCGGGTGCGAATGTCCCCCTCAGCGAAAGAAGTCGTCACCTCGTACGCTTTGAAGTACCCAATCGGCTCTTTGAGACAATGCAGTCGGTACTCCGCTTCACGACGCATCGATTTCGACACCTTCCCCCAGTGAGGGACAGTCGCCAAGGTGACAATCCGCTTCTTCCTCATCAGCTGCCACCAATTCCCGAGTTCGA
The DNA here is from genome assembly GCF_031624315.1 of Haloarcula terrestris. NCBI lineage: Archaea > Methanobacteriati > Methanobacteriota > Halobacteria > Halobacteriales > Haloarculaceae > Haloarcula > Haloarcula terrestris. The sequence goes on along the minus strand of NZ_JAMQOM010000026.1, from coordinate 1,633 downwards.
CGTTCTGGCCGCTCATTTCTCGGTAGGCGTGTCCTGCCCCTGCCCCAGCGAGTTCGTCGAGAATAATCACCGAGGGCTGCTCTTCGCCCGGGTGTTCGCGGACACGTCGAAGGTACTCAGCACCGGACAGCGTCATATCCTCTTCGCTGAAGTCGTAGTCGAATACTCCCGACAGGATCTTCGCCAGGAAGACGGCTAATCCCGTTTTGCCACACCCCTTTTCCGAGTCTTCGGCATCGATTATCAGCTTGGCGTCCCCGGCGCGCTGGCCGTAGACGCCGCTCATCAACGAGTCCCAAAACTCGGTGTCGGAGAGATCCTCTTTTTGCTCGCGTTCCTGCGCGACGAGATCGTAGTAGCTCACACTCATTTGTCGAGATCGTCGAGCAGGTCCGAGTACTCCCCATCAACCTCTCCCCCTTTCTCGCCGGTCTTCACGCCGAGGTCGAGGGCAGTTAGGAGCGTGTTCGTTGCCCGGTACGCTTCCCGCGATACGTCGACCGGCACAGTGAGCTCAAGCCGGGTCGTCTCTTCGGTCGTCGGTGAGCCACGGCGGTTTAGCGTTTCCTCGTAGGTCACATCGACCCAGCCGCCCAAGTCGGGATACTGCCCGACGCCGACGACCTGAACCGATTCGGCTGAGTCTCGCGGGATACCGTCATTCACTTCGACCGCGTCAATGTCGCGGTGCTCCAACCCCAGCGCATCGCCGACCGTGAACTCGGCAATGGGCGCTTCGTCCCACAAGATGTTCCCCTCGGGCGTTCCCTGGAACAACGCTTCACATTCCAATACGTACGATTCAACGGCCGAGCGTGCCATCTCGCGAACCAGTCGCTCCGCCTCATGGTCGGGCTGTCCACTCCGGTGGGCTTCCAGCCGATGCCCGCCGACTTTCCGGAGCGCTTCACCCGCTCGCTCTTTCGCATCGAGGATTTGTCTGTGTCGAGTCCGCTCGACGAACTCGTCGACGTTGTCGGCCACGAACACGGTCTCGTCTGGAATGTCTGAGTCACTCATTAGTATCTCCCCCCTGAGCATCCGATAGTCGGGCAGTTCCATCCCGTCCCCGGGTAATGCTTCATTGACTCTCCGCAGGAGCTGCAGGTCGGTGTGTGGGGTAAGGAGCCACCGAGTTCCATTTTATCTACCCCATCCATACCCAAGCATTTCACAGACGAACTCGTCAAAAACGTCCCCTGCGTGGAGCAGCGCCTCGTACGATGGGAGAATGGCATCCAACCGTTCGACAGATATGTCGTCTTCTGGTTGCTTGTACTCCTCAGCCAACTCGTCGCTTTTGTCTCGTGCCAAACGGGAGAACTCTTCTAACCCTTCAACACCGTCGAATAATTCGACCTGTTTTGTGTAGTAATCAAACCGCCGTTCGTCTATTGCCCAGCGTCCCAGGTCGACTTCACCCGCATCATCCATTCCGCTCTTTTGCTCGTACGCTATCGTGAAAACACGCGTGGCAAAGACCATTGAGTCCATGTACTCAAGCAGAGAACTCCAGAGCGACGCACGCTCGTACACACCCTGCAAATCATCATTTCCGACGCCACGGCGCGCGGCGTGGAATTCACGCTTCGAGAGCCAAAGACCGCGTGCCTTTGCACGGTCTTCTCTGATA
>NZ_JAMQOM010000025.1:0-18882 GCF_031624315.1 Haloarcula terrestris | reverse complement strand
CCGTGCGTGCGCGAAGCTGGTGGCTCGAATTCCGTGAAATCATCCTCAAAGCCACCGTCTACAACCTTCGTCGGAGCGTCCGATATCCGTGAAATCCAGCGCAGTGTATCGAAACTACAGAGCCGATTGAGTAGTTCTGTGGGATGTACGTCGTACGCCAATCCGATCAACAGCGCTTCTACTTCAGCCAGATACGCTGGATAGCCGTACGGTCCGGGATACGGTTCTGGGTCCCATGCTCGCACCCAGAGGTAGGTCTGCTTTTTGAGCTGGTGGGTGCCCTGTTCGAACAGTTCGCTAGCCCAGTTGCGTTTCTTCGAATCGTCACCAAACACGGTTTCTGACAGCTCGCCGATATGCCAGTAGCTGCCATCTCCCCATCGAGCGAAACTCCGTGTTCCTGCCCTGTCCTTTGCGATTTCCTCGAAGTTCGCACTCAGTTCGTTCTTTTTCCCGTATGCCTCTGCCTTGCCAATATACCGGGGGATCACATCGTCTGGGGATGGAGTGTCGGACGCAAGCTGGTACATGACGTACAGCAATCCATTGGGGCCGTCTGTCACCCCATCGCTATGGACACAGCGCTTTCCCTCCTGGCGTATCCGGGCATCGATCGCCTTAGACCGTTTGAGAACCGTCGATGACCCCACATCAGTAAGCGTAACGGTGAGATTCTGATCCGTGTCGAAAAGTGGGATCGGATCCGTCTCGTCAGGGTCGTTGATCTCCTGACAGATCGTCTGTCGGAGCCAGTCGTGCCACAGCTCTGTTTTATTCTTCCCTCGCAGGTCTCTATCTGGGTTGCTGTGGGCCATCCTCGCTTCTTCATTCGGTTTCTCGGTATCCAGATCAACCCAGTCAGGACCTACTTTCCCCATCTCGTGTGGAACCCTGTTTGGAACGAAATCTCGGTTCGCGAGGACCCGATTGAATCTCGGATTCGAATGGGCAAGGCCGACGGCCTTCGCCTCAAGTTCCTGTCGATACGTGGGATACCCATACGGACCGGTCTCGATCTCACCGACATCAACCACCCAGACATACAGTGGGGACTCGGCTCGATCGTAGACCGTCGCAATGTGATCGTATTTGCCGAAACTGCCCCATGAGCCATCGTCTTCCCAGTCCGATATCGGAAGCGCATCGCGGATCTGTCTGAAGTGGTCCATAAGCCGACTGGCTGTGTTGCTCGTTTCTCCGATATAGACCGGGATGATATCAGTCGGTCCCTCCACAGGCTCATCGAGAAGATACAATAGATAGAGGTAATCGCCACTCCCTCGCCCCAATCGGTACGAGTCGTATGCTTCAGTCATTTCCAGTGTTGGACTGGAATCGTCAATCATTGGGACCGGGTCGGGCGTGTCCGTAGCACTGATATCAGCCAGAACTGTCCCTGTTACCCACTCAGACCACAACTCGTCTTTCGAGCGGTTGCTCACTATATGAGTCACTCTTTGAGCGAGCAAAAAAGATCCCATGCGTTGAGTGTACCTAGATCTGGTTCGCTGGACGCATCGCTTCCACTACTCCCAGCTACTGGGGGCGAAACCAAGCCGCACCACGATGAATCGATACCCAAATACAACGACCATAATAAGCACTAATTCGAGCCAGAACGCGACCTCACCGACAATTGCTTGAGAGACTTCAAGGATGAAAAACACCAGCAGCAACATCGCAAGATAGTGTGGCGCGAGTTCCAGCAGTTGTTCTTTGTCCATACCGCCCATAGGTGATGAACTCTCAAACCCTTTCCTCCACGCCCAGAGTCGGGGAGACATACAACTCTTCACAAGATATCGAGCGGTCAGGTGTTTTGTCTGCCCCTGAAGGGTGCGGGGCAACACACAGTGCCTCGCAGGTTTTCGAGATGGCTTCGAACACGACCCCGCGAGTGCAATTTTCCTCCAGTGACACTCGCACGGACGAGATGCATCGCACGATCGAACAGTGGGCCGAAGAACTGGTCGACAGCGTCGAAGCGGCGAAAGCAAGCGAACAGTTCCAGGCGTGGCTTGACGTCCAGAGTCGGTTCCACGACTATTCGTATCGGAATACATTGCTGATCGCACGCCAGTGTCCTGAGGCGACGAAAGTTGCTGGCTACCGGACGTGGCAAGACGAGTTCAACAGACAGGTCCAGGACGGTGAACAGGCCATCTGGATCTGGGCACCAATTATCGCCAGGCAATGTCCGGGCTGTGGCAACTCACCCAACTACCACGCAAATACTGACTGTGAGTACAACGAGACACCACCCGAGGAGTGGTCCGAGGGACCTGTCGCGTTCAAACCTGTCCCAGTCTTCGATATCTCACAAACAGACGGTGAACCGTTACCAGAACTGGACACGGACGCCCGTGGAGACGCGACTGACCTCTTCCCTGCTGTCTTTGGTGCAGCCGACACACTCGATGTGCAAGCAGAGATCACCGATGCTGACGAGTGGGCACACGGGGCAGCAAACGGGATCTGCCAGACGACAGACCCAGATACGACACAACCGATTGCAGAGATTCAGGTCAAAGATCGGGAGAACACAGCGGCCGTTACTGCAGTCCTGATCCACGAGTACGCGCATGCGCTCCTGCACAGCGGTGTCACTGACAAACCCGAGCGAGAGAAGCGAGAAGTCGAAGCCGAGGCCGTGGCCTACGTTGTGGGTCGGTACTTTGGGCTGGAGATGAGCGGATCAGCCCTGTATCTCGCAGCCTGGGAGTCCGAGGAGGCTGATACGATTCTGGAACGACTCGATCGAATCAGCAAGACCGCGTCAGAGATCATCGACGCTGTCGACCAGCAGTGAGTGGAATCAAGCGAGACACCCTGGGTCTGTAGCCGCTCTTCGAACTAGACGGCTTCGAAGGCAGTATTCCCAGCAAAGTCAAGAATACGTTCCAATCGGGATATTCAGTTACTACCAGTCGTGACTAGATCGGCCAGTTCAAAGAGAAGCACGTCATCGCGCGTGTCAGCGGTGTGTTGCATATCGTCAGTGTATCCAGAACGGCTGAACAGGACATACAGCGGTTCCCCGTCTGTTGGCCCGTCTGCCCACCTGACTTCTGACGCTGTCCGTTCGAGGTCAGCGAGGACACCTTCGCTCACGGGCTGGGAGGTGAACTTACACTCGCCAGCGACAAGCCCCTCGTTCGTGAGACCGAGAACATCCAACTCGTGTTCTTTGAACCACCACTGCCCGACATCCCGGAACGGCCGGTCAATGAGGGTCGGAAGCGCTCGCTGGCAGCGGCGTTCGAACAACGGGCTCACATAATCCGCCAGTTCAGGCGCAACCAGTTCGTCGTACGCGTCGTCGACGAGTATCCGAAGCTGATCCTGATTACCGTAGACGAACCGGAACCAGAACCGGAACAGCGGTGCAGCGATGCGGTATCGGCCGCGTTTCGAGGTCGTCGGTGATTCGGTGACTGGGATATGGCGTTCGACAAGTCGGAGTCGGCGAAGTTTCTGGAGGTAGGTGCTGAGCGACCCCGACTCCACACCGGCCATGCCTGCGATCTCGTTCGGGGTGCGACGCCCGTGAGCGAGCGCGCGGAGAATACTGAAGTACGTGTTCGGCTGTCGGAGTTCGGTACGAAGCAAGAACTCGGGTTCAGAGTACAGGAGCCCACGTTCTGAGAGGATGGCTTGCTGGACGTTCGTCCCTAACGGCTGGGTGGGATCGATAGTCTGGAGATAGTACGGCGTGCCGCCATAGATCGACCATGCGGTGATTGTGGTTTCGGGATCGTAGTCCGGGAAGAATTGGCTAGCATCGGCCACTTCGAGGGGCTTGAGGTCGATTGTCGCTGTCCGCCGACCGTATAGCGGCGCACTGCCAGAGAGCACCTTGTCCTCCATAACGCTGATCGAGGAACCGACCAGCACGAGCGTCATTCCTGTCTCCTGTAGTTCCATGTCCCAGACGCGTTGTATCCGCGAGGGGAGTGATTCGTCCTCCTCGATGAGGAACGGGAACTCGTCGATGACGACAACAGCATTTTCCTCACCGAGTGTTTCCAGGAGTGCCTCCCAGTCGCGGCGGACATTACGCAGTGACGGGAACTGCGCAGTTGCAGTGTCAACGAACTGTTCGAGTTGGTTCGGTGCTGTCGATTCGACCGCTTGGTAGTACACCGCATCGTCCCGGTCAGCGATAGACTGGCGGACGAGTTCGCTTTTCCCGAGGCGACGCCGGCCGTAGATCACGACGAAGTCTGCGGTCTCGGACTCGTAACAGCCCGTGAGTTGATCGAGTTCGACCTCCCGATCAACGAATTGTTCCATACCCTCAGTAACACCTCCAGGCCAATAGAAGTCCCGATTTTGGAAATTGCGATTTCTGAAATCATAATTTCTTCTTGGAATTCACAGCCACCGCAGAGCGTTTTATTGGCCCCTGACGGGTGCGGGGCCAGCCAGCATTGGCCTCGGATTCACAGATGGCTTCTAGCGATATCTACGAACGTGGCTTCGATGAATCGAGCGGTCGAACGATTGCAGCAGATACCTGTCCGGAGTGTGGTGGATCCCTCGATACGGACGGTGGAGAAATCGCCTGTCGGGACTGTGCCGTCGTCATCGAGAGTTGCCGACTTGACCGGCGTGGGCCGCGAATCTTCCCCGAGGACGATACCTCGAAAGCACGAACGGGTGCACCGCTCACGGACACGAGACACGACCGGGGACTCTCGACGGAAATCGGCCACAGGACGGATGCGAACGGGAACACACTTCCGGCAAAGAAACAGCGACAGTTCCATCGCCTGCGTCGAGAACATTCAAGAGCCCAGTGGCGCTCGAAAGCCGAACGCAACCTCGCAACTGGCCTGAGCGAGATCGCACGGATCACGGCCGACCTGGAGTTAACAGACTCGCTTCAGGAACAGGCGAGTTCGCTGTTCCGGACTGCCCAAGACAATGATCTACTCATCGGGCGGTCAGTCGAATCCATCGCGGCCGCGAGCGTGTACGCGACCTGCCGGCTGAACGAAGCGACACGAACACTGAACGAAGTTGCAGCCGTCGCTTCAGTTGACAGTGACCGTGTCGAAAACGGCTATCGAACGCTCAATGCCGAACTCGAACTGCCTGTGCCACCGCAGTCCCCGGTCCCGTATCTCCCGTCAATCACTGCCGAGTTCGACCTCCCAGCTGAGGTGGAACACAAGGCCCGGGAACTCGCGGCTCGTGCCCACGAGAATGGGCTGAGTAGTGGTACACATCCAGTTGGGTTCGCTGCGGCCTGTCTCACAGTCGCAGCCGCGTCCCTCGCGGATCCACCCACGCAACTGGCAATCGCCGACGCTGCAGAAGTGTCGACGGCGACCGTCCGGACTCATCGTGACCGACTCACTGCGTTCCTCGCCGAAAACGAATGATCATTGCCTGGCTTCGGCAACGTCTGTGGCGTCGTAATACTGTCCATCGTGAATGCCGACGTTGTGGGACGACAGTGACCAGCGAGACTGACACCTGTCCCAGCTGTGGTCACACAGAGATTGCCGTCTACGATCTCCCGTAGTTGGACGGCACGTCGTGCAGAGCGGTGAGATCTGGGTACTGTGAGCCTGTCATAGAACCATTCACGGGATAATGCTTTCACCCCAATCCGGGCTGAGACAGATACTCAGTAAGCGTGCTAATTGACCGCAACACCTTTACGACACAATTGACTACATTCGATTACAGTATGCCGGTGTTCCTCGAAAACCACGATGCAGAAATACCCCTCCGACCGGGAACCACGAAGTCAGACATCGTGGTATATCTGTACCAGAACCCCGAGTGGGGATACTCTCCACAAGACATCAAAGAGGCCCTTGATATCCCCAGAGGGACCGCTACAACCACACTCAAACGCCTCTATGACGAGGATTATATCGGTAAAACTGCCGATGGGTACTACCACGCTCTCGGTGAACGGAGGGATATCCGACGGTACGTCGCTAATCACAATCAAGCACACCGTATGTTTGGTCATCATCGCGATGCGGATGCTACGCCTGAAGAACCCGAGACAAAAATCGGAGAAGGGCGTACTGACGAGGACCTCGATGCAGAACTCGCAGATCTAGAAGACGATCTTCATGAGTAAACTATCGGCAGGAGATGTTTGCTGGGCGCGAGACCCAACAGATGCCCATCCTCAGCGACCAATTATCGTATTGGCGCACGACACACACCCGTTTAGTGCGACTGATTGTACTGTGATGTGTGTCGGAACCAGCGCCGGAAGATACCAGCAAACCACACCCGAGCTCAAAGACAAGCATCTCAGCGGTATCTCGTTCAACGACACCTCGTACCTCATGCCATGGGCACTATATACGATTCCACCGGGCACAATCATCAACGGAAAGGCGAGCGGAAAACTCACAGAAGATGGACGGAGACTGCTGAAAAAGTCGCTTATTTCACTCATCCAGTAACTGGGTGACGGTAGAGGTAGGTATTCTTTTCGGCAATATTTCTAAGAAGCGGTACGGTCGGCACTCCCTCTGTCCTGATCGTTCGCTGATAATTATACGGGGCGTTGTGAACGTTTCGTTGGCAGGCTATACTGCTTCTACAGAATCGACTCAACTGCGTTCTGCGAGTGTTGTTTTGCGCCCTGAAGGGTGCGGGCGCACAGGCGTGTGCCCCGGAGTTGCCCATGCATCCACTCGCAGCACTCACGTTCTCGACCCGAGTCGCAAAGCGCGCACAGTACGAACGGTTCGACATCAGACCAGTCGGAGAAGGATTTCAGATCCGCAACGAAAGTCATGCGAACCCGGCCGATCACGAGTATCTCGTCAGGATGGATGGGTCAATTCCCCAAGCGTGTACCTGTCCAGCCGACGACCGATTCGATGGCGCGTGCAAACACCGGGTCGCAATCGCAATTCGGCGACCGGATGGTGACCAAACACAACGCAGTTCTCGAGATACGGCCCGTATCAGAGGCGATGGCGGGTCCTCGATAGACCCGGACACAGAAGACGTAGTTTCCCCGAATAGCACAGAGCGTCCGACTGACGTATCTAACCCTGACGAATGTGAGGAGTGTCTCCCGGAGTTCCCTTGCTGGGACTGCTATCGACGAGGCCGACGCGACTTTTATTGAGTGTATTAGAATATAATATTCTATTTGAAATAGTTAAATTTAAAATATAGTGTAATCTATGCTGGATTAGTCACTGAGAACAGTGTCTTCCGGGGGGATGGCACTGGTTCAGTGGCGAGCAGATAGGAATGATGGGTGTCACATCGAACGCCGATAGTTCGGCGATAGAACAGAGTCGTATCGCGCTGCTGAAACGGTACAGTCGACAGGCAACTGTGGGAATGCTAGCACTGGTGTTGCTGTGTGTCGAGCCAGCCGCTGCACAGAGTATCGGCGAAGAATTCTGTGAGACGGATATGGCGGTGACGATCAAGAACATCTTCACGCTGATCCAGTTCGGCGGCCCGCTAGTCGGTGGAACACTCGCCCTCGGTGCGGCGGTTGCGACACCGATGGTTCGACAGGCCGACACGAAGATGGAACTCAAACAGATCCGAACACAGGGGCTCATATGGGGCGTCATCATCGCCCCGCTTGCGACGACGATCGTCCAGTTCCTCCTGTCGTCGGTCGTTTCGGGTGGGACCAGTTGCAGTTTCTGAGCAGATGGCTCGACACACGCTGTTCAGAATCGTCTGTCTCTGGGCCATCCTCGGCACGGCACTACCGGTCACAGGCCATCCACCGGAGACGACCGACCACGGGGTGAACGAGTCGGCATTCCAGGATCTCTGGAGCGGTGACAAAGAGCGACAGACCGTAGCTACTGCCAACGCGGCATCCTCGGAGACGCTCAGACACACGAGTGACGTGCCACTCGATGCGCCACCGAAAGCGGCTGAAAGATGGAACAAACGCGATATTGTCGAGATGCCCGCAACGAATGCGTCGCGAGCGATCCATCCGACTGGGGCAACTCGGACCAACGGGACGTATCTCAAAGACGTGGGGGTCGCCATCGCCGGGGTTACACCGTCGACAAAGGCCATGGTATCGGAGGAACGGCAGCCGCTGTACATCGCACCGAACGGAACGGTGCTTGGGACTGTCGACTACCGAGTTGCCGTGCCAGCCGAGACAGATGCACCGACACGCCGCACTGAGTGGAACATCACCTCTCACACGATAGAGAACGTGACGTTACGGATGAACGGTGAGACGGTTGCAAACACAACGACGGACAACGTCGTCCGTCTCAACTACCGGAACCGTTCACGGAACGTATCCGGGACCCAGCCGCTGACGCTTCGAACAACAGCCACAGTCGAACTGACGGAAACCATCTACGAAGAGAAAACCGTCTGCAAGCCCGTCAACGGAAATAGAACCTGTCGGGACTACTGGACACAGCGGGTCGAGACACACACCGAGACGGTCACGGTCGAGCAAAAGCGGCAGGTGAGCGTATACGATCCAACACTCTCGGGCTATCGAGCGACGTACCCGAACGGGGATCTGGGTGTCGTGGTCTTCCGGAGCCAGCCCTGGTACGGGCTCCAGTTGCCATCCGGAGAGATCCGTGGTGTCTGGCGATTCTACGTCGCCCGCGATACCGAGTGGGATACACTCACCGAAACGGACGGGGAGACAACGACAACACATCACTCCCCAGTCCATCCGGTACAGGTGTACGCGTATCCGATTCGAACTGGGACCACACAGGATGCCTACCGTCAGATTACGGTCCTTGATTCGTACGGACGAACGCTCCAGACACCCGCCCTCGACTCGTCGATTGCACTGGATAGCATATCCGGAACCTACGAAGGTAGTTTCGGGATTGCTGCCAGAGCACCACCGGACGACAGCAAACAGTCGGTCCGTGCCATCGGGCTCGTTCAGCGATCACCCACACGTCTGTCACCAGAGACGACAGCGAATCTCCCGGTGAACCGGAGTGAGCTGCGTCTCACCGTCCATAACACGACCGCAGACACCGTGACAGTCACGGTGACACTCAGGGACGCCACAACCGGGGCGCCTATCGAGACGGCCACTCGTGACGGCTATATCCAGCTTGATGGGCAGCGGGTCAACACGACTGCAAACGGCACCGTGCAAGCGACGATCCCACGGCAAGGGAATGCGATCACCGCGACATACCGACCGGATGACTGGTGGCGGACAACTCCGGGCTACGTGGGTGACTCGACGACAGTGTCGACCGGTGGAACGGTCTTGCGGTACGTTCAGATACTGTTCACGATCGGTGTCCAGGTCGGCACACTCCTGCTGGCTGGCGTGTTGATCGACCGCATTATGGGCTGGGGATTCTGGCCACCATGGAGGGGTCTGTAATGAGCCGCCCTCTCTGGTCGGACAGAACGAGACGGAGCGAGTCGACACGAAACCGATCGGTACCCAACAGCACCACGAGGAGGATCTAATGCAGTCACTGGGTGACGTATTCGTCGACGCACTGGAGCGGTTCCTGAAGAAACTGGTCGATCCGGTGTTCGGGTTCGTCGGCGACAACGTCGGCGCACTGATCGACCTCATCGTGACAACGCCACGCCCGGATGCAGTATTCAGTCCCCCGTCGAACGGTGGCTGGCCGTCGATTTACACGTACTACTGGGACACGATGGTGCCGCTGTCGCTCCTGCTGTGGGGACTGTCGCTTGGCGTAATCATCTTCCTGGAATCGACGAGCCACCTGTTCAGTGGGTACCATCGAACGAAGCTGAAAAAGCGGGCCTTTGCCGGCCTGCTCGGCATCCTGTCGTGGTGGTGGATGGCCGCACTGTCGTTGCGATTCATCGACGGCCTGGTCGATTTTATCGTGCCGAGTCTCGACAGTATCGGCCTGTTCGAGACAGTGTCGTTCAGTGCAATGGGACTGTCAGGACTGACGCTTGCTGCGACACTCGATCTGACAATCTTCCTCGTTCTCGCGCTAATCTATCTCGTCCGGCAGATGGCGCTGTACCTGTATGTCCTCCTGATGCCACTGGTGATTGTGTTCTGGGTCCCGGGTATCGGGCCATTCGCACCGGTCGCACGGTTGATGTCGCGGCTTGCGGGCTTTTACGTCCCGTTCCTGTTCATGACGGTCCCCATCGCGGTACTGTTTCGCCTAGGCAAGTTGCTGGGCGATTCGGTTACGGTTTCGATCGGTGGCTTCGGGCAGTGGCTGCTGGCTATCGTCACGCCACTCATCGCAGTTATCGCCCCGTTCGTCCTCTTCTGGCAGGCTGGTGCGCTGTTCTTCATGGCTGACCGTGCGGCCCAGCACAGTTCACGCCGTCGTGCCCGCGACCGAAAAGCAACGGTCGAGAACGCAGGTGAACAGGGAACGCTGGGCCTGAAGAACCTCCGTCGTGGGATCGCTGGACAGTCTGCAATCAGATCCAATGGCCAGGAAGTGCTCGGGTCAGGATCATCCAGCGCACACACCGTTGGACGAAAAGTGGATCAAACGAGACGAACGCTTCGCTCCAGGCTCGGTACATCGAGGACCGATAGCTCGGGGACGAACGAGCGGAGCGATCCCGACCCATCTGACGAATCGAGAACCAGTGCGGATAGAACCGGCGAAGAAACACCCGACGATGATCACGAGAGCGAATCGACAGAGTCCGATCCGTTTGGCGAGTCAGACTCCGACGCAGAGTCGGTTGAGACTGACGAGTCGGATACCGACTCGGACGACGATGATCACCCACGCTACATCTACTAAGAATGGCTGAGAGAACTCCTTCGAAACGAATCCCGAAGTCGCTCGGTACCGAAACAAAGCTGCTAGGGTCGTACACCCTCGGCGACGCCGTCGTGGCGTTGTTACCCGCCGTTGCTGTCGTCTTGCTCGTCCAGTTAGTCGTTCCGTCGTCGACACGGATTGCTGGCTACACGATCCAGGCGCTACTCCTGCCGATCGTTGCAGTCGCGATTTGTGTCGGCGCGGTGTTCGTGTACGTGACACCCGCGTACACGTCGAGCCTCGACTGGCTGGTGACGATGCTCCGATTCCACACGTCCGCGACGGAGGAAGCACATTCTGAGGCGCTGGACCATCATCAGCTTGAGCGCGTGTATCCGGACGCAAACGTAATCGAACGCCAGGATGGTGCCGTCATTGGCCTCGTTCGGGTGTCGCCACCGTCGATGGCACTGGCAACAGACGAAGAATGGGCCTCGACGGCCGATAGCTTTCAGGACTTCCTGAACACGACCGTTACGTTTCCGATACAGATCTACTCGACGACCCAGCCGTTCCCCGTCGAGACGTATCTCGACCACTATCGTGAGCGCCTGGAGGATCCAGACGTGAAGGCAAACACACAACTCCAAGCGCTCATCGAGCGGTACATCGAGTGGTACGAACAGGATCTGGCAGCTCGCCAGATGACGATTCGAGACCACTACGTGATCGTCACGGTCTCGCCCGAGGAAGTCCAGTTCGAACGTGAGAGTATCCTCGCGACGCTCAGTGATGTCCCACTACTCGGCGTGTTCGTCCGTGCGCTGACGGCCCCACCACCTGAACGCCAGCGTGAGGCACTGTTCACGACACTCGAAGAGCGCCTCGCTCGCGTCCAGTCCGGAATCCGCGATATCGAAGGGTGTGAGGCGATGGTCTGTGACGCAAGTGACGGCGCACAGGTTGTCAGCGAGTTCTGGGCCGGCCAGACGCTGGAGTACGGTGACTTCGAGGACGCGCTTCGGACACGCCCGCTCGTGGGGGACCGACCATGACGTGGGATTGGCTGCCATTCCGTGATGATTCGGACACAGCAGCAACGGAACCGAACGAGGACGACACGCCTGCATTCGATGTCGTCGACATAGAGAGTGAACGATCGCTAGAGACACCTGCAGATATCCATCAGTCACTCGTCGCGCCATCAGAGATTGAGCGAACACCGACGGCGATACGAACAGGGGAGCGGTGGGCACGGACGTTCTGGATCGGCCAGTTCCCGGACGCACCACGTGACGGGCTCTTCGAGAACCTGTATTCGACGGCCGAGACACGAACGACGGACATCTCGATGCACATCACACCCAGGGACACCCAGACGACGCTTGATTCTCTGGAGAACAAGATCGAAGACCTGGAGGCGGAAATGGAGTATCTCTCGGAGAAACGCCGAGCAGGAGCACGGGGAGTCAGCAAGGACCTGCAGGACTATCAGGAACTGTACGATGTGCTTCGGAACACGTCGATGGAAGCGTTCGACGTGTCGATGTATCTCACCGAGCGAGGGGAGACCAACGAGGATATTACGTCCGAAACGGTCGCGAATGCGGCCAGACGAGCGCCAGCGAATCTGACGCCAGTGTCGCCACGATGGGCGCAACTGGACGCACTCAGCTCGGCCAGTCCGGTCGGTGTGGACAAGATGAATCGTGAGCAGGACACACAGACGCCGATGTTAGGCGGTGCGCTGGGAGCGATGTTCCCGTTTGTATCGGGGGCGATGGCCGAACACGGCATCGAATACGGGACGTACGCACTCAATGAGAGTCCCCTGCTACTCGATCGCTTCGCCAGACAAACGGGCTACTGTGCGATGGTGATCGGGAAGCTCGGAGCGGGGAAGTCGTTCTCGACGAAACTGCAGTTGCTCCGGCGTGCGATGCACGATCAGGACACAGTACTCGTGATGCTGGATCCGCTCGAAGGGTTCGCGTCACTCAACGATGCACTCGGCGGTGAGCGTGTTACAGTCGGTGGGTCCCGGTCGTTTAATCCACTGGAGATACAGCCCACACCGACGACTGTGTTAGACTCGGTCCCGGATCTGGACCCGTGGGCCGAGCAAATCGCGTGGGTGCTCACGTTCTTCGAGACGTTCTTCGAACAGGTGGCAGGGAATCCCCTTGGTGATCGAAAGCAGACGCTTCGCCGGTGCGTGCAAGAGACCTACGAGCAAGAGGGCATTACCCGGGATCCAGCGACACATGACCAGCCATCACCGACTGTTCGCGATGTAATCGCTGTCCTCGAACAACTGCTAGACGATCCGGCGGCGTTTGGCTACGTCACAGCTGGTGAACAGGAGACCGTCCGGACGGATACGGAATCACTGCTGATCGACTTGCGTCCGTCCTTCAGGGAAGGCGGCGATCTCGCGAATCTCGCAGAACCCACTGAGTTCGATATCACATCCGATGTGGTGTATCTTGATCTCCACCAGGAAGAGGGGACACGCGGGCGGTCCGAAACGAGTCTAATGATGCAGGTGTTGTTCAACGCGGTGTACGAACGCGCCAAACAGACGGACAAACGGGTCGTGTTCGCGGTCGACGAAGCTCACTACCTGATGAACGACGCAACATCGCTAGACTTCCTCGAAACAGCGGTTCGTCACAGTCGGCATTACGATATCTCCCTGCAGTTCATCACGCAGACTGGTGGTGAGTTCGCACTTACTCCAGAGGCCCGGACGATTGCAAACCTCTGTTCGATGACGATCATCCACCGCGTTGACGAGGCGGCGCAGCAGCTAGCCGAGTGGTTTGGCCTCAGTGATCGGGAGATCGACTGGGTGCAGTCGGCGAAAGCCGGGAATGGCACTGATGGCTACTCCGAAGCACTGCTTGGAGTCGACGAAGAGGGCTGGTTCCCGATTCGAGTGCGAGCGAGTGAGTACGAGGTAGAAGTTATTGGAGACTGAGGAGCGGGTGAACGTTGTGCTCCGGATCATATGGCACGAGCAAAAACATTATCAATATCTACAGACTTATAATCAATATGAGCAACCGAGCCCGGAACGATTCCGGGAAGTACACCGACAAATTGACCGAACAGGACGTGCTGAAAGCATTCGACTACGAAACCACTGCCGAAGCACCGATGCTGACAGCTAGCGAGATTACCGACGCGGTCGCCGAACACTTCGATATCGAAGTCAGCAGCGAGACGGTTCGCCGTCGCCTCCGCGAGATGGAAGACAGCGACCTGGTTGCAAGCAAGAAATTCGGTGCGTCAGCTGTGGGCTGGACCGCACTCGTTGGGCCGGGACTTGCCGATGACGTAGCCGCCGAGGCCGACCGCCGGCTCGAAGAAGACGAGTTCGTCAGCCTCGACGAGGTCTAAGGTCGAATGGCAGATGTGTTGTTGGCCGAATCGGCCGCTGACGAGTTAGCGTCATTCCAACCAGATATCGAGCAACGTATCCGGGACAAATTGATCGACGCCGGGGAAAACCCAGATCACTACCTTGAACGACTACGTGGCCGAGAGACGTTCAAACTGAAAATCGGCCGGCGAATCCAACCTAAACGGGACCGTGGTCGATAGGGGATAGTAGTGGGAAGACGGTGTCTGGGTGGACGTAACTGGTAACTCTATTCTTCGGATATATGGTCTGTATCTACTGTTTACCCCGGTATTCTGGGAATCATGAATTGGGTATTTTCTTGTTTCGAACGTTGCTTTCCCACCGAGTCCTACTAACTGCGATGCACATCGGAGCGGGGGAGTTCGACGCTTGATTGTCACCGTCATCTTCTCATTCTGGGTATGAGATTCGGCCCTCACCGACAAAGTACTAACGGGTGAAAAGGTATTAGAGTTTAGGGTGGAATAGCCTAAGTATGACTGATGACCCCGATGGACCAGCTGGCGACCTGTTCACAGGCGTCGACGATGTCAGAGACGACGACAGCGATAGCGAACCACTACTCACGCCCGAGGACCGACCGCGGGGTATCCTCTCCCCGACCGACCGGGACTATCTCTGTGGACTGAAGGAGTACGCTCAGCCACAGACGGATGCAAATAGACGGCAGGATATCCGCGAACGAGTGGTCAACGGGCTCAAGGATTTCGCGTTGCTGAGTCTGTTTCTCGAATCGGACGAGCGGGCGAAGGTCTTCGAGGAGCTTGGCCCGGACGAGACCGACGACGCCCTCGCTTCGATGATTGCCTTCGCCTATCTCGGGATCGAGGGGGATCACCCCCGGCTCGAAACGTGTATCGAGCACGGCGTCCTCCAGGGTGCGAACGTCGACAAACTCTTTCAGTCGGCCGGGCGGGCGACTGACGCGGACGTCTCGATCTCGGTCGAGTACAATCCCGACGTCGAGAAGCTGTATCGGCGTCTTGAGAATGGCAAGGAGCTAACTGATGCCGAGATTGGGGTGCTCGTCCGGGCCGGGAAAATTGGTGGGGAGGACATCGAAGAATTGGCCGAATCACCGAGGGGCTTTCCCGGTGTCTCTGTTGGGAGGGGCTCCGAACCTCGGGAGTGACCCACTACTGGATTGCAGTCGACTTCTCGTAGTTACATTGGTCGCACACGAGCGTGTTTGGATCGATAACTCCGCCCCGCAGCGTTATGTCACCGCCTTCGCAGTTGGGACACGGCTGTTCTTCCTCAAGCACTGCGGCACGAAGCCGCGCGACGTGGCGGTCCGTTTCTGCTACCCGGCCATCGAGGTTGGGCATAGTCGCTTCTATTTGCTCGGTTCGTGTTGATAGGTCCTCGACGTTTCCTTCGATATCCTGAAAGGAAGCGACGCGCTTCCGAAGGGCTGCGAGTTCCTCCTGTTGGTCGTGTATCTCCACTTGTTGGTTGTCGACCTGGGTGGCGAGTGCGTTGGTCTCGGATTGGAGGTCCTTGATAGCTGCGCGCTGTTCGGCGATGACTTCCTGTTGTTCTTCGATAAGTGTCCGAAGGTCGTCGACGGTCTTCTGGGTCGCCTGTAGTGCGGTCGCGTTCGCTTCCGTTGCAGAGGTCGGGGTGTGTTTGGGTTGGTCGTCGTCGGACTCCCATGCGAGTGATATCGACTCCCCGTGGTCGGTCGGGTCTTTGGCCTCTTGATTGGGTTGGTCGTCATCGTCGCCTGGCTTGACGAACTTCATGTTTCGACGCTCATGACGATGGTCTCCTCACACCACGGGCACGCCGTTTCTTCTTGCTGACTCTCCCGGTAGAATTCGAGGACTCGCCTGATGAACTCCGCCCGACTGATTCCGAGTTGGCGGGCCTCCTCTTCGATAAACTCGCTCATGGCACCGTCGACTTTGGTGGAGACGGCGATTTCGCCTAAGCTGTCCGACATTGATAATGTATTATTATCGTCCGGCATCATATATCTTCGGGTAAACCTGGTTTACTCTTAGTTTACCTGGTTTACCGGATATTCAGGTCGGGGAGTGCTGATTATGAGCCGACTGGAGATAGAAGCAAGATCAGATGATTTGGACGTTCAGTACCTCACAAAGCGTCCTCAACTAACTGTCTTGAAGCTTGGGTTCTGCAACGGGCGGTTTCGCTGACGAGGGAACTAGGGCGATTAAGAAGTATCCTCTCCCACCGACCGAAAGTACCTCTGTGGGCTGAAGGGGTACGCCCAGCCGTGACCGGACGCCAATCGGCGCCAAGCTATCCGAGAACGGGTGGTTAATGGGCTCAAGGATTTCCTGCTCCTGGGCCAATTATTGGAACCAGCGGAGCGGGAGAAGGTCTTCGAGGAGCTCGGCCCCGAGGAAACAGACGATGTACTCTCCGCGATGCTCGCCTTCGCGTATCTCGGATTGAACGGGGATCAGCCCCGGCTCAAAGCCTGTATTGAACGCGGCATCCTTCAAGGAGAGAACGTCGACAAACTCTTCCAATCGTCCGGACGGGCGACTAACCTGGACGTGTCGATCTCGGTCGAACACAACCCTGACATCGAAAAGCTCCACCAACGCCTTGAGAACGGTCGGGAGCTGACTGACGCTGAGATCGGGGCGCTTGTCCGAGCCGGGAAGATTGGTCGGGAGGATATCGAGGAATTGGCCGAGTCGCCTCGCGGCTTCCCGGGCGTTTTTGCCGGGCAGAAGTGCGAATTTTCGGAGCAAACTGGTCTATCAGCGAACGGTGGGAGACGTGTGGACATTGGGGATACCCCGACCAACTCCCTCGGTACATCCGGCCAATTATTGGTTGGAAAGGACTCTCAATGATCGAACCCGCCGAGGACGCCCACAGCATCACGCCGGCAACACCCATCACGGACGGCAACGGATCCGCCGGGGTAACGACGCTGATCGGCCGAGCGTGACCGTCGACGACGCCGACGACCCACCGGCCTAACAGGTGTGACCACCTCCGCCGGCTTTTGACAGCGACAGCACCGTCGAGTCAAACCAATGCAACCCCTCCCGATCAGGGTTGAGACCCCTCCAGGGGACCAACTTCCCTCATCGTCGAAGAAGGTCCCCACCCTCGACAGTGAAGGGGTTGTTGGCTGAAACGGAAGGGCCGAAACGAAAGCCAGAAGGAATGACCAAAATGGAACCGGACCGGGGGAGGGGTGCGATCAATCCGGTAATTCATCTCCCTGAGTCGGTACCCAAATCCACACATTTCCCTAATTATACCGCAGCATCGACAGTGGCGTGTATTGGGGTAGGAATTACTGGATCGGAACCGGGCCCGGCGAGAGGGTGTGATCAATCCGATAGTTCAGGTCCCTAAATCGGTGCCCGAATACACACTTTCGCCCTACATGCCAGCCCGTCACGGACCATGTTGCCAATGAGGGGATCGGCGGTAGTCCCCCGCGAGCCCCTTCCGGGGGCTACGCGTGATCGGCCACCATTCGATGGAGCCACCCCGACGAAGGACCAGTCCCACCGGGAGTGAGCTGAGAGCGGTCCGGGGCGTCGGTCACGACCACCCACCGTGAGCGTCTGTGAAAAGACCTATCACCGAGTACCATTTCCGCTATTGACATGAAGGCAGTCGTACTCGCGGCCGGCGAAGGGACGCGGCTCCGCCCCCTCACCGAGGACAAGCCCAAGGGAATGGTGGAAGTCGCGGACGAACCGCTGCTCACACACTGTTTCAATCTGCTCTGTTGAATAGATGCTGAGTCACTGTTAGAGGGGTTCATAGAGCGGTTCTATGTTTGAGATGGCGAACATCAAGACGATTTCACGGAACCGTCGGTACCAGCCAAGCGCTCGCACGGCATCGCCGAGCGAGCGCTTGATTGTCGAATACGAGGTTTCGGCCATCCAGCGCTGAGAGTGGCCTTTTGACCGGATGAGTGCGTTATTCGCGGTAGCATTCAGTGAGGAGCCGCGATAATGAACAAGGTAGTCAATATCGAGTGCAGCAATTTCGTATTCGGTATGCCAGTCTTGGAAACCGTTGTCGGCAGCGACGGACTGCAGGTCGTCCGCGTTCCGGCGGACGACCTGCGGCCCGGTCTTGGTATCATGTTGCCAGCGTGCGGAGATATGTACGTCAAGTACGGCAAGTGACTCCACATCGGTCAATGTCGTCACTTTCAGCGTCTGAACGCTGTTTCCGGAGCGTTGGCGGTAGTACGATGAAGAGATGCGTCGGTCGAAGAACGTGCTATCGAGTGCTGCGTGACCGGACTGCGGGTGTTGCTGCGCTGAAACGCGCAGCAACGCCCGCCAGACCCACATCTTCAGCCGGTCGAAGGACTTGTAAATAGTTGTGTAGTCCGGGAGATCGTCCTGATCAAGCTCAAGAATATCACGGAGTTCATCCATGTATTTCAGTCGATTCGGCGTTTCACGGTAGCTGTGCTCCTCTTCGACCCGGAAACAGTGCAAGACGACGTGAATCCAGCGGGCGAACCCGCCGCTGGCGGGCTCGCCCGCGTGCTTCCCTAAGTTTGGCTAGACGCCGACACTGCTCAACGAAGTCGAGGATGTCGACTTACATGGACAGAGTCAATTCCTCGGCTTCGTGCTTCTACTCCGCGATATCAACTGATTAGACCACTATTCACCTATGGAAACGCTGCTACTTACACAAACCACCGTTTTCGACAAAATAGTTGCGCCGTCCTGTACTCTGCTGTTCTCCCGTCCGGCAGGCGGTCGATATCTTCAGGCGGTGCGGTCGCAGTCT
>NZ_JAMQOM010000024.1:0-21422 GCF_031624315.1 Haloarcula terrestris | reverse complement strand
GATTTAGACTTAGCGACCGTAACACGGGTGAAGAGGCGGATTTCGGATGTCAAACCAATCTGTCTCTTCGCTTTCTACCAAGATAACGCAGTCGTAGCTGTCGCGGCTAGCGAAACTACAGAGCCAAAAAATACGGACAGGGTTAGGTCGGCTCGAACGCCTCGATCTCATCGATGATCTGCTTCGGCTTCTCGGCGTGTTCGATGAACGAGAGGACGTTCTCCGACCATCCCGAGATGTTGTAGACGTTCTCGTAGCCTTCTGGCGTCACCAGGTCGCCGTAGGCCGCGAGATCGACGAGATACAGCGCGGTGTCCGTAGACACCTCGTCCCGATACGCATCGAACGCGTCCTTGACCGTCTGGGAATCGCGGGCCGTGAACGGCGTGTTGTCCCAGATCTGCATATCGGTGAAGACGACGATGCGTTCGACGGGCTCACCTCGCTCGCGGAGGTAATCGATTGTCTTCCAGCCGTTCGTCGAGTTCCCGACGTCCTCGTCGATCGCCAACACCGCCGCTTGGCGCTGCAGGACTGGCGTGTCGACGTGCATCGGAACGGTCTGGAAGTCGTCGCCGAACCCGCCGACGTCAGCACCCTGGTCGGCCAGGATCGCACCGAACAACGCACCGATCTCCTTCAGTCGGAGCGTGCTGTTCGCGGACAGCCGCTGATCCATCGATCCCGACAGGTCGACCGCGACAAAGGTATCGCCGAATCCGCCAGGTACCGTCTCGATCGCGACATCAATTGCGTCTTCGAGCCACTGCTCGACCGTCGGTGCCTGGACATCCGCGTCTTGCAGCGCGGTGTAGGCCTGGTAGTACCGGAACGGGTACAGCGGCGCGTGTCGGACGGCCTCTAGGTCGAGGTGATCCACGACGGTGTCCTCCGGAACGCCGGCTTCGAGCATATTCCGGAGGTTCCGGATCGACGCGAAGATGGGCAGCGTGTACTCGTCGTCCTCGATGAGCAGTTCCCAAGCGGCTTGGGTGTTGCCGCGCTCGGAAATGACCGTCTCCCAGGTGTTGGGCGACGGCAACGGGTCGACGTCGGGATAGTCGTCGAGGCCGCCACGCATGAACCGCTCGAAGAGCGCTTCCTGCTCGGCGTCGACGGGCGTGGGGTGGACGCGGTTGAAGACGTCGTGCAGCGTCACCTCGCGCCGCGACAGGTCGTACTTGCCCAGCGTGTAGGCGTCGGCCATCTCCACCAGCGCGTCTTCGATCCCGCGTCGAAGCGGCCACGGCGCAGTCCCGCCGAACAGCTGATCGTGGACCGCGAGCGCGGTGGCCGTCTCGTCCATCCGCTGGATGATCGCCGGGGCCCATTCGCGGATGAGCGACTCGGGAGAGTCGTCCTTGAATCGGTCGTCGTTGGCTGCCAGCACGAGTAGTACTTGTGGGATGTCCCGCAAGTAGAGCTCCTGGCGCGCATAGGCCGCGAGCTTCAGGACGAACTCCGGGTCCTCGTTTGCGGCGGCATCGAACTGGCGAACGACAGCAGCGAGCTGTTCGTCATCGGTCTCGTAGAACGAGCCCTCCAGCAGTTGGTTGATCGTGCGCTTGTACAGTGCGAGTCGGGGGTCGGCAGGCTCGAACGCTTCCCCACCTTCGTAGTTGGTGGTCCGCGTTGCCTCCGCGACCGTTTGCTTTGGCGTGTTGAATTCCATCCTATCACCCGGAGCCGCAACAGGCGACTCCGATCGCAACTGCCCACTCGCTCTGTGAGCAGCGAGTCTTGGGAGAGAAACTCCCCGAACCAGCCTCGCATCGCTCGGCTGGACGTTCCCGGCACGATTCGAACGTGCGACACCCGGCTTCGAAGGCCGGTGCTCTGTCCTGACTGAGCTACGGGAACACGAGTGGCCGGACAATTCCTGGAGCGAACGACGGGATTCGAACCCGTAGAGTGCCATCGACGTAGCGCTCCAGATCGACGGCCACTGGCGACACGGCGACCGGAAAACTGTCGGAGCGGAACCGGTGTCGAGCGTCCTCTCGTACGCTCTTTGTCCGGGATGTTCTCGATGGACTGCGCCACCGACAGGATTTGAACCTGCGAGTTCCTGGCGAAGCAACGCTCCGACTCGACGGTCGCCACGTGCGGTCGGGGAATCGGTGGTGCGACGGGCTATGACTCCCGTTGGTGTGCTTTGCGGGCGAAGAAACGCACCACCTCGACGACCACACGCTTGGGGAAAGCCGACCGTGACAGCGTCACGGATCCGTGGCTGCCCGCTATGTCAGACACGGAAAAACGCTGTCAGAGCCAGCCCCCCGAGTACTCCCGAGGGGAATCGAACCCCTGGCCTCCAGTTTGAAAAACTGGCGTCTCTCGCCAACGGAGACTCCGGGAGCGCTGGAGAGTAAATCAAGCACCGAGGTGTGGGCACGCACGGGTCACTGCAGCCGTTCGAAGCCCTCGAGTTGGCCGTGCGTGAACGTTACTTGATACGTGACGAGTGTATCGAGACCCTCGAAGGAGTGTTTAAGCTTGAAGCGGCCGTGGTAGTCGTCTCGTTCGATCCAGCCGTCGTGGACTCGGTTCCGACAGCCGGCCATGTAGCGAAAATCGTCCTCGTCGACGTCGTCACGGCTCGCGTATGGCCGGTCTTCCGGCGGGACCGCTTCGGTGTGCCACTCCTCTTCGAGGAGCCGACCGTCCGCCGTAATCCGAAATGTGGTCATAGTCGGTCGATCGATGCCTTTCGTTTGCCAGTCGACGTCCTCGGCAGGAGTTATCCCTTCGGGGTACTCTGGCAGGTGGACGTCGTCGTAGAGTTCGACTGTATCGAATAGTCCCATTGTTGTCCTCCATTGCGGGACCAGGAGTCGAACCTGGACCTCGGGGATATGAGCCCCGTGGACTGCCATTATCCTATCCCGCAGCACACAATTCGGAACTCACTCATGGACATCTCTCAGTTCTCCACAGTTGTCCGTCCCTCAGTCCCGTGGGCTGGAAGTGAGAGGTCTCGGACTGTTGGAGAATGCTCCAGCCCGGATTCGAACCGGGTGCTCGGCCGTGAGAGGGCCGTGAGTTTGGCCGCTACTCCACTGGAGCGGGTTGGCCTCGTCTGGAACGGGTCGTCGGCCAGTGGGACGGGCAGGATTTGAACCTGCGTGTTCTCATTACAGGTGAGACGAAGGAACTCTCACCGTCGCACCGGGTCTCCGGTGAAAATTCGGCGAGAGTGTGTGAATGCCAGGCTCTTCCACCGTCCCGCAGTCTCCCCGGCACGACTCGAACGTGCGTCTCCTCCTCTACAGGGAGGCATCGTAGCCGTTAGACCACAGGGAGAAAATGTCGCCGCGAGGATTCGAACCTCGGAAGGACCTACGCCAGCGAGTCTGAACCGCTTCTCGTCGACCACTTGAGTACGGCGACGGAACGGTGAAGCGAGAATTGTCTCCCGGCACGATGGCCGGATGCCGCCACCAGGATTCGAACCTGGGAAGGACTAACCACACGGGTCTCGACCGTGTCCGTTCGACCACTCTGGCATGGCGGCGCAATTCGAGAATCGCCAGCGACTCTGCGAATCACTTCGGTACGCAGCGGCGGGAGAGCGATTTGAACACTCGTGTCCTTGCGGACGCTACGGTTCCAACGCAGTCCCTTGACCAACCTAGGGAAACCCCGCCAACGGTGAGACGGAGAGTCGAACTCCGAAGCCTCGCGGCTCTCGGTTTCACACCGAGCGCGGTCGCCTATCCGCATGTCTCACCATCTCCGTCGGAACTTGCTTCGACAAGCCCGCCTCGCGTTTCTCACCGGGACACCGGAAAACGCGCATTACTCAGCTTCTGACCCTCACTACCGAGGCGAATGTGCTCATCAGCATCCAGTCACAGCAGGGATGGTGTCACCTCGTTCCGTGGAAGTATGCGCCGCCCTCGGTGACGCAGATTTCCACGCTTCCAATCGTGTCGATAGACGTTGTTTCACCGATCGGGACGTGACGGAACGCTTCCTCCTCGCAGGTAGGGCAGACATTCGTTGTCATGACGCCGCGACCCGGATTCGAACCGGGAGACCGATAGCAGACGGCCACGGCATAGCAGGCCGCTGGGTTCCCCAATACCCAGTCGCGGCACAGTGAGCCGACGCGGATTCGAACCTCGGTCCTGTGCGCCCAAGGCACAGATCGTCGTCCGCTGGACCATCGGCTCACTGGACTGCCGAGCGTTCGGCAGCTGATTATCTATCTGTACGACTTTCCAACTGCGCAACCGCGACCGAGTAGTCGTGGTTGCGCGTCTCATCGCGGGGGCGTACTTCGGGTGTTCCCGGGAATACCACACCGGCTCATGTAGGTTGCAGACCCTGCTGGGCCCAGCATCGTCGGAACGATCCAGCTGATCGCACCAACGGGCTGCCTACCTCGATGGGTATCCCCACGTGGCCACGCCACGCATCCACGCCGACGCCGGGATTTGAACCCGGATCACGGCCGTGACAGGGCCGTATGCTCGCCGGATTACACCACGTCGGCATGTCGCCCCGGCCGGAATCGAACCGGCGACCTCCGGATTCAAAGTCCGGCGTCCCTCGCCAGCGGAGACTCCGGGGCTCGACGTAGCCGCAGCTCTCGCTGCGGGGCTGTTGGCTAACGACTTCCGTACGCTCAGCGCGGACGAAGTCCGCTCGCTCCTGTATCGAACGAACGGAAACCAATCAGCCGCGAGCCTGGCACCCCGCACTCACATCAGGCTGTGTCCTGAGCGAGTACTGGGCACAGGCAGGCGGCAATCCCGTGTTCCCCGACCCGTGACGGGTAGTCCGTATAGGGGCCGAGTTATGCGGGTGGGAGTGTCCGGACGTCGCCGGATTGCGTCGAACTCTCGTATTCGAAGTCGACGTGGATCCGGCGGTTTGCGCCCGGGCTCTTCGCACGCTGATCTTGTAGGCACTCGCCGAACACGGGGCCCGCGGCTAAGTGAGAACGAGCACGCCGCGGGGTGAGGCGAGTGATGATCATCGTGTTGAACTCTCTCGGTTTGAGGGGTGTATCGGACGTCAACCTGGAATATCGTGGCAATTGTATTAAAATTAGTTAGGGTGTGTTACCCACAGGCACGGCAGTCTCACTCCAAGATGCTGTTGCACACGACGTTTAATGGCCTAGCATCGGCTGGCGTCGATAGCTGGACGCTGGCCGGTGTTCTCGGTTGGACCCACAGAAACTATTTACACCAACCTGCTCTCTGTGGCGATAGATGAGTGGCCGATCGCCGGTCCGGTGCTAGCCGGGAGCCCAGTCACACGGCGTGACTGACGGTTCTCGGTTAGATACCAATGACCGAGAATACCGACTCAAACGAATCTCAGAAGCCAGGGAGTGCAAACAGCGGGTGTTCCAACCACACCGAACAGCGATCATCCACTGGATGCCAGGGTAGTGGTGCTTCCCCGCCGTGCGATGCGTGTGATACCACCCAGTCCGACAAACTCCACGAAGTCTCTCTTGGTGAGCGGGCGTATGATGTGTGTGGAGATTGCCTCCAGCTCCTCGTTGACGACGTCGAGGAGTACCACTGGTGGGACCGCCTGACTGAAGCGCACTACAATCGCGCTGCCGAGTTTCTCCGCTCCCTTGGTGCAGTCTGGTGTGTCAAAGATCAGGCCTACGCTGGCGGGGAACTGTGGGTCCACACGCCCTATTGTGACGCTGCCGTCGTCAGAGATGTGTGTGACCACTTTGGGTTCCAGATTCGCTGGTTTAGCGTTGTATGCCCCGTTGACGATGGCTTCGAGTGCGTCTCCGAGCACGGGCCCTGTATCGAGATCAACCTCACGTTTACAGCCCACCGTTCGGATCCACTCCCGCTTGAATACGACATTCAGAACGACGTGGCATACCACGAGATCGAGTGGCTTGACGAGTATCGGCGCCTGTTCACGTCGCCTCCCGAGTAGTTCGGACTCGCAGATCGAATTGCCTCTCCAAAATACGGTTGCACAACTGTCTCACTATTTGACGACTCGATCTGTGCGCCAAGAGTCTGTATTCCACTCTACCCGATATGGTTATGAATACATCAGAGAGATTGGAATTTGTGAGAGGGGACGGAGCTACGGGTTATCGACTGTTTGCGGGATCGGTCCTGCACGGTTGGCGAGTTGGCCGATGCAATGATAAACACAAATCGTGCGAGACTTTATCCGTCGGCAGAGCCAAGATTTGCCTGACCAATGAGTCTGGACGACGCGGTTGAGGAGGCTCTCGCAACATACGGGATGTCGCGGAGCGAAGAGGCCGAAGAAACCGGCCGAACAGTCGCGACGCTCCAGGACTAACGTACGCCGCTTACTCGAGAGTCCGAATTTTCTCTGCGAACTCCGCCTTAGATAGTCCAGGGATTTCCATCAGCTCGGGGTTGTCGGTGCGCTCAACCGCCTCTTCGACGAATTCGATCCAGAGCTCCTCGTGCGCTGTTGCGTAGACTGTTTTCGCTTCTGCAGGATACATATCCAGCTCGTATGCCGTCAGGTCGATCTGGACCTCGTGTTTCCGCTCAAGCGTTGTCGCTCCGAAGTCAGAGAGATGTTTGAGGAGCACATTCTTCCGACGAACCGTCAAGAGACGCTTTGACTCGTTAATATATTCGTTTACCCACTCCCGCCAGTCGTATGTCTCTGAGTCGATTTCCACGGAGGTCTCTGGCATCGAGAAATCGGGAGCAATACGACGGAGGTAGAACTGAACCAGGGCAACAGCAGTCCGATGGTTCGCATTCGGAAGCACGTGTTTGAGAATGAGATTTGAGGCGAGACGGCCTGCAACATCAGTCGCGTTGCCCTCCCACGACACCCGGTTGAGCGCGTCTGGGAGTGCATCGATGTCGATGTTCTTGTACGCTTCAACAGGAACTCCTTCTTCCTCCTCGTTCTGGGCTATGAGCGCTTGATAGATCTCGAGGAGCCGGGCAACGATGGTACCGTTATCAGCACCCATCTCAGAGAGTGCTTCGCCAAGATCGAATTCGAGGTCGCCGACGTCCCCACCACCGACGCGGGAGGTATAGATACCGAAGAACTCGCTGTCAAGATCGTACTTGCGAACCTTCACCGCCACGTCATCGTCGTACTCGACAATCCTGGCAACGATCTCTGATGGAGCCTCGTGGACAAAATCAAGAGAGAACTGATTGTCGCCCGGATGGTGATAATAGACGTGACCCATCTCCCTGATTCGCTGTACTTGGAGGAGCATCTTAATTCACGCTACCTTTCGGACCGACCTGGCATCAGGATTCCATCGAATCGAGTCTCTCCCAGTCGACGTTGATTCGGAGATGATACTCACTGTCGTAGCTTCCCTGTTCGGATCGCATTGGGTTGAGGAGCGGACACCCGCTCGTGAATGACTTGAGGAGCGTCTCACGCGCCGGGAGGTCAATGCCGAGCTGGTCGGCGAGGTAGACGATCGGTTTGGTCGCAGCGCCGTTGTCGGGCCGCTGGAGGCACTCAACGACCGTCGCCCACGAATAGTCTCGATCCTCCGCGACGACTATCGCCTGTACGAGTTCTCGGATGCCGCCACAGAGTTCGAGATGGTCGGTACAGTCAACGGTCGTCTTTTCCACATCTGCGACGTTCACCGCGGTGTCCTCGATGAGCCTCGACTCCTAGCCGCAGAATTTGATCTTGAGCGGAGCGGCTACGTCCGTGAAGTCGGTCAGTCAGGCTAACCTCCGGGACTAACGGCAGACTATCGCTCCCTATTCTCTGACAACCACTCCTAATCTGGACGGGGCGCGTTCTCGTACTTGACCATCTTCTCGGGCTTATCGGCGATGGTGTCGTAGATCTGCTGAAGTGTCTCCTCCGCGGCGAGCAGATTGTGCGTCTCCAAGAACTCGCGACCGTCTTCGGTGAGGCCGTAGAACTTCCAGGGATACCCCTGCCGGCGCTGGTTGTCGTCCAAAGCAACCTCCGTGACGATGCCGGCGTCGATCAGCTTCTGGATGTGCTTGTAGACGGTCGCATCGCTCACACTGGGATTGAGCTCCTCGAGTTCGTATATCGATGGGAGCTGTTGGGGGTGAGCGAGAATATCGCTGATAAGCGAAAACCGTGTCTGCTGTGTAATGAAGTGGATGACTTCCCGTGGTGTCGTGTCGTCACCGACACCCGAACCAGCCTCCATACCGATGTATTCGACCGGGCGTAGTAAAGTAGTTTACCCGAGAGTAAACTACCGGGCCGACTCACGATGATGAGTGTACCGCCAAGCGGGTAGGACAGGATAATTCACTGGTCTTCACGCTCTTCCCACCCCGGACGTGGTGTCGGGGACGGGAGTTCGTCAATCTCAGTTCGAAGTTCGTCCTCTGTCGTCCACGGGAAGCACCGTTCGTGGAGTTCGAATTTACGGAATTTGTTGAGATGGACCCAACTGTACGTTGCCGGCTCTTCGTCCTCATCTGCCCGGTCGTCGATCACATCCCACACCTCCTGTTCGTCGATGTCGAGACCGCTCTCTTGGGCGCGATCAACGAGCGACTCGACGTTTGCTTGGACTTCATCCGCCGAAAAATCGTCTGTGAACGCTATCTCAAGGGCGGCCTGAATGACGTACTGTGGCGAGTCAAGGTTCTCGTCAGTCACCCACGCGTAATCACGTGGGAACACGTACGACTTGTCGAAATACGGCGGGTCATCGATCTCGCCCAATTCAGGCGCCTCCCCACCACTCTCCTTCTCGAAGACACCGACGATGTAGTCGCTGTACGTCGCGAGCAACGAAAACATGATATCGAACGTATTGAGGCGGTCAGTCGGAAGTTCGAGGAGATCACCCATGATGAACGGATAGGCACCGAGCTGCTTCGTGAGTTCGTTCTGAACGGCGCGAAGCCGGCGGATATAGGGGTCGCGATAGCTCCCCAAGATGAAATACGATGTCCGCTGGCTCCAGAGATACGGCAATTCACGCTGGGTGAACCGCCAAATTTCCCGTTTCTCTGCAGGCTCAAGTTCGATGCCCCCGACGGCCTCGTGAACAACGGTCATAATCTCCCCAGGGTCCGGCGGCGGGCTTGGGTCGGTCATTAGCTGCCGATTCAAACCACACCACCTTATCCCTTCTGAATCACTTTGGTTTTTTCTGGATTAACCAACTTGGATGACCCTAACTGTTATAGCGCCCTACCTCGTACCAGCACGTATGAGCGAAACCGACACTGGCGCGGCCGATGCAGGGCCGTTCGCGGAACAGCAGCGGCTGTTCAAGCTGCTGTCCCAGGATACGCGCCACCTCATCATCCAGGAGCTGCTGGGCCACCCCACCCATCTGATGTCGCTCGCCGAACTCGAGTACATGACCGGGAAGAGCCAGGCAGCCATCAAAGACCAGCTGGAGACGCTGATCGACGCCGGACTCCTCGCACACTACACGTACGAACCAAGTGAGGGAAAACGTGATCTCCCGGCACAGTTCTACGGGTTCACCGAGCGAGGCGTCGAGATCCTCCACGACTACAAGTATCTCCGTGGGCTTCCGGTCGCACGCGCTCTCTACGAAAACACGCGCAAGACCGAGAAAATCGAGCGGCACGAATCGGCCCCTCGCCCGGAGCTTCCGGATGCCGTCGCGGAAGCCCTCGAGTTCGACGAGCCCGATCTCGACGCCGTCGATGGTGGCACAAACCCATAGTTCGTCGTTGAACAGCACCGTTCTCGACGCTGCAGAGAAGGTACGCCGACTTCGTACCTTGATCAGGACTCCGTCGGC
This sequence comes from Haloarcula terrestris, assembly GCF_031624315.1. Classification (NCBI taxonomy): domain Archaea; kingdom Methanobacteriati; phylum Methanobacteriota; class Halobacteria; order Halobacteriales; family Haloarculaceae; genus Haloarcula; species Haloarcula terrestris. The sequence continues at coordinate 11,680 of NZ_JAMQOM010000024.1, read as the reverse complement.
TCCAGCGTGGCTGGCTCGACGTTGATCCGGAGGCGATACGTGCTGTCGGTCGATCCGGTGTCGGGCCGCGTCGGGTCCAGCAACGAGTACCCACTCGTGAACGACGCGATGAGTTCCTTGCGGGCGGGGTGGTCGATGCCGAGCTGGTCGGCGAGGTAGACGATCCGCTTGGTCGCAGCGCCGTTGTCGAGGCGCTCGAGGTACTCGCCGACAGTGTCCCACTCGCACCCCCGGTCGTCGGCAGTACGTATCGCGGTCGCGAGCTCCCGAAGGCCACCACAGAACTCGGGGTGGTCCGCACAGTCGACCAGCGTCTTTTCTAGGTCGCTGACCTGCACGGTCGTACCCTCGATCGAGGTCGGCTCACAGCCGAAGAATTTCCGCTCGGTGACTGTCGTGACGCGGTACGGGACGCCGTGGATCTCCCGGCTTTGCGCCCGGGTCGGCGTGACGACGTACACCGTCCGGGGGACCTGTTCGGTCAGTCCGTGGTGGCTGAGGGCGCTGTAGTAGCCGATGTACATCGGCTCGGCGACGTGGGCGGCGATGAGGTACTCGTGCGTCGTATACAGGCCCTCTTCACCGGCTGCGAGTGGGATGATGAGAAATCGGCCGGGAAACAGTCGGTCGAGCCAGCCCTTCTCGGTGAGCCGGGAGGCGATCTCGCGGGCGGTGTTTGGGGGGACCCCCAGCGTCGTCTCGATGTCGTCGACGGAGATGATCTGGTGACCCGCGCCAGCGAGCTGTGCAAGGAGTCGACTTTCTCGAGTCGAGAGACCCTGGCGTATATTTTGCGATTGTTCTATGATACTCATACCTGCGTTTATTACATAGAATATGGTCTCAGGCCTGCTTTAGCCTTGCCCCCATCCTTCTTAGCTTCCTTAACCAACACCAAATCATCTAATAGATATGTGTTGGTTAAGAGCCGTGGAGACTGTGGATGAACAAATCGGATGTGACAGATTCTGTCGGCAGTATCTTCCAACCCCGTCTTCTGGCTGGTCCAACTATTGATGGGACATTGGATCGAGTTCGAATTAGTCATTCGATACAAAATCCCGATCGTGATCAAAAACAAGGTGGAGGGGCTTGTTGACGTGCCCACAGCGTTGACTTGCCGGCACTACGAGACACAGGTATGAATCCACGCGATATCATCCGTCGAGACTATGATTCACGCGACGGTGAGGACCCGCTGCGCGTACTGGTGGATACCGCGTCACTGAACGAGCAGCTCGCCGATGGCAACGATGCCGCCCAGCGGGTACTCGACTATGCAGCGAACCGCGAGTTCGAATTCATTCGGTCGCCCGACACGCCACGGCATGAGGAGCTTGAGTGTATCCCACCGTATACAATTGAGACGGCAGAGAACGGGGCTCGAGTTGTCCGGAGCGATGATGATGGGCAGCAAACGACCACGTCATTCTCGTATCTGTTCGGATATCAGGAACGGGCGATTCGGCGGACTACAGCACGAGTCTTCTCCGATGACGTCAACGCGTATGCGACCGAAGTAGAGGACGTCACCGATCGAGAGCTGGCGACAGTCCGGCAGGTGTTCGTCCACGCCGCGCTCAACCATCGTGATGAGGGACACCTGTTCATCACGAACCGAGCGGTCCTCCTCACCAACCGACGGTGGTTCGAAGCGCACTTCCCCGGTGGGCAGTTGAACATCATGAGCCTCAGCGAGGCAGTCGAATATCTCGGGCTCTACCTCCGGTACCGGGAGCAGTTCTGCGCTAGTCCGAACCTCACCGTCGGAATGTTCGGCTGGTACTGGCATCTCTTCCGGTCGTTGGTTCCGCGGTATCACGTGGAGGCCGACGTGGATGACGACTATCTACGAGGATTTAGCACACGATTTCAGAACTTGCTTATCGCCGTCGATGAGATCGGCTATCAGTATTTCCAGGAACCAGATAACCGGACGCAGCTCAACGTCCAGTACCATTTCGACAATGCGATCTCCCTGATCACCGGCGTTTTCGATACACTAGCCCTCAAGACCGTGGAGAAGTATGCTATCGACGACATTCGCAAAGAGTTCATCTCGCTCTCGAACAACCGGGGACGGGATTTTCTGAATGAAGTACGGGAGGCAAACACCGATCTTCGTGATCACATCGCGGACCACATGGCGTACATCAATCTGATCTATGTTCTCCGACCGCTTGTAGTCCATCGCGGAGGATATCAGGACAGTCTCCTCGAGGATGCTGATCAGGGTTGGACAGCGGGAGTCATCCCGCTTGACCGGTTCAACGAGGCAGATCGAGATGCCTTCGAGCGGTATTACCGCGAGATAGATGACGATCCCTTACCCTATGATCCGCTCACTGAGTGGGGGTTGTATCAGGCAGACTGGGCTGATGCGGGCTACATCGAACCATACCACTTCATGAAGGCCGCAGTGAAGACGCTCATCCAGTTTGCTAATGCGTACCTCCAGTTGCTCGGCTATCCGGATTTCATCGAGCAACGCAGAGAGGACGATGAGGGAGCGACGTTCATCGATACCTGTGATCGAATCCGTCAAACCGGCTTGACTGGCTTCTATCAGGTGTTCCCGTAGCTATCTCCGACAGTCAAGGGAACTGGCTGAAAGAGACTGTAATAGGCGTCTTCAGCTCTTCCTGAACGGTGTGGGAATCCCGCCCGCAGTAAAGCGAGCGACTGCTCCGCAGCTGGGACACTCATCGACGAACGCACAGACTCGAAGCGAGGTTTCTAACTCACGAACGCTCCCGCACACGGAACACTCGTACGCGGTGCGATACCGGACTGATGGACGGTGCTGTTGCCGTCGTGTGCGGGAGGTCGCTGTCGGTGTCGCCCTGCCGTGAGACGCTGCTGTCGGGGATCGTTCCTGGTTCGTCATGGACTGCTCGTGATCGAGCTGCCAGGCCGAATCGGGAAGCGTGTCGTAGATGCGATCTGGCTTGCTGATGCCCACATCGAGAGCAGCAGGCTCGGCTGGGTCGCGTGCGTCATCTGATCGGGGCTTATCGACTGAGCTCCCGTCGACGTGTGATGTGTCTCGGTGACCCAGAGGATCCGTCTGTGCCCATACACCGAGTTCGACGGCCTCTGCCTGCTCGTAGAGCACGCCATCGATGGCGGCCGCCAGTTCAGCAAGTGGCTCGAAGATCTCGGACTCCCCGTGTTTCTCGACAGCGTTCTCGAACAACCATTCTCGGAGCGTCGCTGCGGTCTCTCTATCGACGGTGTACGATGGAACAGCGTTCATTAGTCTCTCACTCCGCCCCTCTTGGATGCGACAAACCACACACCGTCCCTATCCCCGTTGATGAGACTCCATCCAGGTGTTAGCGAGGTTGTGGCTGCGCGCGCAGCGACCGCAGGGAGCGAGCACGGAGCGGTGGGTGGGGCGGAGGGGCGTCCACGGGCGGTGGTCGCCACTAAAAGAACGAGGGAGCGCCCCGCTCAGCGCAGGGTGTCCCGTTCCTCTTCGAGGCCGACACCCGGGTCGTCGGTGCCGTGTTCGGCCTCGTATGCGTCAACGAGCTCCCGACTGTACCGCGCGATCCGGTTTCGGGACGTCGGCACGATCGTGCTCGCCGCCACGGCGACCTGCTCCTGGGTGAGGTGCTTGCGCGACAGCAGCCGATCCGCCGCGTACAGCGCCGACGCCGCGACGGTGCACCGTGGCGTTCCCGGCCCGACCGGCACCTGATCGCCGAGTTTCATCAGGTGTTGGGCCAGTCGCCACGTCCGCACGGCTCGCGCCCCGGGGATGGCGTCGTCATCGAGCGCGTCGACGACCGCCATCACGGCGTTGGGCCTGATGAGCGGCGCGTCGAACCCGCATTCACACCGGATCTTCCGCGCCGCAGCGCACACCCGCTCGTGGGGCGCTTTGGTGTGGGTCGCGACCGCGACGTCGATCTCGTCCCGGTTGACCGATGAGGCTCGCGCGGCCAGGAGGACGGCGCCGCCGGCGAGTGCCTCCCAGGCCATCCGCCCGCCCGGCAACCGCGCTTCCGAGGCGCTTCGGAGGAACTGTGCCGCCATCTTGACGACGTGGTCCGGCAAGCTCAGGTTGCCACCGATCATCTCGACGTCCCGCAGCCCCTCGTTGAGCCGCTTCGTCCGCTTGCGCTTCTCGCCGAACTGCATCCGCTTGTGCCACTTCCGGAGGCGCTGGACCTTCTCCCACTGCTCGTTGCTCAAGGGATTACCCCGACCGTCGGTGTTCCTCCCGATCTTCGTGTGCAGGCCCTTGTCCGTCCGCAGCGGGTCCACTGTCTCGATGCTCTGGTCGGCGTCTCCGACCAGGCCCAGGTCGTTCAGCGTCGGGCTCAGGTCCACCCACTCGTCGGCAACGATCAGCCCACAGTCCGTGCAGAACGACTGCTCGTCTTCGGTGATCACCTGGCCCTCACACTCCGGACAGGCGGACCGCCCCGACGGTTCGTGTTCGACCGTCGGCTCGTGACCGCGCTCTTCGGTGGTCGTACTCTGTACGTCCGAAACCGTCTTTTCGCTCGCGTTGTTACTCAACATTGTAGTCCTCTGAAGGCGCTCACCACAGCGCCCGACACCGCGGCCCCAAACCGCGGTTTCCTCGACGTCACGACCGACAGAACCGTCTGCGCGCTCTCGCTCGCGCCTTCGCGAGCGCCCTCCTGGGCGCGAGCGAGAGCGCGCCCGCACGAAGGGACACAACCAGCGCCGCGCGCCGACCCGCCCGGAGCGAGCGACCAGCGGAGAAAGCGTGGGGGGTGAGCAGCCACGCCGCGCAACCCCTCGCGCTTTCCCGCTGGCGTCGAGGGCACATCCATTTTAGCCCGGAACGGGCGCGGGCGGTGCGGAGAGCGCCCGCACGCCCGGAATGGTCGGTCGCGAGCGACGTGGAGGGCGGCAGCGGCGAGCGGCGCGGGCCGTTGAAGACACACCGGATAGCCGATGTCGTCGTTCGCTATCCCGAGCGCCAGCCTGGCGGACTCAGAAAGGGCGAGGCCGTCTCGACCGTTCCCCGATCCCGCAAGCACCGAGTCCAACGAGACGCGCAGCGTGGGTCGCGGGGCGTCGAGCGGTCGAGGGCTTTCTTTGCTGTCTCCGATGCCACGCGAGCAGGGAGCAGTATCTCACGAGCAAACTCGACGGACGTGACCCTGATGGCTAAGGGAGTTAGCTGTCGAGATCCCGCTAGTGCCGGTGAGCCGGCCAGTTACAGATGTCTCCGTCGCTGATGTGGCAGAAACCCATTACTCGTTCTGGAGTGCGGCGTAGATATCCGCATGCCGCCGGCCGTCGAGGGCCCCCATCTCGAGGGCAATCTTTCGACGTTCGGCGTCGCTCTCGGCCGCCTGATACCGCTCGTACAGCTGGCGGACCTCGGCATCAACCGCTGTCGGGTCGCCATCGTAGACGTCGACGTCGTCGGGGGCAGCGAGATCGAGTGGCTCGTCTTCGAGGTCCACTTTGAGGAGGCGGAACCGCTGAGCGGTCTCGGGGCCGACCAGCTGCGTGACCGTCTCGAAGTCGAGTTGGTCGTCGTAGTACTTCGTCGCGACGAGCTCCTGGAACGGCTCACTGTCCGTGGTCTTGTCGAGATACTTGCGGAGGGCCTCGATGAGCAGGGCAGATCGGTTCGTGTCGTAGACCTCCGCAATAGCGTCGAGGCGCTCGACGAGCGACGCCGGCGAGTGAAAATGAACTCGCTGCAACTCGTCGCTTGGGTCCATACGATGCGTACGTTTCGGACAGACGCTGGTAACGGTTTCGGGGCTGTACAGTACACGCTCTGAGCGTCAGGAATCGGGTATGTCGAACTCAATCGTCACTCTGTGCGGGCAGCTCTGCCAGGAACCGGGTGGCTGCTGTCCCGATTCGGACGCCGTCGACGTTGTCGACGTCGAGGTCCGCCGTAGCAGTTCGAAACGGATACTCCTCAACGAGAACCCGATAGATAACGGTCCGAATAGTCTCCGAGCCATATCTGTCGACGACAGTCGCCGTCGCTTCGTCTAGGTGGGCGTTTTGGTGGTCCACACGTGGGTTCTCTGCTCGCTCGAGAACAAGGTCGACGACGTCATCAATCGGTGGATGCTCGGGGTTCCCGGTGCGCTCACGAACGTCATAGAGTGGCTCAGAGCCAGTCATCATACTTACTCCGTCACGTCCTCGTTCGTGTCTTCCGCCACTGGCTCCAGCCGTCGCTGTCGACGAACCTCCGCGAGCGTGTCCTCGAGCGTCCTGAGATCCTCGATAGCTGCGAGCTCATCGGTGATCTCCTTGAGAAGGGCGGCCCGTTCGATCACGGCGTCATCACCGGCGGTCGTATCGATTGCTTCGACACGGAGTCGGCGCTCCTCTTGCCACCCACAAGCCCAGCACGTCCGGACGACATCGACACGCTCGTCTTCAGCAGCATCGAGCACTGCGTTGGTTAGTGACGTCGACGGCGGTTTGTCCGGTCCGACCTCGAGCGTGACCGGGCCACCGCACGCAGGACAGTCCATATCCGACAGGATGCGCGCCGCGGTCATCAACATCAGGGACCCGTGAGACGGACTCACAGACAGGGCTTTCGAGGAAGCAAACCGGATACCTCAGGCTGGTCGTTGGGACGACAATCGCCCCGGTGACCCAGTAGACGATACGGTTCGTTTAAACTGATACATTTCGGAAGCTGGGACTCCAGAGATGGCCCCTCGGCCGGAGAGAGCCGGCGGCCTTCGCACACTGCATATCGCCTCTTTCTTTGGACGAAAACCGCGATATGCAAGGCGAAATAACGCGCTCAAATCGCAGAATAACCTCGTCGGGCCGATTTGAGACAGTAGAAAATACCTCGACGAGCTCCCGGCTCACTACTATTTCGCTAAAATTGCTCGACCACGGGGTAAGCGGGGTAAATTCGGGAGGTACTGATGAGAGATACGAATAGCCCTGTGTCAAGAACGCCTTGCTGGATGGCCGCGCTCTCCCGGGAGATGCCGAAAGATATCCCTATTCCCGCGAATTTGGGATGCTGAATCCACTCAAAATTGCCCGACGGGAGTTTCAGTACAAACTTGACAGTGGATAAGTACGGGCCGTTAACCAACAATCCGAATCAGGAACAGAGTCTGTTGGTTAACAGTCTTCACCCTCCACTGTTTCCGGAGCTTTTGCTGTCTTCGTCCGTCCGACACAAGGCTTTTCGAGCGCCTCCGTGGAATCACGATTATGCGCCGCCGTGCCCTCCTTGCGACCGCCGCCACGTCCCTCCCCGCAGTAATCGCTGGCTGCACCAGTCCCGGTGGATTGGGTGGAAGCAACGCCGCTGCAGAAGCCCCTACAGCACGCCTCGAACTGACGACGATTGCCGACGCGAAACTCCCGACGAAGGTCCTCTATACAGTCCGCCCTGCTGAAGGGAACGACGAAACGGCACAACTGTTCGATCGGATTCTCGACGGTGGCACGACAACGAAGGCGACACGGCCGCCACTGCCCGAGCAACAACATATCGCCTACCAAGACGGCGTCTACGAGCTGGCGTACGAGGTGATCGAAGAAACGCCGGCCACCAGGTACTCCGTGAAGGTGGATATCGTCACCGGCTCTGTGACCGAGGCCGAAGCTATCCAGTTCGCTGACCTCCCCGAAGTTGATCAAGAGGAATTTGCCGCCCACGGACTCGCTGATGGTGACCCGGTCGGAATCGGGACGACGTTCCTCTATACGGATGCCGAACGCGAGCAATCCGTCCTCGTCCCCGAGTCGGAGTACTCGTATATCATCTGGGACGATGGGACTGAAGCCGAATGGGTCGTCGACGACGCCTACGACACGACGCTGAACACCTATCGCTACACGGCTGACCAAGTGGCACCGGCCGCCGAGTACGGCCAACAGATGCGCGAGCGGTTTACGTTCGAACTTGCGGACCTTCCAGACGCCCAGCGAGAGATCGTCGAGACGGCGATCACGGACGGACCGTACGTTGTCGGGCCCGATGAGACGCCGTCTGATGCGCTTGTGGCGCTCGCAGACCGGTTTCGCGGACACGAACAGGCCCACGGGCTCGACGAGGAGGGTGAAGGTGACCTGAGCGGCACGTATCTGGTTCGGTACCAAGGGGACGTGTATTGGACAACGTTCGTCGTCCAGCATAATGCGTTCCAGACGACATCAGCAAGCTGATTCGGACTATTCTACTGGCATCTTCATTTGACAGATGAGTTGATAGACACGATTTCATGGTAGTCCGATATGTACGGGGAACTCGGTCGGAGCACTGAAGTGGATCCTCGTCGCCTGCTTCGGGCATCAAGGGCTTAGCGACGCGATGCTTGGCGAATCGAATGCCAAGAGGAAATCGAGTCGTACTACGAGTCGCAGTTGGTCCGAGCCGTCGAGAGCATACGGACACCTATTGACTGGGATCGGAACGACATCCGACGAGAACTCAACGGAACACATATAGTCGGTATCACGGACTGGACCTGACGACCCCCTCCCCCCTTTTTCGAGTTGTAAACTCGTGACGGCGGGGAGGGGGTGAACAGCAAGAGGGACTACAAAACAGCCGATTGTGGCGGATATATGCGATAGAGAGGCTGAGTATTTCATTTTCTAACTTGTAGATAGAAATGCGAAATTTTATGTTGCACGTTACCTTACCACAACTGCACTAGAGACAAAGAAAACAAATTGTCTAGCTCCAGATAGACAATTGACATCTCTGGAGTAGATAACCTCTTTATCTCGTCCGTGGTTCTGATCCCGCGTACTATCACGTCTCATTGCCTCTACGCCAACTTCTGTTAACTCAACGCTCGTCAGATAGCGTTTGGTGTGGCCTGTTCCCATCGACTTACAACTCGAAAAAGGGGGGAGAGGGTGCAACATTCGAGATCACCAAATCAGCTTCACCAGCTACCATGTCTGAAACCCGGTATTACTCTCATTCGTGAACAGGTCCTACGAGCGTCGTTCTTTCGCTACTATTCTGGTGCTTACTACTCGAAAATGGGGGGTCTGGGTCATCGAAGAGATTCGACGATAGCGACCTTCGTCGAACCGTTACAACTCGACAACGGAGGGTGATAGATTCCGAAAACGGTATCTGGCTCATACAGAGGATACGGGGCTGTAGTCGTTAGATAGCTTGTTTTCGCCCGGTTACAACTCCACAAGGGTCCATATTTTTATACCCAGGGCTCAAGGGGGTTCATAATGGGACGAGAGGGACGTAGAGCAGGATCGAATAATTCGGAAGGAGAGGGGGATCGTGAATCTTCTGCTGCTGATCCTGAAACTCCTGAGTCGACGGATGAGGAGGTGGAGTCTCCTGGCACGTCACAAATGACCTTCGAAAACGGATCAGATCCCGCCGATTCGCCTCAAGAAGCAACTAACGGCGACGGTGGCGGCATCTCAATTCGTGATCGGCTCCAAACCGAGTCGTCCGGTGGCGTTTTCGCGAACAAAGACCTCGTCCGGTCAGATACCATCATCGACGAGGACCGTATCGTCGGTCGCGACGACCAGCTAGGCCGTGTCGTCGACAATCTAAAACCGGTTCTCCAGAATGAGGGGATCCCCGATATGCTCCTGAGCGGGCCATCTGGAACGGGAAAATCGCTCATCATTCATGCAGTGTGCAAACAGATCGTCGAACTATGTGAATCTCAAGACAAGACCTTCGGGGTCCTCTCTATCAACTGCGAGGGGCCGAAGACTGCAGATCGGGCTGTCTATCGGTTAGTCAAAGCTGCTGCCGACGACCTCGGTGTTGATCCTGGTGTTCCCCAAACCGGCGTCTCAACGGATCAGAAGCTCGAGCGACTGTATGAACTCATGCGAGAGTATTACGACGGTGTCATTTTTATCCTCGATGAGATCGATATGCTCGAGGGGCCGTATCAGGAAGCAGAGTACAATTCTCTCATCTACCAGCTTTCACGGGCTCGCAAACTCGCCGACTTTGATGGTCCCATCTCGCTCACGACGATCACGAACTACGCCGACTTTATGAAGGACCTCAATAGCCGCGCACAGAGTTCTTACAACCCTGACGACATCTTCTTCGACGATTACGATGCGAACCAACTCCGTAGTATTCTCCGCAACCGGCGGGACGCCTTCAAGCCAGACTCACTTGCAGATGACGTTGTTCCGCTTGTTGCTGCGTTCGGCTCCCAAACGCACGGGGATGCGCGGAAAGCGATTGATCTCCTCAGATGGGCTGGCGAATTAGCCGAGCGGCGTGGGGCTGACACGGTTATCGAGACTGATGTCCGTGATGCTCAGGAAAAATACACCGAAAACCGCAAGCTCCGCCATATCAGCGGCATTTCGACTCAAAAGAAACTCTCCATCTACGCTGTGGCGGCCACTGCCCACTACGCAAGAGAACATCCTGAGTGGATCCCTGCTGGACCTGCGTTCAAGACGTACCAATTCATTGCCGATACGATGGATGCGGACCAGTACAGCCGTGAGACGTTCGTAAATCACGTTACAGAGCAGAGTACGTACGGTGTACTGGACTTCGAGCGTCGAGGCAAGGGGCGAGGCAGAGGAGTGCATATGTATTTCTCCCTCTCCGAGGATCCGGAAACGATCATGGAGACGATCCGTGAGGATTCCCGGTTCGAAGATCTAGCTCACGAAGAGGCGACTATCAGCACGGTTGTCCGCGAACGGCTGAAGCAGTTCCGGAGTAAGAACTGATCTCGCCCGTATTCTCCCCGCACTTACTTCTCGAAAACGGGGGGTGTTCGTATCCCGCGCGATGCGTTACAACTCGAAAATGGGGGGTGTCATTCGTCGGGATGTCTCGTTACTACTCGAAAACGGGGGGTGGGTGAGCCAAGAGATTTGACGTGCCGGTCGATGTACTGTGTTTTCCCCTTTCCCTCTCCCATTTACAACTCGAAAACGGGGGGTGTGTCCTACGATTTCTTTGTCGTCGGTACTATTGATGATGCGGAGACGGTGGAGAAACGACGGAAACGCGGGGGGTGTGGTCCCTTCAAAATCAGCGTCACCCCCTCCACCCACATCCAGTTACGACGGAAACGTGGGGTGGGGATCCTCCCTCATCGAGTTTTACTCGTCCGGGTTGACCGGACCTATTCACACTGAGGGGTGTTGGGCAAACCGAACCCATTCACACTCTGGGGGGTGTCGCCTGCTATGTCTCTAATGGTACTGAAAAGAACATCAGACTACAGTTCAATCTCGTCTACTCGTCGGGATTCACTGGCCCTTTGTACTTCGACGTCACCGAATCTCCTTCCCGCCACTGCCAGTAGTAGTAGCGGTTGTCGTTGATCTCCTTGATCGTGATCGTCGCCTTCGCTGGCACGTCGTCCGGGAGGTCATCGGGGCGCTCCTCGATGTCGGCGTCGTCCGCCTCTTCCTCCTCGAGACGAGCTTCACGCTCCTTGTATTCGGCCAACGCCTCGGCGTAGCTGGCAACGTCCCGAAGATGCTCCGATGAGGCTTCGTTGAGCGTGTTGACGATCTCCGTTGGGAGGTTCGCCGGTGGGGTCGGGGGTTCGTAGGACATCGGCTGCTCTCGTGTCGCTCTTATGTAGAATTGTGGAAAGACCCGATAACGAGACACTCAACCGCTGTCTCGACAGATCCTCCAGCGAGAGTGAGTGATCGAACGATACCGAAGGTGTGAGCGGCCTGTTCCAAGCCCTGC
>NZ_JAMQOM010000023.1:0-22414 GCF_031624315.1 Haloarcula terrestris | reverse complement strand
TTGCGGGGACGGCCCGACGCATTGCGAGGGCCGTCCCCGCAAACCGGCACAGCATGTTGATGAACTCCTCAAACGACCACTTCCAGAGGCGACGCCCGCCACGACGGGGCGTCGCCACATACTCCCAATGGAGATACCGCCAGACATTCTGCAAGAGTAGACTAACCACGACGTACAGCAGCCGTACAACCGGATTTTGTGTCGTGGTTGTTACAATGCTTTGTTCGGAGAGTCGGTAGCTGGCCTCGATACCGAAGCGTTTCGCGTAGTGGTATCGAGCATCTCGTGGCGTTTCAATGAACGGCGCGTCAACGGCGTAGCCGTGACGCGCCACTCCGTGTTCGTCGTACCGTCCATTTTGGTAGGTACAGAGCGAATGGGAACCACACATCGAAGAATTAGAAAACCATCGGCGTAATTAGCGTACCCACCACATGCTGCAAGGGCGTAGTGACCGCCATGAGCGGCAGTATCGTACACACCCGTACATCCGACTGAGATGGTATCTGCATTGGATTCGTGGAGCGAGTTGTACACTCTTGCATATTCGAACTCTCGAACGTACGAAGAGATGGTTTCAGAACTCAGGCTGTCGGGGCGGTCAGGGTACGACTTCGGGCCATCTGGAGTTTCCCCAAAGGTTCCGGAGTCGTTATATGAAGCGGTAGTCCTGGCATTGTTGTCCGTGGTTGGAGCGGCACATCCCGCAAGATACGTACTGCACGTGACGAGTCCTGTCTGGAGTACCGTTCGCCGGGAGGGCACAGTAGTTCGGTAAATTTCGGTTCGGGTGATAAGTTTTCTGTCGGTGGCTACACGCTACCTGTCCAGTACGCACACTTATTGAACAGGCGTTGCAGCCAGCACCATGGCTAAAGAAACTGCCTTCTCACCCGGTCAGAGTTCCGTTGCCTGCATCTGCTTGTGTGCATCGGGATTGACCACCGGGATGACGCCCTCGATCTCCTCTTTACCGTACTCCTCACGAATCAGGTCGTGGATGTCATTCGCAAGAGCAACGGCCTCGTGTTCAGGAAAATCTGCTGGTTCGACGCCCTCAACGACAATGAACAGCTGGTCGTCACTCATTTTCGACCTGCTCAACGAGTAGCATCGTTTCAGGCAGTCCGCCGCGAGAGGTCGACAGGAACTCGGAGGTCTCCAGTGTCTCTATAATAAGGCCGACCAGTTCCTCTGAGGCGTCGGCAAAGTGAACGATAGCGTCAGGGTCGGGGTAGTTGTCGTACTGCTGTACAGCCGTCTCTTCTGTCTTGTTCTCGGTCATATCGGTAGGCAGAGCGCCTTCAATGGGACGCCCCTCACCCTGTTGGGGCACAGAAATTACACGACGACTTGCCCCTCGGCATCCGATTCATCGCGACGAATCTCGCGTGCCCGCTCTCGAAGACGAGACTGCACTGGCGTCCGATTCTTGTGCTGATTCTCGTAGGCGAGATACTGCTGGATCGTCTCGATTGAGTGCATACAGTTGATGCCAGCGACGATTACCTGGAGATGGTCAGCTTCCAACAGCCGTTCGGGAGGTAACTTGTCGAGAATTGGGTCGCTCATATATCCCCTCCCCGGAAGTCATCGAGTGTCGCCTGTGCGTTGCGTTTGTACCGACAGTCGGGGTAGTAAGTTAGAAGCGTCTCGTCGACGGCATCCCAGAACCCGACTTTGTGGGGTTCAATCGACCGCCAAAACCGGGCGCGTGCCAGTGCGGCCGTAACTCGCTGGCGTTCTTCACGACACCAACTCTCGCGCTCGATCATCGCCATGTCGAGGCTCCCTCCGGCCGATCCGCCATGTACGAGGTGGCGAGATCCAGACCAGCATCGAGCGAGCCTCGCGTCCCGACCAGTTTGGTCGCCCGTTCGAGCGTCCAGCCGTCGTCGCCACCTTTGAGCAGGACTGTTGCTCCGTTGTCGGGGATGTGCCACCCGATCGTATCGTTGCCAACGGCGAGAAATTCCCACTCACCGACGGCAGCCTCCTGTGCCGCGCTCTGTGTGTCAATCAGCGCATCTGAGCGTGGGCCACCAGCGCCGAAATCACCCAATGTGGCCGTCCCTGCTGCGTTCATGCAGCGACCTCCAGCCGGTCCCAACCGGCGAGTTCGGCTTCGATGGCGCTGATGATGCTCATGACCTGTTGCTCTAGCGTGACTGCCTGCGCACCGTCGACGTCCAAGAGCGAGCGAAGTTCGAGTACGTCCGGGAAGTCGATGCTGTCTGAGCGCCGGGCTACAGCACGGAGGACAACTGCTTGAACATCAGCGCTGTCGGGCTGCCCTTGGACAGTTGTCGCGATGGACTCGACGAACTGCGAGGTAGGTGGCTGCGACAGGTCTTCCAAACGACGGCAGGACATATTTCGAGACATCCTCTCACCCACCAGAGGAACACAAAATTGGGGCTCGCTGCCGCTGTGACTGGAGTTTTGTGCTTACTGTGCTGGCTGAATACCTGCTCAACAAGACTGCGAATTGAACATGGCCTATCCAGTCAGAACCACCTGATGATACGAATCACTCGTCGTCTTCGAGTGACTCTACCGCGTTTTGAAGCGCTTCCAGTGCCCGCTCCAACTCCCCAGACAATTCAGGGTCGTCTACTTTTTCCTTTACAATTCGAATCTGTTTTATCGCCTCATTCAGTCTGTTTGTCATTTATATACCTGAACTAGCAAGCCCATACGTCATAATATTTGGGTTCCCTGTACTGCTCATTAACGGATTAGACCCACCAGTTTCGAGGAACTACCGCCGGCTACCCAATCCATCCGCCGATCTCGATCTGTGTACTGTCTGCCGGGGGCTCGCCTGTTGTCTTCCCAATTGAGTCAAACGGGGGCTCGACGAGGCGCGGCACTTCATCGTCGTATGTCCGGCCGGGGCGTTTCACACAGTCGAGCGTGATGATAGGACTACACTCACTACAAGAGTGCGTTGCCCCGTCGAAGCCGTTGATACTCACCGACCAGGAGATAACACTTGCGAGCCGATACGTCTCCGTTGCTGGCCGGCGAGTACTGTCAGACGAGCAGCCAACAGCCTCGCAGACATCACAGGTAAGTAGATGGTCTCGATCTGCTTCGTGGAAGAGCGAAGCGACCTGCTCGACGTTGTCGCGGTCCTGAAGCGCACACTCACCGCAAATCGGGAACCGGAACACATCGTCTTCTCGGTCGACCTCGTCGGGCCACCGGACGTAGGTGTACGCCTCACCGGAGATATCAGCCCTCTCTCCACAGAACCGACAGCACTCAGCCGTTGCCTCGGGCTGGATGTCGGTCATTGAGACCACCGTGCAAGTGTTGACTGCTCGCGAGTAGTGTCCACGGGACAGAGAAAGCGCCATTTATACCGTTCACGGATCGGCTTGTTCTCGCGGTTGCTTGCTTGCCCTGGTTCTCGATAGCCCGTACAGGTCCAGCCCTTGTCTTGCAGCGCCCGAACCATCGCTCCGTCGTAGTCTGAGCGAACCCACGTTAACAGGAAGCGAGTGTCACGGTCGTCACCCTGCAAGAATCGCTCCTGTGAGCGGGCCAGCGCTGCCGACGCGAGGTTCGGCATCCGAACGCCCATACAAATCCGCGCGGCCTCAACGAGCGAGTCGCCAGAAATCACTTCGCTGTCAACGACTGGTGTGTCCGTCGACGGAAGCACCCGCTGGGCAGTTGCTCGAATCTCCGATGGAAGGCTGTCGATCTCGACTGGTTCAGGACAGAGCTGGCCGTCGACGCCGTACCGGATTCGCTTCTTCGAGATCAGTGGATACCGGTAGGTGATGGCCCCGACTAGCGAGTCTTGGAAATACAGCCCGTGGTGAGCGAGATTGACTGACGGCAGTGACCCCATGTAGGAGTGATGCGCCTCGTAGACGGCGGCTGCGGTTTCTCTGCCGATTGGCTCCACGGAGACGTGATCGGCAAACCGAATCCCGAGGGGTGCCGTGAACGGGTCACCGTTGGCGTGAATCGGACAGGAACACTCCCCCGTGTCTGCTGGCGGGCGATGCTGGAACGACTTCGACGCTGAGTGTGTGGACATCCTCTCACCCTCCAGAGGACCACAAAACTGCTATTGAGTCACCACGGGGTGATCACAATCCCGGTGTCTGGACCTTCGATATACACTGGTTCGCACCCTCGGTAGAAGATGGTGAACCGCTCAGGCTGGTACGCAGGATGCTTCGCAAGCGTTGCGATTGCACGGCTCACGTCAGCTGGCGGGAACTGCGGGTCGCCTGACCGGAGGGCAAGGCGACCAGACTGGAGTATGTCCCACGACTGGAACTGGTAGTCAGCTGGGGGAGTGAACGTTTCTCGGGCTGTTGCGACAAGATACTCAGCACCGTCGACAACCTGTGCGGCTATCGGATACCGGGCAGACTCTGGACGCACAGTGAGAGACCCATCGAACGCAGGGACCACTTCATCTTGCCAGACAAATGTCGAAGGAGGCTTGACGACTGGAATCGGTTGCTCGTCGACGGTCGATTCGTTACTGTTCGTGGCTGATCCATCACGGACTTCGGAGGTTGGTTCTGTCATCCTCTCAGCCACCAGAGGAACAGAAAATCGCCGCGTCAGTCGAGGCCGGGGAGTCGTTCAGCAATGATGATGCCGTCGCTCGGCCCCTCCAAGTACAGTGCTGTGTGTCCACGAAAGTAGATAGTGTAGCGGTCTGGAACGTACTGGTGGCCGGGTGAAAGCGTCGCGATGGCCTTCGACAAGAGCCGTACCGAGAACAGTGGGTCGCCGCGATGATTCGCCAAGCGGCCAGATTGGAGCGGGTCCCAGCTGTCGAACTCATGATCCGCTGGTGGCGTCAGTGTCGTCCGGGCCGTAGCGATCAGGTAGTCAGCACCCTCGACGACTTTGCCAGCGGTGTTCGCGACGTCTGGAATGAATACCACATTCCCCCCGAAGTCGGTTATCGCCTCGGTTTCCCAACGCAATGCTTCTGGATGGCCGTCGACCGGCACCGGCGGGCCTCGGAAGCCCTCGCTTCGGATATGGGATTTTGCTTTGCTCTCGGAACCGAATGTCTCCCCGCAGGTACACTCGAACGATTCATCGTTGCGATAGTAACCGTCAGTATCCTGTGAGCGGACCAGTTCGCCGTCGTCGTCCATGTAGATGGTGTCGACATACCCCCACGAGTACGACACCTCGATCTCATGCTCTTGCCCGGGCTTGCTGAAGTCGAAGCCGGCTTGCTGGTCTGGCTGTCCGTCCTGCGTTTCGGTCAGGTCAGTTGCAGTCATCCTCTCACCCGACAGAGGAACAGAAAATCGCCTGATACAGCGTATTAACCAACAGAAACGATGAGTGTTGGTTAAATACGAGGTGTTAGTGCGACGACCACCGTTTCAGGTCGCTCTGGGCGTTGGTCTGTCCACGGAACGACAGCCGATCGGCCATTGGAACGCTCACCGCTTCGCCGTTGCGAGCCACGTAATTATTCAGATATCGGTGGTCATCGTCGCTGTAGCTGCCATCCTTGTTTGGCTCGCTATCGGGCGAGACGTAGATGATGCTGAACGCCGGCAAGCCAAACACTCGAGTTTGCGAGATTTGTAGCACCATCGCGTCACCAGGCCCGTGGCAGTCAATAACATCCCCGCGATGCAACTGTTCCCCGAGCGGTGTTCGAGTGGCTTCCGACCGGGAAAGTCGCTGTCCGTCGCGATGGGAGTTCCACGGCTCAAGTGGATCTAGCTCTTGGTTCGGGCAGATCCGTGCTGTGGAATCGTCGATTAGCTCCACGACGTACGGGTTTTGCTGGCCGAAGTGGTACTTATAATCCGGAGACCGCCGGGCTCGCTCAATGTGGGTCTCGACTGCTTCGGCTGCCATCTCTCTGGTTGGGAACAGTCCCTGCCAAGAGCAATAATCGTCTGAACAGACAGTCAAAAATCCTGTCCCCGTCGCCCGAATTATCTCGCGATCAAGCGGCGTGTCAACTTGGATATCCGCTGCTCGCTCAATATCGTGGGTTTGCGTGCTATCCATCCAGTTCTCCCTCCCCGCCGTCGGTCGCGAGACTCGTCTGTCTCGTGGCAAGGAACCGCTCAGGGACGTTCTCGAATGCATCCAGCCCTGCCTGCTCAGTCCCCTCGACGTCGACGCCACTATGATCTGTTTGCCACGTAGCAGAATCGCGCTCGAAGCCCCCGTCAAAGGCCGAGAGTTCTGATCGTCGGGCTGGAGCCGCTGCCGACGAGAGTTCTTCGGCCCGGTCTGAGAGCCAGCTCATCTGGTCGAACATCCCGCCGAAGTCCTGCTCCTGGAAGGGGAAGCGGACTGTCGCTTTCGGGGGAAGGGCAGTGTACGTTTCTCGCCCGGTCCGAATCGCAGTTGGCCGTCCGTCGAAGCTACCGCGCTCACGCAGCGCATCGACGTAGTCGCTGCCGGCGAGAATGACCAACTCTCGACAGGGGGACTCCTGTTGATCGGCAGCGTATGGCCGCCGGAGCCAATCGCCCAGTGATGAGTGGACACGGAGCGCCCACCGATCTAGTCGGCTCTCAACTCGGTCGCCTGACGGCAGCCGATAATTGGCTTCTCCTTCGATGGGTTCACCGCGCAGGTCTTCTATGGTCGTATCGTACGGGGCGACCGTCTGCCGAGGCATCAAGATCCCGTGTTCTGCAGAGAGAACCGCCCAAGTGTTCGCTCGCCGGTCAGCGGTTCGAGCCCACTGGACAGCCGCCTCAGCATACGTTCGCTTGACTGCGAAATATGACGATGTGTAGAGGTTGCGGGCCTCAGCTGGATCGTCGGTTTTCGCGTCGCCGCATCCGATGAGTACGAAGCGGCCACGAGTTCGCTCAGTCTGTGTAGTAGTCATCTGTCTCCCTCGCCCTACGGGGAGTTACAAAACCTCTGAGACGACACGTTCGGCTCTAGCCGTGAACTTCACTGGGAGTGAGTCCTGACCGGTATTCCACGCTGTCTCGCTCGTGTTGGCTCCGGTACGCGAGCGTCTGTCCGTTCTCGTACTCAACGACAATCGCATCCTCAAGGCCATTCATAGTCGCTCTCGAACCGTCAGCAGCCCAAACAGGGTCCATCGGTTCCGCTGTTAGCGGGGTCCGGTCTTTCTCAACGGTGGGCCACACCTCCCGCGATTTCCAGTATGACCGGATGTGTCGCAAGCTCTCTCGAACCGTCTCCCGAATCGAGAGGTGGTCTGCATTGCCGTAGCCATGTGGTGAGAAGTACTCCCCGTGAAGCGCCGCCAGATGAACCCCGTTCCAGTCGACGCCAACGATATCGGCTGGCTCCTCTCCGGTCACACGCGGCTGTGTTAGTTCCTCGATTACCGGATACTGCTTCGTGGGACTTGCCCCCAATAGATGCACGCGCCGCCCTCGCCAGTCCACGATGTCCGTGTACTCGTCAGCAGTCTGGTCAGAATATCCCATCGGGTATCCCAAGATTCAGTACCTCACAAAGCCCGTTAGTTGAGAAGTCTGCTTGATGAAGTGTGACCAAACACCAACAGCAAGCAGACGATGAAATCCACGAGGACCAGCTCCTTAACTTTCTCGTCAACTCGCTTGACGAGGAAGTTGTTCTTGGACTCGGCAACAACGCTGAAATCGATGCTGAGGATATCTTAGAGGTCCTCGTCGGCGCATGCGCCGACGGGACCTCGATATCTGAACTCTGTGAGACCAGTGAAGATTCTCCCCACGAAAACACGGTTCTGTACCATCTCCGTGAGAAGTTCGACCTAGCGTCGGTTGAACAAGTCGGGAACGCACTCCTCCAAAAGGACGTTCTAGAGATCCTTCCCAAGCAGGTGGAGGTCTGCGCAGACCTCCACCTGCGACCCTACTACGGTAACGAGGACGAAACAGCTGGCCTCTACCACTCAGAAGCGAAGCGTGGAACCACCGCATTCCATGCCTATGCGACACTCTACGCGCGTGTGAAGAATAAACGGTACACGCTGGCGGTGCGCCGTCTTGTCGACGGCGACACCGCCAGCAGCGTCCTCGCCGAGTTTTTTGGTCTCCTTGACGGCCTTGACCGCAGCGTCAAGGCCGTCTATCTTGACCGAGAATTCTACGATAGCAAGTGTCTCACGCTTCTTCAGGCCCACAATTACGCGTACGTGATGCCGGTCGTCCGGTGGGGAAAGACGATCAAGCAGGAACTTTCGGAAGGATGGAGTCGTGTCATCCAACACGAGATGACGGGGAAACTCGACGGTCACAGCTGGACCGTCGAGTTTCCCGTCTATATCGACTGTACCTATCAAAACGGACGGTACGACGAACACGGAGTGGCGCGTCACGGCTACGCCGCTGACGCGCCGTTCATTGACAAACCACGAGATGCCCGATACCACTACGCGAAACGCTTCGGTATCGAGGCGAGCTACCGACTCTCCGAACAAAGCATTGTGACGACCACGACGCAGAATCCGGTTGTACGGTTGCTGTACGTCGTGGTAAGCCTACTCTTGCAGAATGTGTGGCGGTATCTCCATTGGGAGTATGTGGCGACGCCCCGCCGTGGAGGGCGTCGCCTCTGGAAATGGTCGTTCGAGGAGTTCATCAACATGCTGTGTCGGGCAGCGTGGACGGCCCTCGCGGTGCGTCGGGCCGTCCCCGCAAACCGGCCACCGGACGACCGGTTCCACCGGTAATCACCAGGCAAGGACGCCACCTTTTGAGTGGCAACGCTGCCGCGTCGGCGGCTGATCGCCGCCGACAGCGGCAGCTCCCCCTTCGATTAGCGTCCCTCGACCACTATCGACGACTCATCTCGACAGAACAGGTGACTCAGGTCAGGTTAACTGGCGATGCTTTGTGAGGTACTGATGTTTGTTGAGCAACTGGTTGGAACATTGCATCTGGAAATATAGCTGCCGGACCATCTGTCTCCCTGGCCACGGAGTCTATGACGCTCGATATCATACGAAACCGTATCATGTTCAAATCGCGAGGGCTATCGATACTTCTTTTCGTAGTCGTCCTCCTCCTGGCAGGCTGTAGCGGGTCTGCACCAGCAGATATCTCCACAGCCGACCCAACACCGTCACCGTCGCCCACTACTACGGACACCACAACCGCGAACGGCACAGTCCAAGTCCACTATATCAATGTCGGCCAGTCAGTGAGTACGCTCGTCGTTGGGCCAACTGGTGAGACGATGTTAATCGACACTGGTCATTTCACCGACGATGGCGAGTACGTTCTGCAGTATCTGCAGCGACACGATATCGACCGAATCGATCATCTCGTCGTCTCACACAATGACGCCGACCACATCGGTGGGAACGCTGTGATCATCAACTACTACGAGACCGAAGCCAACGGCATCGGTGCAATCTATGACCCGGGAATCGCTGCGAGTACACAGACCTACGAACGATATCTCGATGCGGTCGAAGAACACGGCGTCACACTGTATGAAACCCGAGAAGGCGATTCGATACAGTTTGAGGGCGTCGACACGCAGGTGCTTGGCCCACCAGAACCATACCTCGACAATGACGGCCGCAACGAGAACAGTATCGTTCTCAAGCTCACTCACGGCGAGACAAGCTTCCTCCTGACCGGTGATGCCGAAGACGATCAGGAAGCGTATCTCGTCGATAAATACGGCAATCAGCTCCAGGCGACTGTCCTGAAAGCTGGTCACCACGGCTCATCGAGTTCAACCAGCGGAGACCTGCTAGATGCCGTCCAGCCCGGAGCGGTCGTCATCTCCAGTGCCTACGACTCCCAGTACGGCCATCCCACAGACGAGGTCCTGCAGCGCCTGCACGACCGGTCAATACCCGCATACTGGACGGCAACCCATGGTGACATCGTCCTCGTCAGCGACGGGGCAGGCGTTTCGGTTCGGACACAACAGGCTGCGCCGACGGACCCGCTTGCAATCCGTGACGGCGAGCCTGTCGAGCCAGGAACCAGTGGCACTGTTGTAGAGCGTGACCGACTCGGTGCCACCCCAGTCACTACACAGACGGCAACTATCGTGACTGACGGTGGGACGACGGGCACGGCCGACTCGCTACAGATTGCAGACATCAACGCTGATGCCGAGGGCGATGACCGCGAGAACCTCAACGACGAGTACGTCGTGTTCGAAAATACTGGTGAGGAGTCACTGGACCTCTCGGGGTGGACAGTCGAAGACGACGCCGGGCGGACGTACACGTTTCCGGATAGCTACACCCTGGGTGCGGGTGAGACAGTGACGCTGTACACTGGTAGTGGGACCGACAGCGACACCGATCTCTACTGGGGGTCGGGATCACCGATCTGGAACAACGGCGGCGACACAGTTACCGTGCGAAACAGTGACGGGGATATCGTCCGTCAGGAGACATACGAATGACAGACTTGGATGAGGTGGCAGACGGTGAATACACTGCAGTCGTCGATTCAATCGAAGATGGACTCGCGACTGTCTTCTTCGAACAGGACGGGGCTGAGGTAGGTCATGCAGTGATCGACACAACCGAACTCCCCGACGATGCGAGACACGCCAATGCGATTCTGTCGGTGACGCTTGCAGGAGAAGAACTCACTGAGACAGACTACGATCCGGAGCGAACGGAGACGCGACAGGACGCAGCGCAGGATCGGTTCGATCGATTATCCAGTCGGCCACCGACAGAGGATGACGGGTAGACCAGCCATCGGAGGATATGTCCAAGATCTATGAAACACAAGATTTCCGGAAACTTTCGGAAACAGTTCCAGCTACTCCGTCCGTACTCGAACGCAGAAGGGCTTCAGACACGATATCAACCAGACGAGGGACATGTCTTTCCGGAAACGACCCGGCCACGTTTTTATTACGCGCCTCAGAACTACTTGCACAGTAAGGTATGATCCGTGATGCTCGCGTGTTGCGTGCCGGGTTCGTCCCACGAGAAGTCGAGCATCGCGATGCGGAGGTCAATCATCTCTCTACGGTCCTTGAGCCGATCACAAACGGAGATCCAGCCAACACCGCTATCGTCACCGGCCCCAGCGGGACAGGGAAGACGTGTATCTCACAGTTCGTCACTGAACGCTTGCGCGAAGAAGTAATCGACGTTGAGGCGACCTACGTCAACTGCTGGCGTAACTACACCCGCTTCCGCACACTCTACCAGATTCTCGATGACCTTGGCAAGACCATCGACATTCATCGTCAGTCGACACCGCACGACGAACTCATCGACCGACTCCAGCAGTACGACGGCCCTCGAACCGTCATCATCCTCGACGAAGTTGACCAGCTCGAAGATCCAGGCGTCATCTACGACCTGCACAGTCTCCCACAGTTTGCGATCATCTGTATCGCGAACAAGGAAGAAGAGCTGTTCAGTCGTGTCGACGACCGGCTGGTGAGCCGACTCCGTTCCAGTGAACACGTCCGCATGGACAAGTACCACGACGAGCAACTCTACGACATTCTGCATGCTCGTGTAAGGTGGGGGCTTGATGAGGATGCTATCAGTGATGAGCAACTCTATCGGATTGCCGATGCGGCTGCCGGCGACGCTCGCCTCGCAATCGGGATGCTCCGGACTGCAGCTAGCAAGGCCGACAGAGAGAATCACGAACGGATCACCGACGATATTCTTCTCTCATCGGCTGACGACGCCCGTGCCCAGATCCAGCAGAAGAGTCTCGATACGTTGACTCCACATCAGCAGGTCGTCTTTGATATCGTTCGTGATCACGGTCCACTCAGCCCGAGCGAGATTCACGACCGTTATACGGAGAACGTCGATGACCCCCGGACGAAACGGACTGTCCGAACGTATCTCTCGAAGATGGCTCAATACAACCTCCTCGACGCAGAGGGCACAAGTCGGGACCGCGAATACACAGTTATCGACCACGCCGCGCTGTCATCGCCTGAGTAGCCCTCATCACCAAACCGTGTCAAATTGTGCTGTTAATTGTTGCTGCGTGAAACCGGTTGATCTGTGGCGGTTCACGTTTCCTGAAATGGTTTCGGAAACACTGTCTCAGCGGAATAAAACCACCTGACGGCGAACGTATAGAACTGCTGGATTACGTGTTTCCTGAAATCTGGAACGGACACGCCGTCCCTTATCGGATATCTCTGTCTCTTTGTGTGTATGGACGAAGAAACTACGTCGGAGACAACGCCGGTATCGAAATCAGTCCACCGCCCAACACGGGGAGCGGACCACAACCGCGATCTGGTCAAACAGTCCGACCCAGCAAACGAGAACACCCTCCTGCCCTCACTGGAGACTGGTATTACACTCCTGGATATCGAGGGTGGACGAGGTGTTCCGGTTCTCCAGTCGCTTGTCCTCGATCATCTACTTATGCACGACGGGCCAGCGTTCTGGGTCGACGCCAACGGCCACGCGACAACAACTGGACTGGCCCGTCTCACACCCAGCCAACGATTGCTTGACCGAATCCATGTCGCACGCGGATTCACCGCCTACCAGCACTACGGCGCAGTGGACGATCTCCAGACAGCGGTCAATCAGTCTATCCAGGAATCTACCACTGATCCTGGAATGAACGGTCGACAGTCGACAGGAGGCGATGAGGACTCATCCCAACTCACCCCATCACTCATCGTCGTTCCAGCGATTGACGCACAGTATCGGACCGACGACACGCTTGGACAGCGCGATGCAAAGACACTGCAGGCACGGACCCTCGCACAAGTGATTACCTACGCCGAGGGATACGACGTGCCGGTTCTAGTGACACGCACCACGACTGATGCGTTCACCACACCCGTCGAAACAGCTGCTGACCAGCATTTGAAATGTGAGCAAACCAGGTTTGGGCCACGGTTCGTCGGCGACGAGTTCGAGACGCTGGTCTATCCTGTCGACGACGGTGCGTACTACCAGACGACGTTCGCCTACTGGCGACAGGTACTCACTGCCCGTGCCGAACAAGTCGGGCTGGAACCAGTGTCATCCAGATTCAAGCCCAGAACGTCGGGTGATGTTGGGACAGCCGTGACAGCCAACGGCGAGACGAAACCTCTCAGGACAGATCCATTACTCGATGCCTGGACCGCTGTCAGCGCCGGAGGGCGATAACGATGGGGCGCACGAACCCGACGTATCGTGATGCGCTGCGGGCTATCGAGGAACGCTGGGCGGACTTTCGACGAGCACTCCGGAGTCGTGATCAGCCCCAGTTCGACCAGCTGTTCGAGTATGCTCGCAACCATGCTGACGCAAGCGGACTGTTGAACCACCAGAATCCGGTGTTACCTGCACTGTTCAGCATTGATCTCGAACAGGAAGCCAGGCTCGACACACACGAAGAACGTCTCGATGATCTTGAGAAGGCACTCGAAGCCCGACAGGACCGACAGCCCATCGACCAAGACGAGCCGGCGGAGGGGACCCACCGATGACGGAGCTTGCGACCGTCGCATTCGATATTGAAACGACTGGTTTCGAAGTTGGTGATCGGCTCACTGTCGTCGGGTTTGATGCGGACATCAGCTCCCGTGTGTTTCTCAATACCGGCGGAAAATCGTGTTCGCCCCAGCTTGAACAGTGCCTCAACGACGGTCTAACCACCCCGGTCACGCTCTCGATACACGAGCATGAGACAGCACTCCTCGAAGCGGTCACAACGTTCGTCGAGTCCACACTCACTCCACGGGACATCAAACTCGCCGCCTACAATGGAGAAACGTGGAACGGCGGATTCGATTTACCGTTCCTCCGAACCCGTCTCACCTCCCACAGTCTCGACTGGCCGTTCGGGGCTCTCCCATACATTGAGGTGATGGATGTCTTCGAATCTCGGTTCAACACGACCGAGAATACACTCACAGGTGTGTACGACGAACTCATCGGGGACGGACTGGGAGATATAGATCCGTTCGAGGACAGTACCGAGGCTGTTACAGCCTGGAAGACAGGGAACTTTGAGTCGGTCGTTTTGCACAATATTGCAGATATTCGCCGGACACGAGCGCTGATGAACCTTGCCGAACGGTACTGTTCGAAATCCGATTTCTCGATGAAGTCACTCGATCCTGTCGCCTAATGGTTGCTTCAGACAATGACATTCACCATCGACTTCCTTGCTGACGGCCGGGTACTCGAATGGGACGCGACGAACGATAGTGCCGTTGTGATCGAGCGAAACGACTACACGCCACGTTTCTACGTTGCCCAGCGCTCACCGGCTACCGATATCGACCTCACGGCATTGCGCACACTGTACGAGCGGCACCCGGATGTCGTCGCGACGAAGATCGGCTCTCGGCGACCGGGTTTCCGTCGCCAGGACGAGCGTGTCCTCGCTGTTGACGTTGCCCATATCAGCCGAGTCACGTCACTTGCCCGCCAGGTACGTCAGGTAGACGCGTATCCGATTGGAGATCTTGCGTGCTTCAATGTCGATTTCTCACGGGAGTTTCGCTACTGCCTGGAGAACGGTCTCGATCCAACGCCAGCAACGGCGCTGTCGACACTCCGGCTTAGCGTCCCAGTAACCGAGACAAGCAAGGACACATACGCGGAACTGGAAGTGGCTGGCGAGTCCGTTAGCGGCTCACCAGAAGATATTCTGACTGCCGTCCAGACGGCAGTCGAGACACACGATCCGGATATTCTGGTCTGTTCGACGAGCGATATTATTCCGACGCTGTACGAGATGGCTACAACCACCAGTAGCAGTGATTTCACATTGAGTCGGTGGCCCGAGGTCGACTATCAACAACTCGCGAGTCGCTCAACGTATTCGAGCTACGGCCGCGTTGGTCACTCTCCGGCCCGGTACAACGTACCCGGTCGGGCGATCATCGACGAGTCAAACACGTTCTTCTACGGAGAAACGAACCTTGATGGCGTCCTTGACCTTGTCTCACGGTCAAAGAAGCCAGTTCAGGAACTCGCCTGGGCGTCAATCGGAAATGTCCTCACCGCCATTCAGATCTGTGAAGCCCATGATCGGGGCGTCCTCGTGCCGTGGAACTCCTGGCGACATGAGTTCTTCAAACCGATGGGAACACTCCATGACGCCGACCGCGGCGGCTTCATTTTCGCACCCGAGGTCGGTCTCCATGAAGACGTTCACGAGCTTGACTTCTCCAGCCTCTACCCAAACATCATCTGTACGCGCAATGTCTCGCCGGATGTTATCCGGTGTGACTGTCACAGCGGCCGCAACGACGTGCCGGGACTGGACTATGCCATCTGTGACGACCGCGGCTACCTCGTCGATGTGCTCCAGCCCATCATCGATGCTCGCGACGAAATCAAGGCCGAAATCCGTCGCGAGCAGCAGTGCGAGGAGCCCGATGAGGACCGACTCCAGGAACTTGCGGGGCGATCAGATGCACTGAAATGGATCCTTGTCGCCTGTTTTGGCTACCAGGGATTTAGCAACGCGAAGTTCGGACGGATCGAATGCCACGAGGCAATCAACGCGTTCGCTCGTGAGATACTGCTGACTGCGAAACAACGGCTCGAGGCTGGTGGGTGGCGAGTGGTTCATGGTATCGTCGATTCGATTTGGGTCACACCGGATCCCGATGTTGCAGCTGATCAACGCGAGTGTCTCGACACGATTGCGACCGACATTTCAGAAACAACCGAGATTCGGCTTGAATACGAAGCGCAGTATGACTGGGTTGCCTTCGTCCCACAGCGTGAGAGTGACGCCGGCGCGCTGACGAAGTATTTCGGCAAGGTGTCTGGCGACGACGAGTTCAAAATCAGAGGCATCGAAGCCAGGCAGCGATCAACACCGCAGTTTATCGAGGATGTCCAGCGAGAGTGTCTCGAACGACTTGACGAAAGCCGCTCGCCGGATTCTGTCCTCCGTTGTCTCAGGGCGGCACTTGTGAGCCTTCATCGTGGCGACGTAGCAGTAGATCGACTCGTCGAACGGAATCGTGTCTCGAAGCCACTCGACGGATACACACAGGACACACAGAACGTCGCAGCCCTTGAGCGTGCTCACAACCAAGGTCTTGCCGTTCATCCCGGACAGGATGTCGAATACGTGGTTGTCGACGACCAGAAGTCCACACAGGAACGTGTTGCACTCTCTCACGAGGACGTTGAGATGTATGACCCAGCGTACTATGAGACGCAACTCATTCGCGCAGTCGAAAGTGTCCTCTCACCGCTTGGATGGGACCGAACAGACATCCGAGAAGCACTTTCCGAGACAGAGGAAACGGATCTCTCACACTGGATATAGCTCCGCACTGTGACCAACCCACCGCGTCCGTGTTTTGTAAGCCCCCGAGGGGTGCGGGGCAAACACAGTGTCTCGCAGGATTCGAGATGGCTTCGAACACGACCTCGCGAGTGCAGTTTCCTTCCAGTGACACTCGCACAGACGAGATGCATCGTACGATCGAACAGTGGGCCGAAGAGTTGATCGACAGCGTCGAAGCAGCGAAAACAAGCGAGCAGTTCCAGGCGTGGCTTGATGTCCAGAGTCGGTTCCACGACTATTCGTATCGGAACACACTGCTGATCGCACGCCAGTGTCCCGAGGCGACGAAAGTCGCTGGTTACCGGACGTGGCAAGAGGAGTTTAACAGACAGGTTGAGGACGGCGAACAGGCCATCTGGATCTGGGCTCCGATCATCGCCAAGCAGTGTCCAGAGTGTGGAAACTCTCCCAACTACCACGCTGACACTGACTGTGAGTACGATGAGACACCACCCGAAGAGTGGTCGGAGGGACCTGTTGCGTTCAAACCCGTACCTGTCTTCGATATCTCTCAGACGGAAGGTGAGCCGTTGCCGGAACTGGACACGGACGCACGCGGGGATGCCACTGACCTCTTCTCTACTGTCTTTGCTGCAGCCGAAACGCTCGATGTACAAGCAGAGATCATCGACGCTGACGAGTGGGCACACGGGGCTGCAAACGGAATCTGCCAAACAACGGACCCAGACACGACACAGCCGATTGCAGAGATTCAGGTCAAGGACAGCGAGAACACGGCAGCCGTTACTGCAGTCCTGATCCACGAGTACGCGCATGCGCTCTTGCACAGCGGCGTCACCGACAAACCCGAGCGAGAGAAGCGAGAGGTCGAAGCCGAGGCCGTGGCCTACGTTGTGGGTCGGTACTTTGGGCTGGACATGAGCGGCTCAGCCCTGTATCTCGCAGCCTGGGAGTCCGAGGAGGCTGATACGATTCTGGAACGACTCGATCGCATCAGTCGGACAGCAACCCAGGTGATTGAAGCGACAGATATATGTGACGAATGATGACATCGGTATAGAACTGGCCAGAGTGGCTATAGTTAGTTTTGAGAGTATTGTATCAGTTACAGCAGACTCTCTTATCAAAACGACCCAAATCGACTGAATACGAGACGGAGACCACGGTCATCGTCGATTATGTTACAGACGGACCCTTGTGGGATTAAATCTCTGTACTGGATATCTGTAACAGAAATCTGTAACAGTTTGATATAGTACACCATCTACAGATGAAACAAGGTGAGTGCCTTGGGGTTCGATCCCGAGGTGGTTCACATCCCCAACCCCCATCATTGGCGGCCACTTTCCACACTTCGGCGTCCAACGTTCCTGAAACGGTTTCGCCCCAAGATGAGTAGCCAAGTAAATGGTGTGTGCTGAATCCGGAAACAACGATAGAGGCGGACGTGAGATCCATCTTTGCGAGAACCTATACGGGAAGTGGACTGCACGAAATTGCCAAGCTGAAATCTCTGCCCAAGGGGAAACCAGATATGCGGCGCTGGAGAACCTTGATGCCGTGGTGGCCGCGCTAAAAGGTGATGGCGGTCACGAACCCATCGACGAGAACATTTAAGAGCTTGGCTTTGATCCCGACACAGGGTGACGAACTGCCTGACATCCTGACGTATCACGGATGGGGAAAACGGGACTTCGTAGTACTTGGGGTAGCCAATCGGAATGATATTCTGTTTCCTGTAAGAAATGCCCGTACGGATGGTCTCCCGTCGAACGATCGCGCTCCTCCTTGGATTGGCGCTTGTGAGTGGCTATGTCCTGTATGATACCGCCGCTGGGCCCTCCCAACCCACATTGACTGTCGAAAATAATGACACAGCAGCGCATCAAGTGTCAGCGTATACCGTCGACAGCAGAGAGGAAGCGATGTACCTGAATTTCGCAGTCACAACCACAGATGGCGGACACAGGCTCAAGACATTCTCGCAGTTAGTCTGGCCGGATAGCGATCGGAACGTGACCTTAGCTGACGATGGCGTCCCCACCCAACAGATCACCGTCGCGCCCGGCGAGACGGCGACGACCACGATTGATGGGTGGACGCGTGGGGACGTGACGGTGTACATCGGTGAGAAGATCGGGGAGAACGAGACACACGTCTATACGAATATACGGACGTGTCCCAGAACTGGCCAGGAACACAGCGTGACCTTCGAGGAAGATGGTGGCATCAGTGGTGGCGCAATCTGTGCCTGAGTGTTGCGCTGGTGACGACCTGCAACAGTGCGAGCATTCACAAACGCAGTTACCGACGCTCCTCCGACCGTACATCGCTCGTTCCAGTCTGGTTGGCTGGGATTGACGCTGCACTGTGAGAGTCAACCGAGAACACGATCCCGATGGCAACGGCGTGAATCGGCGCCACAACCGCAGTACTCAGAAACCCACCGGCAACCGGTACGGTCGCGAGACCCCAGTAAGCGAGGCCAATGACGATGATGAGGCCGGCGATGGTCATGCCCTGACCGTGTGAGCGATGATAGCTCTGCCTGAGTGCCCTGATAAAGCCACTTCCGGTGACCAACAACGCAGGAAACAGGAACAGACGAGTCAGGACGAACAGGACCATCGCAAACAGCACGAGTCCAAGCAGCAAATTACTGATATCAGCCGAGAAACCGCCGAACAGCTGCGGGAGTGAGACGAACGCAGCGAGTGCGATAAGATACCTGCTCAACGCACGAGGACGAGTGTCTGTATCGAGTACCCGTGCAATCGTCAGCCACCCGGCAATCCCGACTGCGAGTGGAACGAGGATTTCGAGGCCGACAGCCCAGAGCAGATATCGTGGTTTGAGGTCGATCAACGCGCCAACGTGTCGAACCGTTCGTGCAGTCCCCTGCGGGAACACTGCATATTTGATACTGACCGACTGACTGAGTGCGTCGGTCGATGCCATCGGAATTGGGTCGTGCTGGCGAAGCCAGTCGCCGAGTGCAACCAGTACACCAACGACAGCAAAGGGGACAGCGAGTACAGGATCACGACGAATACGCCCCAGTGCAGACGTGAGCACGTCCAGGGTAGACAGTCGTGTCGTCGAGACTGGCTGTCCGACCGAAGACACCGTCTCGCTTCCGTCTCCATCGTTTCCGGACATTAGGCTTCCTCCAGTGCGAGTATTTGGCGACGATTTGCCAGGTAAAGGGTCCCATCACCGACGATCGGTGGCGAGAAGGGGACTTCCGAAGGCCGGTACTCGAACTGTTTTGCACCCGTAGCGACATCGAACGCCGCCAGTGCCCAGCGGGAGTCCACAGCGTAGACGCGACCGTCAGCGACAACCGGCGTCGTTTTTCCGTCGAACGGTGCTGTCCACCGTGTCTCGCCGGTTGCCAGCGAGAGTGCATGCAGTGACTCCTGTTCATCGGCGACGAATATCGTCCCGTTGGCTACTGCTGGCGTGCTATCGGTCGCATTCCCGTCGAGGTTGCGTTCCCAGCGGAGTGCGCCATCGGATCGGGCACGCAACTGAACTGATTCGCGTGTCGGAATGACGACGCCCTCGTCGGTCGCTACTGGCGGCAGAACCGTCTGTTCCTCAAGTTCATGGTGCCAGTGTTGGTCACCAGTATCAGCATGATACGCAGTAACCTGTTGGGGCCATGCGGTGACGAACACGATGCCGCCGTCCACGGCGGGTCTGTTGTACGGGCCGCTGACCCCGTCGTCTTTGTGATGGGTTTGTTGCCACAGAACCTCCCCATTGTCCGGATTCAGTGCGACGACGGAGTTCGTCCCCGGTACTGCTGTGTATATTCTCCCGTTTGCAGTGACTGGGGGTGTTGATTCGGCCGGCCCGAAGAAACCGGGCGTCGGCGATTGTGGTCCTGCCCATCGCTCGCCACCGACTCTCATCTCTGTGAAGGGCAGTTTTCGCCCGCCATTCGCGTTAAGCCCGTAAACCCCAGCGGGTCCGGTTATACCGAACGTCTGGGTCTGATAGATCGAAGCTGGGGCGATCGCTGGACTCGAGTGATAGGGTCCCTGGAAACTGAATCGCCGTTTCCCAGTCTCGGTATCGAGTGCAAGCAGTCCGTTGCCTCCGATATATAGCGTCTTCCCCCGGCGGATGGGTTGGGTACTCCCCCGAAACCAATCCGGTGCCCGGTGTGTCCATGCAACCGCCACATCGTCTTTTGGACCTGATGCTTTGGGGTTGTACCCGGTTCCGGGTGGGTCGTACCGGCCCATCGGCCAGTTGTAGGCTGATTGGTCGCCTGTGTGTTCTTGTGCTTCGAGAGACCTGAGGCTAGCTGACCCGGTAATTCCCAACGCGGCTACTCCTAGAAAGCGACGTCGTGAGGAGGGCATCTGGTCGCTGAATTATCACAAGCGGAATTATTGCTGTCGGTCTTCTCACCAGATTCAGCTACGACTGTGGTTCGATGATCGATCAATACTGCTCGACGAGCGGCCAACTCCACACGACACTCAACGCGATGCAACAGGCCGTCTCGCCCGGGTTGTTCTCTGGCCAGCATTACCGGGAAGCACCTGATCAGACAGTGGTCACAGAAGCGACCGAGCGAATTCAACGACTCAGTTACTCAAGCGGTGACGAAGCCCCATCTACCCGTGGTAATTTAATACGAACAACAGTCCCTTGACCTTTCGAGGCCTCGACGTCGATGATCCCGCCGGACAGAAAGACGATTAAATAGACCAGCCACAACCCTAATCCTCTTCCGTGTTTCAATGGCTCTACTTCTTGCGTTCCAAGCAGAATTGCAATCTCTTCCGTTGGCAGGCCGGGTCCGTTATCCGCGATACTGATCTCGACAAACTCATCTCGTACCTCACTTGTGAGTTGAAGTCTCGCTGGCTGTGTATCAGTATGGACTACCGAATTCAGGAGCAACTCTTCGATTGCGATATCGATTGTTGGGATAGCCTCTATCTGTTCCTCACATGCTTCGATCTGGATGTCGGCGTGAGGGTAGTCGTTCGTAACAGTGGTAACAGCAGGTGCCACTATCTCATCAACCGTATACGTCCGAGACTCTGGTGCTTTATCGAGCAAACCTACGATCTTCCGGTGTTTCTTGATTACTGCCTCCAGTTGATCGATTTCATTCTGAATCCCTTCGACAGCGTCTGGGACATCATCGGTCACCGACTCCGCTAACGAATCGACATAGCCTCGAATAACTGTCAGCTGATTCGAGAGATTATGCCGTAACACACGATGCAACACGCGAAGCTGACGCGTCGCTTCTTTCCGATCAGTGACATCCTGCTGAAAGCCAACGTAATTCGATAACTCTCCATCTTCGTCATATACTGGGGCAATCGTGACGCGGTTCCAGAACTTTGTTTCATCCTTACGATAATTTTGCAACTCAACGGTCACCGGTCGCTCGGCATCAATGGCGGCTCGTATTTCTGCAACTGGTTCCGACGCTGTCTGCTCACCCTGTAGCAACCGACAGTTCCGCCCCAGTACGTCTGTTTCACCGTACCCAGTGAGGTCTGTAAAGCGCTTGTTAACGTAGGTGAGTGGATTGTCTGGTTGTGCAGGGTCGGAGAGTGTTATGCCAATCGGGGCCGTTTCAATAGCGCGGTTTTTGCGTTCGAGCTCCCATTGGCGTTCTTTTCGTTCTGTGATGTCTCGAGTTACCCAAAGTCGGCCAAAGTACTCGTCATCGTCACCAACAACCGGAGCAGAATACCACTCTACAACTCTCCCATCAGACAGAGTGAGTTCCCCATCGCCAATCTGGTGTGGATGGTTTTGAAACTGGTCAATATAATCAGCTAACGTCTCTGGAGAGGTCAACTGGGGGAGGATATGCTCGAAAAGAGATTCGTTGGTTTCTCGATCAAGTGTGTTGTCAGACCACTCCCAGAAGTCACGAAACCGGTCGTTATACGACAGAATCTCGCCATCGTCACCAATTACTATAACGCCATACGGAACGGTCTCGTGTTGGGAATTAAGCAGTGATTGTCTGAATTGAAGCTGTTGTCGTTGGTGACGGCTCTTCCAGTTTCGGAGGGCACGATGAATCACGTCGGCAATGTCGCCAGCGAACTGGATTTCTTGTACTGTTGAACGCAAGACAGCGGCGTGATTGAAATTTTGACATGCAGATTTCTGCCAGTATCAACCCTTTGTCGGCATAATCTGAGACCAGACGATTCAATTTCAGGTCTCCTTCTCGGTATTCA
>NZ_JAMQOM010000022.1:0-28530 GCF_031624315.1 Haloarcula terrestris | reverse complement strand
GTGGTTCGTGGCAAAGTCTCGAAACGTCTGTGCAAGGTTCCTGAGACGCCCCATATCGCCAGACGGCGTCCAATTCCCCTGAAATCAGCGATACAATCCGCAGACGGCGTCGGCGTTCAACGGAGCAGGATTTCTTGGTCAGTCCATTGTCGTGGTCCGCCAATATGTTCGTGGCAGATGACACCGATGACATCCCCTTCCGACCGTATCGTGGCGTCAAGAAGGGCACTGATATTATGTGAATCAAAATACTGTTCAGAGAGTTGGGTAGTACGGGAATCAGAATACACATCCGTGACATCGACGATTCGGGATGATTGAAGGGCGTTGATATACGCTGGACCAACGGAGGTGGACAGTTCCTGACCGTTTGAATGGGACTTTGTTCGCTGGTCAAACTGGTCAATACAGCGGAGTTGGGTCTTATTTTCGTTGAAGAGCCAGATATTAACCCGGGAAACATTCAGGACGTCGGCGGTAAGCTCACTGATAGTTTGAATACTAGCATCTATATTTCCAGAAATGATATTTTCGTCTGTCGTCAGTTCGAGAAGGGCCTCGCGATACTGATGATGACTGTCTGTTGTGGCCCTACGATATCCGCACATGCTTGTACCGTTTAATATCTAACACCATCCTATATGGGCGTTTGGGCTGTTTTTGAGTGTCTATTTTATTCAGTCACCGATCAGTGGAGAGGGCCGGAACGATCGTTGTGGTACCGAATTAGATATGACTAACAGACACCCAACAATCGCAGACGACAAAATCAGTATTGAGAATAAAGGGGCGAGTTCATACATATTGTACGCGATCATAGAACCCCTGCACATTAACACCGACCGCACGGCCGCTGTGTGGTGTAAGACATCGCTCGTAGACGAGCACACCCCTGTATCGATCTGTTTTGTCCCACCTCCATGGGTGGAGGTTTAAATACGATGACGAACGCAACCTTGCGTGTGACCGACCGGAACCCTGAGTTCGACCCCACAGATATCCGGGGTGCAGCGAGTTCGGACCCTGAAACGAGAGGGAACGGGCGAGAACGAGTCCTCAAATCCAAAAAGTATCCCAGCCAGACAGGGGCTGATTCTCGAACCTGTGCGACCTGTGGACAGGATATTCCCCAGGATGAACGCCAGTGTCCGTTCTGTGCACACACCAGAGTCTCCGAAACGCCTGCCGACGATCAGGACGACAGTTCATTTTCCGAGTGTACGTTCGGTCGGGTTGTGCTCGCACTCGTCAAGGCCAAAACCAACTACCATGCACGAGCCCTCGGTGCTGCAGCCTTTTCGGTATCTGATAGCATCGCGAGCGGCGAGGATGTCTCCCATGGAACCGTGAAATGTCGAGCAGCCTTCGGGACGGAGCCAGCACCCACTCTCACGAAGGGCTGGCCTGAGCTTCCGACCGAAACCACGATCGATGAGGAAATCGGACAGGCGCTCTTGGAGACAGCCGACGAACAGACCAATTGGGACGGGGACGACATCCAGCCACGGATCTACCTTGAGGACGGTTCGCCGGTCACCGACCGCTCGGAGTTCCAGCGTCTCACAGACGAGTTCCGACAGGACGACGGCACGTACTGGCTCGTTCCCGGCGTCGTGCAGCGCCATCACGCGAGATCCGAACCGGAGACAGTCGGAATCGAGTTCTACTGTCGACAGTGTGACGCCGTGACGGGACACGAATCTCACGGGCTCGACGGCTTCGAGTGCCACTCGCATCGTGACCGGCTGATCTGGACCTGCAGGGAGTGTGGACAGCACCGGCACGAACCCGAGCAAGACAGCGATACGGAGGAGACCACGGGCTATGAGCATCTTCCCGATGGCGTTTCACCGGAAGATATCCACGGCAACGAGCCAGACTTCCAGGAGCAGGAGTTTCAGGACCAGATCAGTGCCTATCGCGAGCGGCATAGCTTCTTCCCGTGGGAGCGGTAGTGACTTTCTAGATAGTCAAAGAGGGAGTCATAGACTGGTTCACATGGCGTTGCTATCGACCATTGGATGGTAGATCGATTGTTGAGTCTGTCTACTAATGAACATTGAACCGTCTATCAAACCCACTTTGTGGTTAGAAGGGATTACTGAATGCAGCGCGCAGACCTTGCATAGAGTTTCGGCAGAAAAGGTTTGCTTGAATTGGGTAGTATCTGACATGAGTTTACAACTGCTCTGGGCTAGTCTAATTACAGCCAACAGCTGTACACAATCCTCACGGATTCTGTATTTACCACTGTAAACTATTATGCGCAGAATATCTCGGATAGAACCTATGGATATATATAGGTGTGAAAACACTGTGTTTACTAATTATGTCTGGGTACTGTGGTGGAGAGTGCGAGGCGGCCAATGATGATCCACTCACGGAGCAACAAGGTGACTTGTAAGAAGTCCAATATGATCCCACCAGCGACCAGGGTCTGACAGCCATAATCATTCAGACGGTCGCTACTTTGGAAGGGGAATCCATGGACAGACTCCAGCACACACCATTACACGAAAGTATCGATATTGGTGCGGTTGAAACACTCCTTTTTGGTCCAGAGGGCAATCGAAGCGGGTCAGAAACCAGTTCTGTCACGTTTCGATACCGCAGCTATCAGATAACAGTCCGTGGCGATGGTCTACTACAGGTATCGGATACAACCAAGATTTCTCCGTGATCAAACTCACTAGTTAGATCGGAGATATCCGTTCAGGGCCACATCCCTGGCAGATCCTCAGCGTGCGTATCAAGTATATCAAGCAGTGATTCGATTTCCCCGAAGCGGTCGCCCTTTGCTACCTCGCCAGTGTCTCTGTCCCACTCAATATACTCCAGTTCGGCCAGGCGCGGCAGATGATTGTGATAAAGATCCGTATCGGCAGTATGACTTACCTCAGCACTACGGCGGAGAAAGTCACTTACTGGTCTGGGTTCGCTCTCACGTAATAAGAGACAGATCAGCCGTCGCTGTCGATCAGATACCGCTTGAAGCGCCGTGTCCAGACTTGCTTCCGAATCGCCGTCAGACATCTCCATACTACTCAATTCTGTCTTAATTTCACTCTCAATAGATATAATTCTTTCGTTAGAATAAATATGTCAAAATTTCTCAAAGATTAGGAGCTTTTCCAGTACTCAGCTACCACAAAGAATTTTATCGGTTTCTGAATGGTACGGGGCCAGCCAGTGTGAGCCTCGAATTCACAGATAGCTTCCAGTGATGTCTACGAGCATGGTTTCGACAAATTGAGCGGTCGAACGATTACAGAGACTTGAGGAGAAAGCCCCGTATTTTAGCGCGGGGAGAATATCAACTCTTGGAACGGTACGCCACTCTCCGACCGCTCGGAGTTCCAGCAGTTCACAGACGAGTTTCGGCAGGACGACGGCACGTACTGGGGTATGCCCGGCGTTGTGCAGCGCCACCAAGCGACATCCGAACCGGAGACACTTGGGATCGAGTTCTACTGTCGGCAGTGTGGCGCCGTGACGGGACACGAATCTCACGGGCTCGATGGCTTCGAGTGCCACCCACATCTTGACCGGCTGATCTGGACCTGCAGGGAGTGCGAGCAACGACATGAACCCGATCAGGACACGGAGGACACTACGGGCGATGAGCATCTTTCCGATGGCGTCTCACCGGAGGATATCCACGGCGACGAGCCAGACTTCCAGGAGCAGGAATTTCAGGACCAGATCAGTGCCTATCGCGAGCGGAATGGCTTCTTCCAGTGGGAACGGTAGCTGTCGTGTCGGCAGAGCGTAACGGTTGTTTAGGGTTCTGTAGAACCGTTCACAGCTACCATTCGGTTCTTGATGAACGGTCAGTACAACACCTGTACTGACCGTCCC
This sequence comes from Haloarcula terrestris, assembly GCF_031624315.1. NCBI lineage: Archaea > Methanobacteriati > Methanobacteriota > Halobacteria > Halobacteriales > Haloarculaceae > Haloarcula > Haloarcula terrestris. The sequence continues at coordinate 24,672 of NZ_JAMQOM010000022.1, read as the reverse complement.
GCTCGTGAACTACCTACCCAAGGCCGGCCGCTCTTCCTCGGCGTCGACGGCGACGGTGCAGCCCACTACTGGGACAGCTACGAGTTCGCCGTGGCTGTTGTCGAGGCTGACGGCAAGGCAGAGACGGTTATGTTGGCGAATACGCGGTTCGAGACGCTCGAAAAGTGATTAAAAGTGTAAAAACATACTTAGAAATATGAACCGACGAGACGTTGTTAAGGCGATTGGTGGCTCGGCTATTGTACTCACGACAAGCGTCGCTGGGTGCTCTCAATCCGAACCCGACACACAGGAGACAGTAACGGGGACTACGGAGCCAATAATTTGACTTTATTTTACTGTTGGTGTTTCTACACACTTGCGGGTTGGTAGCTTGTCCTGTCAAGGGTATTCTGCAGTAGTTGTAAATTCATAGATTCGAGCAACGCAACCCACGCTTCAAACGCTACTCATAGGCCCGCTGAACAAATTTTAAAAGCACATAAGCTCGTTCTACACTTCCCCACACTGCCGCTCGTACACGTCACCCTCCAGTGCCCACGCGTACGCTCTCCCGAGCGTCGGCCACCCACGCCACACCAGAAACCGAATGACCGCTGCAACGGGCACCGCCAGCCGCCGATCCCGAACCGTGACCGCGTAGCCGTACTCGACGAACACCTGCGCCTGCCGTCAGTGATCGCCTAGGTGGCCAACCTTCCCCAGTCACAGCCTATCATACCGTCCAGTGAATCGGATACATGCAGCCCGGCACAATTAGGCGGTATGTACAATATCTACGTCAGCAAGCTCCAGAAGAGGCGCCTTGTCGAAATCGTTCTTATTGTGGGTGATGAAAGTACCACCCTCGGTGTGTGCAGTTGCGAGGTTCAAGAGGTCGACAGGGTCAAGAGAGACATCTTGCGACTGTAGACGTTCTTCGAGATAGGCGGCTTCAAGCGCAGTGTTCCCGGTGAAGTCGATGATGCGGTCTAACGTCGACGTGAGGCGCGTTCGTGCGCGTTCCATCTCCGACCGACTGCTACAGGAACGGTAGAACTCGAAGGCGACGAGAGACGGGATTGTCCACTCCTCACTACGATACTGCTGTAGGTGGCTGACAACCTCGGGGTCAGGGTTCGCACCGCCGACTTTCACCAATATGTCGTTGTCCAGTACGATCATTCGTCACTGCGACGGTCCAGCGATTCATTCAGTTCCTCGTGGGTCTCACGCATATTGTCTGCAAGACTCCCATCATCGAACTCACTGAGGAACCCAGCCATCTCCTCTACATCTTTCTCGCTTCGGCTAAGGCGGTCCAACAGGTCGTTGAAGCTTTCGTCGTCCCGCTTCAGGTCACGCAGTCGTTCTTTCACTTCGTCGGTGACTCTGATAGTACTCATGTGTATACGTTGTGTACAAATTGTTGGTATCTCTTTCGGTGATTGAGAGAAGTAGTCCGCTGTGTGGTGAGATGCCGGCAGCATCGTACCCAGCTGTACCACCTCCGCGCTCTCGTCACTGCCTTCGAGGAAGTCGACCAACCACGTCACACCGGAACCCGTTCGGTCGCTGCGACGGGTGCCGCCGGCTGCCGATCCCAAACCGTGGCCACGTAGCTTCGCTCGATGAATACCTACTCGCACGCCGACGGTGATCGCCAGGGTGGCTCACCCCCCATACCCGGTCCCCCCAGCTGAATGGAGACTGTTCGAGGCCGGTAAGCACCAGCAGCGCGAAAACCACTTGTTCCGGATTTCGGGGTAATTTGTTGCACGCTGATCACACCCGGTACCCGATGCTATGAGGAGGGTACGAAGGCTGCATGAAAACCGGGTGTCAGCCCCCTCTGATATTGGTCCACCCTGCGTCCTCTTCGGGGTCGTATACACCGCCCCATTCGGATACTTTCTCCGGGTCGACTTCACGGATCGCGTGGAGCAACTCTTCGCTGCTTAATCTCTGAGCGATATCAATACGCTCGGTTTTGGTTATCCGGTTGCAATCACCACATGGACACCACCCTACCTGGTTTCCAGTCAGCGACGATCGCCACAACAGCTGTCCATTAGAAATGAACTATCTCGAGATGACAACTGTGCTTGCTCAAGTGAGCGGGACATACCGAATTCAAAACCGAGCGGTATACGAGTACAGTGCTTCTACCGCTGATTCTCTTAATCAAGAGAGGGGTATCTGAACCAGTGTCGTCCCCATATCAGTATATGTTGCCGCTAGATGCAAAGCCGAGATATGTCTTTTGTGAGCCTCCACCAGGTGAGAGCCGTTCCAGAGAGAGAGCGTCTTGACTACCAGCTATGTCGAAAAAACACGCGATCCAGACCAAGTTGAAGAGCTACGTCGTCATGACTCAGAACGGGCCAAACGGCCTCGGCTTTGGGACGTACACACGCAACCACCCTGCGTCCCTGAAAGCGCGCGTTGAGGCATAGCAGTCTCCAGCAGCCGGCGTCGTGGGCAACGTCACGCGAGCGCGCCACATCGCTCGCGAGTACCACGACTGGACCCTGCCAAGCGAAGACGAGCTCTGTCAACAAGCGATGGAAGGCGATGCGTGATGTCCAGTGACTCGTCCCACCATATGACCTGCAGAACCGACGAGTGCGACGCGCCGATCTTCGACGCTGAGCGCATCGCGTGTGTCGACGGAGAGTACGGGCCGTGCATGGCCGTTGGGCATCACGGTGGCGTCTGTACCAGCGGTCATCTCTCTGTCTGGGACGTCGCAGAGGCCTGAGTCCTGTCGGCCGCGCACTCGCACTGCCAATTTTGTGTCCCCCCGGTGGGATGAGGGGTTTCCCGAACATGAGCACCGAACAGCAGTCCGTCGACGAGCAGTCTCCAAGCACCGAAGCCGACGACCGACCAGATGTTCGTGCCCAGCACCGACAGGCCCAGACGAGTGGCGACGTCTTCCAGGGCCGACCCCGCGGTGGGAGGTAGATCTCTTGGCCTGACCGCAGGCAGCCCACTCCGTAGCAGGGTGTATCCAGATGTTCTTACATTGGCCGGCGGGCCCACGGGATAGGCTTGGCCTCGATCGGTGAGAAACAGTTAACGATGAGCATGAAAAAGCCGGACGTGTAATGATCGACGAGGAGGTCCGCAAGTTGTACGAACGATATCAGGCGGCCGAAAGCGACGCCGAACGCCGCGAGATTGCGCTTGAGATGGGGAAGCTCGATGGACGTCGCCACGCAGATATCTACGCAGCGCTCGAAAACGAGTGAGAAGTCCCACGTTCTGCGTTTTTGTGTCCAGCGTCGTTCGCGACTAGTGTCCGATCGGCCGCCTTTTGTGAACGTCTTTATTCTCTAGTAGAAGGATCAACCCATCTTGAACTCCCCACGCCGCTAGCGGTTGCTTCCACTACGACAGCACAGCACAATCGTCACGCACATCTGGGTTTCGTGGTCTATGATCGCGTTGCGCCGGCGACGTGGTCGTGTTTGTCGAGGCTGCCGACAACTTGGGTTTCCGTGGTATACACGACGCTGCTCCTGCGTGGGTCGAACCGCTGTAGTGGTGGCGGTCTAACGGCGGTACTGGAAGCAATTTTGTGTCCCCCGGTGGGGTGAGGGGTTTCCCAAACATGAGCACCGAACAGCAGTCCGTCGACGAGCAGCCTCCAAGCACCGAAGCTGACGACCGACCAGACATTCGTGCCCAGCACCGGCAGGCACAGACGAGTGGCGAGGCTTTTGCGGGGCGTCCCCAAGGTGGGCAATGAGTTCCCAGATAGTCAGTGAATGTCTCTGTCGACATGTCCCATCTTGATAGGTTGATTTACACCCAATCTCGTAAGGCGAAGACACACGAACTCTCATCCGATTCATGGTCACTGGCGGTCAGTACACCGGCTCATGAGACGACCAGCGACTAAAAAGCAACAGGTAGATAGATATGTGTCGATAAAAAACAATGACTCTGAATGACTGCCCTCCGTTCCCTCCAGAACCGAATTCGTCCGGGAGCTACACTACTTATGCTCGGGGTGATCGGTGCAGCCACCTATTTTGAATTCATATACAACGGGCCACCAACGGTATATTCTATTGTCCTTTGGATAATTGTCGTTCCGGTGTTGCTCGCAACGACGGTAAACGGTGTTCAAGATCATCCACTCTATCAGCCGCTTCTGTATGCTGGTTTTGTTCTAGTCGGTACGCTACAGTATCTTGATGGTCATTGGTTCCTCCTCGCTGGGCTGTTTATCATCTGCGGTGTTCTCGGATTGCTCTCCGTATTTCGCCAGAAGAGCTCTCTCACCGGGTCAGGATAGCTGGCTCAGTCACCCAGATGGCAACAAAATTGTTCACCCAATCGCTGGTCAGTATACCAGAGGTGCTCAGTGATCGCAGAATGTAATCAATCCATCCGTGCCACTTGCTATGTCAAATAGTACGCTACACTCTCCCCCAGAGGAGGTGCTGACAGTATGTCATAGGCGGTATTCGGCTCGACAGCATGAACGGTTGATCCACTTGAACACACATCTGTCGATTAGTCTGAAGCATAGGGACATCTGCCTCCAGCTTCCAGCACAACCTTCAACTCGTAGTCGAGACAGTGGACTACTGCTCACCGGAGGGTTCGTAGTCATCCGAGAGGAAGATACTGTCTTGTTCCGGATCAAAGTAGACTTCCAGAGCCCGAAGTGAGCCGGCGTAGGCCGCAATCATCACAAACACGAATCCGATCAAGCCGGGAAAGAGGAGTTCCAGAACCATTGTGCTACGTCTGCTTCATAAAGGATGCTAGTCCGTTTACGTGGCTCTAATAATCAGTCCAGTTAGATATTTGTCGGAGGCTATTATGTCCAGTAATATGCGTATCCCCTCCACACGGCGGTCTTCGGAATTACGACAATTACTGTTTATAGGGTTCTCAGCGATCACAGCCGTCGCTTTGTCGTACAATTACGTGATGACGGAAGGGCTATCAGATATGTTGTTTGCTATTCTCGGAGCGAGCCTGTTGCTTACATTGGTGGTGACTCTTCCGATCCTGCTTCTCGACTGAAGCAGGAGTCGCACTGGGAGGTATCTACCGGTCAGCGACTCCCTGTGTCGGGCGACACTGTATCTCTATAACACTGCTGAATTATTGATCAGAGTTAGTGTTACATGATTGTCCCGCGTACAAGATACTCAACCATGCCCAATACGAGGGCGATTGCGAGCGGTACAAACCACCATCCAAAAAAGAGTGGTGCCGGACTATCCACAATTGCGGTATAATCTCTCCAAAGTACATTACCGGTCATTAATATAGCGGATAGTAGAGGAAGCACCAGAGAATATCTTAATAGTAGGCATATAGGAATAGCCAGCAAAAGAATACTTCCAACCGCCATCCACGGGGCCCAAAGACCAAGTCTCCTTATTGTGGTCTGTCTTAGAAGCCGACTCATACTGAGTATCATTGTCAGTGAACCGCCAACTAAAGCCAGCGCAACTTGAGTTCTACTTGATAGAGTTTCCCCAATCATTTTCATAATTCTGTTTACTAAGTCCTGTCCCAATTTGATAATAATTTATTTCGTGTATGGTTGTAATTTGATAGACTGCTTCAATTCATTCGTTGTGGTATCCCACTTTGAGTATCCAGTATTGATTATGATCTCATCTATCTCATCTATCTCATCTATCTCATCTCCAGTCATTTCAGTTTGCAAGAACTTCACTTCTGGCCGAACTCACTCCGGCGCAACAACGTCCTCACACGGCGGACACTCAGCCCAGACACCCTCTGTGCCGTCATCCTTCACGTATTCAACCAGAATCCATCCCGTTGTGATCTGTTTGTCGCAGTCCGGACAGCGACCAAGGCGTTGCGTATCATTGGGCATGGAAAGGGGGGTAGAAGGAGCGTGTGGCAGTGTTCCTTCTAACCAAAATTCGACTGGCCTCGAAAATAAGTGTTTGCCGGGTTTCATAGTGATTAGCGAATGTCTTCATATCTCACAAGGTAACAGATCTCAGATGTGTTGAGAACGTCGTGCAAGATATAGGGAGTGTATGCAGTACTCGTCGGAGCATGACATGTGAACTCGAAACCTGTAGGACAGTCATAGGGTGAATGGGTGGTGGAGACATCAGTCAGCGGCGTGAGCGTGGTCCCCTTGGTCCTCATCCATTCCGCTCTCGCGGTGCAACCAGTAGAGGAACAGGAACAGCCCCGTCGCCAACACGTTCAGCACCATTTTGTAGTTCATTTCGATCCCTACCTCGGCTATCTGCACGCTGTCTGGTGACGGAATCACTCCGGCGGCCAGGAAAACAAAATGGATGAGGACTCCGGTTACCACAGCAGAGACGAAGATCATCACCGACAGGACGGCAGCGAACGTCGGCCCGTAGTACTCCCGATAGGCGTCCATGATGGGCGGGACGATCAGGTCGGCATAGATGTATGAGAGAACCGGCCCGAATGGCAGACCATTGCTGAACAGCACGGCACCGAAGGGAACGTTGCCGACCGAGCAGACGAACGTGGCGACGCCGATGACCGCACCGAGTACCGCGGTCCAGAAGACGTACACCGGAACACCGAAGGTAGCGCCCGAGAAGACGGCGGTCCAGACCGACTCGGGAATGAACCCGGCAATTAGCCCGGCGAAAATGAACCCGATGGCGATCTCGTCCCATAGCATACCCCACTCCTTCCATTGCTTATCGGCCAGCGCCTTCCAGCCTTCCATCGACGTAGCCTGCTGGAGAATCGTGGTGTTTGCCTCCTCTGGGTCGAAGCTCTCCTTGCACGACGTCGAGCAGAAGTAGTAGGTCTCACCCTCGTGTTCGATGGTGTATTCGGCCTCGTTAGGGGTTACCTCCATCCCGCAGACCGGATCCCGGACCGTCTGCTCTCCCTTATCGCGGACGTTCTGTCGGGCCTGCTCAACGACTTCGTCGGGGACGAGGTAGACGAAGCCCAACGCCATCATCCCGATGAGGACGAACCCACCCACGATGTTGGCGAGGAGGAACTGCCAGCCGAGCAATATCCAGATGACGGCACCGATCTCGATGACGAGGTTCGTCGAAGCGAACATGAACGCCCCGATCGTGGCGGCGGCGGAGCCGCCTTTCTTGAAGAGGTTTTTCGCGGTGGCGATGGCCGAGTACGAACACGACGAGGAGACGAATCCGAACAGCGAGCCGTACCCGATTTCACGGAGTCCGTGCCCTTCGAGCAGTTCGCTGATCTCTTCGCTCGAGGTCCAGGCTTCCACGCCGCCTGCGATGGCGAATCCGACGACCAGCGCCCACCATGTGATCCAGGCCATGGCGGCTGTCGTCGTCAGAAACTGTCGGAAGCTCTCAACGAAGAACACCCCGAGCGGCTGGTTCGTGGTGACCATGCCGATGGCGACGGTCACGAGCGCGATGACCACCAGAATCGCGTACTCAGTGCGCTCCATATGTCAAGATAGGGGAGCCACACTTACCGGGATTGTGCCTTCTAATCTAGCCCGAGTACTGGCCGTAAGTTTAGAATCTAAAATGCTGAGCGCCACTTCATTTTCCCTCACCTTGCTCACGGAACCGGGTGGTGAGTTCACCTGTCCCGGATTGAATTCCGGAGAGAAACCGGTGAGCGATAAGCGCTGTGTATCTTGCACGGTAGAACTGACTGTTTTCAGAGAGTATGGGAACCAATGTATGGATTCTTCTGCTCATATCTGCGCTCACACCGACGTGAGAGGCACTTTGAATCGCGTTGTCAACAAGCGAAACCGCTCCCTCACACGTCCGTGTCAGGCCGAATAACCAGATATTCGAGTCACAAACATCCAGGCAGAACTTACGGCGGCAGTTCGCGGTCCGCATCGGTAGATGTTGGAGACTCAGACAACAGCCGCTCAACGTCCCAGTCGATATCCTCGGAGAGAGATTGCAGGTCCTCCCACGCCTCGACTGAGGAAACCTCGTTCCGGCGTGCTTGGTTGTAAATCCGTGCCGATTCCTCGCTCATATAGTTGGTATACCAGTTGTCATTGAATAAGTGATGGGGTGGGATTAGATCTTCACTGAGCAGGTGGTTCGATATCCCAGTCCGAAGCAACGATACTGACATAGACACGGTACTCTCTGTGCCAAGTCACTTCGAGACCTCGATCAGATCGTACGCTTCCAGCTTTGTCAGCGTTCGTCGATAGCGCGGCTCCTTCAGTCCTCTTGTACCATCAGTCTTGTACGGGCCTGAAAGGGGACTCCATCAGGAAAAACGACACATATCGGAGTCATACGCGGTTAGAGACGAGAGTGATACGACTGCACTACCGCTGGCAGTCGGTCCCTCGCAGCGTGGGGCAGACGGCCGGGCGAAACGAATTGACCCTTGGTGGATAGCAGCGTGGGGCTGGCAGGCTGGCTGAGAGCGCGATAGATGGGTGTGAGTCGGCGCAGGACTGACGGCCGGGCCAGGAACGGATGACTGACCGGTGTAACGCCTGACCGCCGGGTAGCCGCCGCTGGGCGGCACTCTCGCTCTCGCCGGGGCCGGTACGCGGGCAGAGAGTGGACGAAGCTAGCGCAGGCAGGGTGTGTCTCGTGTGCGATGGGCGGAGAGTTCTGGGGCTGCTGGGCCTGGAGTCGAGTATTGTGACACACGTGACGGTGTCGAGGGGGGCAACACTTCGGACAACAGGACTCGTGGTACTGTTGGCGGCGGGACGCATGGACCTACAGATGGCGAAACTACCGACAGTAGTGGGACTGGTGGGACTTGCGGTACTGGACCCACGCCAAACGGAATCACGGTGACGAACTCGGTGCCGGTCCAGCACACTTTGAAAGCCCCACGCCGCTGGCGGTCGCTCAGCGACATATCCTCACTACGTTCGGATAGGGGTCGCTGACTCGACCACAGCAAGCGCCAGCGGCGTGGCCCTTTCAGTCCCGCCCGACTACTACAGCACGGGACAGCAGGATTCGACGCGCACGTCGGAGTCGCTCGCGGTCTAAATGAGGAACCCCCGGGGCCGGCGCTCCCTCGCCGGAACGAGGACGGGCACTGCGTGCCCTGTGTTCCGGGCTGCTCACTTCGTTGCGCTGCCGGGCTTTCACCCATCCGGCACTCGCTTGGCCCCGCGGGATGCTGGCTCACCGCAACTGCACACGATGAGACCGCCCGTCGGAGGTGCCAATCTCATACCGCCTTATATATACTAATTTCCCTTGAAATGCGAAAAAGAATACACTGCTTAGGGCCACTCAAACACCAGAAAACTGCACTTGAAACAATCCAATTCCTTCGGTATCTTTAAGTTCTAGACACTTCTGTCAATAGATACGGAAAGATACGACACACGCGGCGCTCACGAAGTAGTTTCACGCCGCAGAAATCGGGTGCTGAGACACCCGACAAGTGTCTTTCCGTGGTGACGTGAAAGACAATGTACGCTAGCAATCCCAGCGGCAAGAAAGCATCGGCAAGCAACCAAACGGTTTCCCTTTCGACCCACGTCGAGGGTGGCCCCGAGCAACTTCTAGAGCAGGTCGCCGAAACCGAAAACGGCGACGAACTTGATTTCCGGATGAACAAGGGCAGCGATAGCCGTGGCAACTACTACGCTCGCCAAGAAGAGGCATACGACTGGACCCGCTCAACCGAGGTTGGCCCGAACCGACGCTTTGGCGAAACGCTCGCCCAACAAGAGGAACGCCACGGACGCGAAGCTGAGCAAGCACGACACGCAGAGATCGCACGCGCTCATGCCGGCAGTGTGGACCGCGAAGCGGGCAACCGACAGCTCGCAGACGCGATGAACCAGCGCCCGGAGCACTTCGACCACGACGATCCACGGGCCGAGATGGACGCCGAAACGCTAGCCGAAGTCAACCAGCAGGCCGATACCATCAGCAAGCAGACGACCATGACCCGAGCGGCTGCAAGTCGACTCCTTGCAGAGTATCTCGACGATGGTGAAAACCTATGTAGCGCCACGTTTTCGACCCAGCTAGACGCCCGGGCCGCAATGGACGCACCGACGCCGATTGCTGATGTCTCGCCCTACGGCTGGGAGTGTACCGTTGAAGGCGAAGTAACCCACCTTATTCAGGAGCCAGACGCCCGCAATCAGTACCAGGTGGCCTATGTCGAGGACGACGAGGGTACGAGCGCGAAGGTCACGGTCTGGGGCAAGTCAGTCCACGGCGGTGAGATGGTGCGGACGCTTCACGAAGGCGACAGAGTGCGAATCTGTGGGGGCAAGCCCGGCGAGTACAACGGCATGAAGACGGTGGCCGTGACGAGTGACACCCTGATGTGTGTCATTGAACTTGGCGACGGTCCCGCGCCTACCGGACATGGGAGTAGCATGTTCGGTTCCGCCGGTGATACCCCGACGGTGGCCCCGTGGGACGCGGAGTCAGATACCCACCAGTGGGCCAACGAGCGAGATACTGATCGGGCGGTTGCTGTGACGCTGGGCAACGCGCACTCCAAGGCGAACTAACGGCCGGCGTCAGCTGGGGCCTCCCCCACCGAAGAGGGCCTCTCGGTCGGTGCGACAGGTCCTCGCGCACGCGGCCTCGCCGCCGCCTCCGGCGGGCCGGGCGGCGGCGAGACAACCACGCGCACGGACTGGAGCGCCACCGTAACGGCGCGTCGACGTGGGTCAGTCTGGTGGGGGCTGTGAGAGAGCCGATGTCCTGGTGTGTGCGTGGCCGTGGGCCAGCCAGCCCAGGAGAAACTGGGGCTGGGTATCTGGTGGAACGTCCCAGCGCGCGACGCCACCGACAGACTCGCGATGCTCGTCTGTCGAGCCCTCGTTCGCTGTCGCTCACGAGGACGACGGAACGCTGCGCTCGGCGCTATCGCGCGCCTCACGGCGGTCCATCGTGCCTGCAGTAGCGGGCGCGATCCGGTCAACTGTAATAATACTTGCTAGGACTCATTCAAATGCTGGTTTCGCCGTTTCCGTACTTTTCGCAGGTATCTCTGCTTAGAAACGGCCACAACAGTCAAGAGTCCGTGTGGGTGATGTAGGGCAGATACGTGCGATGGATGGCGAAAGCGACGAACACACGGAAAGTGATGTAGCCCAAGACGGTGGACTTGAGGCGGCTATTGGCAGACGATTTTTGCCAAAAAGTGTTCGTCGTCGGTACGCGGCGAAGTTCCTGCTTTCCATGCTGCTGGTCGTCGTCATCATTGCTAGTGTTGGTGTCCTGAGTTTCGTCCAGATCCAAACTATCATCGAGAATGATGCTGAGGAGACGCTCCGTTCAACTGCCACACTCCAAGCGGATTCAATCTCCGAATGGCTTGACGGGATGCGGATCCGGACACGTGCCGTCGCATCATCGGATGTCTATGCAGGGGGTAATACAGACCGGATCCACACATACCTGCAAGAGTCAAAGGAGATGGGCGGAGGAGATTTGGTTGGTATTCATTATATCGATCCTGAGTCCGACACTATCGTCACGAGTACGAATAATCGCTACGTAGGACGTCACCAGACTGCGATTAGTCCAGCTGTATCAGAGCCAATTAGCGAGGCAGCGAACGGAACAGAAACCGTTGCTTCGTCGCAATCGGCGTACTCACGTACCGGTGATATCCATATGGCGTTCGCGAGCCAAGTCCGTGGCGATCATGGTGTGATTGTTGTTGTCGGTGACGTCGCCAGGGATTTCGAACAACTCCACAAGAGCCGCAGTGTCGTCCGGACAGAGGTTCTTGACACCGACGGAAGGACAGTGTTGTCGCCGCGACAAGACTATACCAGCGAGCTAGCCGGAACGACAGCGTTCAACCAGGCCGTGGCTGGTCAAACGACGATTGCTGAGCAGGGCGACAATGTTATCGGGATCGCCCCTGTGCCGGACACGAACTGGGTGGTCACCACAACTGCTCCCAGAGCAGAACTTTACCAGGCCAGCAGCACTGTCGGACGGAACGTTATCATCCTCATTTCTGTCTCGTTGGTCTCTCTGAGTGTCATCAGTGTTATTCTTGGCCGCCAAACTGTTCTTCCGCTGGTGCGACTCCGGGAGCGGGCCCAGGAGATGGAGAGCGGAAACTTAGACGTTGACCTATCGACTGAGCGTGAGGACGAGATTGGCCGGCTGTTCGTTTCTTTCGGGAACATGCGCGATGCCCTCCGCGATCAGATCTACGAAGCTGAGAGCGCCCGTGCCGAAGCAGAAGCATCACGTCAAAATCTTGCGAGACAGAACAAACGGCTTGACAATTTCGCGAGTACGGTTAGTCATGACCTACGGAACCCGCTGACGGTTGCACGCGGAAACCTCGAATTGCTCAAGGATCGGATCAACAGTATTGGCGACAGTCAAAACTCCAGCGACATCAGCGCTTGTGAGAATTTCCTTAATAATATCGATCGTGCCCACGAACGTATTGACACAATCATCGACGATGTCCTTACATTGGCGCGTGATGGGCAGCACATTGGGGACAAGACACCGGTTGATCTAAAGACGGTTGCAGAGGATGCGTGGAGTACCGTCGACACTGCGGAGGCGACACTGACTGTCTTGGACACTCGAACCGTTGCTGCCGATCAAGAGCGACTGAGGCGGCTCCTCGAGAATCTCTTTCGGAACGCCATCGATCACGTCGGCCCGGAGACGACCGTCACGGTTGGGCTCACAGCCGATGGCTTCTATGTAACCGATGATGGGCCAGGCATTCCGCCTGAGGAGGTCGACGATATCTTCGAGTATGGACACACAACAAGCGAGACTGGAACCGGACTAGGCCTCTCGATTGTCAAAACAATCGTCGAAGCCCACGGTTGGCAGTTATCGTTAGCCTCCGAAGACGATACTGGGGCAAAATTCGTTTTCTCAGATGTATTCGAGGAGTCGTCGGCTACGTGATGATGTCGATATTCATCCGACACCAGTAGTGAGCAATGACTACTCCATGAGTATCAAAATTGAGATTGCTTAGCCTTTCAGAGATTTCGTTCGATTGATAAGAGAGTGACATCTTTATTTTATGCGGTTAATTCAGCCGTCAGATCGTCTACACGAGTGGTTTATGATTTCTGTCGGCATACCTCGGTTGCTGTCTGAATGATCGCTATGCTTTTACGCTACTATCGGTCATGATACTAGAATGGATCGGCGGCGTTTTCTCTCGACAGTTGGAGCAGGATCGTTTACCGGCATAGCTGGCTGTGCCGGCCTGCTCAACCGACAGGATCCGGCGGATGTCGGACGTCCACGACTGAGTGTTGACGGACAGTGGCTCACGGATCCGGAGGGAACTCGTGTCGTCCTCCGAGGCGTTACTACTGTAGACCCTTGGTGGGGGACGACACACGCCAATCGACGCGGCAAAGATTATTGGGACACACTTAAGCTTGCGACGGACTCTGATGCTGGCTGGCATTCACACGTCCTGCGTGTCCCAATTCGAGTTCATTCGATTTCCGAAGTGGGTCTCGAAACACTCCTCGAAGAGTATCTGGATCGAGTGGTGGCACTAGCCCGGGACCGTGATGTCTACGTCATCATTGCTTATGATGCGACCGAACGGTATGATACCACCAAGATTGAGGAGCAACTGCTGTCGTTCTGGGACCGTGTCGCCCCGCGGTACGCCGATGAGACCCACGTCTTGTTTGACATGTTCAGTACGCCTGGACAACCAGCAGGGGACGACCGCCAGACCTGGCTTACCTGGCGTGAGACAGCAAAACCCTGGGTTTCACAGATTCGCACTCACGCACCCGATACCCCGATCATTGTCGGGTCACCAGGGTGGAATTCGCTGACGAAATACGCACCAGACGATCCCTTTGCTGACGACAATATTGTCTATGCCTTCCATGTAAACCCCTCATGGGACCCTGACACGTGGGAAGAGGCCTTTGGTGACCCAGCGTTCGACATTCCACTATTCGCGACAGAATGGGGTTACGTCGGCGAGAACAAAGACGGAATCCCCGCCCACTTGATTGGGTCGACGGAGGAATGGGGTGAGCCCTTCCGTGACTGGCTCAACACCCATACGAACGTGAACTGGTGTGCCACAACGTTTGACTCCATGCATCAACCCCGTATGTTCAATGAAGATTGGCAACTGCTGGGCGGTGACAAGCACATGGGCAAACTCACCAAAGACTGGTTAGCGGAGACACACACTGAGAATTGGCCGCCTGGCAGAACGCCCGATTCTGATCAGCCAGACACAGGAAATCGACCACCATCACCGCCGTCGGAAATAAAAGTGACAGAGCGCACCGAACACTCACTCAGCTTCACCTGGTCCGAATCTACAGATCCAGACGGTGACAATATCGTACAGTACCGTGTGCGCTGTAACACCATTGAAGTCGCTCTCCTCAAAGGAGCGGACCGCCAAATCACTTTGACTGATTTGGATCCAGATGGGACATACCAACTTGGCCTGACTGCTGTCGATGAACATGGACTCGCCTCGACCCAAGAAGCCACAGTGACTGCAACTACACAGAATATAGCGGAACCGAGGGCGACCATCGAGCGGGCGAACGAACCACCGACAATGGACGGCACGCTTGATGAGATCTGGTCGGATGTCTCAGCGCATCCAATAGAGACGACCATCATTCAGGAGTCACCAGACACCGATCTCGGTGGTGAGTGGCGGGCACTCTGGGATGAATCAGCACTGTACTTTCTGGTTACGATCGTTGACACCGAGCACGCGAATGACTCCGATGCGGGATACCTGAGCGACAGTGTTGAGATATTCATTGATCCGGACAATAGCCAGGGACAGTCCTATGACGGCGATAACGACGCCCAGATCATATTTGAACGAGGGGAAGAAACTGCCGTCCCTGGGTACCACACATTTGACGGGTTCAGATCCGAGCGAGTCGGCGTTACCCAAATCAAAACCACAGAAGGGTGGCACCTCGCTGTGACACTTCCTTGGGAGGTCTTACAGACGGTACCGATGGTAGGCCACCGGTTCGGCACCAACATCCACATCAATGATGATGGTGAGGGTGGTAATCTCAACAGAAAGTACAGCTGGTTCTCCGCAAACGGTGAGGCCTGGAAGGACCCTTCAACGTTCGCACTCGTTGAACTCGTAGAATAGGTCTTCTGGCGGAAACACTGATTTCTGCGTGGCCATATCAACACCAGATTTGAATCAGCACAGGGACAGACTCCGGGGTATTCGTCTTATCAACCAATATCTTCGGTGGATATGGACCTGTGGGCCAGCAACAGAACAGTGTATGAAAGACGATGATGGTGCTGTATCCCCGCCCTACTGGGCTATTCGGTCGCTTTGCTCCCTTCGTTGCTCTTGGAAGACGGGGTTTAGCCCCTACAATCAGCTGATAGAAAGATCGAAAATTACAGACATTCAATAATCTTTCCCATCAAAATTATGCAACTATCCCTCTCGACGACGTACTAACTGTAGACGGGTACTACAGAATTGACGAACCGCAGTCCATTTCAGGCCGGATCGTCCGGGTCTTCCAGAGCGTCATTGGTTCGGAGACGGATGTCGGCAGTCCCGTCCGAACACGAAATGGTGAGGTGAAAATCTCCTGCCGTGTATTCTAAGGTCAAGGTACCCGCGACCTCTTTCCGATTGTGGCTAATCAGAAGTGTACTCAAGGCATCTGGATTGAGCAGGTGGTAAAGCTGTGGGATATCAATGTCTTCGTACGCATCGAGAGCGTCAAAGAGACAAATGATGGCGATGGTGGGCTTGGTTTTACCCGGCTCGATTTCGGTATAGTAGTCATCATTGTCCGGATCGTAATTGACTACGGGGCGGCCTTCATTCATCATCGGTCACTCTCTTTTTGTTGTTTACTGGCCCCGTCGTCCCGTCACTGCTACCCCCTGATCGCTGACATGGGACCACTGCATCACGATTTGAGGACCATACCTGCACGCCATTCCTCAACAGGCCTGAATCCACACCAATATGGCGAATTCGGTTCCGAAGGTAGCCTGCAATCATTATCGAATATACCCGTCGTAGGTGGATATCCTATGGGGCTAATTTGTTAGTGCTAGCTGGAGAGATCAACAGGAATATACTGGTCTTATGCGTCAACAGCCTAGGATTCGTCCTCACTCAGAAATGGCTGACGGCGAGGAGAGCAACTGCTCGAGGATATGTTTCTCAGCTTTTCTGAGATGCTGATGAAACGTGGGAGACGATATCTCGAAGGACTCCGCGATCTCTTTCCCGGACACGTGTCTGGGTACCTCGAAAAAGCCTGCATAGTAGGCGGATTCGAGGAGGGTTCGTTGCCGCTGGGTGAGATCGGCCAGAATGTGATGTCCGTTCCTCGCTTCCGAATTTGAACGCGAAATCTGGTGTCGCTTTAGCATCTGTGACGCCGGATATGCGTTTTCAACGGCACTGATGACCTTTCGAACGTCCGCGTTCGGAGAGACATAAATTGTCATCTCGTAATCGCCGTCTGTGACTACGGCTCGTTCGATTGCACCTCCGACTGATGCGACCGCTGATATGACGGGCGGTTCCGAAAGTCGGACCTCGAAATGTACCGGGTTGTCGTCGTCCCGGAACGTCACTTCTTCCCAGTGAGGAAGTGTGTCGGTGATGGCACGGACTGTGTCAGTAGCGTCGTCGCTGGCGCTCCCGTACACGATATACTCCCCATCAGAAAGTGGTGATGCGTGAGCAAGCGAGATGGTGCCCTCGGTCTCGCACTCGATATCTAGGGCCTCGAAGACATCCGGAATACTGAACTCGAGCTCGACCACTTCATCGCTCATGAGTGCCTGCTTACGTTCAGTCGCTGCGATAGCATGTCCGATGACCTCACCAAGTTGTTGAATGACCGCTTGCTCGCGACCCTCAAACGCGTCCGGACGATCAGCATAGACGTTCAAAACACCGTAGAGGGACTCATCATAAACGATCGGGATGGCGGCTGACGATCGTACGTCGTACTCACTGACCGTCCCACGCCATGGCTCGTAGCTGTCGTCCTCGCTGATGTCCTGTGTCGTCTGGATCTCGCCGGTGCGGAACGCTCGACCCGTCGGCCCGTCGCTTCGGGGGTCATCGGGATCGACAGAGATCGTCATGTCGTCGAGATAGCCTTCGACGCCAGTCTCAGATCGGGTGTAGACGGTCTGAGATGCAGCATCGGCTTCACCTATCCATGCGAACTGATAGGAATCCACCGCGGCCAGTCGTTTGCAGACGACAGTCTCGATCTCGTCCCGGGTGGACTGTTCGATGACAGCGTCCGTGATATCGTGCACGACTTGGTTGAGGTGGTTCAATGCCGCAAGTTGCATGCGCTGTTGCAGTAGCTCCTGTTCGCGCGCCTTGCGTTCGGTCACGTCCCGAACGACACCAACGCGCTCGTAGCCAGTCTCGGTCTCCATAAGGGCAAACGTCGCTTCCCCGATGCGAGTCTCGCCTGTGTCATTGGTCAGTTCTGCCTCCAGCGACGCTGTCGTCCGCTCATCGTTCGCCAACTCATCCTCGATACGCTGTGCAGTTTCGAGAATTGTCTCGTTCGTGATCACCGACGAAACGTGGCTCCCGAGGAGTTGCTCGGCCGACTGGCCTACCATCGACTCGTACGCTTCGTTGACAGCGGTAAACATTCCATCCTCGTCGATGACATAGATCCCGTCATTGACGGTTTCGAGAATTGTTTCGTACCGTTCGAGTTCGTGCTCGCGTGCCTTGCGCTCCGTGACGTCACGGAAATACACCGACAGGCCGCTTTCTGACGGGTAGGCAGTAACCTCAAACCAAGTATCCAGGGGGGCGTAGTAGTCCTCGAACGTTACCGGTTCCTGCGTCGCGAGAGCGTGTTCATACTTTTCTTTGAATATCGTACTTGTCGCTTCCGGGAACTCATCCCAGACACGCTGTCCAATGAGTTCACCGACAGAGCGGTCCAGTAGATTCGTCGCACGATCGTTGACGTGAGTGAACCGCCAGTCTTTGTCAAGGGCGAAGAATGCATCATCGATGCGCTCGAACACCTCCGCCAGTTCTTCTTGGAGTTCGTCTCGCTGCCGTTCTATTTCACGCTCATTTCGTTTGCGCTCGCTGATATCCCGGCCAATGCCGGTGACTCCGACAACGGTGCCCGCTTCAGCCAATGGTCCAGCCGTGAATTCATACGGGACACGACCGCCGTTAGCCGATTCGATTGGCAATTCGACGGTGACTGTCTCCCCATGTTCGAGTACGCGTTCGAAGGCATCGATGGCCTCAGGGACAGCCCCGTCAGCGACCATCTCGATCGGATGTAGCGAACGGATCTGCGGATCAGAATAGCCAGTCACCGCGTTTAATCGATCGTTCCATCGGATGAACTGCCCGTCGTTATCGAACGCGTAGACGATGTCCTGCTGGGCCTCAAAGAGACTCTCGACGAACGCCTTCTCCTGTTGGAGTTGCTGTTCCGCAAGACGCCGGTCGGTCATATCACGGGTGACCTTCGCATAGCCCGAGAGTTCCCCATCGTCGTACAATGCAGTGATGGTGACGTGTGCCCAGAACCGCGAGCCGTCAGCGCGAACTCGCCAGCCCTCATCTTCGGTGACCCCCTCTTCGGCCGCCCGTTGCAGATTCCGTTTGGGTATGTCGTCGGCACGGTCCGCCTCAGTGTAGAACGTTGAGACGTGTTTCCCCTCGATTTCGTCGGCCTGATATCCCTTGATACGCCGTGCCCCCTCGTTCCAGGTTTGAACGCATCCGTCAGCGTCGAGCATGAAGATGGCATATTCCGTGGTCGCTTCGACGAGCGACCGAAACTGTTCTTCGCTGTACGCTACCGTCTCGCTGGAGCGTCTCTCTTCGGTAATGTCGGTAATTACACCCTCTAACGTATCGGTCTGGGTGTCGCCCCTGTGAACGATCCGGCCACGTTCGCGTACCCACCGGATATCTCCTGCGGCGGTCTGGATGCGGTACTCGACGGTGAACTCCTTGCTGTCCGCGAGTTGCGATCCGATCGCTTGGCGCAGTTGTTCCCTGTCGTCAGGGTGGACGATGTCTGCCCCCCAGCTGACAGCACCGGCTTCGATGCGCTCCGGATCATAGCCGGTGATGTCCTCAGCGGTATCACTGATAAACAACATGGGCCATCCAGGATCGTTCCGGCAGCGATACACGATTCCTGGCACGTTCTCGACGAGCCTGGACAGCATGCGGTCTGACGTGGCCTCTGCCGTGCCTTGTTCCTGTGACGGCCGCCACCAGACGCGGCCATTCGCTCCGACCTTCTTGGTCTCGACCAGTTCGTGGTCGACTAACCGTTCAAGACGGTCGTACGCACTCCGTCGCCCGAGGTCTAGTTGCTCCGCGACCTCTGTCGTGGTCTGTGGCGTTCCAGAACTGTCGAAGAGTGCTATCGTCTCCTGTAAAGCACTGGTCAGAGCCTGCTGAGACATTGTATTGTGTGGGTCAGATAACAATATAAGGATACTCCGCCGTTGGAGGGTAATTGAGAATATACGGAGCGTACTTCATACGTCAACTGTACGGAATTGATAGCATCTGGTAACTCAAACTTGACCATGTCAACGTCTCTCTTGGCTTATACATTAGCGGCCAAGCCTATTCGCGGTCTACACGTTGGTATATTTGCATGCCAAACAACTCGACAACTGCCACACCGAAGACCGCTCCTCTTGGTAATGTCCCTGACCGCAGTGCCTTCCCGGATCTTAGCGATTCCGAGTATCATAGTCTCCTCTCGTCCGAGCGGTGTCGAGTCACCTTGGCCGCCCTCGCAGAACTGGAACCCCCTGTTGACCTGAATGACCTGGCCGTAGCCGTGATCGCACTCGAGACGAACACTCCCGTGTCGGAGGTGACGGTTGATGATTTGGTATCTTCCACCTTGCATCATCACCACCTTCCGAAGATGAATCATCTGGACGTTCTTGACTACAATCCGAAGACAAAACAGGTCAGATAAGGTGTCAGGGGTTACACTCTGAGGAGCGTCCCCCGTTGACGAACTCACATTCGGCCCCCACTATCACTGGTGCGAGTCGGCGGCGTTTGGACAGATCTTGAATCGCGAGATGCTGAACGTGAGTGGGGAGTACTACCCACCTGCCTCTGTCAAAGATAGCGGGAGTCCACGTGAACGCCTCGGGTCTTGACCGAGGCGATTTACGAGTTGATCGTGGAGGCAAATCCAGAGACAACTGTCGACGACGCGACGGCCCAACGCCTGGTCAGCGACCTCGTCGACGCGGACATCGTCACTCCGGTTCCCGAGGACCGCGTTCTGGTTCACGAGCCGAGCGGCGCCGCGTTCGACTCGACGACGCAGCTAGCCGTCTTCCACCGTGGCTGGACGGCCGGCCGCGACGCCGACGGGGAGGGCGAGTGATGCAACAAACGCTCATCGGCTGTGCGTTCTGCGACGCCCCGCCCGGTACCGTGGCTGGGGAGGCACACACCTGGGGCTAAGACGAACGGGCCACCCATCCGATCTGCGGCGACTGCGCGATCCAGGTGGAGCCGAATCCGGACGAGCGCGATTATGTCGCCTGTGACAGGTATGAGTTGGTCGTCGAGACGCTCACAGCATTGACGGGATCCGGGTCGAACTCGGGCATCTCGAAGGCCCACTACAGGTCTGTGCCCGCTGTAGTCTGGGTGGGCCAGCAACGTACTGGACGCGTAGGCTCAAGTCGCACATCGTCTCTGACTGATGCGCCGAGCTGTCGCTGACAGGAATGGAACGGCGCCACGGCGGCAGTTTCGCAGCTACCTGTGGTTGACCTACCCTGTGACCTCAGCAGCGCTGTTTGTGTAACTTTCCCGTCGCTCCGCTATCTTCAACAGACGGACGCTCCTCGGGATGACTATGGACTGTCCTGCGTGCGGGTCCCCCGTCACGCTTGAGGTCGGACCGGACCAACCGCTGTCGACGTCACTGTCCGACGCCGTCCTTGCAGCGGAAGAGGGCGAGTGCGTCGAGATGACCCGAGACTGTTGGGACTGCGGGTGGCACGAAACGCGGCAACTCCGTGTCGCATCGATCGACACGACCGCGGGCGACGAGACTGCCGTCGAGCGAGCCGAACTCATCGACGAGATTACAGATGAACTCGCGTCGATCGAGAGTGTGGGTACGCTTGAGGAGACGCTGGCTGCAATCCGCCGGCAACGAGAAACCGACTCGGCGAGGACCGATACGGACGACGCCACGGAGTGACTCGAAATGCCTGATGCTGAGCCCCACTATAACGTCCGTGAGCAAACCGGGAATCCCGAGCACGCATCGGTCGACGATGTGGTTGACCTCGTGATCCAGCGAGCGCAGAACCCGCGAGCCGAGCACGAGGATGAGCATTTCGATACGGCGGTCGCGGCTCTCGTCGACAGGTACGGAACGGCGTCGGTCCGGACAGTCATCCACCGCATCCTCGTCAACGACGAGCCGTTTCGGACCGCCACGAACGGCCTTGAGATGGGCAACGTCGATGGGGTCCGGATCGGAACGGCAGCCAGCTGGTTTCTCGAGGAGCTGAACGCACAGGAAAACAGCTGAGACTGACGGGACAGTCCCGTCACGGACCCGATGTGCAAGCTCTGTGCAAACGCCGAAACGGTTATCACTCTATGTGCAGAACTTGCACATAGAATGAGCGCAAGCGACGATCCGCGACGGGTCCATTTCCAGTCGCCAGAGTATCTTGTCGACCGGCTGGATGCGATCGCGGAGCTCTTCGACAAGGATCGGACGGATCTGCTTGTCGAGGCGATTCGCGAGTACATCGAAGACACGGCCGACAGCGAGACGTTCCAGGAACTCGTCGCGACGAAGTACTACGACGACCAGCTTGAGTTCGAGACGGTCAAGCAGCTGGTCGGCGCCGAGACTGCTCAGCGCCTCCGTCTTCTCAAAGCGGACCTCGAGGATGAACCACTCGATCTCGCGGCCCCTGACGACACCGACATTTACGATGGCGACGCGACGGCGGTCGACACTACGGCTGACGACGATCAATGAGCGGCCGGCGACTGCGAACGGTCGTCGCCGACACTAGTGCGCTCGTCAGTCTCGCCGTGCCTCGTGCCGACGCAGCTGTCGACACTGACACCCCGGACCCGTTTCAGTATCTGCTCACGTCGTGTGACGTGTTCGTGCCGTCGGAAGTCGTTACAGAACTCCGTGACATCACGCAGTATCAAGATATCCACGGGGCAGCCGCAAGTAACGTCCTTGCGGCCCGCAGCTACTACACGGTTGAAGACCCCTACAAGGGTGAGGATACGCCGGACTCGCGACCGACGTTCGGGCTCGACGACGGCGAAACCGACGGCATCGTCCTCGCAAACGCGCTCGATGTCGATGGGTTTCTCACAGACGAGTTCGGCGGGACGAACTTCCCACTAATTCACGCCGTGCTACAGGGGCCACGAATCGTCCCGACGCCGCGGCTCGTCGTTGACTACGCCCGGAACGGCCATCTGAGTCACGAGGCGGCTCGAAGGCTGATCACGACGATCAGCCCGCATCGGAGCTGGGAGCACAGTCCCTACGTCACGCAATTGCTCCGCCGTCTCGAAGAGTAACCGGCCTCCGAGTGGCGACGCCGAACACGCAGCGTCGGCGACGACACCCGAAAGCCCTCGGCCGCTCGGCATCTCGGGACCGCGCGAGACGGAGTCTCGCTGGCCCTCGTTCGCTCCGCTCACGAAGACACCGCTGCGCTCCTCGTGCCTGCGGTGCTTGCGGGATCGGGGGTCGACCGAGGTGGCCTCGCCCTTTCTGAGTCCGCCAGGACGGTAGCTGGGTCGCCGAGTGTCGCTGCCGGCTGGACAGGTGTGTACGTTACGGCCCGCCCCGCTCGCCGCTGCCGCCCTCCGCTTGCTCACGGCTCACTTCGTTCGCCGTTCGCATCAAGACGCTCCCTGCGGTCGCGCCTCGCTTCGCTTGCGACCAACTATTCCGGGCGTGCGGACGCTCTCCGCACCGCCTGCGCCCGTTCCGGGCTAAAATAAATCTGGTCTCGACGCCAGCGCTTCACCCGTTCGGGTCCTGCGGACCTCGGCGAAGCCGACCGCGACTGACGTGGTTGCGTCGCGGCAAACGGGGAATGCGCTGGGCCTCCTCGCTGAGCCCGTCTCCCCTATAGCATGTTCGTGCCGCGCCTGGCCTCGGACCTCGAGTGTCCGGACAGGATCCGACAGCGGGCCCGAACGCTCGCTGAGCAGGCCGAGGAGTACGGCGTCACGACGGGCGTCCATCCAGCCGGGTTCGCAGCGGCTTGTCTCTACAAAGCGGGGCAGGAACAGGGACAATGGGTGACGCAAAGCGACGTCGCGGAGACCGGGAGCGTCACGCCGACAACGGTTCGGACGCATCACGAGACGGTAGAGGAGCATGTAGTCTGACAACGTACCTGCACAACCACTGCCGTTAGATTATTTTCTCAGGAAACTATTTGTTTCTCGACTGCGTAGCACCCAATATGACCGAGACGTGGGACGACGTCAACGAGCAGGTCAAAGCAGACTGGAGAGACGACACTACACCGTTCGAGCGGGTGTACGAAATCGTCGAACAAACCCACGATGAGCAGTCGGCGAGCGAAATCGCCGACCGCGCCCTCGTGAGCGAGCCGACGGCACGTCGCCACTGCAAGACGCTTGTGAATACCGGGTTCGCCGAGACTGAACAGGAGGGCCAAACAACGCTGTACAAGCGAAACAGCGACCGAATTTTGATGTCCCGGATCCGGGAGCTGCGTGAGGAGGTCAGTCGGTCGGAGTTGCTCGACAGTATCAAGGAGATGAAGGGCGAGATCCGGCGCTACGAAGACCGGTACGACGTGGTGTCACCGGAGGAACTCGCCCAGCAACTCGACGCCGACGAGACGGAAGGCTGGGACGACCTCACCGCGTGGCGCACGACGCGGCAGAATCTCGCCGTTGCCCAAGCAGCACTCGCCTACGACGAGGCCAGCCACCAACTCGCCGTATGAACGGTAACGACCGTGCCGGCGAGTTCGGGCCGATCTATCTTCCGGCGCTCCAGCGGATTCGTGACTGCTGGCTCGATCTCGAGCCGTTAGTCGACACAACATCGTACGATGACGTCGTCGCCCCCACGGAACTGCAGATCAGTCTCAGCGATGGGTTGGGCGACGCCGAGAGCGCTCGGCTCGATATCCAGTGGAGCGAACTGGGGATGTATTCGTTTCACTACGTCGATAGCGACGACGTCAACTGGCGCTTCGATCGCCACCCGAATATACACTCCCCCGAGATCCATTTCCATTCGCCGCCCGACGCCACGACGACGGCCGCCGAGCCGTCCTGTATCGACGTGACCGAGGTCTCACTCGTCACTCGTGCCGTTCATGCGATGTGGCGAACGACATACGAGAATGGGGATCTGGATCGACTAAATAGCGTAGCAAATCCACCGTGAGGATGCCTACTAGATGCGACCACACCGTGCAGCTGGATGAGCTGTCCGCCGAGGAGGCGCGGCAGTATCTCATCTGGTTCATCGCCGAGGGGGCCCGGTATGGTTTACTATCATAATCACATCAAATTTAGAGCTGATTGGCTCTGGTGAATCGCTGGACAGCGTCGGCTTCGACCGTCAGAACTAGGAAGTTGAAGCGGGAAACCGCCGATGCTCTATGTCGAAGATCTCCCGCTTCACGAGCAAAGTCGTTCAGTTAGCTAAAA
>NZ_JAMQOM010000021.1:0-32638 GCF_031624315.1 Haloarcula terrestris | reverse complement strand
TCTCGTGTTAACCAACACTACCCGCGACTCCATAGTTTGTTGGTTAAGACGATGGAGACGGTTCTCACGATGGCCGTCTGTAACACTACTCGAATCTTCTTTATATGCAAGTTTCGTACTATGTTACACCGTGCTCCGGCGCATCGAACTCGAGGTCCTTGCCACGGTCAACCGCGGCGACACGATCTCCGAACTCGCGACGAAGCTCGACCACAGCGAGAGCTATCTCTCTCGTGCCGTCGGGGACCTCGTCGAAAAGGGACTCGTCTACACGGAACGAGATGGCCGGCGAAAACGAGTCGTCCCGTCGGATGCTCGTGCCGTTGAACGATACCAGGACCTCGTCCGCCAGCACTCCCACATCGACTTCCCCGAGCTACTGACCGGCAAAGCACTCGAGGTACTGTACTACCTCGACCAGCCGCGAACTGTCTCCGAGATCGCCGACCGGAGCGATAACTACCGCAAC
Organism: Haloarcula terrestris; assembly: GCF_031624315.1. Lineage (NCBI taxonomy): Archaea > Methanobacteriati > Methanobacteriota > Halobacteria > Halobacteriales > Haloarculaceae > Haloarcula > Haloarcula terrestris. The sequence goes on along the minus strand of NZ_JAMQOM010000021.1, from coordinate 32,169 downwards.
ACGGTCAACCGCGTCCTCAAGCGGTTTCGTGACCGTGGGCTCGTCGGGACGGCCGACGGCCGCTATGACTTCAACGCCGACTTCGACCGCCTCCACGAGTTTGCCCGTGAACTCGCACACCATCTGCATCGTCAACGCCTCGAAGCCGTTGCCCCGAAGGGCACGATTCTCTGGGAGGACTACGACGAATTCCTCGCCCAGGCCGAGACGGAAATCGACGCGGAGGCGTTCCACGAAACCGGCCTCGCTCGATTCGCGGCCTTCGACCTCCAGTTCCTGCTCACCGGCCACCGCTACTACGTCTACTCCGAAGACCTCGACGCAGTCTCGCCGGCGGAGCTCTGCTGTCACACGCTGTTAATCGACGATGGCAGCCGCCACCGCTCGTACTGCCTCCTCCTGCTCAGCCACGTCGACGTCGACGAGGAGAATCTCCGAGAGCAGGCAGCGAAATACGACCTTGAAAACGAAATCGACGCCTTGCTCCGCTACCTTGAGACGCACGGTGAGGTCGCAGATGACCGGCTCCCGGCGTGGGACGAGTTCCAGGAGCTGGCGGCTGACTACGAGGTACGACTATCCTGAGACCGAGCATCGTCAGCAGCAGTGCCGTCTGCCAGCGTCAGTTCGGATCGTAGGGATTCGTTGCTGTATCGAGTCGATAGACGTCCTCGACAGCGTCAAAATCGTCGTCAAACGCATACAGGTAGCCAAGCCCCTCGGTTTGCATATACGCCACAATGCAGGCATCGACGAAGGAGAGGGGTTCGTGTTGACGAAAGAGTGCCTTCCCGGTCGCGAGGGCATCGGTGGTGAGGGAGTCGATGTGGAAGCGGGCGTTTTCTTCGATGCGATCGAGGAGATCGACGGCTGCGTCGTGGCCGGCGTGGGTCGTGAGGCCGTTGAGCGTTTCCGCGAGCACGTAGTCGAGGACGACTGCTTCCGGGAGCGTTCCGTCGTCGATGCCGTGGAGCACCGGGAGCGCGGCATCGTGGGATCCATCTCGCCGGTATGCGGCGGCAAAGAGGACTGTCGTATCGATGAGTGCCCGCGGCATTTACTCGACGTCGACGCCCCAGGCGTCGTGCTCGCTCGTGACATCGGTCGGCTCCTCACCAGCGTAGCCGTCGAAGTCGGCGAACGTGCCCGTTTGCTGTTGGATCACGTGGACTCGGATGCTCCCGTCATCCTCGAGCTGCCAGCGGAGCTGATCGCCATCATCGATATTGAGTTCACGCCGAATCCGGGCGGGGATGTTTGCCTGGTTTCCAGACACCTTGCTTTCGGCGTCGATTCTGTCGCTGCTCATACCTCACGGTAGGTGACCGGCCGTGAAAAGTCTAGTGTGCCGCCACACTACCACGCGCTCCAGAAGATATCGTTCTAGTTCGAGGGTGCTGGAAGGCGCCCATCCGGACGTGGAACACGACCCTGTTTTATCTCGTGATCGACGCGACGCAGATGCTTACAGCCGCCTTCGGGTGAGCGCTGCTGCCAGTCAGGGCAGGTACACGACTTGTCGATGACGTCGACTTCGTACCGGTTTCCGGACGCGGACTGAACTTCGTAGCGGCCACCTTTCGAGAGGAGCGAAACGTCCATCGCTTCGGCGACAGCACGCTTCGTTCGGGGCTCGAGATCGTCCTGTGACTTTGGGTTCTCGTCGACGACCAGTCGGTCGCGAACGTCGCCCGTTCGGCCACCGTCGGGAGCGACGGCTTCCGCAGGGCCACTAAGCCGCTCGTGGAGCACTTCCTCCACCGGATGGCCTTCCGGCCAGAGGTAATGGACCTCGCGGCGCTCGCGATGGTCATAGGAGCCGCACGCGGCTGCGCTCCCAGTCCAGACACGCCACGCCCCGAGTGCTGCCATCACGTCGACGATGACTCGCGGAACAGCCTCGTGCTTGTCGGGGTAGAACATCCGAAAGCGAGTACATTCCGCCTGCGGCGGAACCGTCTCCCACCACTCGACGTCGTCGTCCCAGCTCTCGCACATCGCCTTATCCTCCCCGTATCCAACGGTCAGGCCGTCGATCTGCGGTATCTCCACCGATGTCTCGTCAGCCTCGTCTTCGAGCAGCCGAAGGACGGCGTACCGGAGATACTCGTGATTCGGATTGTCTGAAGATTGGGCGACCTGCTCGTGGTGCTCTGCGACTCGCTCTGCCTCGTCGAGAACGGTCGTTAGATATTGGTCGGTCATGGGTCGGTGGAGACGGAAGTGCGCCTCCGCCCCTCGGCGGGCGCTGAAAAACTTAACCAACAAATACCGATCAATCGTATCTTCTGTTGGTTAACCCCTCTCTGCTCGAATGCTGCGCCGGATCGGACTACCGGAGCTAAGAATAGTATATCTGTATAGCGATAACGTCATAGGGAATACGGGGGACAAGACTAATACCGTTAGATGCGATACCGATAACTAACGATGATGGAGTACGTCGACGAGACCGCGGCGAAGATCATGGTCGCGGCCCGGCCGGGTGACTCGATCCGGCGAATCGCCCAGAAGATCGACGGCTCCTACTCGTGGGTGTACGACTGGATCGAGCGGTTGGAGAACGCAGGCTTCATCCGGCGTGATGACGGCGTCTACATCGAGAATTACGCTGTCAGGGATCGTTACTACGATCTCGTCGCGGCCATTTCTCGCGCTGTTCCTCCCTCGATCGACGACGGCTACGTCATTCCACACTTCGCCGGGATGCCGTTCACGTACACGAAAATCGACGGCGTCTACGTCTGGACCCACGGCGGCTATCAGATCGCCCGCGGTCACGACGACTACCCGATCTTCATCCAGGTCGCCGACCAGGACGTCGAACGGTGGACGGCGTTCTTCGACGAGTTCGGCATTCCGAGCCGGATCGAAGAGCGGCCGGATGCGACCGACTCCGACGCGGCCGTCTCGTACGTGTTGTTCCCGACGAGTGGGGAGATCACTCGCGAGTGGGTCGACGGCAATCCGGTCATTCCGTTAGATGAGGCAATCGAGCACATGTTGGAGTACCGGGTGAACTACGAGCCGGCGTTGGAGATGATCGCCGACGAGTACGACCGCGATATCGACGCGTCCCACGAGGATCCGCGTCTCAATGCATGAGCCTCGGTGAACGCGAAGACGAACTACTGGATACGCTGGAGGCAGTCATCGACGCTGACCTGCCGTACGTGCTCGTCGGTGGGTGGGCGATCGCGGCGTTCAATCAACGCTTTACCACGGACGTCGACGTCGTCATTCCGGCCCAAGCGGTCGACGACTACACGGACCTTCTCACCGACCGCGGCTACGAGAAAACGGCCGATGTCGAGCGAAACGAACTCTACGAGGGCCGGACTATCCGGTTTACGAAAGATATCGGGAATCCGGTTCAGTTCGACGCGATGGTGGACGCGCTGGGCTGTCGCCAGACGGAAGCTGAATGGTCGTATCGCTATCTGGCCCAGCACTCTGTCACCGAGGAACTGCGAACCGGACGCCCGGTAACAGCCAGGATTCCGGAACGGGAGTTGCTGTTCGCGGTGAAACTCCACAGTGGCCGCAAGGCAGACTCTCGGGATCTGGTGGTGCTGGCTGCTGGCGCAGATTTCGACCGGATCGCGACTCATCTGCATCGCGGAGAGTCCGAGAAGCTCGCTGGTCGCATCGAGACTGTCCTCAACCGCCTCACGTCGGAGGATTTCGCAGATGCATTCAAAGGAGTCTTCGAACAGCAAACGGTTCCCGAACAGGATATCGATGCCGTCGTTGAGTTCCTTCGTGACCAGCAGCGCCGAATCGATTCTGAACGATAACATCGACTGTCGATGGGTATGTCTCGGGACCGATCGAAACACACGGGATCGGGACGCGGAACGAATTAACCAACAATGTCGACAGAGTACCCTCCAGCGTTGGTTAACAGCCGGGAAGGGGGTGTTCAGCCCTCTACAACTGTGTCGATGATCTCCTGAGCGGTCGAACTGATCCGGCCGAGACGCTCCTGAATGCTCTCCGCATCGTCGTCCTGCCACGCGGCAAGATAGAACGCTGAACCGCTCGTATCCAGGTCGAAATACCGCCCGACGATGTACGCAACAGCTTCGGCTTCGATCTCGCGTTTTGCACGCTCGGGTTCGTCGTCGACATCGAAATGGAGCAGTGCGTGGGCGTACTCGTGAATCAGCGTCACGGCGAGATCGGCCTGATTCGAGCGGGCTTTCGCTTCGACGACGGGTTGGAACTCGTGGAGATTCCGGTGTTTGCAGACGCCTTTCGCGTCGCCATGCTCCCACTCAGCAGCGTCGACGACGCGGACGTCGACATCGAGCGTAGCTGCCGCATCAAGGAGCGCTGGCACCAGGTCGTCGGCGTTACCAGTGGCCTCGGTTTCCAACTCGGGGAGCGGTTCGCCCTCGGTTTGAGACACATCGAAGACTGCTGTTGGTTTGAATCCAACCAGTCCTTTGGACCACTCCTCGGGTGGCGTCTCGTCATAGTCACAGTCGCTTTGCTCGTGGTAACTCGGCGAATTCTCGCACTCCGGACATTGCTTGGTGATGATCGGTGCCCAGATCCAGATCGCCTGTTCGCCCTCTTGGACGTGCCGGTCGAACTCCGATCTCCACGTATTGTAGCCCGCCACGCGGGTTGCCTCGGGACACTGGCGCTTGATGAGGAGCGTGTTCCGATACGAGTAGTCGTGGAATCGACTCTGGACGTCAAGCCACTCCTGGAACTCCGCGCTAGCCTGCGCGTCGTCGACGCCGGCGGCGAGGTCGTCGATCCACTGTTCGATGGTGCTGTTCATCTCGTCATCTCGCGTGTCGGTCTCCTCGAAGGAAACCGACGAATTACTGGTCGTAGCCATTGTGTTCACCGAATCGAGTTTACCGGGACTGCATCAGTTCAGAACGCGCCGCACCCCTTCGGGGGCGAACAAAAACCACCCTCTCGGTTATCGGAGTTCGTGGGTCTCGTCAGCGAAGCCGACCGTGACGAGGTACTTGAGGAATTCGTCGAACCGCTCGACGTCGCTAGGCGTGTCGGTCGCCAGATGACGTGCCCACTCGATAGCCCACCGGAAGGCAGGATCTGTTCCGCCCTTGCCGTGAATGTACCACCAGCGACCCGCCTTGAGGACGACCAGTGGGTTCGTCGGGGGCTGTTCGCTTGCTAAACCACGGGTTATCGACTCGATTTCTCCGGGCACGTCGGCTGGTTCTATCTCTCCGGACTGGGTGTTCGAGATATCGATCGGGATCTCATCGACTGAAACGTCGTCTACAGTTTGTTGCTGGCTCACGGAAAGTCACCTCTGGACGAAGGCTCACGACCGAGCCTCCGCCCCCTCCCCGGGCTCGAAAAACAGCACGCTGCGTCACGCTGGGGGGATGTAGACACTCTGTTCGCCAGCGATCTCCTCGAGGTCCTTCCGATGGCGATGGGTGAAGTAGCACTCGTAACTGCAGTACCCACAGACTGCACCGGTATCGTATTCAGCGACGAAGGGGCCGCGACGTGTTCGCCAGACGTTCGCTCCGCATTCGGTGCAAGCTCCCTTTTCGAGATCGGCAGGACTCGGTCCCTCGTACTCGAAGTGTAACCCAGCGTCCTCTGGTGTCGTCTCGGGCCAGATCCCATGTGACTGCCAGAACTCGCGGATGCGAGCGAGACTATGGCGCACCGTCTTTCGCACGGTGACGTGGTCGGCGTTGCGACCGCTGTCGTCCCAGCCGTCAGCCGTCCAGAACTCACCGAACTGTGCGCCACGATGGAGTCCGTTCCAGTCAACGCCGACGATGTCGGCTGGTGGCTCGTCGGTGAGTGTCGGCCTGGTCAGCTGTCGAATGGCGTGGAGCTGCTTGGGCGGACTCCCGCCGAGGATGTGGACGCGCCGCCCTCTCCAATCGGCAGGGTCGGAGAACTCGTGGGCCAGGCGGTCGGCGTATCCTCGTGAATACCCGAGGACGAGACCCTCAGGAATCGCGTCGATCACCGCTCTAGACTTCGGGACGATGATGAGCTCGGCCTCGGGGTAGCTTGCTTGGATCTCACGGGCAGCAGCGACGTGGGCGTCGACGTCGTCGATCTCGTCGACGTCCCCGATGACCCCGACCTCTGGTTCGTACTCGAAGAAGCGGTCGACGAACCGCTCCAGATCGGGATTCCGGAAATCGTTGTCGAGCATCCCGACGGGAATATCGAGGTCCAGGTACTGATCCGTCTGATACCCACAGTCTTCCCGAAATCCGGGGAGAAATCCGAGGGCTAGAGCATCGGCGACGAATGGGGCCCGATGGAGGAACGCCACATGGTCCGCTTGTCTGGCGACAGCGATGTCGCTAGCCGTGCTGGAGTCTGAACTCAAATCGAGGGACATAACGGAACTCGCGAGGCGGCTGTTGGTCGCCCCGCGCCCATTCAGGGGCCCGAAAAACCGCGGCACAGCACATTAACCAACAATAGGGAAACTCACGCGGAGTGTGTTGGTTAAGAACAGCGCTTACCCTTCGTCCTCACGTAACTCTTCAGCTTTCCACTTGAGCCGGTGCAGAATCTGCGTCCGATTCTGGTGCGCGTTCTCGTAGGCAACACACTCTCGGAGTGTCTCCATATCCGGAATCGTCTTGATCCCGGCCTTGATTAGGCGCGTGTTCGGTGCTTCAAGCCGCTTCTCTGGCGGGAATTCGTCGCTCTCTTTGTCGTCAGTGGACCCCATCTCAAAGAGCCTTCACCCCTTTGAGGCCGACACAAACAACTCTCCGGACGATAACGCCTCATCTCTAATAGAGATAATACCGGTATAACAGCTACCGTAATGGTCATTCCCCGCGAGTGTTTACAGGCCCGTATGGAGCGAAAGACGATCTCCGTCACCGGGATGTCGTGCAACGGGTGCGAACAGAACGTGGAGACCGCCCTGCGAAACCTCGACGGTGTGAGTCGGGTCGAGGCCGACCACGAAGCTGACACGGTCGACGTGGTTCTCGAGGATGGAGTCGCAGACGACGACGTGAACGCGGCAATCGAACAGGCTGGCTACGACGTCAAGGCCTAATCGGCCGCCGCTCGGCCGTCTTCCCGCTCGCCGTCGGTGCGTTCGTCGAGGGCGAATTTGGTGTTGACACCCTCGCCCGAGAGGAGCTGACCAGCGAAGCTGTTGGCGAGGACGGCCGAGACAGACAGCACCATCGCGAGCATCGCGAACACTGGGTGGACGAGCCCGGTCGTCGCGGCGGCGACACCGACCCCGTTGAACGCGAAGGCCGTCGCGAGGTTCTGGCGGGTCTTCCGGTAGCTCTCTTTCCCGATCTCGTAGGCGTCCATCACGCCACCAAGCCGGTCACCCATCAGGACGATATCCGCCGACTCGATGGCGATGTCGGTCCCAGCGCCGATGGCGATGCCGATGTCCGCCTGCGTGAGTGCAGGAGCGTCGTTGATGCCATCGCCGACCATCGCCACGCGGTGGTCGGCTTCCTGCAGGCGCCCGATCTCCTCGCGTTTCTCGTCAGGGAGGACGTCGGCCATAACCCGGCCGATGCCGATCTCTTTGGCGACCGCGTTCGCGGTGCGTTCGTTGTCGCCGGTGATCATCACGGGCGTGATGTCGGCGTCGCGCATCCGCCGGATCGTCTCGGCGGCATCGGCTTTGATTTCGTCGCCGATGCCGATCAGGCCGATGAGGTCACCGCCACGAACAACTCCAGCAACGGTGAGGCCGCGGCCTTGGAGTCGCTCAATATCGGCGTCTCCCTTCGACAGGTCGATTCCCTCGTCGCTGAGCCATCCCGGTTTCCCGACCAGTACGTCGTCGCTGGCCACGGTTGCCCGGACGCCCTTGCCGGTCACGGAGCCGAAGGCATCGGGGTCAGCGTACTCGACATCTTGCTCGTCGGCGGCCTCGAGGATCGCATCGGCGAGCGGGTGCTCGGAGAAGGCCTCTGCACTGGCCGCAGTCGTGAGTACATCCACCTCGTCGGCACCCAAGGCGACGACCTCACTGACGGCGGGTTCGCCAACGGTGATGGTGCCAGTCTTGTCCAGCACGATGTGGTCGACGTCGGGGAAAATCTGGAAGGCGTCACCGGAGCGCATCAGGATGCCTCGGTCAGCGGCCTTCCCGCCGCCCCGAATTAGCGCGAGCGGTGTCGCCATCCCGAGCGCACATGGATAGCCGAGCACGAGGACCGCCAGCGCTGCGAACGCCCCGCGCTGGATGTTCGGACCTCCGCCCCACGCGAGCGGTGCGATCATCCAGAAGAGGAATGAGAGTGCAGCGATCGTCAAGACGCCCGGGACGAAGTACTTGAGCACGCGGTCGGCGAGCTGGATGATGCCGGGCTTCATAGCGCGTGCTTCCTCGATTTCGCGGGCTACTTGATTGAGAAATGCGTCCTCGCCGGTGGCAGTTACCTCGATGAGCAGCGTCCCGGTCTCGTTGACACTGCCGCCGATCACCTCGTCGCCTTCGGCCTTCTCCTCGGGGATGGACTCGCCGGTGGCAACCGACTCGTCGACTGCGGATTTACCCTCGACGACCTCACCGTCGACAGGGATGTTCTCGCCGGGCTTGACCCGGACGTAGTCGCCGACGTCGAGGCCGTCGAGGGGGACTTCCTCGACGTCACCGTCCTCACCGATGCGGCGTGCCGTGTCGGGCTGGAGGTCGAGAAGGCCTTGGACGGCTTGGGAAGCCCGCGTGCGGACGATGAGGCTGGTGTACTCCGAGAGGATGTGGTAGGTGGTGATGAACACGGAAACGGCGAAGAAGTGGACGGTCGGGAAGCTCGGGAACACGAACAGGCCAAGCAGTCCACCGACGAGCCCGGCGAACGCGCCCGCTTCCAGGAGGACGTGCTGGTTGAAGATCCCCCGGCGCAGGCTCTGGAACGCCTTCTGTTTGATATACCGTCCAGGAACGAACATCGTCCCCAGCGCCAGCCCCAGCGTCACCAGATCCATTACGAGAGATGCCGACTCGAAGCGTCCCATCACGACGATCATCCAGCCCATCAGCGCGGCAACGACGATGGACGCGCCGCCGGCGAGCAGGAGACGGTGCTTGCCGTCGGCGAGTTCGGCCTGCTGTTGCTCGTATCGCTTCGCTTTGTCCGGGTCGCGGATGGTATAACCGAGATCCCGGAGCGTGCCCTTCACTTCGACTTCACTCAGGATGTTGTCGTCGTACTGAACGAGGACCTCCTCGTGGGCGAGACTCACGTCGACGTCCTCGACGCCGTCGGTCCGGCTGTAGGCCTTCTTGATGCTCTCGGCACAGAACGAGCAGGACATCCCCCCGACGTTGAATTGTTCCTGTGTTGTTCCCATCGTGGTCGCTAGTTACCCAGCGAATTGGATAACCATTACGACTAGAGCTATAGCGGTATCGAATAACTAAGACTGCTGTCGAGTGTGTTGCGTTACTCTTACTATCGTCGTTCCCCTACGTCCTCACAAGAATGGCGCTCCTCGAATCCGACGTGCCGATCCGTGAAGTCGTGACGACGGCCCCGGAGAAAGCGAAAGCGTTGGAGAACGACGTTCGGGCGAAGATTCTCGATATGCTCGCTGCCGAAGAAATGACGATCGAAGAGATTCACGACGAACTGCATCGTCGCGGTGAGGAGAAGGCTGAGACGACTGTGCGCCACCACGTGAACGTTCTGAAGGATGCGGGGATGATCGAGATCGCCCGGCTCGAGGAAGCCGGCGGCGGAACGCGGAAGTTCTACAAGTCGAACACGCGGGTCTTCTCCTATGAGCTCCCGGAGGAAGCAGACGAAACCCTTGCGGGGGCGCAGTCCACCACGTCCGAGGAGTTGGCATCCCTCATTGAGACGCTGTATACGAAACACGGTACTGAGATCGAGGCGGTCGCCCGCGAGATGAAGCCCTGTGAGTACTGCGACACCCAGCACTACGAGGAGTTCATCGTTCGCGAACTCCTGAACCGTGCCCTCATCGAATTAGGCGATAGCGGCACACTTGACGACGTATTCTCGACCGACGACTAAGGCTCACTCGATACAGCAGCTCATCTTGGACGTATCCCGGCGGAAGGCCTGACAGGCTTGTTTGAACGCCTCGGAGAACGTCGGGAACGGGTGGACAGTATCGATGATGTCGTCGACGGTGAGACCGAACTTCACAGCCAGCGTGGCTTCCATGATCATGTCGGCGGCGCGGGGGCCGACCATGTGGACGCCAACAATCTCGTCGGTCTCGTGGTGCTTCACCACCTGGACGAGTCCATCCGTGTTCTTGACGGCCTTTGCCCGAGGGACATCTTCCATCTGAACCGTCCGGCAGGAACAGGTACCGTGTTCGTCCATATATTCGCGTTCAGTTGTCCCAACGACTGCTACCTCGGGACTGGTGAACACGACTGCGGGGACTGCATCGTAGTCGATGCTGACGCCCTCGTCCCCGAAGGCGTTCTTGACGGCGTGATTGCCCTCCTTGGCGGCGACCGTCTCCAGTTCGGGCTCGCCGATCACGTCGCCAGCCGCGTAGATGTCGGGATTGGTCGTCTGGAAATGCTCGTCGACGCGAATCGCGCCATCGGATTCGGTCTCGACGCCGACTGCTTCCAAGCCGATGTCCTCGCTGTTGGGCTGGACGCCGGTTGCGACGAATAACGCCTCTGCGGTGAACGCTTGCTCCTCGCCCTCGATGACAGTCTCCACAGCGACGCACTTCTGACCAGGGTCAGCACCACTGTCGGTAGCCACATCCTGAACCTGCTGGAAGTCGTTACTGGTCACGACGTCGATTCCCTCCTCATTGAAGGCTCGTTGCATCTCCCGGCCGAGCTGACCTTCCATATCTGAGAGCACGTGACCGGAGCGCTGGAGGATGGTTACGTCGACGCCGACACGGTGGAGGATCTGGCCCCACTCCAGCGCGATGTATCCGCCACCAAGGATCACGATGCTCTCGGGGAGGTCGCCCTCCTCGAGGATGGTCTCGCTCGTGTAGTAGTCGACGTCGTCGAGCCCGTCGATGGGCGGCGCCCACGGTGAACTGCCCGTCGCGACGAGCGCCTTCTTCCCAGTAATGTGCGCGCCCTCGTCGGCGCCGTCGACGACCTCGATGGTCGTATCGTCGACCAGCTGGCCGTACCCCTCGTAGATGTCGGTCTCGAAGTGCTCAGCGACGTCGACGTAGTTCTCCTGCCGGAACCGTTCGATGAGTTCGCCGGTGCCGTCGAGGGCGTCGGCCCAGTCGACAGTCGGCTCTTCGGGATATGTGACGGCGTCGAAGGGGTTCTCCGACGCTGCAGCACTACTCTCGGCGACGGCGAGCAGATGCTTACTCGGGACACAGCCGACGTTCACGCACGTCCCGCCGATGGGCAAGCCCGTATTCACCATCGCCGTCGAGAGGTCCCGCCGGCTTGCTTCAGTGATGGCGGCGAAGGCAGCGGCTCCGCCGCCGAGGATCACGAGATCATAGTCGGAGGTGTGAGTCATCTATACCGATACTTTACGACAGGAAGTTCTTATACTCCAGAGTCCGAAGCTATGGAGTAGGTTGGAGGCCACGAAGCTATGGCAGATACTACTTCATCGGCGCCCGCGTGCGATATCGACGGCACGTGCTACTGCCCGCTCACAGGAGTTATCGACACGTTGAGCCGGAAATACGCGATGCAACTCGTCAGCATCATCGGCGCACACGATGCACTGCGGTTCGCGGAGATTGAGGAGCACCTCCCGACCGCGAGTACGTCCACGATCTCGAAACGCCTCGACGAATTCGAGGAGGCGGGTCTCGTTTCACGGACGCAGTACAACGAAATCCCGCCACGTGTCGAGTATGCGCTGACGGACGACGGCGACGAGGTTCGAACACGCCTGGAACCGTTACTTGAGTGGGCAACAGAGAACAGCTGAGATATGAGGGAGTTCGAGCTTCAGCTCATTGCCTCTTGGAATCACTCTCGTCATGCGCCTTGGGCCCCTCTCACGGGCGCAAAAACAACTACTACTTACCCAACAGCTCCCCCGATATCCCAGCGTTGTTGGTTACTCTCTTGAATGGTCTCGACACCTGTCTTTGATTCTCTGACTTACTCGTCGGCCCTACGTCGGCGACGTACCTGCTCTGGGTTCGGTACCCACGGATGGGCGTTCCAGCAGTGGAGCGCGTGGTTTCGTGCCGAGTCGAACAGTGCCTCGCACGATCCGCACTCGTAGGTCGTCTCGGGCCAGCGTTCCGCAACGAACATTGCCGTCACCGTCGATCTAACTGGAGTGGGAGCAGCCCCCCGCCGAACGTAGTCGTAGCCGACCACCGTCCGTCGTCGAAGCGCTGCCCGCGCCAATCGTTCGGGTTTGTCATTCGGGAGGTACACCCAGCGTACGAACGCCGTTTCTGAGTCTTTTGCGGACGGTTGGAGAACGAACCACCGGTCGTGTTCGTCACGGAAGAGGTACCGCTCCGTGCCTCGGTTCTGGAGATAGAGTGAATCACCTCGACCGGGAATCAGCCGTAGTCCGACGGACGGTGAGATCGGAGTGAGAAGGCGTTCTTCAAGTGAGGGCGAGCGGGACTCACCGGACGACTCCTCGACCTTGAACTCACCGAGAGTCGCTTCGCTGGTCATGAGTCGTCGGTGTCTTCCTCAGCTGTTCGCTCGTGCCGGTCGTTGTATCGTTTGAGTTCCCGGCCGATGCGCTCCAGCGCCTCGACAGGGCGTCCGATGAGCTGGAATGCGCTTCGGGAGAGGCGAAGGGTCTCCATCAGGCTTCTTCCTCCGGCTCGACGAGGTTGTTGCTCTCAGTGACCAGTTCCTGCACGGCGGGAGCAGGAGTAGTTCCGACCGGCAGGGTTCGATGATCGAGCGGGGCGGGATACGCTCTGTCGCCCTGCGCACAGAGTACGATCAGCCACTCTGTACTCCCTTCGCCAAGGACGACGTAGTGGTCGATGTCTCGACGCTGGAAGACCGTCCGATCTGTTCGGTTTACGACACTCCAATTCGCCGGTAGCGACGACGACGGGATGCCACCGTCCGGCGTGAGAGCGTGGTGCTCGTTACAGTCAGCGAGTGCAGCCTCGATGTCGTTGCCGGTGAGATGCCAGCAATTAGCTGGTCCAGTGCACTCCAGCTGGCTCACCACGTCATCGCAAAATTGGATGTAGTGCTGGGAGGCGACGGCTTCGTCGTCGTAGTAATCGAGGAGGAGTTCACAGGCGAGCTGTGCCGAACCACTGCCAGTGTCGCCCCATTCGAATCCCGACAGGCTCTGTCGTATGAGATCGAGGCTTCGGTCGGGGGCGAGTCGTTCGTGTTCGGTGAGGTTGAGTACGACCGCTCTGTCGCCGACGCGCATCCCCACATACTCGACGTGGTCTCTGTTCGTCGGGCAGGGGTCGCTCTCAGTCTGTACTTCTGTTCTGGGACCGTCGGTCAGATCTGTTTTCATGTGTCGAACGCGGGTGGTCGAGTACCCCGCACCCCTACTGGGGGTGAAAAACAGCCTCCATGAGCAGTGATTCAGTCCTGTGAGCGGATTTCGTCGGCCTGCTGCTTGAGCTGGCGAAGAATCCGAACACGCTGCTGATTCGTGTTCTCGTAGGCGACACACGCTCGCAGCGTCTCCATATCGTGAATCGTCACGATACCGGCGTTAATGAGGCGCGTGTTCGGTGGTTCGAGACGCTGTTCTGGTGTTAGGCCACCCGATTCTACAGATTGATCTGATGAGTCACTCACTGGTGTTCGCCTCCGCGCCCTCAAGGCGACGACAAACAGCACCTGCTCATTTCCGTCCTAGCGCAACTTCGGCGACGGCCACTCACAGATACCGCCGCTGTTGCTGTCACAGTGAGCGCTATCTCACTCCTGTTGTCGCTTGAGGAATTCGAGCAGCGTCTCGATATCCTCTGCCGAGGCTGATGATTGACCGAACATACTCTTGAAGCGGTGATCGAGCCCGCCCTCTTCGATGAACGTTTGTGCCTCACTGAGCTGATCACGAAGGGCGTCAGCATCGCCGCGATGCAGGTGCGTCTCGACCATGTCGAGGTTGATCGACGGGATCGCAGCGAGGACGTCAGCGAGATCCGTTTTCCGACCACTATGGAGCTTGGCCGCGACGAGTACTTCCCCGTCGGCTGCTCGTGCCGTCGTCGACTGAGTGCCGCCTGATATCGTCGTCGGAGAACTGTGTGTGCGCAGATAGTCGAACGACCACTCTGCCTTGGTTTGTCGGCAGCCGAGGCGGTCGAGGTCGGTCGAGAACCGCGCCTCGAACTGACTGATTGCGTAGCCGCCAACGAGGACGAATCCGATATCGGACTGTTCCAGCTCTTCGAGCACTTCGATGAGTGCCTCGCTTCGGTCTTCTTGACTCATGTTCAGGCTGGCTCCATCCGGTAGGCTGCGTCAGTGTCGATGTCGTCGTACATCCGGCCGAGCATATCGAGTGCCGACTCGAAGGTCGCGTAGTACTCGTTTGCGAACGCCACGGTTTCCTGAAGCGGGATGACGGGCCGTCCGTCGACCATCTCGGCCTCGATCTGTGACCGTGGCTCCAGAACGACTTGGATGGTGCCATCGAGATCGTCAGCGGGCTGGCGCTCTTCTGTAGTCGGGATTCCGAATTGGTTGAAGAACGACGTCCAGGCGTCGAGTTCGGATTCGTGGACGGCGATGAACAGCGGATAGTCCTCTGTGTCGCGAGCGACCTGGTAGCCACCGCGGGTCCAGACGTAGACCGCATCGATGGCGGTGAACGCGTAGTTCATGCCAGCGAACTGCGGGAGGACGTACGCCTCCGAGATCGACGGCGGCGAGATGTCTGCTGCGGCCGCCAGGAACTCGAGACCGACGTCGCGGAGCGTCTGATCGAGGAGCTGGAGGCCATGATCGTACGCGACGTAGTCCGCCTCCTCAAGGCGATTCACGACGCGCCGAATCGTCTCGCGGTTCTCGTCGATCTTTCGCGCGACGCCGGAGATGGAATCGCCTTGATCAAGCGCGAGGATGACCTTGAGTTCCTTTTCACCGCATACTTCGTACATCCTATGATTACACAATTCTGTGCAACACCCAAAAGAATTACTATTCGTGTAGATCTGCTGGCTGGATTTGGCGAGCGTCCTCAGCAAGATCGTGGATGTACTCCCGGAGGATTTCCATGTCCTCGCGGGCATCTTCGAGCGTCTTGCCTTTCGCTTTGGCCACGATTTTGTCCTGATCGCGGGTGCCAGTGCCGCGAGTGAGCTTCACGGTGAGTGAGACGCCGACATCGCTTCGCTCGACGTACTCGGTTGGTGCCTGTCGCTCAGTGTTCTCCGTCGATTCGGCGGGCGTGTGCGACTGCTGAGTGGGTTCTGCCATGGATTGCTCTTTGTGATCGTTAGTTGATGGTCGGTGCGACTGGCTCGCCAGTCGTCTCACGAAGGGCTGCGTCGATCTCGCTAGAGGTGAGTCGCCAGTACTCGTCGGACCCCGCGCAGCCCAGCTGGCTCACGACCTCGGTTTTGAATGCCTGGTAGTGGTCGAGAGCGAACGCTTCGTCATCCGTGTAATCGAGGAGGAGTGCGAGCGCGAGTTGTGCCGGACCACTACCACCGTATCCCCATTCGAATCCCGAGGGACTGTGGTTCACCAGCGCGAGACTCCGCTCTGGCGTGAGCCGTTCTTGGCCGGGACGTTTCTCAACGATAGCCCGCCCGCTCTGCCGATACCCGACGTAGGCGATTTCGCAGTCGTTCGCTGGGTGTGTCTGTTCGTGCGAGTGTGTGTCGCTAGGTTTACTCATCGGTCTGTTCGGGAGCTGCTCGTTCGAGCACCCCCGCACCCCTCAGGGGGTGAAAAACAGCCACAGGACCTGCTTTCCCCTACGCGAGATGGGAGATATCGGCTGGTTCGTCGACATCGTCGAACTCGCCTCGTTCGACCGGCTCCCAGTCATCACCGGGTGCTGGACTCCACCAGTCGACCTTGTAGGCACCTGGTGCGCCGAGGATCTTCACCCGTGCCGACCCATCGGGTAGGTCGCGACGGAGCTTCTCGTCGACGTGGAGGTTCCACGTTGAGTGGGTGTCGAAGCAGGCGAGGACGGCCTCCTCGTAGCCACGTGTCTCTCGGGATTCTTGGAGTTCGACCTGCGTGTTGCAGTTCTTGCAGAACACACCTTCGAACGGAATGTGACTGAATACCTCGTGCCCGCAGACGGGACACCAGAGGAACTCGAACAGTGCTTCGCTGTGGCGGTCGATGACTCCCAGACTCATCTGTGGATCTGGCCCGATTGAGACGGGCCACCCATCCCGGCCCAAAATAAACGTCACCGCAGAAACGTTCCCATCAATCAGCGCTCGGCGCCGTACACGATTCTCGAGGATGCTTCGTATCCACAGCTCCGACATTCGACCCAGCGCTGAACCTTCGCGCCGTCAGCCGTTTTTCCGCCGATTGCCACGTCGCTGTTCAGACACTCGGGACAACTCAGTTCGGGCGCTGGCCGGTCACGGAGCTCGTCACGGAACGATTTCACGTCCTTCGTCTCGTACCCCCGCGACCACACTGGGTAGCCGTCGACGAGGATTACGCCACGCCACTTGTAGCGGTACGAATCCGGTGCTCGGTGTAAGACCGCCCGAGCGCCGGTCTCGGTATTCCGGTATGCGAGTGTGGGCGTGCGGCTCTCGCGCTTCCAATTTGTGATCCGGGACATCTGTTAGAAGTGGACGTCGGCGGGCACGATCCAGAGCTCCTCGCTCTCCTCCAGCACTCGATCCAGTTGCTCGCGGTGACGGATACCGTTCGCATATTCGTTGTACAGGAAGATCGTTGGCCCGTCGTAGGCGCCGACCTGGTGGAAGGCGTGCCGAGCGAGTTCTTCGTCGCGCATGATCTCCTCATCGGAAAGTTCGTCAAGTGCCTCCCTCACCCGTTCGAGATTCCGCTCGAACTCCTCTTTCGTCGCCTCCCAGCCACGCTCAAGCAGGTCTTGGCCATCGTCGGAGTCGACGGGGGCTGCAGTCGGCAACTCACCCCATCGGGCCTTCCCCGCAACGGACGTGTCTTCCTCATCAAAAGTCACGTGGTAGTCGAAGACTGCGCCAGCGTGTGGGTCCGCGCCGACCAGGCGGTCGAACACCGTCTTTCCGGTGGATAGTGCTTCGTCTTCTGTCGATGCTTCTACCAGGCTGTAAATGACCATGTGCATCTCGAACACCTCGAAGCGCCGACGCACCGGGAGTCGTTGCTCGCTTGCTCCTGCTGCGCCGGCACCCATCGCCGGCACTCGAAAAACCTGATCTAGCGGTCGATTCTTAGGAGTCGTTCGCTCGGTCGACAGTGATGGTCAGGTCCCCAGACTCGTAGTCGGCCTCGAAGTCGACGGTGAACGCATCCGAGTCGTACGCGGCGTGGTAGGCACGGTGTCGTTCGAGCGACCCCGTCGCCTTGAAGTGGAAGAACGCAGCTGCAGTGTAGGGCTTGCTCTGCGTCTCGATTTGCGTTTCGACTGACGCCGGAAGTGCGATCTGTGGCGTGTCGGTGTCAATACTCGCAGCGAACGCCTTCGCTTCCTCGACGCTCGCCTGCGAATGTACGGGCGTCTCGCCGGTGAGCACGTTTACCGGGGTTTCCGTGTCGTCGGTGAACAGGACATCGTGGAAGGTGTGCGTCCCGAGGACTGCGTCGGGACCGAACTCACAATCGTGGAATGGATCGTCGTCTGGATTCTCGCGCATCAAATCAGAGCCCACGGTGGGGCTCAGTCCTTTCTGCCCCAGACAAACCACAACTTGTCTCGATGTAGCGGAGGTAAGTCCCGAAAGAAGAGCGTCCTGCCCGCACTTCCCGCCGCAGAGTCAGGCGTCGATGATTCGATCGGGCTCAATCCGGGACAACCGCATCGCGTTCCCGGTGACGCCGAGGCTCATCCCCATATCTCCGACAACGACTGCCAGCGCAACGCTGACCAGGCCCAGCGGCACGCCTAGCGCGAGCAGGAGCTTCACGCCGAGGCTGGCCCAGATGTTCTGCCGGATCACACCGTTGGCCGTATGCGACAGATCGTACAAGTACGGGAGTTTCCCGATGTCGTCGCCCATCAACGCAATATCAGCCGTTTCGAGGGCGGTGTCGGTGCCGGCGGCGCCCATCGCGATGCCGACCTCCGCAGTGGCGAGCGCGGGGGCGTCGTTGATGCCGTCGCCGACCATCGCGACCTCCCCGTACTCCGCCTGTAACTCTTCGACCGCGTCGACCTTCTCGTCGGGTAGGAGTTCGGCGCGATACTCATCGACACCGACCTGCTCGGCGATGGCGCGGGCGGTGCCCTCGTTGTCGCCGGTCAGCATCACCACGCGCTCAACGCCCAGCTCGTGCAGGCGTTCGACAGCCCGCTTCGAGGCCGGGCGTACCTCGTCGGCGATGGCGATCGCACCCAGCAGTTCCGACTCCGTCCCGACGATAACGACCGTCTTGCCCTCCCGCTCCAGTGCGGCGAGCGCGTCCTCGGCGAATGCCCCGTCGTCGTACTCGGCCGCCTCTTCCGCCGCGACGCCGCCGTCCGTCTCGCGGCGTGCCCGAGAGAGATCGAAGCCCAACTCCTCGAAGAGCGCGGGCTTGCCCGCATAGTACGTCTCGCCGTCGATCTCGCCCCGGATGCCCTTCCCCGTGAGGCTCTCGAAGCCAGTCGGGTCGGGCAAGTTACCCACGCCCGCCTCCTCAGCACGGGCGAGAATCGCCGCAGCGATGGGGTGCTCACTGCGCCGCTCCAGCCCGGCGGCGCGACGGAGCAGATCGGCCTCCGTGGTGTCGCCGACCGGGACGACGTCGGTGACGGCGAGTTCGCCCTTCGTGAGCGTCCCCGTCTTGTCGAGCGCGACGGCATCGACTTCGCCCATCGCTTCGAGGTAGTTGCCGCCCTTGATCAGGACGCCGTTCTTCGCGGCGCTGGTGATGCCCGACACCACCGAGACGGGTGTGGAGATGACGAACGCACACGGGCAGGCGATCACCAGCAGGGTGAGCCCCCGGATGAACCACGTCTGCCAGTCGCTCGCGAAGGTGAACCCGTATCCGGCCAGGTCGACCGAGATGGGGTCGGCGATAACCAGCGGCGGGATAGCGGCGGTCAGGATTGCCAGCACGACGACGAGGGGTGTGTAGTAGCCGGAGAAGCGGTCGACGAACTGCTCAGACTCGGTCTTCTTCGCCTGTGCGCCCTGGACCATCTCGATGATGCGCGAGAGCGTCGAATCGCCAGCGGTCGAGGTGACCTCTACCTCGAGGTACCCCTCCTCGTTGATCGCGCCAGCGTAGACCTCGTCACCGGCAGCCTTGTCGACGGGGACGCTCTCGCCCGTGATCGGCGACTGGTCGACTGCACTCTCGCCGTCGATGACCGTGCCGTCCAACGGAATCTTGTCACCGGGGCGGACGACCACGGTCTCGCCAACGTCGACCTCCTCGGCGGGAACGGTCACTTCCTCACCGTCGCGAAGGACGGTCGCCTCGTCGGGCGAGAGTTCCATCAGCTCGCGCAGGGAGTCCCGTGCCCTGTCCATCGCGTAGTCCTCGAGCAGCTCGGCGATGCTGAACAGGACGGCCAGCGTCGCCGCCTCGACGAAGTAGCCGATACCGGTCGCCGCGATGATCGCCGTCCCCATCAGCAGGTCGATGTCGAGGCTTCGGTTCTTCGCGGAGTAGTACCCGCTACGGACGACGGGGATGCCGCTGGCGGCGACGGCGCCGAGGAACAGGACATCTGCGATGTGGAGCGGGTACTCGAGGACGCTCGCCACCGTGACGTTCTGTCCGGTGAGGAGGAACTCAAAGAGGAGGCCGAGCGTGACGAACGCCGCGCCGAGCCACGTCTTCTTCGCGCGAGGACTCGTCCAGACCTCCGATGGTGGCGCGATGTCGACGCCGTCGGTCGCCTGGTTGTCCTCATCATCGCCCTCAGCGTCCGAGCCCCCGACGACCTCGTAGCCGGCGCCTTCAATCGCCTTGACTACGTCGGCTTCGCTAGTCCGATCAGGGTCGTACGTGACGTTGGCCGTGCCGGTGGTCGGCTGGAGCGTGGCGTCAGTAATGCCGTCGACACGCTGGAGGCTCTTGTCCACCTTTTGGGCGCAAGAGGGACAGTCCATCTCGGGAACGGCGAGGCGGGCGGTCAGCTCACGTCGCTGTCCGCCGCCGCTCGTTTCTCCTGCTGCGTCCGGATTCTCTGTCATTACCTCACGGTAGGAGTGGGAGTTCCATATGTCTTTGTTGGAATATTCCAACTGCGGCCCTCAGTGCGATGCCAGCCGTTCTTCCGCTACCCGCTCGCCGGCGACATGTTGCTTCGCCAAATGTTCTTCCGCCCGACGGAGTCGGTAGGTGAGTGTTGACCGTGGCACGTCGAGATGCTCGGCGAGTTCGCCGACGTCGACCTCGCGGGGTGACTCGTAGTAGCCGTGTTCGACAGCGGCCTGGAGTGCGGCCTCCTGTGCTGGCGGCAGGCCGCTCGGTGTCCCGTCGCCTCCCCCAGCTGATGTCGTCGTATCCGCGGTGCGGAGCATCTCCATCTGGGCGCATTCCCCGACGGCAACCCCGAGGGAATCGAAGAACGCCGCCACATCGCCCTCGTCGGAGTGAATGAGCCGCCACGTGTAGTGGCGGCCCTCGTGACGGGTCTCGAACAGCACACCGTCGCCGAGGTGGTCGCGGGCGATGTGGGGGACTGAGGCACAGGCAGGGGTCCGCTCCCAGTCGGAGTAGAGGATGAGCGTGTCGTCCGTGCGGTCGAGGACACGGGTGGTCTGGGTTGCGCCGCAGTCCTCGGTGGCGAGACAGTCGGCGTAGTAGTCGCTGTTGCGAAACGCGTCCTCGATGGCGTCGAGTGCGTCCGGAGTGCCGGTGGCATGGTCGACTCGCCAGAGCTGGTCGGCAGTGGCGTGCAGCGAGAGTGAACGAACGCGAGCGTCGGGGTGGTCTGCGAGGGCGTCCGCCACCCTGTTGCAGCCGGGCTCGTATTCGAGAGCGAAGACGAGTTCGCGCATACCCCGACTAAGGCCTGCCACGACATAACCCATGGCTTGGGGCGATGTCTACTGGCGGGTATCAGATCACGTCGTCCGGGTCGTGAACCTCCTGCATTCGCTGTGCTTCGGCCGCGTATTGCTCCTGGAGGTCGGGGTCATCGACCATGCCAAGATTGCCGGGTTCAGCATCGACTGCTGCTGTCGTATCTCGGACGTCGGTGAAGGACGTGAGTGCGCGTTCCTTCCGATAGTACTGTTCTCCATCGGGTGTTGCGTAGGTGAGGATGATCAGGTTCTGCTCGTCATCGGAGTACGTCCGTTCGACAAGCCAAACACGAACGTCATCTTCAGACTGATTTGACATACTTAGACGTCCCCCGATATCCACTAAGGGATTGGTGTTACGGCTTGCCGAGACTCGCTGTCTCGAAGGGTGATTCTCCGGTCGGAATGAGCAGCTCCTGTCGGTCTCCGACCCGCTCAGCGAGCTTCCGTTTCAGATACTGTATCGCCGTTGACGGCGTGAAGACGCCCTTATCGAGCATGTCGCCGACGACGTCTTTGAGGGCCGCGAACTGTCCCTGTAGGTGGCCGTCGCCGACCGGCTTGCCGTCGTACCAGCGCACCGTCGCGAGCGCGCCGTTCCCGACGGTCTCTCCCTGTTCGACCGTCTCCGAGTCGTACTGCAGCCCGAACCACAGCGTCCGATAGGCGGTCACCTCGAAGGTGGGTGACACCACGAAGATCGCCTCGTGGTGGAGATAGTCGAGGTGGTCCGCGACGATCTCGTCGAGGGTGAGCCCGGTGGCACGGGGCTTCGGCTTGACGACCGACGACGGACGATCCTCGCCGGCGAGGTAGCCGTCGACGCCATCTGCTTCGAGGCCATCGGCCAGTTCCGCCAGCAGCTGTTTCGCCCACTTCGAGTCGGTGTCGTCGCCACCGAACGGTGTTTCGGCCGAGATTCGGTGCTTGAGCTTGAGATTCGCTGCACCCCAATGAGAGTAGTGGAGCGTGTACTGTCCGTCTGTGCGTTCGTACGCAACGAGTGCGCGGTGGCCCATTGAACAATCTCCTTGCAGGACGACCCACGACTGGATCGCCCCGCACCCCTCCCGGGGGACGAACAACGCTACTCGTCGATCGGGTCGGGGGAACTGAGGTCCGCGTGGAGGACTTCGCCGTCGCGAACGACGTACCGTTTCGCCAGCACGGGAAACCGGCACTTGGTAAATCCGGCTGTCTGGATGTCGAATTCTTCGTTCGGTTCGAGATACTCCGCGAGCGACCGGAGGAACTCGTGAGTGACGATGCCACCGTCGTAGTCAGGAAGACCGTTCTCACGGGCCTCGTACACTTCGAAGCTGTCGTAGCCCCAGATAACGAGTTCGCCGTCGTCGTCCACTTCCCAGTTGAGCGTCCCGAAGCAGTGGTTCTCACAGAGCTCGCGGACTGCCTGTGGATCCGATACGAGCGCGCCGGTCGATGTCGTTGCGGCTTGCAATGTTGCCATGGATTGTTCTCGGGAGCGGTCTCGCGCCCCCGCACCCTTTCAGGGGGCGAGCAACTGCTCACGCTGTGACGGCCACATGACGTTGCGCTGCCGATGCGTCGAGCTGTCAGGATTCTCTGTTGATGTCACCGTCCCTCGTCGTATTCGGTTGGGTGAGAAAATCTACCTGCTCGAGGAGCGTCGTCGCGGTGCTAATTCGCTCTCGATCAGCGGGCTCCAATTGGTCGCTGTCGATACTGGTGAGGCTACTGAGCGCGCGGTGGAGTCGATAGCCGGGGGTGTCTCGTGGATCCATGTGTGCGCCTCCGCCAATTCTCGGCGCCGAAAAACACCGGCGGGCAGTCAGCAGGTGTGGTATCGTCGGGTGGTCGCGAGCTGGCTTCTGTTAACCAACAACTCCGAGCCGACACCAGAATTGTTGGTTAATTTGACGTCGTCTTTACTGATCGGCTTCGGGTTCGGGCCCGTAGCGTGGCGTGCCGCACCGCTGACAGCCCCACATTGGCTGCCCGGTCCACTCGTCATCGGGGACAGCCTCGAACTCGCGGAATCGATGCTTAGTCTTCCGATCACACTCCCGACACTCGAGGTGAGTTCTCTTCGGGCGCTCGCGTCGTGGCTGTTCGGTATCGGTCTTGTCAACGGATTCCTGGACCGCAATCGCTGGCACCAGCCAGAGGTCGCCGTCTGCGTCCTCACGTAGGCTTGCAAGACGATCTTCGGAGTGAACCCCACTCCCGGTTTCCTCGTAGAGGAACGTCGTGTGCTCGCCGTCGTGACAGGACTGCGTCGTCTCTGTCCACGCCGTCCGCTCACGAGCAGCCGCGAGCAGCTGATTACCACATTCAGACGTGACCCGTGTCGCCGAGGGGAGC
Organism: Haloarcula terrestris; assembly: GCF_031624315.1. Lineage (NCBI taxonomy): Archaea > Methanobacteriati > Methanobacteriota > Halobacteria > Halobacteriales > Haloarculaceae > Haloarcula > Haloarcula terrestris. Next base: position 8,793 of record NZ_JAMQOM010000021.1, on the reverse strand, counting down.
GAGGGCCACTGATCGACAAGCCGTGGGGCCGGTTCCTCGTCGAGATCATAGATTAGCTTGCAGTCATCGACTACTGGGTCATCGTCTGCCTTCGCGAGGAGGGTGGCCGCAGCAGATCCCTTCCCGACGGCGCCGTAGAACGTCGACGCCTCAACGACTATGTGGATGATATGGAGGAGAGTCTGTTCGGCAGTCGATGTGTCCTGATCGTCGGCTGCTTCGAGATGGTTCGTGAGACAGAACCGGCACTTCGACTGGCCAGCGGGGATCGACGCTCCACAGGAATCGCACTCGGTCTCACCTTCTGTCGGGTCGTCTGGATAGCCCGCGTCGACGCCACCAGAGCGTTGCCGCCGGGGCTCGCCACTACTACTGGCGAGTTGATCGTCGGGAACGTGGGTCGCTTCGCCGAGCGGTCGGAGGGCTTCGTAGTCGGCGTACTGGTCGGTCATAGAGTGATCTGGCCGTATCATGCTTCGTCTTCGGGTTTAAATAATGGCTCTCACATCAATCAGCCTACAGACATACAATCGAAAATCAGCAGTGTGGGCGTTAGACAGCCAGTTCGTCCAGCGCGTCGCGGTGGGTCCGCACGGTGACCACCGAGACGTTCGCAACGTCAGCGACGTCCGACTGGGTGAGCCACCGTCCGTCTTCGCGTCCGGCCTTGTACAGACAGGCTGCAGCGAACCCGGATGGTCGAACCCCCGTGGTTGCTCCGGTCGATTCGGATGCTTCCGCCAACTGCCGAGCCCGCTGCCGGATCTGATCGGAGACGTCGAGCTCCGACGCCAACCGCGGAACGAACGCGCTGGGCGTCACGGGCTGGGCTGGCAGGCCAAGTTCCGTATTCAGCGTCGTGTATGCGTTCGTCATCCGCGATTGCTCGACGCGCGCCGACTCGGTGATGTCGTCGAGCGTTCGCGGCCGCCCGTTACACCGACACGCGCCGTAGACACTCGCGGCGGCCATCGCCTCGATCGACCGGCCCTGCAGGAGGTCCTCGTTCTGAGCGCTGCGGAAGAGCTGGCAGGCCTGGTCACGGATCGTTTCGGACAGTTCGAGTGCACTACTGATCCGGCGGACTTCACTAAGCCCGTGTGCAAGGTTGCGTTCGGCTTTCGACTGAAACCGCCCACGCGTCTGTTCACGGCGCATCCGAGCGAGCCGCCGTCGCTTCTGTCCTGAGAGTTCGTTCCCGTTTGCATCGGTCCCGCGGCCGATCTTCGTCGACAACCCACGATCGTGCCGCGCCGCCGTCAACGGAGCGCCTGTGCGCTCGCGCTCGTCTTCGTCGAATCCTCGCCACTCCGGCCCGTGGTCGATTCGCTGCTCGTCGACGACGAGGCCACAGTCCTCGCAGACGGTTTCGACCGCGTTGGTGGTGACCCGGCCATCGCACTCGGGACACTGGTTCGAGTCGGTCTCGGTTTGGACGTCTTCGTCGAACGTCGTCTCGTAGATCTCTCTGGTAGCCATGAATACGCACGAGGGGGATCACCTGGTCTCCGTCTCTCGGAATGCCCCTCACCCATGAGGGGGCACAAATATACCACACGGAACGGCGCTGACTCCGATGAGGTGCAGTGGCGAAAGCCCGGCCGCGCAACGGCGCGTGAGCGCCGTGAGCAGCCCGGACCGTGGAGGTGGTGGGAGGTGGCGGTGACCGCTACACACCAGCAAAAAGGAGCGCGTCGCCCTGGCTCCTCCTCGACTGGGATGTCTGAATCCCAACCAGACTACATTTATTGGTGCCCAAGTCGTAGTTTTCCCGTTATGAAACCCGATACGCGCGAAATCATCAACGAGGAGCTCTGGCGGAGCGTCGTCTGGCTGGCCGTCGGCCTGTTTGGCTGGTCGCTTATCCTCACGTCGACAGATGTGCTTGCGGCATCAGCACTCACCGCGCTGGGATTACCTCTCCTCACGGCCTCGGTGCTGGCAGCCCTACTGGTTGGGATCCGTCTCGCGACTGGTTTGGAGTTAAAAGCGAAGACCGAAGGCAGCCAGCTCCTCTGGTTGATCGTCGGGAGTGTGCTCGGTGGATTCGTCGTGCTCTACGACGTGCTCGTGAACGGACGTGGCCCGCTCATCGTCCTCGGCTACGCTGTCGCTGTCGGGTTCGGGGTCCTGATCTGGCGTGTTGCTCGGCGACAACAGTCGACGGTGTGAGAATAGATTGGCTCACTGCATACAACGGCCTCCTCGTTCGTATGGGGCTGTATCTTTTGATTTTCTGGCCGACGGTCGGGTACTATGTGTACCGGGATTCGGTGAAACGAGGATTGTCCTCGCCGCAACTTCGCGGGGTCACGTATGGGTTCCTGGGAGTACCAGGGCTGCTCGTCTATTTGTACCGGAAATCTCGTGCAGAGACGCAGTCAGCGTAGCCGTCGAGGTATAGCCACAGAGAACGGTTCGAACAGCAGCATCTGCGGACAGTTGGACCCTATCAAACGAGCGCTATGTACGATAAGCCTCCCTCAACTCACCATCGCCTGTTTTCATCCCATAACATCGACCGACCACTCTAATTGGTAGTTACAGGGTATTGAGTGAGCCATCTCAATTGACAATTGACGGCCCATACTGAAGAACCAGCCCAGGAATAATTACGCCGACGAGAATGAGGACGCCGACAAGCATGGTATACGGAAGAGCAGTGAAGGTACTCAATCCGAGGAAGAGGGCCACCGCTACGAATACACAGACTGAAATCACAACGTTCTCGCGGGAAACAAGTGGTTCGTTCCGTACAATGATGCCCATTGAAACAGCCAGCAGTACTAAAATCGCGATTACTGCAGCGGTGAACACCTGCATTGAGTCGATTGCAAGTCCGTAGAACAACCCCAGACCGGCGAGCACGTACGCAAGCCCCAAGGCTGCGAGCCCGGCCAACTCTGTGCGTGAACGGTCGGCTTCCTCGTTATCCACAGTTGTTGGCATATGGTTATTTTGATAGCCACGACATATAACACCCTGTTATATCGGGGAATTGACCGCTGAGACCAGCCTACAGTACTCGATAGAATTTCCGTGTTGCATACAGAGGGAAGATATATCATGCCAGCAGGAATTTCGAAAGGTATGTCTGGTTCAGAATTTCCGTCCTCGTGGGGTGATCCTCGATACATCACCGCTATTGTCGGTGTGCTTGCTGTCGCCGCACTGTATGTCTATAGCGCCCTCACGCAGTCTGGCCCAACAATAGGCGAAATCACGTTCGTCTTACTGGTTGTCCTCCTCCCAACCACAGTAGCCTATGAAGCCGCTCGTCGCTGGTGAACCACCTCGTTCAGTCCACACGCTCTACGTACTAGTCACGTCAGGAAGCATAGATTGATCTCGACCTCTGGAGGGACTGTCTATGATCTCCTCTATTAGTCCGCAAGGTCGTGGCTGCGCGCGCAGCGACCGTAGGAAGCGAGCACGGAGCGGAGGGTGGGGTGGCGGGGTCTGGGTCGGTCCGGCACACAGCAAAAAAAGAAGAGTGCTCCGACTGGCTATGCTTCCCACCACCGACCGCGCTCTGGGAAGTGGATATCCGACCACCCAGTCAGCGCGATTGAGCACCGACCTTCGTACCAGTTTTTCGCTGCTGCCCGGAACCGCACTGTCTGGCCTTCCCGCACCACGGTTTGATTCGACCGTTCCCAGCAGGTGAACTTGATTTTCCCGCTGTCATCCGCTATCAGCCCGACTTGCTGAATCGCGCTACTGCTCGGTTCCCAAAGGGTCTGCACAGTTCCTTGAACTGTCACCTCACCGACCGGGACGTCCGGCACGTCCGCGATGGGCACGATCGCCCCCGGCGCCGCCTTCAACTCCTCAAGGGTCTCCAGCACCGCCTTCGTCACGTCCTCTCCGCGCTGCACCTTCTCGGCCAGTTGCTTCGCGACGACCGCTCTCGACCAGCCGCCCTGCACTTCATCGCTGATCCGCATCGCCTGCTTGTTCACCGCCGCGAGTTCCTCCTGCGTCAGCTTCTCTCGGGGATCCGTGCACTCCACCGGTTCGGGCTCGTCCCGGCCACACTGCTCGACGACGACCTCCCGCGTCCGCTTCGCGCGTCCCTCCTGCTGACTGAGTTCCGCCTGGGCACTGATGTGCTCCAGCTCGGCTTCCCGGGCCTCGATACGCTCCTCCTGTTCGAGAGTCTTCCCGAACATGTGATCCGGGCCCTCCTCGACCCGCGCATCTGGGTGGTTGGAATCGACTTTCGCCTGTACTTCCATGTCGACCGTCGCTCGGAACTCCGGGGTCTCGTCGACGACCTCGAACCCATCCTCGTCGACCTCAGCTTCATCGTGTTTCTCGAAAGCCTGTTCATCGACCGAAACTACTTCACTGGAGACGTTCTTACTTGACATTGGAACTCACTGGTTCCTGAAGGCGCTCACGCGCCCGACACCGCGATGCTCCTACATCGCGGATTTCCTCGACGACAACGACCGACAGACTCGTCTGCGCGCTCTCGCTCGCGCCTTCGCGAGCGCCCTGTGGGCGCGAGCGAGAGCGCGCCCGAGGCGGACGATCATCCAGCACCGCGCGCCGACCCGCCCGGAGCGAGCGGCCAGCGGGATATGCCCGCTCGTGTCCGGCCCGATGTGCGGGTCCGTGTCCAGGGCGACTGTCGCCGAGAACGCGCGCCGCGGTGTGGCGCGCGACAGCGCAGGCGGCACAAAGCGCTGGAACGCGAAAGCCCGCAAGGGGCGCAACCGACGGGGATACCCGCTGGCGCCGAGGGCACATCCATTTTAGCCCGGAACGGGCGCGGGCGGTGCGGAGAGCGCCCGCACGCCCGGAATGGTCGGTCGCGAGCGACGCGGAGGGCGGCAGCGGCGAGCGGGGCGGGCCGCTACGTACACACCTGTTCAGCCGGCTACGTCGCTCGGTGAGGCATCTACCGTCCTGGCGGACTCAGAAAGGGCGAGGCCGTCTCGGTCGTCCCCCGACCCCGCAAGCACCACAGGCACGAGGAGCGCAGCGGTGGTCGCGGGATGCCGAGCGGCCGAGGGCTTTCAGAAACTGTATTTCAATCGTCGTGCTGCGCGTTCAATTCTGTAAGGAACTGGCCGGCTGCTGTCCCGATACGAACACCGTCGACGTTACGCATCTCGAGGTCATGCGTGGCAGTCCGAAAGGGGTGGTGGTCGACGAGGATACGTTGGATAACAGTTCGGACGGGGCCGGTCCCGTACCTGTCGACGACAGTCGCCATCATCTCGTCGAGATGTGCATCCCGGTGCTCCGTCCGGGGATGCTGTGCGCGCTCGAGGATGAGTTCGACCACGTCGTCAACTGATGCGTGCTCGGGGTTCTTCGTTCGTTCACGAACGTCGTAGAGAGCGTCGTTATCGGACATTCCAAATCACTTCGAAGGATCCTCCATGGTGTCAGGGCTCCTCGAGCAACGAGCGAGCTCGCTGCACGTAACTGTTCGCGCCCCAGCTACGGGCGTCACTGATCGCATCGAGGAGCAGCCGCGCATCAGCAGCTGATAGGTGTTCAGTTCGAACGAGAACCGAGAGCAGTGTCGGTGTTGTGACGAGCCTGGTATCAGCGAGGGAGGCGTGGATCAAGCCAAGTTGGTTGAACTCGTCACAGAGGAAGAGCGCAGCATCGAGATCGTTCGCGAGCGTGACCGCCGCGTTTTCACCGTCATCGAGGGGGAACTCGGCATCGAGGTCCACCGATTGTGTCGTGAATGACTCCGTTTGGTCGAGGACGGCGGACGCGGCGTGTCCATGGACGTCATCGTAGGAGGCGATCTCTCGGAGTTCATCGATGACCGCCGTTGGGACGACGACCTCGTACCGGGAGAGACAAAGTGCGAGTGGATCGGGATCGTCGTCAGTAACGATGCCGAGACTCACGAGGGCGGAGGCGTCTGCGATAAGCCGCGACATCTACGCGTCGGCGACCTCGTCGATGAAGTCCTCGTCCAACTGCTGTTTCAACACTCGGAGGTTTGCCGCCTCCTCGGCGCCGACGAGCGCTTTGAGTTGCTCGAAGGTGATCTCATCGTCGTAATAGGCGGCAGCGATCTCCTGGGTGAGTGCGTCGTCGTGAGTAGCTTCTTGGAGGTACTCCCGAAGCGCGGTCACGAGGACGTCTGTTCGGTCTTCCCCGAGGACTGCGGCCAGTGCGTCGGCCCGGTCGATGAGGCGATCGGGGGCCCGAAACTGCACGCGCTTCTTATCGGTGCTCATGATGTGTACATTGTGAGCCAACGCACTTAGCCGTTTTCGTGTGTACGATGTGAGCCTCACTCGGCCAAGCGTCACCCGTCCACGAGATGCTCCTCGAGGTCACGCGTCCAGTACGTCGCGAGCCCACCAGGGCTACAGCGAGCACACAGTTGGAGCGGCCCCTCGAGATGGCCGAGTTCGACGCGGAACCGGGTAAGTGCCGCGAGGGCGTCGACGACCAGTCCGCACCCGTCGCAGGCGTGGTGGTCGCGCTCGTCGGGATCCGACCGCGTCTGGGTGGCGCAGTCGACACAGATTGGGTGCGTCACCCGTTCGTCTTTCCCCCACGTATGCGCCTCGCCCATCTCTGCACCGGGCGGTGAATCGCAGAACGCACACCCAGAAAGCGTCTGTTGCATCAGTTGTCCTCCGGGTCGGCGTCGGTGGCGGCCTGCCAGCCACGATGGAACACAGCGAGCTGGGTGATCGACTCGAAGGGCTTGCTACTGGGCTCGTGGACGAGAATGCGTTGGTCAGGGATCGGCGTCACCACATCGTCCTCGACAAGGTCGCCAACGAGACGGCGGGCAGTCGCCTCATCGATGTCCGCCGTCGCGACTCGGGACGCATCCCGATCCTGTGCAACGAGTTCGTTTTCGAGTCGTTCGTAGTCGTCTGTCGTGTCGTCGATGATATCTTGACCAGGCATAGGAACTCACGCTTCTGCACGCGCTTCGAGCGCGCCTCACGCCTCCTGGCGCCGATAGACACACCTGCGGTGCGGGCACGATGTCCTACGTCAGCGATCTGCCTTCAGCTAGCCTCGTTCCTGGTTGGAAGGGAGCATGACGCTACTCCAACACCTACTGTGAGCCACCCCTTGCTGTCGGTCCCTGTCGGTCTGTTAGAGTGCGATCACGAGCCCGGTCACGAGTGTCACGAGCCCGAGTGCCAGCCACGTCGTCCGCGCTGCAAGGCGCTGCCAAACCCGCCTCCCCAGCTGGCGGAGTTGATCACGGAGGGCTGCCCGTCGTTCCGTTTCCAGGACTGCGACTTCGTCGTAGTAGTCGCGGCGATCTGCGGGAAGCGTCCGGAGTGTCGTCTGGCACTCGCTGCAGGTGTATTCGAACTCTGCCCGGACGTGCTGGCGGCGGAACTCTTGCTCGCCGCCCTCGTCGTAGCCTGTGACCTCGTACACGAGGAGTTTCGAGACGAATCGACGGTTCCCACACTCCGGACAGTGGTTCATTCTGAGCGTTGGCGTTCCATCCTCGCTGCTTGCATCGTCTGGCCAGGATGTCTGTGGCTCTGTGTCCTCGGTCTCTCGGGGTGGGCTCGTGTGGTTTTCTGACGGCGATGCACTCGCTGTCTCGGAGTTACTAAACGTAGACATGGATTCACCTGTGACCGCGCTCAGTTGACACCAGGCTGGACACCACGGCGGCTCTCGTGTGGTGCCCATCGGGCTGAGCGCCGTCACCCTTGGTCGGCGCGATAAACGCCACTGCGAGGGAGTCGTCTAGTCGTCCCACAGTGCTGCAATCCGGTCTTCGATCTCGTCGAGGACCAGTTGCAGGACATCACGATGATCGGTCGGCCACGAATCATCGTCACCGGGCGTCGGGGCGGTGGGCGGGGGATGGAAGTGGTCGCGCGTATTGTGGGGGTTCGGATGCCGATCCCATCGGCATTCCCAGGTGTGCCCCGAATGTAACTCACGATAGTGGATTGTGAAGTCGTCGTTCGTGTACCAGCGGACAGTCAGGGTTGCGTCGTCGACGGGCGCTGGGTAGTATGACGATGCAAAGACGACCTGAAGCTCGAAATGGCCGCTTGCATCCGTGATGGCCGCGTGGGAGACCTGCCTCGTCGCATGGAGCCGTGTCTGAAGGAACTCGAGGATGGGACGATCGATGGGGGCCGGGCTCCCACCATCGCCTGTCGGTGGCACCATCGAGCGGGCTACCCGGATGCCTGTTCGCGTTCGCTACCCGTGCGTTGCTGGCGCGCCCGTTCGTAGCAGTCTCGCTCTTCGCGGGCGGTCGCCCAGTCGCCGAGGTCGCTGTACACGTCGTCGATAGTCCGCTCGTCGCTGCCCTCCGCGGCGGCGACGGCATCAACGACGGCCGGTGACGCGGCGTCGTACGCCTCCTCATACTTGGTGATGCGCGTTGTGAGCTCACGAACACGTTCCTGCAGTTCCTCAACGGAGTGGTCTACTGCGAGCTGGTTGATGCGTCGCCACTCGAAATACGCGTCATTGCGTTCGTACGTGGCTGGATGACCATCGTGTCGGGTGACGATGCCGAGGTCGTCGAACCACCCCAGATACTTCCGGGCGGTCTTGGGGTCACAGTCGGCGGTGTCGGCGATCGCGCTCGCCGTCGTCGGCTCGCGGGTCTGCAGGATGGTGCCGTAGATGCGCTGTTCGACGTCGTCGCTGCTGAACGGCTCCTCGAAGGGGGGCGGCCCATCGGGGGCGTCTGTCTCGAACATATTCAGGATTGCAGCGTGAAGGATATAGTTCTTACTTCGCGGAATAGTTTCCTGACTGAGTATCCTGCGGGAGCCCCCGTTTTGCGGCGAGATTGAGCGTAGT
>NZ_JAMQOM010000020.1:0-34720 GCF_031624315.1 Haloarcula terrestris | reverse complement strand
AACACCTGAAGGACGAGAAAACCGAGCATCAGCACTTCTAGAGGATCTACACGATACACAAATAACATGGGCAGCGATCGTGTCTCAATCGAATCCCTCTAAGGAAGAACAAGCCGCTGCGGCGGCAATGGCCATTAAAAAGAGTATCACACACGGGCTTTCCACGGGAGCTGTTTCCCACGGTTGTGGCGAGACTGTCGCTGTACACGATGGTGTCAGAGACACATATAGTGACTATTCTAAGGATCTTCGAAAGCAATTGTCGGGATGCTGTGATAGCAGTTTCCAGAGAAGTATCTGCCCTGTGTATTTAACATATCTTCAGGAAGCAGATCTCACATATCCACAATCAACTGCAGCTGACTATATCGCAGGATACATTCGAGATAAGTATGCTGACAATGAAGCCGTCGAGCACGACTGGATATACGAATTTGACCAATCTTGGATTGACCCAGGCCCTCAAGCAGATCCAGTCTACCGCCTCGACGAATTCAGTCCTGTTCGGGAAGCAGAGGTACGTTCGCGTGTAATCGCGTGGTTGACTGGGCGAGGGATACCACGAGACCCACAACCAACAGGGCGCGATCCGTATCAGGATTTAGTCGACGAGATTGAGAACGAAATCGTCTACGAGTATCTAATGGGCTTAGAGTAGGAAACCGGACGTCGACAGGCCGTGAGCCACTACCTCACTGCCCTAACCGGGCACAGTGGCGCCTTACGCTAACCACCATGCCCGCGTCCTCATACTCAAATTGGCCAGAAGTATGCATAAAGCTTTATCCATAAGTACCGGGATAGATGGAACCGGCTATCCCGGGATTGCCGGTCCCATTCAACCGCGGAAGGCTGGAACAAGGGATTCGTAGATGCTCGGTTATGAGAAAACATCTGATACCCAGAGATCAGAAGCTTCCAAACAATCAGAAGTAGGCTACAAAAATATGAGCTTAGAAATTAACGACAGAGATCTCGAACTTCGAATCAAAGGTCACCTGTACGAGATACGCGAAACAAATGGAGAAGTCATGGGGGGAGAGCAAGGATATCCAATGGCAGAGCGTGGCTATCAATCCACTCTCCAGAGTGTCGCAAGTTGTGCTAACGAAGAGGTATTGGATGCCGTTGCCGACCACATAAAAGATAGAATGAGAAACACCGGAGAGCGGCCAGAGAATCGGAAAGTTCGTCGAACTGCTCGCAAATTAGTTTCTGAAGCGGGATATCCTCCAAATCAGTATTTGAATAGAGCTTGATGACCACTGTTGGCAGAAAATATTCAAGTAGCGTATAAAACAGTTTGAGCAGATGTCAATGTATCAGTGACTCTCAAAGAGGTTATCGACAACACAGTTGACACCAATAATGACTTCCTCAACTAACCGGGTAGGGGCTGTACAGCAGATGTCGGCCTCCTCGGGACAGGATTGGAGAGTCGTATCAGAGATTTGGAGCAGAAAAGTACTCTATTCTTCTTCGTAAAGAACGTCAATAAGGTCCCACTCAAGCTGAGCCATGCGCTTGGCAGCTGCGTTATCCTCGTTTAATTTATAACGGGGGCTACCACCACTTTCCCGGGTTTTCTGAATCACGCCGATGTCCACCAAGTCATCCAGATGACGATATACGGTGTTGCGACTAACGCCCGCAAGATCGGCGATCTCGGTGACGTTGTAGTCAAATTCCGGATCGGGATCAGCCAAGAAGGCTGCAATGATCGAGACCTTGGGACCGTTTCCGAGTAGTTGTGTAAGGGCCGAGTCTTCTGCGTACGCTCCGCTATCTTCCGTGTTGGGGGAATCCTTGGTACTGCTCATTTTATACGTATCCTCCTGCCCGTTGTTTGTCAGGGGCAGCGTAGCTATTGGGTGAACTATCCACCGTATCGGATGCAATCCGGCGGATGCTATTCATTTATACCACCAGCGAAGTCATTCAGCTCCGTTAGTGGTAGTAGTCCTTGTTACACGTATCGATAGAGACTGGATTGTTATAGTGTTATCGGTCGAAGACACATGCGTTTCTCAGCGAAACGTCTGTGTTACTCCAGCATAACATTTATGTTCGGATAAATGCAACTTGCAGTCGGGTTGAAATTCTATTATGGCTCTATCTGATGATGACATCGACTTGGCTGTTCGCGTTACGAAGCGCATGATGTCGAAAGGCGTGGTAAATAAGCATCATAAGCAAAAGCAGACCATCGCTGGGTGGTTCGCCACCCACGAACGAGGCGATGTGAAGGACGTTTTGGATGATATGATTTCTGACACGGAGGCACCCGTCCGCCAGAAGGGACGAGGGACAGTCACACTAATCAGCATCCAAAAGGCAAAGAAATTCCTTGAGGACAACGGCGCTGAGGACCCACGCGGCTGGTAGAAGGTATCAGCTCAGTCCTTCGCCTCGTAACCTTCCTATTTGTTGCACAAGCCGTTTCAACCCCCGCGTGATGAGTGTGGACTTCTGTTAATAGACTTCATCGCACACATATAACGACTTATTATATTAGTCGTAACAGATTTGCCGAATAACAGCGGAAACCATGGTGTGTCCGACCGACCAGTACCCTCTTTAGTAACGGAATATTAAGTAATCGTAATGCGAATCGAAGCCACCGACGGGAACGAGCACAAGGTCTGGCTTACCGACAGCGAGATTGAGGACCTCCGGCGGGCCACCAACAGTCAGCGCGACGACCTCATCATCCAACTCGGTGCGTTCGTCGGGTTGCGTGCCTTTGAGATTCCACAGGTCCGACCTGTTGACATCAATCGAACCGAGAGCGGCCAGTACCGGCTTCGCGTCCAGGCCGGGAAAGACACCAGCGGCAACGGTGGGAAGCCTCGCGATGCCTTCCTCCCCGCCGAGGTCGAGCGTGACCTCCAGCGCTTCCAGAACGAACACAACATCGCACCCAAGGACTCCTTTATCGGTCTAACCCAACCCGGTGTCCGTGCTGTGGTTCGACGGACAGCTGCGCGAGCTGCTGAAGCAACTGGCGACGAGGACTTCGAGAAGGTGAGTACGCACGATCTCCGCCGTCGGTTCGCCCAGCGACTCCTCGTCGACGAACAAATGAACCCCCGAGTGGTGATGGCCGTCGGTGGGTGGGACTCCTTCGCTGCGATTGAACCATATCTGAACGCCCCCAGCGAGGACGTCATCGACGAGGCGTTCCAGGAGGTCAAGTCCCTATGACCGAAGACGATGTCGACCCTGAGGACCCTCGACCAACGGGCCATTACCCACGGTTCGCCGACAACGAATGGCACTACATCCCTGATGAACTCGCCAAGACAATCTCGCTCGGGCCAGCCGGCGACGGCGAGGAAGGACAGGACTGGGTGCTGACATACACGCCGGAGAAGCAAGACGAAGACGACCGCGAGAAAGTGTTGGTCCGGCTCACGCCGAGGGCGTTGCACGAGCTTCATATCGAGACAAAAGACCTCTCGGTTGAACAGCGACAAATGGGCCACCGCGCCGAGTGTGATCTGTGCGGAGAGATGGTCGATCTTGACCGCGCGATACCGAATGCCCGAGGAGAGCCCTGTCACAAACGATGCTGGGCCGAGTACACGGGCGCACCGGACTGGTTCAACGAGTACGTGTAGTTCAGGACTGTCACAGGGTGTCTACGGCGCTGCTGCGCCGACGCTGCCGTTCGAACCAGTAAACGGGATATCTATTTCAAGACCATCGTAGGCTAACAGTGGCTTCTTCGCCTGGCCCGACCCGCCGCCTTCGAACTCAATAACGCCAATGTCTTCCAGTTCAGAGAGATTCCGGTGGACCTGCTTGTAATCCCGGTCGACCAGTGCAGCAGCCTCGCGGATACTCGCCGGTTCATGCTCTGAGATTGCCTCCAACAGCTCCAGATTCTTTGGACTGAGGAGACGACTGAGTTCTGCGTACGAGTCGAAGTTCAGCATTGGCTGGGCGTCATCAAGGTCTTCACCGTCCTGCGCGGCCTTGATTCGGTTACGAGTTCGCTGCTCGAGATGGTCGCTATTTCCGACGGTGACTTTGAGTGTGGCCATGGTGTGTCCCTCCTGGCGGCATCCTACGCTGACCAGCTCCACGAGACAGGCGATAGTTCGTCAGCCTCCACCTTGAAGCGGTCGTAGAGCGTCAGCATCCCCGGAAACTCGATGTATTCAACGTCATCGTTGATGTGGCGCTCGTGCCCTTTCGTCCGTTCGTGAGCGTTGTCGTATCGGAGGATCGTGTCTCCGCCGATCTCTCCAAGATGGAGACTGTAATCCCATCCACACGGGTACTTCTCATCGTCCGTCTGTCGGATGGTCACAGCAACGACGTAACCGTCTTTGACATCTCGCCAGTCTTCGATTGTCGTGTAGGACGCCATCCGCTACCCTATGGTATCATCTCCATAGCAATAAGCCTATGGACCTCTCTACATAGGCTACGCTTGCTTCTGCCAGATTCTAACCGAAGACGATGTTGATTTTCAATACCTGCGGTCAGCAGACCAAGTCGACTACCAGAATGACGATGTCCGCCCCCTACTGCTTGCGTTCCCATTGACAACAGCCAGCCCTTCCTGCAATTGGTCACGCGTTGCCTTCATCGCCTGGATTCCCTTCTGTGTCACCTCGTATTGGTCGGCTGCGCCCTCGGGATTTACCTCTCTCAAAATCCCCTTGTCTGTGAGTATGTTCAACGCTCGGTAGCCCTGTCGCTCTGAGATATCAGCCCCACGCTCAATCGCGGAGGCGATGATCGCGCCGCCCCACGGCGACCCATCCATCGCAGCCGTCTGGTGGAGCATCATTCGTTGTGAAGGTGGCAGTGCGAGATACAGTTTGATGTGAGACTCCCCATCAACACCGGTCAGTTCATCTGCTGATCTTTCCACTGGCATGAGTCCTATCTGATGTCGGCGCTGCAGTCTCTAGATTCTTCCGCTGATCGGACCATCCAACCGTGAGTGAGTCACCGCGACCGACCGGGTTCCAACCACACATCTGGGGTGACAGGGGGTCCCCCCTTCCGACTCTGTTCCAGATACGCGCGCGTACCGAACGGACTTTTTTGGCACTGCCAGAGTGAAAGTGGTCCGTCAGGGCCGACTCACCCCCCATTGTCACCAATGGCCACACCAATGCCAGCAGCTGTCGGTCACCCGACTGCCGGGAAACACACAGCGAAAAATCGGGCGGCGTCGTTACTCCGCAATCAGGGCGGCAAACGCCTCGTCGTCGTGATGGTCAGTGCTTGAGGTCGTCCGTGTGGTGGCCGACTGTTCGCGTAGTTCTTCGAGCGTGACGTGGTCCTCGGATTCTGCCTCGTGGAAGACAGCCTCGACGGGCTCGTCGACGTCGGGACGGTGAACCAGCGGTGTCCCATCTCGATCGGCGTCGACGGCGGCGCCGTTCGCGATAGCGCCTTGCGTCGAACAGTTCCGACAGGCGTGGACCTCGTCATCATCGTTCCCAAACACGCGTGCATACTGTGCATCGACTGGCTCACCACAATTCAGGCAGGAGACGGACGTTACCATAGCACGGTGTCAGGTGGCAGTGCTAGTAAAGCACGAGCCCATTTTGACAGATGTCAACGTATTGGTGTCAAAATGGGAGTGGTTTTTACCCTAGTCTCCACCGAACAGCAGGAGTGTGGCTATCCGCTGGCGATGGCCGTGAAAGACTAATGCCAAGCATTAACAAGCTCTCTGTCCGCGGCGGCTCTGGGATGGTAACGCTTCCAAAAGACGAACTCGAGATGTGTGGCCTCCTGGACGAGGACGGCGACCCAGATACCGAGATTCAGTTCCTCATCAAGATGGAGCGACCCGGCGAGTGGCGAATCTCTGTGCTCGATGACTCCTGTGTCGACGATTCCTGGTACACTGGCGACACCCCCGAGACCGGTGTGCAGGTCGGGGCTGGTGGCGGAAGTCGGGGGTAGGATATCACGCTCGAAGAGTCGTTCACTTTCACCGTGGTCTAATAACGCCTTTCATATCAGGGTGAAAAGCCGGGAGTATGCGCTGGACTTTACCGCGCTTTGCAGCCCTCCAAGGACTGTATTCTCGTACTGCACGATCTGCAGCACTGCCCCTATCTACTGCATACAAAACCGCCAGACAGAGAGTGGATAGAAGAGGTGTGCTGCAGGCCTTTAACTTGCCCATTGGTCAAAACCACAGCCTCCGAGAAGCCAGGAGGTGGTAACGCGATGGGACGAAATGAGCAGCTCACAACCTACGTTGACGCCGAGGTAGCACGTGAAATCGAGCGGCGAGCTGAGGCTGAAGATGTCTCTGCGTCAACCTACATTGCACAGGTTCTCGATCAACATATCCACGGCGAAGCTGTCGAAGAACAGGCGCGTGAACATCGGGCCGAACAACGCATTCAGGAACTCGTTGCCGAGGCACGTGATGAGGTCAGTGAAGCGACAGAGGGGCTTGAGGACCTCGTCGCAAAATCAGGCGTCTACTCGATAGCAGTCTGGGAACTCGTCAAAGACGAGTATGACGACCCACGCCGACAGCACGCCCTCGATGTTGGCACTGAACGGCTCCGAGAAGACATGGATGCACTTGACGGAGATATCGAGAGTGCGCGGGCACAGAGTACCACATCATCTGAGGCCACTGACAGTGCTGCAGCAGAATCTGATGACCGGGATTGGGAGTTCAAATGATCGTAAAATCGGACTTCCAGACAGGGAGCGCCGGCAATCTCATCACCTACATCAGTGAAGATGCAGAGCGGACAGTCGAGATTCGAGATTCGACTGGTCGCAAGCTGAGCGAAAAAGAAATTGAAGCGTTCGTCGGCCGGTCCGAGACGGCGGATATGCAGCGCCAGTTCATCATTGCGCCTGATCCGGATGCAGGCTATAGCGAAGCAGAAATTGACCAGTGTACCCGGTCGACGCTCAACGAGTGGAAAGCAGAGAAACCCTCTGTCGAGTACGTCTACGGAGTCCACGCTCGTCCAGAATCAGGGAAGTCACACGCCCACGCCGCTGCGATCGGCAAAAAGCGAGATCTACACATGGAGACAGACGATCTGACCGCCCTTCGAGAACGGGCACGAGAGCGGTTTCGGGAGCGGACACGACTCAGAAGCAGGGAGCGCGTTCAAGAACGGAGTGTCACAGCGGAGCAAGAGCGCGAAGTGACTCGAACACAGGAGGACTACGATGACGTCTGAGACTGATAACAACAAGCAACCGGAGGATCCACTGGGGATGTTCGGTAATGTTATGGCTACAATTATGCTGCCACGGTTGCTGATTCCATGGTGGTACGTCGAATGGGACCAGCCGAAATTACGTCGGTTTCGGCTCTGGTGGTGGGTCTATCCCTGTTATGCGCTGCTGGGGAGTGTCGTCTTCGCCGGTGCGTTGCTGCAAGGAGAAGTCTGGCCGATCCTTGTGATGCTATTTGCACACGTGATGGCCCCGCTGGTATTCCTTGGCGAGGTTGCCGGGGCGTCTATCTCTGGCGTCGGTTTCGCGGGCATTCCTGATGTCCTCTTTTTGGGGCCATATGCCGCATTCAGCGTCGCGATAGCGAGCCTGCCCCTCACCCGACGCTGGGGCGACAACATCTTTGATCTGAAAGAACCCAAGTACATCAGAGAATCCGACGAGTTTGTCGTTCCAATGGAAGAGATAACGACCACGTCAGATGAATATACAGACGGAGACGATATCTCGATACCACCAAGGCTTCGGCAAGATATTTCGACAGCGGTGCTCGGTGAGACAGGGAGTGGCAAGACGACCGGGATGCAACTCCTTGCACAGCAGTATCCCCACGATGAGGAGACGGCGGTCATCATACACGAATCCGGAACCGACTTCGAACAATTCTATCGAGAACGTGGATTTGAGGTGCTTCGAGTCGGGGTGGAGGAGACGGATGTCCGTTGGAGCCTCTTTCGGGATGTTGAAAAAGAGGAGGATTATCAAGAGGTAGCACAGTCTGTGTTCGGAGAGCCTGATGGAAGGAATCCGTTCCATCGCAAGGCAGAGAGCGTGTTTACTGCCTGTCTGAAATATCTCTCTCGCGAAGCTGAAAAGCAAGATGCGATTAATCAGCTCGGCCACGATGATATCTACAATCTAGTGCACGAGCCCAAAGACGAGATACATAGACGGCTGAATAAGTACGATGACCTGGGGACTGAAGCGCAGAAAATTAGGCCAGGAGATGACGGCGGCCCGGAGAGCGTCTATACAGAGCTCACACAAAATGTCGAGGATGTATTTACTGGCCAATTCAAAACTGACGGTGATTTTTCGATTCGAGAGTATGTCGAAAATCCCAACGGCCGAGTGTTGTTGATTCGCTCTGGACCGATGGCGAGGAAAGCTGCTCCGATGTACGAAGTGATGCTTGATTGGTCGATCCGGATCGCCCGGTCTTCTGCAACACCAACGAACTTTATCTTGGACGAGATCGACTCTCTTCCGCCGATAGAAGGGTTACCAGGCCTTGCAGCCCGGGGGCGAAGCGAGGATGCACGAGTTATGATTGGGGCACAGACAGTCGGCCAGCTCGAGTCCGTCTATGGAGACGAGGCGCCAGCAGTGTTAGGAAACTGCCCACAGGGCCTGTACTTCCAACCTGGTGATGAACAGACGACAAAATACATCCAATCAGAAATCGGGAAAGAGCGAGAACAGACAGTATCGCAGTCACGCTCGCGGTCGAAAAACCAGAGCAGCGGCTCATACCAGACAACGCAGAGTCACACCACCCGGACCGAGGATCGCCGTCCGATCACCGCCGGTGAGCTGACACGGATGGGAACAGGAGAGTGTGTCATAGTTGGAAAGAAGCACTGGTGGAAAGGACAGACAAAGCAGGCTGATGCGGTGGAAGAGCAGGTCAAGGAACCAATGAAACCGCTGCGCGGTCGGCTGAAAGAGATGGTATGGGATAGCTCTCGTTGAGAGGCCTCTATCTCTGACTTAACTGCTATTTCTACTAGTACGTTGTCAAACAAAGCCGATGTCCCATATGCCGTATTTCTGCAGTTTCAAGACATCTAACAGAACTCACTAATTCGATAGA
The DNA here is from genome assembly GCF_031624315.1 of Haloarcula terrestris. Taxonomy (NCBI): domain Archaea; kingdom Methanobacteriati; phylum Methanobacteriota; class Halobacteria; order Halobacteriales; family Haloarculaceae; genus Haloarcula; species Haloarcula terrestris. The sequence continues at coordinate 25,656 of NZ_JAMQOM010000020.1, read as the reverse complement.
TACGTTTATTCTAGTTACTCGGTAAGTGTCTGGCATGGCCAACACTATGGCTGCGGGCCAGAGTGTGATCAAGCGCGGCGGGACGTCTCTATACCTAGGCATCAAGAGAGAGTGGCTGGCTGCGGCCGGTACTGAGCCTGACGGTGTCTTCCGGCTCGGCATCCGTGAGATCGAGGATTCGTCGATGACGGTGCGGCCCCACATCGACCAGGACTATTGTGCAACGACACTGGGGCCGGGCGCATACGATATCGATATCGTCGACGTCCAGACCGGTCTCCAGTGGTGCTTACCAGCCGATATCAGGAACAAGTATGGCATCAACAACCAGTTCGTCTGGAACGCCGAGTTTACCGGGGAGGATATCGACTACGAACTGGTCTCGCCGACGATTCAAGAGCGATACCAGCTCAGTTGAACCTGGTGACGCCCTCAGCAGCGGATACTACCACCGTGGAGAATGCAGAGGGCGTATACAGTACCTCTATTCACTATTTTTCCTCGATGATATCGTCGTTTTTTGAATTTCAAGATTATCGATTTCATCCATTTCGGTTATTGCAGCAGCCACATCTGAGATAATGACTGAATCCACAGTGACGAATAACAAATCTGTCGTGGTGGGCATAACTCGGAGAGCTAACTTTTCAAGATGTGCGTCTTCAAAATCACCCGTGATCTCGTAATCTCCTGTTTCAAGTTCGGGTGAGGAGGTCGCCTTGAAATTAATTTTTGTAGTGCCTTGTATGTTTGAAAACGGGTCCATGTACTTACAAATCCGGTATATTCTAGTTTCTTTTTCATGGACTGTGGATTTGATGAATTCGATTTTCAGAGTGGAGCCGTCTGCAGTGAATTCGTCGGTGAATAGTTCTCCCAGTTTCTGGATTTTCCCGTCAATTTGCTCTTCTCGTTCATACACCGAATCCAGCGTAGTACTGCGATGCGAGAGGTATTGCAATACCAGCGAGACCGTAGCGACAAACACCGAGACAGATACGAATGGAATCGACTGAATGATATTGGACATGGATATAATAAGTTATTTCTCGAGATTAAATAAAGAGGTTTAGATCGGGGTTTCTCCTATCTTCTTCTGTTCATTGGAAGGTACGCGTGCTGTGCTCAGCACGGCCGCTGAAACGTATCACTGCTTGTGGAGGTCAATATAGCCATTCAATGAGAAATAGTCGTTCAGTCGTCGGCGACAGTCTGGGTAATCGATGCCTGAGCAGTGTCCTGATTTACCGACGGCGGCCCGATTCGAACCCCAGAGTGGTCCGAGTAAGATAGCTCTGAGCCCGCAGAATGCGATGGGGCAGTTGCCTCGTGGCAATCGCTACAGAACGCCTCCAGAATGGGTCGCCATCGAGAGAGTCCCAGCTCGTCGAGAAGCTCCTGGTAGTCGAGATATCCGAGCTCGGCGTATTCATCCGGCGGGATATCCAGTAGTCCGGTGTCATAGACCGGGCCCAGCAGGACGTGCGACGGGTGGCCAGCCGGTGACCCAGGGTACGAAGTGTCCTCATGATACGGGTCGCTAATCGGCGACGTCGACGCCCACCACGGCTCCAGGTGTGCGACGAAGCCCTCACCGGTATCTTCCACGAGGAAGAACGCCCGCAGCGTCTTGTGATGGCGGTCGTAGGAACTCGTTGAGGTAATCTCGATGAGGTCCTGCCGGTCGAGTGGCTCGCTGCTCGCGAACAGTGCCGAGAGCATCCGTCGGGCTGCCGGCGGGAGCGTTGGGAAGATCGCCTCGCTAGGGAGCGTGGCCAGCGCGGTCTCAATGGCCTCGACGTCGAGCCGGTCGGACACGCTGTCACGCGATTCGAGGCTGTCGAGGGCATCTGCCACGAGGCAGGGGTCCGGGCCACGGCCGGTCGTCGCGAGCGCTGCTTCCAGACAGCGGGTAAGTCGGTCGAGATCCGCGCGATTGCCGTCATAGAACCCTTTGCGGTCGGCAACCTCCCGGACGAGCCCCCGGATATGGCCGTGGGAATTGGCTTCCACCATCGGAATATCGAGAATCGCGGCGTCTTCGACGCCGGCGTCGACGCGCTCGCGAAGGCGAGTTGCTTCCTCGTCGACAGCCTCTTGGACGTCGGGCAAGAGGTCGGAGACGCCAGGGCCCGTGAAGATCCACGACGCCAGCAGATCGGCAACGGGATCGGCGTCGTCGATATCGTATTCGGACCGGGCCCGGAGCTTCTGTGGGCGGTCCTCGATGCACATCCGATACCAGCTGTGGACGCCGTAGTCGTCGCGATAGCCGGCCTGTTTGGTGACCGTGTAGCGAGCGAAATCGAGGAACTTCTCGTATTGATTTTCGTTACGCCGGAGAGCATCGGGATCGGGCAGTCGGACGTTGATCGTCACGTCGAGGCCGGCGGCGTCGTAGACGTTCATCGCGCTGCAAAGCAGCCCGTGGAGGTCACGCATCAGCTGGGCCTGCAGGCCGGAATCGATATCGTCGAAGTCGCCGAGTTGTGACAACAGCCTGGACCGCACTGCGCCGATCCGTTCGCGCCAGGTATCCAGATGTTTGAGTTCGTCTTCGCTCAGCCAGCCGATTTGCTTGGCCCGGACGAGGACATCGTGGAGGTCGTTTTCGAACGTCTCGACGCCGTCGTGGGCTCGGTTCCATTGTTCGCCCAGTGTATCCGTATTTAAAACCTTACTGAGCATCCGATTGCTGAATAAGGCCCCACACAGACGTCCCAGTGTTACGACGGGGCCGCCCCACTGCAGGATGACGAGCGCTTCGTCATCGAACGTCGAGATGTAGGACACGCGACCGTCGCCATCGGGTGCGTCATCGTCGTCCGTCCAGTCGAGGATGTCCCCGTCGGCGAAGGTGACGCCGTCAACGCGTTTTGCGGCGGAAAACCGGCGGTGAAGCACCGGCGGTTCGACCTCGCGAGGCCCAGTGCGGTCGCCGAGCCACTGGACATAGCCGGACTCAGATGCGGAGCCAGTCGCGGCAAGCCACCGTTCGGCGGGGGGGTACCGGTCGCGCTTCTGGGCAGATACACTACACTTACGAGACCGTGAGGGGTGTCCGTAAGACGCCCCCGACAGCCGGGATTGGGACGGGTGGACAGCGTTGCCCGCCCGGTCGACGTACTGCTGTGCTGCTTCGCCGAGAGCGGTCAGCGAGACCTGATTCGAGGCGTGTGAGCGGTCCACTGTGATGATGTCCTCGGCTTCGAGGAACGACACGTAGCGGTCGATACTGCCGTCTGCATAGTCGATCGCGTCGTCTCGCTTGATCGCACGGACCGACCGCTCGGCGTCGGCATCGAGATGCGCCAGGACAGTCAAGGCCCCTGTCTGAGAGCGGTTGGTCTCGACCCATGCCCACGCTTCGTCGTCCAGCTGGGTGCCGTCTGGGTCGGCGTCGACGTCCCCATCACGGCGGGACGTCTGCCCGGCCGCAGTAAGGAACGCGAAGCGCTCAGCCCACGCTGGCGGGGTCTCTGTCTCTAGTGCATTGCGAGTGAGTCGGCGAACCCGCTGGCGGATACCTGGAGACATCCACAGCCGGATGTCGAAGCCAGCTGCGAGCGCGTCAAACGCCGCCAGTGCCCGCTTGATCGTGTCCCGGTCGGCGGCCGTCCACTGCTCCCCGTCAAGGACGAACGTCAGTGCAGGCGGGACAGCCCGCTCTGCGTGCAGCGCTGCCAGCGAATGGCGGAGGGCGTCGACGCCGGCGTTGAACTGGCCCTGGCTGGTGCCCGTCGTTTCGAGCGTTCGCTGGATGCGTTCGAACTGCTCGGTGCCCTGGAACCCTCGGCGCACACGATAGACGTCGTCGGCCCACAACAGCGCGTAGCGGCCGATGGCATCGAGATACGCCCGTGCCTCCTCGATGGTCCCGGCGTCGGCTGAGACGGCGTTGAGCTGGGCGACACTGTCGACGAGCTCCTCGTGGGTGAACGTCGCGACAGCCCCGGCCTCGACGTCGGGATCGCGATAGTCGAAGTCGTACCGCTCGCGAGCGAGGTCCTGGACGAGCCGTGCCGTCGACGGAATGAGATCACTGACGACATCGGCCAGCCACTCGGACGTCCGCGGGCTCACGTCGCGATAGGTCCGCCCGGCGATCCCGAGCTGGCCGTCCGCCTCGACGAGCGACACGCCGGGCGTACGCGATTCGGCAGCAGCGCCACCACGAAGCTGTGGCCGATCAGCGACGGGCACCTCGATATCGGGCCCAGACCCCGGGGGTTGTGTCGACGCAGAGGGCGTGGATGACTCGTCTGTGTCGCTTTCGTTGGTCAGCGTCGCGACGAGGGCGGGATCGAGCCCGAGCCCATCGAGGTACGAGCGGTCGTCGACGATGGGGTCGTCCGCCCGCATCGCCTGCTCCCAGTAGGGGTTGAGATCGGCGTCGGCAGCGCCGGCTCGCTCAGCAAGCAGGGCACTCCGCTGCTGGTTCGCCACCGCGCAGTCCTCGGCCGCTGCAAGCGTGCGGAGTGATTCACGACCGTGTTGCGTGCCACAGGTCGGGCACGTCGTCGTCGAGTCACCGGCCGTTTCGTCGAGGAGCCACAGCGTCTGGCAGTCCGAACAGCCGACGACAGCGTAGGTCATCGGCGCTCGCCTCCCTGCCTGTGTTCACTGCTGGAGTATCGCCCAGCAACGCGACGTGAGTCACGCTGCTGTGGCGCTCCACAGCGTGGGCTGGTGGTATGCGTCCTGCCGGTCGGCGGCAGGGCGGGCGGGTCGACCGCCAGGCGTCCTGTCGAGTCCGGGGACCCGTCGATAAGGGGGAGGGGTGCTGCCATTCGCTGCGCTTACGACGTTCTCACGGCTCTCCGGCCTGCTGTGATGCCCCACGACTGCGCAGAGATGACTCTGACTGTGGGGAAATGCTTATGATGGGTGCGCAGGAAGAATGAGGTGATCATGCCTCGGGGGCGAATCGCCGCCCCCGTCTTCCTGCGACCCACTTCGATTAGTGGTGGGTATGTCCTTGCTTGATACAGGGATGTGACATTCGCTCCCGTATTAAAACCCCCGCCCAAATTGACACTGCGTCTGACGCACGTCTTGCGGTTCTGGCACTCAACTGAACGGTCCACAGCGGCCGGATTCCCCGCGATATGACGGGTTCCTGAATTACCAGTGAGACCGTGGAACCGGCAGATAGCGGCGGTCGTGCCGGCACGGGCGACGCCGTAGTGGTCGGCGGGGCCGGTCATCCTTCGACCACCGCCCGGCGCTCGATGACAACGTCATGTGCGTAGTCACCGCGGCGGTACTGGTCGTAGTAGTTCTCGATGGTGGGGAAGTCGCCCGTCCACTCGGTGTAGTGTTCGAGATCGCCGACCATGTAGCGGAGTCGCCACAGGTGGGCCTGTGTGGGCGCTGTGTCGGTCTCCGTCGTGGTGGGGGCGTCGGTCGTAGCCATCACCGATCCCCTCCCTCGAATGGCTCAGGACAGCTGCTATCGCGTTCAACCAGTGCACAATCTGTGAGCGGAACGGTGAACGACATGAGGTCGTCAGTCCGACCGATGGCCTGAGCCAGCTGCCGGCGTGTGGCTGTGTTGCGTTCGGACGCCCGCAGGCGATGGAGCGTTTCTGTTGCGAGGTCTGCCAGCAATACGCCCGTGACGTGGTCATCGTTTGAGCGATAGACCAGCAACAGCGGCTCACTATCGGTGGTCGTGATGGCGACGATCTCGCCGGCGGTGGGCTGGAGCGTCATCGACCCACCTCCCGGGAGCGTGAGTACGCTGACAGCTGGGGTGTAGTCGGAGGATCGAGTCGCCGTGAAGCGATATCACAGAGATTTTGGTTACCAAATACATACCGAGCAAACGGGTTCTGGTTCCCGCTCCATCTCCCCCTAATCCACCCCGGATTCATCGAGTAGCCTGGGTCCAGAACCTGTCGTCGTGGATGACGACTTCCGATGGTGCGTTGCACGCCACTTCCCCGTGGCTGCCCACCATTGCCCTCATTCCTTTGCTGCCGTGCATGTGAGAGCCCCGTGTTCATGCTCCGGGTGTGAGGAATTCCGCTGGAACTGGCAGTGATACTGGAACCGACAGAAAGCGGAGCGACATCGCAACTACTTTTAATACCAACTGGATACCAGTCGGGTAGGTTCTGTCCCCCGCTCCATGTTCCCCTGATAGCCAGTTGTCCTATCGAATGTGTTGGGTGCAGGACCTGTCGCCGGTGACGGCGACCTTGGGTGGTGCGAGGCATGCCGATTTCCCCCGGCTGCCCACCATTCTGCTGCTCGGACGCCCGGAGTTGTGTCAGTGTCCCAATCTCGGATTGCTGCTTGTGTGGGTTGAGTGAGTTGAGATAGCGTGAGAAACCGACAGACTGCGACTGGATATCACAAGCGCTTTTATACACTCCTGTATCGGCTCCACATGGGATCCGTGCCCTGTCTGCTCCCGGAGACACCACCCATCCTATCGGTTGTTTCGGGCCCGGACCCCAGTTTTCGGGGTACCACGCGATGTATTCAGTTCCACACGCGTAGCGAAAATTACAATTATGATGGCTAACTAATCTGACAATGCCAGCACAAAGTTGTCCACTTTGTACTGGGAAATTGTCAGAGGCACGCGAAGCAGTCCGCCGTCGCGGGCGGCGGCGGACTGTTCCACGGATTGGCCTGTCATGATATCCCTGACAGCAACGGTTATCTACGAGTTCTGTGTCTATTTTGGTAGGGTACCAGTCGGTCATCACTTGCCCAGTGATTGCGTGCCTCTGACAACACCGGCCGGCTGTGTCCCCAGTTTTGCCCACTGAGCGACGGCGCTGTGCGGGTCGGTGCGCCATTACTGCACACCCCCATCGGCGACGGGCCGGGGCTGATCACACAGGCCTGCAAGTGTTTCTGCTTGGCGCTGGAGGAGTTGTGTGCCAGCGTCAGTCAGCGTATACACGTTGGTGCGGGTGTCAAGCTCGTCGCGGTTGATGAGGCCCTTGTCGACGAGCTGGTCGAGATTCTGGTACAGGCGGCTGTGGTTGATGGGGTCGGCGTAGCGCTCGTCGAGGTAGTCCTTGAGTGCGAGGCCGTAGGGATCGTCGTCGACGGCGGCGATGGCTTCCAGGAGGTCGCGCTGGAAGCCCGTCAGTTCGTGGTAGGTCGTCATCGGTCGCCTCCCATCTCGTCGGTATCGTTGTCGACTCGCCGGAGCGTCGCTGGCTGTGGCTGGTAACAGTCGCCCTGCACAAGCAAATCCAGCAGCGCCGTCATCGCCCGCTTGGCTCCGTACTCCCGGGCGAGCGTGTTCAGTACGTCGCCGGCGGGTGCGCCCTCGCCGTCTTCGCTGGTGGCGATTACATCGAGCGCGTGGCTGCGGATCTCGGGCTCGGCGTGGGTCTGCACGACGAAGCCGTCCGTGTTCCGGAGGTAGGTGCTGACAGCGTCCAGCAGTTCGAGTTCGTCGTCGGCGAGGGCAGGTTCGGCGGCCTGCAGGACGGTGTCGAGTTTGCTGGCCGCTGCCGTGTGTGAGGGGATGGTGGTGCCGCCGTCGGTGACGACCAGGTCGTGGCCGGTGACGATAGCCAGCGAGCGGGCGGCCTGGGTGATGGCGTCCTGGCCGCGGTCGGTCAGGGCGTAGGTCCCGTCGGTGGTGGTGACAAGGTCGTCGTCTTCGAGGGTGTCGAGGGCGTCTGTGACGCGAGCATCGTCGAGGGTGGCTTCGCGTCGGATTTCGACGGCGATCTGGAGGGCGTCGGCGGTGGCCTCGCGGTCGTAGTGGTCGTGGTCGGCAATCGCTTTCAGGAGATCTCGCTGGAGGGCAGTGCAGGTGTGCCAGGCGGTCATTGGTTGCCTCCCGTGATATGCATCTGGCCACAGCTGGGAGGTGACATGGGAAGAGCCTGGGGCGCGCGTGAACGGAAGTGGATTTTAGGCGTCCGATTTTCGTCTCTGGCCCGCTGTGGCGTGTTCGTGGGCCGATCAGGCGATGAACGGAAAGTGAACGGAAGTGAGCGGAAGTACCGCCGTCTGGTGGTTTCCGAATGAACGGAAGTGCGGGTTGGTGGCGAGTGATGCGACTCTTCGTGGATGGGCTTGCCGGTTGTCATGGGTTCAGTGCGACGCTGTGTGCGAGAGTAGGCGTCGCTTATTTCGTGATGTTACACCCGACACCCATAATACTTGCTCTAGAAGAACACTTGTAGAGAGACATTACTATGTCCGAACCGACCAAAATGCTCTCAAAGTGTCTAAGCCCGGACCAGACCCAACGGTCACCAAAATCGACGTTTTGAAAGAAATTAGGCTAGCTTATCCACCGGTTCAGGCACCTAAAGATCTCGCTGAACGGCTGGAGATTAGTAATACGGCAGTCAGCAATAAGCTAAAAGATATGGAGGAAAACGGGTGGGTCGAATCAGAACGTGTGGGGCGTGCCCGGGTATATTGGATAACGGATGACGGGCGAGCTCAGTTAGATCCAGAGTTCTCGTCAGGCAACCAGTAGACAACTGCATTTCCTACTTTATGACGTTCTATTCGAACTTCAGGGCCCATTGATTGCAAACGCTGTCGGATTCGAGTTTTAGATAGTCCAACCCGCGTGGCAATGTCTGAGGTAGTTACAAACGGTTTCTCTACATCTTCAAAGCATTCGAGTAGTTCTTTATCACTGACTTTCCGCTCTGGGCCTCGGGCAGACATCTTGTCTCATTCGATAGTTGTTTTTCTAGGGCAATAGTTTTTTGTTTGTCTAGCCCAACAGTACAAGTAGGAACACACGCGTCGCTGGTCGATTTCTTACGAAATCGCCCCGGTGTTGGAGCACCGAGGCGCGTGGTTCCGTCGAGAACCAATGGCAACTACGCAATCCAATCCACAAGAACGTACCGACCTCCCGTATGGGACCACTCTCATCGGGACTGATACCAACGGTCACGAACACCGCTTTGCCGGTGCAGTGACCGACCATCGCGTGTTCATTTGCGACGCTGACGAGATCCTGGAGGTTCACGATCTCGCGGAACTGGCTGAGGAGGGTGTCCTTGAACCGACGACGTACGACGGTGAGCTGTATGGTGCGACGACGCCGCGAGCGTGGGTTGCCGCGTGGGCGTCTGAGTGTTGTGGCTGGTCCGAGGTTCGGCTGGGCGAGTCGCTGGTCGACCAGGCCGTCCGGGTGATGGACGTATGAGTTGCACTGTGGAGAAGCGGCGGCGGGTTCGGCGAGCCGCGAGGGCGATTCAGGAGGAAGTGGCTACTGAGTCCGTCGACGTGCTTGCGCCGAGTGCGAGTCAATACGGTGCATGGACGCTCGACGCCGTGCTTCGGGATGCTGATGGGGTGCCTCCCGAAGTGCTCAGGGAGCTGGCGCTCGCCGGGTTGACGTTACAGCCGACGCCGTCACAAGCCGAGTATCAGCACGTGGCAGCGACAGTGTAACTGGTTACGAGAGGGTTGGAACTGCTTCACCGATCATCATGAGCGTCCACATCCAGCCCCAGTACTACCTCTTACCGTGGAGTTCCCAACTTTACTGCGTTGACTTGCCGCACGCTCAATCGCATCATCGAACTCATCAGGATTCCAGTCAACTATTTCTGCTCCGTTTTCTTTTAGCCTATCTGGGACATCTTCATCAGAAATGTCATCATTTAATTTGATAGCGACAAGCCCGTTCCCGTCTCTGATTGAACGTCTTATTTCATAGTCTACCCAATCACTGTTTTTAGTATTTTCACCGACGAGAACAACCGTGGTAGAAGTGCCACTGATCTGATCACGAATGCAACTACGGATATAGCTGTCATTCGTGCTATCGACGGGGTCCAAGAGATGTCTGTCTTGGAACTCGACATCCACATTCTTATTCCACCTAAGAAGACGGAATCCCTTAGCTTTCTTGCGGTCACTACCTTCGTAGCTGATGAACACTCGTCGCGTGGGCATTATTAATTGATATCTCCTGACGGTCTAAATGATAACAAAAGTTCAGGACTCTTGTGCTTTTCGTGTGGTAATTTCCCAATACCGGTTCTCCTGGCTGGTCAACGCCAGAACTCGCTCAATAAACTCTTTCTCTGGGTCATCTGCATCTTCATATAGCCCCGTCCGAGTCTTGAACATCTGATCCTCTCGTCTGAGCCCTTCAGCCGTTGTGCGGTAATTCATCCATTTCTTCTGATAGTTGAGGAAGGATTCAAGCGATTCAATAATAATTAGTAGTACTGAGACTATAATTATTGTATATTGCCAGATAGAACTCTGTGTCACGGGAAATAGTGAAACAGACACTGGAAGAGTTGCTGCCAGAACAATCTGAGAGATCTTAATTACCCGATGGCGCCGCTTATTTCGAATCGCCTTATTATCGTACCATTCGAACTGAGGCTCATAGAACTCATCATAGAATTCAGAGAATTTTTGCGCCATTGTCGATTATTCTCTACAATATAGATTCTTCTTCAATTTTTTTCCATCTCTCATCAAGAATTGAACCGAGATCGATATTGAGGTTATCCATTGCTATTAGCAGTCCTGACAGAATCTCGACAGTTTCTTCTTCGAGAATATTGCGGACGTTCATAGGCTCCATATGATCTAGTGATTCCATTGCGTTGGACATTCGGCCAGTCGGCGTCGCCATTCGGTTCAACAACCAATCCTGCACCTCTTCGCTATCCATGGAGTCATCAGCTGGGTTAAGCTCCTGTCCCCACTCCTCAATGCTTGTAGCCTCGACTCCAAACATCTCCTCTAATTCAGTCTCTAGATCAAGATTTAGAGTGTTCGCAGCAGCAAATACAACAATAGTGCTGTCAGCTAGGGTTTTCTCTAGCTGCTCTTGTCGCATTTCGTCTGTGTAGTCGCGAGAGAGTCGGCCGACATACTTGGAGAAATGAAGAACGTAGTGATTCATCCTCTCAGGATAGGGGAGAGTATAAATATCCTGATGATACTGTTGATCGTGGTCTAACTGCCGTTTTTGAAATTCAAGGAGGTTTTCAGGTGAACTCATGGATTAATCGCTTCAGATGAAATAATCCCTCCACCATTATTACATTTAGGACATAATTTTAGAGGGGCTTCATTCTGAAACTCATGGTCGCAGACTAAACAATACCAATTTGATGTATCCTCAGAAGATGCAAGGTCTAGGTCAACGTTCAAATCATCCACTTTCTGTTCAATGGTTGCTTTTATTTCTTCATCACCCTGTGCAGCAGACATACGGACATATTCTTGTACAGATTCCCAGTCAAATAGCTGGTTACGCTCCCAGGTGGGATACCTGAATTCATGGTAGCGCCTATTAATACGCTCAAGTCGCCGAATTTCATTAATATACTCTTCCGAGTAGTCCTCTCGATCCCTGAACAATCTAAGGAGTTCGTCGGTCTGTTCAGCAGAAATGAGCTTTTTACGGAAACCGCTTTGTATCTCATCAACGTCGGTTTGGTCCGCGATAGTCTCAAATTTGATTGGAGGATATAGCCATTTCATTTCATCCGCAACCAACCGATAGTCATCTTGAATTGCCCCATTGCTATAGTTTGTAAACAATGGTTTCCCCTTTGAGTACCACCCGATGTGGTAGTACCCAGCGAGATGTCGTTCACCGTTATACTGGGTACAAAAGAAAAGATATGGCCTACTATTCTTTACCAACCCAGATCGAATACCGCGAGTGCAAGTAGAACAAAGCCCATAGCTCATGGTCTCCAGATTAGGATCACTCTTGTTATCGTTGACTCTTGTCACCTCTCTCACTGGATACTTGCTAATCTCGTCTTCTGAATAATAGAGAGTCAAATAGCTATCAGCGTACTCAGATGGGTCATGTGATTGCCATGGATCATTGGGTGGCGCATAATCAATTTCAGAACTGGTATCAAATTGCATCTAGACTGCTAGCTATGTTCTAAATATAAATTATTTCTGCATATTCAATTTCGATAGGATCCGTAAGAGCATCGTATATGAATTACTCAAAGTTCCCAGTTTGGCGAAAAGCCGATAAGATCCGAAGAAGCCAGTGGATATTTCACTAGCGGGGGCAACAAGGGTAGTAGAGTCACCTGCACTCATGAATAAAAATTCACTTGACAGGTCAGGAAGTCCGACAGTTTCTAAGGATAACAGACGTGGTGCCGAGTTCGATAAAAGCAGGGAGTATCGGCATCGACTATGGCGTGTCTGGGATGTGAGAAAACCAACGGTCGCATTCATCATGCTTAACCCTAGCACCGCAAACGAAAACGAGGACGATCCAACTCTACGCCGGTGTATTGGCTTCGCAAAAGATTGGGGATATGGTTCAATTGAAGTGGTCAATCTATTCGATCTATGCGCTACGAATCCTGACAATCTTCAAGATCATCCTAACCCAGTGAGTGATCAGAACGATGAATACCTACAGAAAGTGGCTGAAACTGCTGAACTGGTAGTGGCGGCATGGGGAGCTAATGGGACGCTACATAATCGAGGGTTGGAAGTTGCAAAGAAACTAGATGTAGATTTGTATGCTTTAGATACTACGAAAGATGGACATCCATCTCACCCTCTTTATCAACCAACCGATACCGAATTGGAGTCCTGGAATGCTGAAATGCTGCGCGACAACTAGAGTTGAAGTTGTCGAGCAACACGTTCACCCCCAATCGCTTCCTCAACAATCTCGATTTCCTCGTCGGTCAGCCCATACAGCTCGTAGACGATCTCATCGATCAGCTCGTCGGTTCGCTCGATCTTCACTTCCAATTCGTCAGCTCGCTCTACCGTCTCCATGTAACTCGCCAGGCCATCGCGAACGTCGTCGACGGCGGGCAACGTCAGCTTCCGAAGCCGATCTACCAGCGAATTCGTCTTTGTCGCCGTCTCACGGGAGCCAGTGAAGCCGCCGGCTGAATACCAGCACGTCGAGGCGACGGTGTAGCGAAATACGCTAACCAACGATAGTTGGCAAACACGCACGACTGTTGGTTAGCGGAGAACCGATTGGTTTCTGTCCGGCGTTTATCTCTCACAACCTCACCAGAAATACTCGCTCAGTGAGTGTGCGAACGGATCACTGTGAATTCTACCAGATACGATAAATATTCAAATTGTCGTGCAAGACACAAGGCGCAAATATAGCATGTATGAATTCTAGGGGAAGGTAGAGAATTGGATCACTCTGTACAACACCGTCATCAAATGCGCATTAAGTTGCCATGAGATGGTCTGTCCGTGGCTCCCACACCTCGCCTTTCTGTTTCAGCTTGTCAATCTCGTGTTTGACCTTAGACTCGTTGATACCGACCTCCTCAGCGCGCTCAACGACGACGTCAATTGGTGCGCCCCCGTCGTACTCGTCCTCGATGTCCGCGATGATGCCCTTGATATTCTGGATGCGGTCGCGCTGGCTCTTCGAGGTGCCTGACTCCACAACATCGGCATCGAACTCACCAGTCTCGGGATCAACCCCGATAGTGCGTAGCGAAAAGCGAACTAAATCGGTGACGCGATCAGCGTCCGCTTGGGTCACGGTATCCGAAAATCGAACGCGGGCACTGGCTTCCGCAAGTCGGACGAGCGACTCGAGCTTCCGAGCCGTCACGGGGATCGGCGCATCCTCTGCGTCCGACTGCTCACGCATCTCAACGTAGAAGTCCTCGATCGTGTCTTTTGCTGCATCACTCAGCGTCGGGACGCAGTTCCGACGGGCAGTGGTGATATATTTCCGGAGTAGTTCCGGTTCAATCGGCGGTGCGATTTCATCGGACGCCGCCGCCAGTGCGTCTCCATCAACGTCAGCAACAGGATGGTTGTCGCGAGCTTGTAGCTCACCAGCACGGTTGGCCGCGAGGACGTGGTCAGCCAGGTCGGCGTCGCCGTCGGAGTCGGGGCGATCAGTCATCGTGAACAGCAAGTCACACTGTGTCACAAGCTCCGGGCTAAGGCCTATTTGCTCGCCGATGGGTTCGTACTTGTCGAAACGGCCGTATTTGGGCTGCAATGCCGCCAAGACAGCTGTTTCGGCAGGGAGGGTCTGTGTGGCAGTCCCTTTGCTTGCTTTCACTTCCTGGTCGCGCATCACCGATTCCAGTGCGGCCTGTGCATCTTGCCCGAGCTGGTCGGTTCGAGAGAGACACGCAATTCCATCGTCGGCGAGGACCAGCGCGCCAGCATCGAGTTCCCAGTTTTTTGCGCCGCCAGTCGATTTGTACGCGGCGGTTGTAAGTCCGACCTGTGTCGTATCGTTGCCGTTCACACGCACGCTTTTCGGGGCCACCCGAGAAGCATAGTCGATGATTTCGGGGGTAAACGTCCCAGGATCGGAAGCAATCCCAAGATGGATGGTGCCCGGAATAATACTTCCATCAGGCAATTGTTTCTTAACGCCGCCAAACAGCTGAAGTACAATTGCGAGTTTTATTTGCTCGTTGTACGGCACGTGGGGGGCGATACTATCGATAAGTTGCTGATATGGATCCGCACTGTTCGCGATGTCACGAATTGCCTGCTTCTCGCTCGAGGAGATATCCAGTAAGTCGCCGGCTTCGAAGTCCTCGATGCTGGAGACTTCAATATACTTGTCGTTGACCGTCGCGTCCAACTCTGGGCTGTCGTCCCCGAATCCTGCAAGCTCCATCACACCAGTCACACGGACAGTATCCCCGGGCTGAGCGGCTTCGACGATATCGTCCTCTACACGTGCAACGATACTTTCGGGTGTCTCGGTCGTTTCGTCGATTAGATTCGACTCAATCCGGAATTGACGGATATCAACGTACTGGCTCTGCTCGTGATTAAGTCGGAACGGACCCGTTCGTTCACAGCCCTGACATTCGTGTGGCTCGGACAGCGATCGGTCAATCGTCGTCGTTGTCTGCGGAATTCGGGTTAGCGTCCCACAGCGCTGGCACTCAAACGCTGCTTCGACCGGATAGGAAATAATAGGCGAACTCGACCGGATTGTTCCCGGAACCGAGACAAGGTTGCCATGGTGTTCCACACGAACCTCACTAATCCGCGTGATATCAGGCAGGTTTGTGACCCGAACGTGGGCCTGTCCAAGCGAAATATCGACGGGTAAATCATAGAGTCGGAGAGCCTCCTCAGCGTATTCTCTCAGTTGGTCAGGTTTAGTTCGAAGGTCATCCGCCAGATCTGGATCAAACCGATAGAGGTCTTGCCAGTCGATGTAGAGTGACCTCTGGTCGTCTGGATAGTTCTGCGCGAGTTCTCCAATCTCATTCCGGTAGTAGTTCCGGTAGAACTCATCAAACCGATCGACTAACTCAGTGTTACCGGCTGTTGCCATGTTATCATAAAATCAGGACTGGCTTATGAAAATGCGTGAAGGGGAGTGAAAGTAAAGCCGAAGAACTGGGTTTCTGAAATGGAGCGGTTCGTGACAGGGCCTGAAGTCATCAGCTGTCAAGATCTGGAAGCCGGTCTTGGATTGCTCGAACAGCACTGTGCTTCACAGTCCGATAGCCCTGACGTGGTACCTCAAGGATTCCCTGTACTTCCAGCCATTGCATCGCGCGCATTGCGAAGACAAGCCCGAGGCTGAGAAGGGCGACACTGAAACCGCCGACAGCGACTATAGAAATGAACTCCTGCGCATTGGGACCTAACTGTACCGGCGTGTTCTGTCTGAATATCTCGACCAGAGCTGTGACAAATACCAGAAAGAACGCCCCGACGCTCACAGTTCCCCACGTATCTCTCGCGCCCTCCCAGTAGGTCTGTTCTTGGAACTCTGGAAACTCAGCAAGAATATCAAGAGGGATCTCATCTGCATCAACAGCGTCCCAATCAATTACACCATCAATTTCTGAATCAGTGTCAACTCCCTCTGGAGTCCACCAAACGCCAGCTTGGCCGTACTCGAGGAAGTTCACCCGCCCCATCTCCTGAAGTTCATCAAGGTGCTTCTTGATCGCTTGCTTCCCGACATCAATTGAATCCACATCAGCGATATCTCCAAGCCGGACCACCGGCTGACCTCGCTTCTCGCAGATCTGATTTATCGCTGCGATAATCTCGTCTTTCGTCACCTTCTGTGCCGGTGGCGTGGATTCGGTGTCACTCATACCTGAATCGCCAATTTACACCTAGCTCTAGGCATATCTTACCCGGCAATAAAACACTAGGACCACGGTACAGCTGACTATACCGAATTACAGCTGGCCCAATAATGTCGTTTTTTCAATATGGGTGCCCATGTGGAGAACGTACGATACGGATGACAACCGCGCCGAACACACCAGGTGCTGTGTGGTCGGTACCAGAGGAATGGTTCCCCGACCGGACACTGCGTCCAGCCGAGGATGTCTGCCAGGACCAGCTCGGCTGGTGCGGGTGTCCGCGTCGTGGTACTGCATTGCGGGCCTCGCGTGCTGACCCGTGGGAGAGGATAGCACCGGCCTCCACTAGAGCGTTCCGATTGCCGGGGTGGGGGCTCTCTCCCGGGGTCAGGCTGCAGGCACAGACACTCGCAGTTGACCCTACCACTATGAAACGAGGCGGTATCGCTGTCGTCACTGACAGCGGTCACGACATCGACGACGCACAGTTCCCGAAGAAGCGGACCGAAGACGGTCACGAGTTGCTCGCGACCGTCGACGTCGACTGGCAACAAACCATGCTGGGCGGCCAGCAGGTTGCGCATGGTCGCATCGCCGAAGAATCAACGGCCGAGATCAAGACAACGCGTATCCGTACCGACGGTGGCGTTGAGGTCGACCGTGAAGAGACCGACGTCGTTCCGCAGGCGACGGAGTTCGCCCATGTGCCCGGAGAGTTCCTCGTCACTGAGAGTACTCAAGACGACTTCGCAGACCGACTCATGGAGACGGCGACCGATGCGACGATTCACCGCGCCCAGGTCGACCTTGAGTCGTTTGCAGCGGCACACCCCAACGCCGACCCATGGATGGGTTGGTTCCGAGCGAGCGACGGCCCGATCGATAGCGGTGCAGCCTATGGCGACATCGACAGCGAGCCCGATCTGGCGGAGTTCATCCACAGCAACGAGAACAGTCAGCTGGGCCTGACAAATCTGAAGTACGACGGCCGGCTCCTGAAGCTCGTTCTGTCGGAGAGTGGTTGGATCGCGATCTACGATCCCAAAGATATGGACACCATCGAGTTCACACGGTTCATCCACGACGAGGTGCTGCCGCACACCTCGCCGAAACTGATGAGCTGAATAACAGCCGGGCTCTGCTATACTCCCCGATGTCGATGCAAACGGTAGCTGCACCCCCAAGGTATTTTCTACAGGACTCTCGATACAGCACCTGATGTTCTGGATGTGCACCCGGTGTGGAACGGTTCATACACAGAATCCCGATGAGTGCCGTGAGTGCACTGCAACTACTTTCGAGCCTGTCGCCGAATCCGATCTCCAGTCCAGTTCATCAACAGGCCCGGATGCACTGGACGACACAGAAACCCAAACCTACGGAACAACGCCTGATCCCGAGTTTGAGTCCAGTCCTGACGTGGCCGTCGATGGCACGGTCGAGGCCAGCCAGCACGATACACTGCCGGCTCACAAGGAGGCGAGTGGATCTGGCCTCACGGCGACGGCACGGCGTGTCTATCATACATTTCGGGCGACGCTCCTCGCACCGGTAGCCCTGTTCCGTCAGTACCTGCTTCCGATTCTCGCTTTCGCGACCGTCGTAGTCGTTGTGCTCTGGCTATTGAGTTAATCGCTGTAAATATGGATACACACCGCCGGTTATAACGACCCATAACATGGTTACAGGGGTAGATTCAGGGATTTATAGCCTCAACAATCAAGTAGTGATGTCAGACCGGAATACCACAGTCGGATTAAAGGAATCGACGAAAGATCAGCTAGAGCCGCTGAAGAAAGAAAGTGATGCAGCAAGCTGGGACGAGTTTATCAATAATCTTGCTGCGGAGAATCTCGATGTGTCAGCAGAAGAGCTAAACGCGCAGGAAGTCGAAACGCATGAGCGGGTTGAGCGAACCCGGGCCACTGTTGTCGGCGTACTCGAGGCTGTCGATGAGGCAGATATGACTGACGAGATCGTTGACATCATCAAAAGCCTGAGTGAGCAAGATATGCTCGCTCAGAACCAAGAAATTGTCAATCATTTCATCGAGAAATCGAAGCGGGGGGAGCCAATCAACGAGATTGACAAACTTCTCGCAGATGTCGTGAAGGAGACCGAGAGCGAACGAGGGCCAGAACAGAGTCCCGCTGCAGCAATTGCAAGAGGTCTATTCACTGAAACCGAGGAAGCAACCGCCGAACGGACTCGAACCGAACGTGATGCAACGGTCCGTGACGCAACAGTCTCCGAAAATCAATCAGAAATAAAATCTGAGGAACCTGACTCAGACTTATTTACTGGTGTTGAAGAAGCAACCGAGTCCTCAGAGGAGAGCGTGACACTCGGCGATGCGCTTGTTGACATTGCTGACGGGAAGGAGGACGATGAATAGCACACAGAACGAACTAATCGCGAAAAACAACCTAGTGGTTGCGAAGCTACTAGGTATGATTATCGCGCTCGCACAATTATATAACCCATCGACAGATATCCTACTTGGCGTTTTATTCGTCGTTATGTTTGGACTCTCCACTGTCTCAACATTCGCTTGGATGTCTCGATGAGAACAGATTGAGGTTAGCTCCGGTTTAGCCGTTCACTCTATGTAGGTTGTTGTCCGTCCAGATCGCCGGAATCGCTGGAGTCGGCTCTCATCGACGTTGTCAGGCAAAACCATACGACTGCCGTCTCCGTAGCGAGTGTCGCCAACCGGTTCAGCGCACATTGCCTCCTCGAAACTCTGACCCTCAACCTGCTCACGCTTTAGACTAATATCGATGACTGGCTGTGATTGCAGTTCATCATGAACTGCATCGTTGTATGTGAGCCAGAGGCGAAGATTGACATAACACTCTGCTTCTGGATACTCGAGATCAGTACTCCCACTGGTAAACGGGCGGTACGTCTCCCCTTGTTCGAAGGTTAGACAGGCTGTTTCGGTAAACGTACCAGTTTTTCCTGCTTCAAGCGTATTCTTATGCTGGCTGATATCATCATCAGCTCGAGCAAATGGTAGCATTCGATCAAAATCGAATGTCGGATTCGATTCTGTCTGGATAGGAGGGTTCGTTATCTCAAATGGAATCGCTTCAAGTACGTATCCGATGTTGTATGCAGCGCCGTCACCGACATTCGATATTTCAAACTCGATTTGATCATCGTCAATCTGCCACGAGTCGACGATAAGTTGCGGTAGCTGTGCTAGTTCCAATAGCTGCTGCTGCTGCCGTTGGATGTCTCTTTGCGTTTGGTCAATATCTCGCTGGTCTGAAGATATGTCCCGCAACTGTAGATAGAGATACGCTAAAACTAGCGATACCAGCGGTGGGGCAATTGCCCCAATAACATCAATCAGCGTGTAGAAATGAATGGACCAGAGTGGGAGCATAAAAAATCCCAAAACGACTACAACAGGTATCAATACACCTAGTCCGAGAATTGCGATGAGTCCCCCATCTATGTCTATACTGCACATACTCACTTATTCATCAACTACCGCCGCGGGCGGGAAATAAAGTGTTATGGCACAGCGAGTCGTTCGTCGTCGCCTGACTCGCTGGAGTCGTCTAGTTCGAGTGTCACTGCAAACTCGATTCGGTCGTAGGGGACGACCGGCCGTTTGGCGCGGCCATCCTGTTTGAGCGAGATGATGCCATACTCCTCGAAGAGATGGACATCCTCGTTCACTTCCTTGGGGTTGCGATCGACGAGCCGCGAGAGGGCTCGCATACTCTCAGGTTCCTCTTCCATCACCGCCTTGAGCAATTCAAGACGTGTCCCGGTGAGAATACGTGCAATCCGTTCTGGATCGCTGAAACTCACCGTATCAGGACCTGGATCATCCCCTTCGCTGACGGCCGCGGCAGTCGTAAGGACATCATCCTTGAACGACTCCCACGGCTTTGCTTCGATCCGAAGTACGGACTCAGCAGCCTCCTTCGAACCGAGTTCGTGAGGGGTCATCGTTGATAGGTTCCAGTATAGTTTCGTTGGTTCAGTTGGCTGCACAGTAGCATGATTCACCGGACAAAGCGAGAGAGATCCACTCTCACTTAGTCCGGGGAGCGATGCAGGCTTATCGACTGGCGTGGGAATGAACAGCCCTTGTCCCAACCGCGATGCTCCGCGCGTCGGAGTCGAGTGGGCTGCTCCCCAAGTCTGTCGAGCACGATCGTCTACTCGTCGGCGCCGTAGGTTATACCGTTGTTTTCCATGTGTTATCACCTCTTTTCCCCGCCCGGCAGTTGAGCCGTGAAGAGAGTGTGGCTCGCTCTCTTCAGGCACGGTACAGATGGGGGCAACCTGACCAGTGACCGGCTGTATCCGCGTAGTACTAGCCGACAGAGTCGTCCAGTTCCTCCACCACATCAAGGAACTGGGCAAGGTGTTCCCGCCACGACTGGCGAGGTGTCGAGTCCAAGTCAACAGCGTCGCTAACGCTTGCATCATACCGGTAAGACACGCCTCCTTTGTTCGTCGCATATAGGAGTTCACGCCCTCCCGGCCCTGTAAGGGTGCACTCGTATGCTCGGTTGTGTGGGATTTCCTCATCATCTGTCGCGTCAGTGTGTGTGATTTCTATCAGGCTGCCACCCGGAGTCTCGTACGTATTGTTTACCGCCGACATATTCTTGCCCGGGCGGGCATGTTGGGGTACAACCCCCACAATAATCAATGTTGGGGTTGGACCCATACATAGTTGCCAAGGATACGGCTCCAGATGTCGAAAAACCGCATAAGCTACGGGAACATTCAGTTACAGAATAACCTGCCTGTGTTACCTACTTTGCCTCCCTTCAGCGCTGCGAACGAGAGACAATATAACAGGCATGCGAGGTGACTAGTCGAATCCGAACGGTAGTGAGCCGTCGTACTGTTTTATGAATTCAATCGCATCTTCACAGGAAGTGAGGCGTATATTGTCACGACCACCACCGCCGTAGCGTTCGAATGGCAGAGATGGATCGGTACACATGACATCAATCACTTGCTTCCCGTCACCCTGTTCGTCCGAAGGCAGCCATCCCACTGCTGTCTGGACTGATACTTTCCGAGAACCCACGATCCTCTTTCTCAGCGCCTTCTGTGCGAGCTTCACACCAATGGCTGTGGGGTCATTGTGGTTACTAACCCCTTCTAATGTATTTGAAATATCCAGTCACCATGCGAGTAAACGCATTGGAGATACAAATAAGTGTTGCCAGAGACAACACCACTGTATCTGATAGCTGCTACCTTGTATAAAGTTCAGACAATTCTATCCGTTAGCAAAACATTTATGTCGACTTGGACCATTGACCAATATGCGAAGTGCCCCACCGAGGGCAGCGATCCCCTGTGTCTCCCGCAGTGGGATCAGATGAGCCTCCTCTACCGAGCAGCTAAGTCTCGCGGCTCAACGCATCCAACAATGAAACTTAAAGGACGAAGTTACCTCTTGCAATATTCTGGTCAACCAGATATTGCGATAAAGAGGATAATACGCGTGGCTGCGGCTGATTAGGTCGACGGTAGGATAAAAGCCTACCGTGCCGATAATCAGACTTAGCTGCTAGCCTCATGGTACCTAGACATACGGCCGGAGTATGAGTGAAATCGTGTAATCCACGGCTTCCACTCATATTTTTCGAGTGCGCGTGCCAAGCTACGAAAATGCCTGTGCAAGCTGCACGGAAGCGATGATCGCAGGATTCCCACTCGAAAACCATACAGCGAACCGATAGAACACCCCACAGGACAGGCAGTGGGCAAGACCGGTGCCACATTGAGGTAGAGCATGCGACGACCAGCTGAGCGGGCTCAAGTACGCCCCCGCGGCCAGAAATAGGCGCGAAACCTTTACACTCCAGTCACCCAGCGCCATTCTGGACCCAACAGAGGAACGTCCATTATGAAGACAGAAGCCAACCAGTCACCAAATCAAGACCCTGACAGCGAAGAAGCATATGCAGAGGATACTCCCCTTACGTGGGCATTTGGAGATACCCCGAAGGTCAAGATTATCGCTGCACTACTGAGTGAGGCAGAAAGAGATATCAATATCAGTGATATCTCTAGACTCTCGGGAGTGAGTCGAAGTGCGATCTATGAGCACTTGGATGACCTTGTTGAATTGGGTGTGGTCACGCAGACTCGCGAAATGGGTGGGAGTACCCTGTACCAAATCAACACAGAGAATGAAGCAGTCGAAAAAATCGCAGAACTGGAGAGTATATTCCTGAACCAGTGGTGCAACGACGAAGTTAAAATTACCCCCGAGTGATTTTACGGCTGTTTAATCACAAATTCCAACTCCTCGACGAATTACTCTACAATTCGGTAGCTGAGTTTGTCCCTAGTCGGTGAGTGTCTGACGCAGTTATTTGTATCGCCGATATGTATACAGTATCTGTATATGGCATCAGTACAACGGGCGGCAACATACGTCGAAAAGGGAGGCGTTGGGAAGACAACCAGCGCCGCCCACATCGCCGTTGCCGCACAGAACATGGGCCACGAGGTGCTCCTGGTCGACCTCGCCGGGACGCAGAACGACCTCGCGACGCACTTCGGCCTCTCCATCGTCGACGAAGAGACGGCCGACAACGGCGTCTCAATCGACGCCCCGATCTCGGCTGTCTTCGGTGATGACTGGGCGTTCCTCCGAGACAACATCGATGACCTTCTGGACCGAATGACATTCCCGACCGACGAGGGACCGGACCTCATCCCAGCTGACCCGGGTCTGGGTGGCGCGGACAACAACCTCGCGAACGTCCCACTCGAAGAGCGCTACCAGAAACTCGATGGCTTCGTCGAGGACCTCGTCGCCGAACAATACGACCTCGTTATCTTCGACCTCCCAGGCAAGGAGGACAACATCGCACTCAACGGCCTCTTCGCTGCTCGGAACGTCGTCGCTCCGCTGAAGCCCGGAGCCTTCGAGCGTGACCAACTCCAGAAACTGGATGCGACGCTGGAGGAAATCAGTGCGGACCTCAACGTCGACCTCGGCCTGGCGTTGATCATCCCGACGATAATCAGTAGTCAGGAGACCCTCTCAGAGTCGTTCGTCGAGTATGTGACCGAGGAGTATCCGGAAATCGTCGGCGAACCCGTCACGAAGACTGCTGACATCGGAAATAACCAGAACGCGGGCCGGACGCTCTTCGCCGTCCCTGACGACGAACTCTATGCGACCGGGAAGCGAGCCCGTGAGGCGTACAGTGCGAACACTGAGCAACTGCTGACCCAACTCACAGACCGATGAGTGACACCACAGACGACCGCGACCCAGAGGAGCTACTCAAACAATCGAAAGAGCAGAAACGGCACCAGAGCGAGCCACAGCAACAAGACACTGAGCCCGACGGCCCATCGTTGGAGGAGTACATCGCCGACGTCTACGAAGAACTCGATGCTGGCGAAGTACCGACGAACCTCACCATGCGAGATCGGAACCTCGCAGCGTTGATCCGTGGCCTCGACGAGGCTGGGCAACTCGATGCTGTCGGGGCCGATGTTCGCGAGTACCTCGACAGAGATGCCACCGACTCGGAGAGTCGCGGTTCAGTACTTGGGCTGCTTGTCCGGGCAGGACTTGCGGAGGTCCGACCAGATCTTATTGAGGCCGGCGAAGACGGCTACGAAACCTTCACCGAGCGGCAAGAGACACAGTTCTGAGTCGCCGTTTCTACATCACGGATCAGTCATCTGTATGTGCGTGCAGGCCCACATATCGTGTATCTGTATATTGTATCTAGATTTTGTATCCAGATATGCAATCTGTCTCTAGTCTACAGATATTCGATATAGCAACATAGAGTTTACCGGTTCAACGGCTGCGAGTCAGCAGTCACCGTGGGTTACGTCGTTGAATCGTCCACACCGACGACGCCGCTGTCCACGTCGATGTCGACCACACCGTCGAAGCCACACCGTGGACACGTGATCGACAGTCCGTCGACGGCACCCACTGCACCGCCCTGAAAGGTCCCGTGACAGATCGCTTTGGAACACGACGGGCACGTGACTGACTCGAGCGCAACGGGTTTCTCGTGGCGCAGACAGTCCTTGCAGCCCGAGTATGTGGGACGGACGGTGTTAGAGCGGACAACGCGGTACGTGGCCCCAGGGTTGCCGCCGCCACAGGCCGGCTGTGCTTCACCGAACGCAGCTGCCTGTGGGTCCGGGAAATGATATCGGTCTCCTCCTCCAGTCACGACCACCCACGGAACTTGCTGGGTGAGTATCTCGACGTCGTGGACATCGAACACCTGGCCGTCCTCAGTCCAGTCTTCGGTCGCAAGCACATGGAGCGACGCCGTGTAGCGGTCTGGATACGCGACGAGTTCCAGACCGAACACCGACGCCCCGCAGGACAGTCGGCATACGCGCTTGGACTCGCGAGCGTCGTTCGGGTCCTCAATGGACCGGTCGACGACATCGGAGACATCCCAGGTTCTCGAGTCGCCGTTGACGACGAGGACATCACCGTCCTCGATGTGCTGGATTGTGTCAACAAGCGCCGGGGCCACGCCAGCGTCGACGGTCGCATCTGCGTCAGTCGCGCCCATCAGTCATCACCGGGCACCGTGTCGGGATGGGCGCTCCAGAGCCGGCGGGCAGGGCCGTTCTTCGGCGGCGTTTCGTAGTCGATATCGTGGCGGTCCAGCACCCGATAGATTGTCCGCTTCGAAACGTCATGCGCTATCGCAAGATCGGTGACGTCGAAGCCAGCCTCGAGGGACGCTTCGAGATACGATGCCGACGTATAGGCGTCCGCCGAGAACTCATCCAGGTCGAGTGCAGCGACGAGGTCGGCCCGACACTCGTGCATCGGGGTCTGTGAATCGGGGCCAGTCATAGCCGTATATGTCAAGATGACTAGCCGGATTTCCTAGAGTGTTTCGGCGAAAACGGGGCGAGTAAGCACCAGCGAAATAGCGGCAAGAAATGCAGTCATCCATCCCCTCCCCCCTCCAGTTCAATTAATACCCGCGCGTGCAGGGGGCGCAATTGGGAGTCAGCAGCTCGAAGCCGCTACCGCCCGATTCTGAGACCGGCCATATATTCGAATACTGAGATAGATTTGCATCAGAATGAGCGGATGACAGCCAGCCCTGTCAGGAGGCATGCACTTGCTTCGCCAAACAACACGCACCCTGCCTACTACTGTTCTTAGAATAGTTCGATAGCAGTTGGCCAAGACAGGGACTCCTGTTGCGAGACCACTTGTATTATATATTAAACAGAGATAGAATTAACAGAGTATATCGCTATGCCCCCGGGACTACGGTCGGTCACTATTATGGACTCAGAGGGGGAGACAATTAATGCAGATAATGTGATAGGTATTGATGAGTCTGGAGATAGTGGGTCGGGATACTACGTTACGGTTGCAACACGTTGTAGCAGGGAAGCAGATATCGACTTAGTTAGGAATCTCATCGAAAACGACTTACAGCCGTTCAAGCACAAGTCCTCCTCTATCATCAAATACAGCTCGTTAACACCTGAAGGACGAGAAAACCGAGCATCAGCACTTCTAGAGGATCTACACGATACACAAATAACATGGGCAGCGATCGTGTCTCAATCGAATCCCTCTAAGGAAGAACAAGCCGCTGCGGCGGCA
>NZ_JAMQOM010000019.1:0-35152 GCF_031624315.1 Haloarcula terrestris | reverse complement strand
GATGAACATGCCCATCGAGACGTTTGGCGGGCTGCCGGCGAAACTGCTGAAGAAAGCGATTGCCGCCCGCTGGATCAACGACGTGACCGGCGTCGGTCGGGCCGCCAAGGCCTGGCCCGACATGTAGCAGGAGCCTTTGTAAAAACCTACGCTCAAAGTGAAGTGAAACCGCAACAGATGCGCGGGACATTTCCTCATAGAACTAGACAGCGAAAGCTACTGAATTGGACGATACAATACCCACGGTCCCACCCGAGCTGTGATGACCTCACTGGACTTGGTCAGCTGTTTTTTATAAACTGGGCCACGCCATTCCGGAAAGACCAGTCTTCCTCGCTGTTTTCAGTAATGACGATCATCACATTTTCTGGCGGAATTCCTGGCTCCTGCTTCAAGAGTTCAGTCACACGGGCGTAAAACGCCTGTTTGTCTTCACGAGCCTGTCCAGCACGCATTGTCAGCTCAAGTACGATCCGATCACCCTCCCGCTCCTGTAACTCAAAATCCTGTGAGGGGAACTCTCGAATGAGCTGATAACGGTCATCTGGTGGAAAATCGAGTGTGTCAAGAACTGCCTTGTTAACCCTGCTCGCTATGGTTCTGCGGTACTCATCGGACTTCCCTTCCAGAAGTGAAATAGTAACTAATGGCATGTAACCCACTCCTGCTGGTCTCCCGTCGCTCTTTCATGTCCGTGCACCTGCCACTCACTCAGACTAGCTGTTGTTGTAAGGGTTTTCACGTCTCGGGAGTAGCGTTCGACATAGTGTCCGAAATCACCGTTGAACTGAACCGCTCTATGCCCATTGTCGACAACAGGCTGTATTGCCTTCGCAAGCCCCCGAATCTCGTTCCGGAATGATCGCTGGAACTGTGTCAAAGTAAACCACATACAAAAAAGGAATGGCGTAAGCAGTATCAAGATTTGGCCTTATATAACAAGCCAATACAGGACGCACGAACCGTGGCAAACAACCCTGCTCGTTCGCGGTCGACGACGTTCGGTTGTTATATGTATGAAGCACATAGAGGAATGTGAGAACGCTTGTATCGGAGTGCAAGTTGTGGCAAGTTACTTGATCGGATACGCTATCTACCGACAAATGTGTCCGTCTGATACAGATATAAATCTATATTCGGTCAAGAAGGTGTCAATAGCGGTAAGTTTGGGATGTGCTAGTGACGATTTCTCTTTGAATACATATAACCCGATATTTGAAGCCATTTATGAGAGTTTAGTTTCACGTATCGATCTGAGTGAGGGCGTTTGAACAGCTACCAATCTTTGGAAAGAAACAGCATGCAAATCCCTTCATTGTTCCTGACTTGAGGGGTTCTGTCCCCTTCCTCATAGAGTCGTTCATGAGAGCAACGTGTGCAAACGAGACATGACATCTCGATCCCGACTACGCCGGAACGCAGGGTTTCCGGGGCTCCGGGACGCGGAGCGATTTGGAATCCGAATTCCAACTACCGCGTGAGCACTTGAATGAAACACCTGTGATACAATATCTGCTACTGAGAGACGGTTCAATGTGATTGGTGCATCGGCCCACCACAGCAACTCCCGGAGGGATGAGTCTCTATTAATAACAATAGTACGGATGTTATGTTTTTGCGGCTCCCGAGAACACTGTGTTCAGATAACCTGATTCGATCTGAAACAGTATGTTCTACGTCAGTCGTCGGACTGACTCGTTCGGACGGGAAAGAACGTGACCCGGATCAATATGTTGGATCGACTTACATACATATGAGTGTGATTCTCAGAGCAATACAGGGTGGACAGGCCAGTCGCCGATGCCGTCCACAGTTGATTATTCTACATGGACTATTGTTGGTATTCGCCGCTATTCGTTTATTCAGAGTAAACGTATCTCCCTATGCGATTTATTCCGGCAGGAAAACACTTAGGAATATCAATATTAGAATATGCCGAATGATGGTGTATATTCGAGCTTCCGGAGTTCACTCGTAAATTTACATATTAATTCTTCCGGAAGTATCGAGCGCGTCAGTACAGTCAGACTGGGCGGATGACTGACATTGTTTACTCACAATAAACAAATCGTCGTCACGAGGGGATGCACTTGCAGCAGTATACTCTCCAATCCGCTACGCTGCCAGTCTGGGAACTATCGGACCTCCCCATCCGGACAAAAAGAGTCCCCTACTGGACCACCCACATCGCTACGCTTCCCGGATCCAGACTCGCATCGGGTTCGGGCCCCGGTTGTTCCAGGCGTAGTATGGCACAGCGGTGACCCGGGCGGTTGTCTCATCTGTCTCCTCGGCCGAGCGGTAGAGTTCTCCGTCCCAGTCGTCTTTCGAGGGCACGGTGGCCGTTCCATCCAGGGTAACAACCCCGTCCAGAAGGTCCTCGTGATACGTTGCTTCGAACTCCGTCTCCGGGTCGATTGCGTACTGATACAGCGGAATATCGTTGTCAACGCCTTCGAGACAGTACACCAGCGGCCCACGCTGGAGGGCGACATGGCCGATGTCGGCCTCGACGTTCGGGTGCGCTTCGAGGACCTGTACGTCCATCTCGAAATCGGCGGTGATCCGATCCTCGTCCCAGATCCGTTTAATCGTGACGTACCCCTCGTCGGTGTCGACGGCTATCGGGTCCCCGTTCACGGAGACAGACACCCCAGAAGACCACTCGGGGACGCGGAGACGGACGGCGAACTCCGTCGGCTCCGGAGCCTCGACATCGATCTCGACCGTCCCCTCCCAGGGGAAGTCGGCCGTCTGCGTCAGCGTGACCGTCGTCCCGTCGAGCGTCGGCCTCGCCGTCCCCGTGACGTACTGGTTGACGTAGAGCCCGTCGTCGTCGACCGCGTAGAGGTACCGTTCGAGGGACGCGAGCAGGCGGGCGATGTTCGGCGGGCAGCAGGCGCACTCGAACCAGCCTTCGCGGTCGTGCTCGCCGTCGCTCGCCAGAACGTTGTCGTAGAAGAACTCGGTCCCGTCCAGCGAGACACCCACGAGCACGGCGTTGTACAGCTGCCGCTCGATGAGGTCGGCGTACTTCGCCGCCCCGGTCTCCTCGAACAACCGCTGGTTCCAGAAGATGCTCCCGATCGCCGCACACGTCTCGGCGTAGGCGGTGTCGTTCGGCAGGTCGTAGTCCGTGGTAAAGCGCTCGCCGACGTGCTGGGACCCGATTCCACCGGTGACGTACATCCGCTTTTCAGTCATGTTTCGCCACAACAGATCGAGGTGCTGGAGGAGGGCGTCATCGCCCGTCTCAGCGGCGATATCCGTGGCCCCAGCGAAGTAGTACATCGCCCGGACGGAGTGCCCTTCGACAGTCGCCTGCTCGCGCAGCGGTGCGTGAGCCTGGGCGTAGCTGCCGTCGTATGCACCGTCTTCGAGGAACACGCCCGCGGCTTGGCCGGCGATGCCGCCCTCGTTGTCATCCGGGTCGTATCCGGCGATCTGCTCGAGATGCTTGAACTCCCAGGCGAGCCGGTCATCGTGGCCGCGCAGATCGACGAAGTACTTCGCGAGGTCACGATAGTGGGCCTCGTCGGTCACATCGGCAAGTTCCATCAGAGCGAGTTCGATCTCCTGATGGCCCGGGACGCCGTCGACTTCGTCGCCGAACGTCCGGTCGATGTGGTCGGCGAAATCGGTTGCCACGTCGAGCAGAGTTTCCTTATCGGTCGCTCTGTAGTGGGCGACAGCCGCCTCGATCAGATGGCCTGCACAGTACAGTTCGTGCAACATGTTGAGATTTGTCCAGCGCTTCTCGGGCTCTTCGAGTGCGAAGTACGTGTTGAGATAGCCGTCCGTTCGCTGCGCGGTAGCGATCAGATCAATCACGGTGTCGACCCGGCGGTCGAGTTCGGGGTCCTGGTGGTTGGCAAGAACGTAACTCGCCGCCTCAATCCACTTGTAAGCGTCCGAATCCTGGAACCACATGCCGTTGTGGCCGCCTTCCTCGCCCGCGCTGGCCCGTCGGAAATTCTCCAGCGTCCCGGACTCCTGAAGCTGCTGGTACTGGTACTCTATTGTTTTCTCGCGGATCACCTCGCGTCGCTGTTGCCAGAAGTCATCCGAAATTTGTACGTTCTCTATTGACATCGGCTGTCGCTGCTCACACATCAGTTAAACTCGAATAAGCAAAGGATATAAATGTTTTGCCAGGATGGTTGTATTACGACATCGCCGCGACACCACCGACGGGCACTGATACAGCCACTGCACCTCCAGAGAGAGCGCTCTACCGGGACAGGAGGTGCGGCTCCAGTGAGAGGTTCGTGAGTTCCCGAGTGGTTGATTCCGCTCGAAAAGAGTGCGAGTCCTCATCACCGGGCACTCCACTATGGGGATACGAAGGGAAGATTTATAACCAATCATTGTGACCATCCAGATTGCATGCCAAATATTAACAGGCGACGACTACTCCAAGGTATCACAACTGCAGGAACGCTCAGTCTGGCCGGGTGTATGACCGGGGACAGTAACGAAGGTGGGAACGGCTCAAACTCGGGCGCGGTTCAGATCACACTGCGTGAGCGGGACGACCCGATGGCGGCATACGAGCCTGGGTTCAACGAGGCCCACGACGATGTTGAATTGACCGCGAGTATCCAGCCGCCGGAGGAAAAATACCGGTCACTCATTTCAGAGATCAACGCGGGTAAGGCCCCAGAAGTAGTCGGCCTCGACGTGATTTACCTCCCGCGGTTCGTCCAGCTCGGAGCGCTTTCGGACCTCGGGTCGTTCTACGAAGATCTCGGGCACGACGACTACTTCGGGCCGCTTACCCCCGACTTCACCACGTGGAACGACACGGTACACGCACTCCCGTTTTGGATCGACTGCAGCGTCTATCTCTACAACAAGGCCCACTTCGAGGAAGCCGGCCTCGACCCCGAGAGCCCGCCGGCGACGTTCCAAGAGTTCATCGACGCGTCCAAAGCGATCAGGGACAACACGGACTACACACCCCTGTCACTCAACCTGGCCGGGTCGAACTCCCTCGGGCTGGAACTATTCTTCTTCATGCCCCACGTCTGGGCCGGCGGGGGCAAACTGTTCAACGAGGAGATGA
Source organism: Haloarcula terrestris (assembly GCF_031624315.1). Taxonomy (NCBI): domain Archaea; kingdom Methanobacteriati; phylum Methanobacteriota; class Halobacteria; order Halobacteriales; family Haloarculaceae; genus Haloarcula; species Haloarcula terrestris. The sequence continues at coordinate 30,087 of NZ_JAMQOM010000019.1, read as the reverse complement.
CGGAGTGTCTGATCGACGAACAGCCCGCGGTCGACGCCGTCAACTTCTTCAAGACGTTGGTCGAGGAGGACCTGTGTACGGACCCGACCTCCAACGACACGTGGACGCTGCAGTCGTTCATGAACCAGGAGACATCGATGGCGTACTCGGCCGGGTTCATCTCCCACATCGAGGAGGAGGCGCCAGAGGTCTGGGACAACATGGCCACCGCGATGTTCCCCAAGCCCGAAGGGGGCACCCAGTCGAGTTTCCTCGGTGGCAACAGTGTCGTCATTCCGCAACAGATCACCGAGAACGAGGCGAAGTTCAACGCCGCCAAGGAGTTCATACGCTGGTCACAGTCCGAGGACGGCATGCGCACGACGGTCGAGGACATCGGATATCTGCCTCCACGACAGAGCGGCCTCGAAACGGAGTTTGTCGAGGAGAACAGCCACCTGTACGACGAGTTCACCCGGGCGATGGAGCAGGGACACGCACCGCCAATGCACCCCAAGACCATCGAAATGCAGGACCCTCTCAACAACGCATTGGCCCGGGCCCTGTTGGGGGAGCAAGAAGTCGAGGCAGCGCTATCAGAGGCCAAGTCAAAGATAGACAGTATCCTGCAGGGATGAAACGGGTCACCAATACCGTCCGACAGTACCAACGATGACAGAAATACAAGACAAGCTGGTAGGGAAGCTAACGGTCGACAGCCGCGAGCTAGATTGGCGACCGTACGTCTACTTGCTTCCGGCGTTCGTGATGGTCGCCATCTTCCTGGCGTACCCGCTCGTGGATACGTTCCTCCTGAGTTTTCAGGAGGTCATCACCCTCGGGGGAGAGACGAGATGGGTCGGGCTGGACAACTACGTCGCCGTCGTGACTGATCCGCTGTTCTGGGTAGCGGCCAAGAACACGCTCATCTTCAGTATCGGCATGATCATCGTCCCGCTCGTTCTCGGACTCGGGCTCGCGATGGTGATTAATCGCGGTATCAAGGGGCAGTCGTTCCTCCGGTCGCTGATCTTCGTCCCGGTGGTCGTTCCAATCGTCGTGGCTGGCATCGTTTTCAGTTGGTTGCTCAGTCCCAATGGGCTGGTTAACTGGCTGCTGATGACCGTCGGCGTCATCGAAGAACCGGCCCGGTTCCTGAACTCGGTGAACCTCTCGCTTCCGAGCGTGATGCTGATGGTCGTCTGGAAGCGGACGGGCTACTACATGGTCATCCTCCTCGCCGGACTTCAGGGGCTACCCGACGACGTCTACGAGGCTGCGAAGATCATGGGGAAGTCCCGCTGGGCGATGTTCCGACACATCACGCTGCCGCTGCTCAAACCGGCAATCCTCATCACGCTCGTTCTCGGGATTATCGACTCCGTTCGGGCGTTCGCTCACGTATACGTCATGACCGGCGGCGGCCCCTCGAACTCCAGTGAGATCCTGTCGACGCACTTCTACCAAGTCGCGTTCGGGTACTTCAACTTCGGGAAGGGTGCCGCGTACGGATTCATCCTGTTCGGCATGGCGCTCGTGTTCTCGGTCATCGCGATCAAGCTGTCGGGAGGGACCGAAATATGAGTGTCGCAGATCGTCTCACCAGTATGCTCGATACAGACCAAGAAGGGTCCTCATGGGAGCAGATCGTCCGCTACGTCGCGGTCTCGCTCGCGGCGCTTTTCGTCCTGGTCCCGCTCTACTGGATGGTCGCCACGAGCCTGAAAGACCCCTCACAGATCGGGATCTTCCCGCCGAACCTCGTCCCGAGCCCGGCGACGATGCAACCGTACTTCGGGGCCTGGGAGACCGGGCCGTGGGGACAATGGTTCCTGAACACGATGCTCATCAGTGGCGGAGCAACCCTGGTGACGCTTGCGATCGCGACCCCCGCGGCCTACGCGCTCGCGAGATTCGACTTCCCCGGTTCGAATCCGATCTACCTGCTGTTCCTGGGGTTGCTGATGATCCCAGCGCAGATCCTCCTCATTCCGCTGTACAACCTGCTGTCGACCCTCGGGCTCGTTGACACGCGGCTGGGGCTAATTCTCGTCTACAGCACGTTCTTCCTCGCCTTCTCTATCTTCCTCCTGCACAGCTTCATGACGAACCTGCCCGAGAGTCTGGAAGAAGCAGCCAGAATCGGCGGGATTCCCGAATGGAAAATATTCTTCAGCGTGATCCTTCCCCTGGTGAAGTCCGGGCTGACAGCGACCGGAATGCTGATCTTCGTCTTCACGTGGAACGAGTTCCTGTTCGCACTGACGTTTCTCAAGTCTGAACAACTGTACACGATCAGTGTCGGGCTTCAGTCGTTCCAGGGCATTCACGGGGCAACCGTCTACAATCAGCTCTTTGCGATGAGCACGCTGGCGACTCTCCCAGTGATCATCCTGTTCGCAGTGTTCTCGGAACAGTTCATCGAAGGAATCGCTGGCCTCGAAATGCAATAACCACGGTGAGATAATGGAGATACAACTACACAACATCACGAAACAGTTCGACGAACTGATCGCGGTCAACGATCTGTCGATGACTATAAAGGACGGTGAGTTCCTGACGCTCGTCGGCCCATCCGGCTGTGGCAAGACCACGACACTTCGGATGATCGCTGGTCTGGAGACGCCTACATCGGGCACACTCGAATTCGGTGGGCAGGACATGACGTACGCGTCGCCCCAGGAACGAGAGCTCGCGTTCGTCTTCCAGGCGTACGCGTTGTACCCCCACATGTCGGCGCGCAAGAACATGTCGTTCGCGCTGGAACACACCGACGTTCCCGAAGAAGAAATCGAACAACGGATCAGCGAAACCGCCTCGATGCTCGGTATCGAGGAGCACCTGGACAAGAATCCGCCCAATCTCAGTGGCGGGCAGCAACAGCGCGTCGCGCTGGGGCGGAGCATCGTCAGGGACCCGGAGATATTCCTCCTCGACGAGCCGCTCTCGAATCTCGACGCGAAGCTTCGCGTGAAGATGCGCGCCGAACTCCAGCAGCTCCACCGGGAGATACAGACGACGACGATCTACGTCACGCACGATCAAGAGGAGGCGATGACGATGTCTGATCGCGTCGCGATCCTCAACAATGGGAACCTACAGCAGATCGACACGCCGGAAGTCGTCTACTCGCAGCCGGCGAACCGCTTCGTGGCCGGGTTCATCGGGAGTCCCTCGATGAACTTCCTCGACTGTCGGTTCGAGGAATCGTCGGGGACCATACAGACAGACGCGTTCGCTATCGAAGCACCCGATGACTTCTCGGGCGACGCCGCAACCCTCGGCATCAGACCGGAGGAGATGACCATCGTTCCCGCCAGAGAGGGAGACTTCTCGGCGGAAGTCACCGTGTTCGAACAGATCGGCGCGTACAACATCGTCCACCTGGAAATCGAGGAGCTAGACGAAGCGATTGTCGCGCAAGTCGACGGATCGAAACACTTCGATCCGGGCGACACCATCGGCGTCGAGATTGACCCGAAGTACGTCCATCTGTTCGATGCCGCCGATGAGGCCGTGTACAACCCACCGCTGGCCTCCGAAGAATCCACGGCCCTCGTGTAACAGACGGCCTCATCCGATTGTCCCGGACAGCCCGTATGTCGCTGTCAACGGATATTTTCGCAGGTACCGCACAAACGTCCGTCTCTGATGGTGTCCCTTCTCGGAGCGAGACATCCGAAATCCCACAGAAACCGCGGCGTTGCACACGTCACCGTCGACAGAGTTTAGTGAACACGTATCTTTTTTCACTTGTAGGGAACACACGTGCTCAAATCGAACGAGAAACTGTTTCGGATTATCGAACTCTTGCTTGAGAAAGGGAGTGCGGGCGTGACTGAACTCGCAGACGACACGCCCTATCATAAGAGCACCGTGTACACCCATCTCCAGACGCTACAGGAGAACGGGTGGGCGTTCAAATCCGACGGGACATATCAGCTGTCGCTCAAGTTCCTCACGATTAGCGAGCAGATCAAAAATCAGCGGTCGGTCTTTCAGCACGGACACGAGGAGATAGACAGTTTAGCGAACGAAACGGGCGAGCTGTCGTATCTCGCCGTCCCAGAAGACGACGTGGTCACGATACTCCATTACGCCAGGGGCGAGAAAGCGACGCTGTCCGTCACCGCCGGTGCGACAGTCCCGATAACGGAGCATTCCGTCGGGAAGGTGCTGCTGGCCTTCCAGTCCGAGACCGACCGGTCCGAGATTGACGAGTACCCGTCGTCGGACGTGTTCATGGATTCTGACGCGGACATCTCCGAGGCATTAGAGGAGGCGCGACGCAACGGGTTCGTCGTCTCGAACGAGCGCGACGGAAGCGGCCCCTCCATCGCAGAACCCGACCAGTCGGGACCGCGCTCGGAATCCCATCTCACGGACGTCCAACACAAGACGGTTGCTGCCCCCGTTCTGGACGATGACGACGAGCCGCTCGCGGTCGTCGCCGTCACCGGGCTCTCGAAACGCATCAACGGCGAGTATGAGGAGCGGATCTGCCAACAGGTCGTCCGTGCCGCGGCCGTCATCGAACGGAAACTGGACGTCGAGCGGTCCGTTCCAGCGTCGAACCGTGACTGAGCGAGTCAGGCGAGCCGCATCCAGACGGTCATCGACGTGGATTCGCGGTTGTTCCGGGCGTAGTACGGTATCGCGGTGAAATCTGTTGCGGATTCCGTGACCGACTCCAGAGACCGGTACAGCATGTCCTGCCACTCCTGAAGGTCCTGCAGGCTCGCCCTCCCTTCGAGGACTGTCATGCCGTTAAGTATCGACTCAGTGTACCGGGCACTGAGCGAGTCCGGGTGCGAGAGAATGAGATGCTGTACCGGCTCCGTGTTGTCGATGTCCTCCAGACAGTAGACGAGCGGCCCCCGACGTAGTGCGGCTTGTGCTCTGTCGCTTTCGACCTCGGGGTGTGCGACGACGGCGTTCGGTTCCATCGCCAGCGAGACCTCAATGTGATCACCGTCGTGCCACTCCCGTTCGATTGTCACGTATCCGTCTGTCGGTTCGGCGGACACCGACTCGCTATCGACCGTGATATCCCAGCGTTCGGCCCAGCCGGGGATTCGGAATCCGAGTGCAAACTCCGTCGAGTCGTCCAGAGAGAGTTCAACCACCACGTCCCCGTCCCAGGGATACCCGGTGGTCTGTTCGACCGTGATATCGGTTCCCGAGAGGGTCGTTTCGACGGTACTGCTCACGTAGAGATTGAGCAGGAGTTCGCTCTCGGACCGAGCGTAGATGTACTTTCCGAGCGACGCGAGCACGCGGGACAGGTTCGGCGGGCAACACGCAACGTAGAACCACTCGTTGCGGTGATATTCGTCGTCCGTCTGTAGCGGGTTCGAATAGCAGTATCGCGTCCCATCGAGCGAGACGCCCGACAACAGGGCATTGTACAGGATGCGTTCCAGCACGTCGACGTACTCACCGTTCCCCGTCAGCTCGAACATGTTGTGGCTCCAGAAGATCGCGCTCGCAGACGCACAGGTCTCGGCGAAGGCGGTGTCGTTGGGAAGGTCGTAGTCCGCAGTGAACGACTCCGACTCCGGGCTCGAACCGATACCGCCGGTGACGTACATGCGGCGAGTCACCATGTTCTGCCACAGGCGTTCGACCGCAGTAAACAGCTCGTCGTCGTCGACTTCCTGCAGGTATGCGGCGACAGCGGCATAGAGATTCCCCGCTCTGACGGCGTGTCCCTCGACACGTTCCTGGTCACGGACGGGTTTGTGGTCCTGCGCCCAGAGGCCATCGTACGCGCCGGACTCATCGCGCAACGTGTCCTGATAGCCGACGACGGACCAGCCGCTCTCTTTCTGTTCCTTGCTGAAAGAGTCCCGCTCGATCAGCCGTTCGAGTTCTGGCAGTTCGGCCGCCAGCGGGGACGGGTCACGACCGCGTCGGTCGATGAAATAGCCCGCCAGGTCCAGATACCGCTCCTCGTCAGTGACGCGATAGAGCCGAACGAGCGCCAGTTCGATCTCCTCGTGACCCGGGATCTTGTCCAGTTTATCCGGGCCGAACCGCTCGTCGATGTGGTCGGCCAGGTCACGTGCGACCCGCAGGAGCCGCTCGTCGTCGAGAGCCTGATAGTGAGCGACGGCGGCCTCGATCAGGTGCCCGGCGCAGTACAGTTCGTGCATCATAGTGACGTTCGACCACCGCCCCGAGTTATCCCCGAGCATGAAATACGTGAACAGATATCCGTCGTCCGCCTGGGCCTGTTCAATCAGCGAGAGAACGGTATTGGCTTTCTCTCTGAGAGTCGGCATGTCGTCGGTCGCGAGTACGTAGCTCGCGGCTTCGACCCACTTGTAGACGTTCGCGTCGATAAAGGGCGGCCCCTCGAAATCACCGCCGGCTTCCCCGACGACGCGACGGAAGTTGTCGAGAGAACCGTTGGCCTGAAGATGTTCGTACTGATGATCCAGTGAGACGAGATAGTTCGTCTTCAGACGCGGCAACCAGAACGTATCTCGAACTGTGACATCTCCGAGCGGGGGTGAGTGATATTGCCTGGTCATACGCGTCCGAAGGTCTTCATACGATAAATAACCCCGCAGGTGGTAACCGGGTATATTTAAAGTACAATATTCCGAGAATAGCGCAAACACAGGAGAACGCATTCGAATCAGAGTAGAGTACTACCTTGGTTCGGATGACTACATCCCGCCGACGGTGCCACTCACTGGCGGTACCACTGTCAGCCCGCCCCGGGACAGGCCGTTCGCACAGTTACCTCTCGGATTGTTTCGATGGAGTTCAGCCCCTGGGAATCGAGGGGTACAGGGGATGGTGGAGTGTCAAGTCTAGCTGGCCGCGCCAGGAGGCCTGTTCGACGAGGTGGTCAAAGACTTCGTCGACGACGAGTTTGAGGCGGTCGTCGAGGCGGGCGTTCCGTCGTTCAAGTTCTTCACCGTCTACGCGTTGGTGTCTCCAACGGGTTCCTCCGGCTCGCCTTCGAACGCCTCTCAGACATCGATGCGGTCGCCGTCCTACATACCGAGGACGTCGGTGTGTCAGGCGTTGACCGAGGAGCGGCGTCGAACCGGCCGCAGCCACCCGACAGACTATCCCGGCGCGCCTCCCGACTACGCCGGAGAGCGTTACGGTGGCGATTATTGGCATAATCACTCCCAAGGTATGGAAGCTCTGCTAATCTCTATGATTACTCGCTACCGAAGGCGGCGCTCAGTTTCTCTCGCATGAACTCCCGGCGGAGTTCTCTCTTGCGTTCGTCGGTCAGGTAATCCTCGAACACCACTTTCGCGCTCGCGCTCCCCTGCTCGTCGGCGATATCCTGAACGTGTTTCAGCAGGTCCTCGGTCGTGCTCGAATAGGCGTCGTACCAGAACCGTCGACCCATGTGGGGCTTTCGGGCGACGCCGTCGATCTCCTCGGGAACCTCGGCCTTGTCGGCTAGGTCGTGGAACCAGCCCGAGATTGTCGTGCCGTCCACGTGGCCGGTTTTCGAGCGCTCCGAGGGGAACAGATAGCCATCAACGCGAGAGATGTGACGGCGGGCTACATCTTCGCCGAAGACGATGGCGACGGTCCCCGGGCCGTTTTTTCGTTCATCAAACTGGATGTACGGGTCGTCGGCGTCGAGATGCAGTTGGTCTTGGTGCAGCGCCGCGACTTCGCCCGCCCGTAGTCCCCATCCCGCGAGGGCGACGATGAGCATCTGGTCGCGGCTGGTGATTGTCGCGTCGAACATCGCCCGGACGTGCTCGGGTTCGAGGGCAACCGGGTCAGTGTCCGAGGAGCGAGCCCACGAGAACCAATCCTCAGCGCCGTTCGTGGGGTTGACAGTGGCCACACGCCGTTCCACGAGCCAGCCATACCAGGTCCGGATTGCATCGTGCACACGTGCAATGGTGGACTCAGCGTACTCCCCAGACATGTAGGCGAAGGTCTCTCGGCAGTGGTCGACGGCTTCGGTCTCCGTGATGTCGCTGTCGGCGTCGACGGGCGAGAGGAGATCGTCGGTGCCGTGCCGTTCTCGATAGGAACGAGCGTAGCGGGCGAGTCGGTACCGCATGGTCTCACGTGTGCTGTCCGTCCAGTCGTCGGCGGCCGCTTGCTTGGCGTCGAGATACTCCTGAAAGGACTCGCGGGTCGCGTCGTGTTCGATATCCCAGTCGTACCCGCTGGATTCGGTGTCGTAGCCGAGTGTGTTCTCCCAGAACGTGGCGAAGGTCGTGTCGTGGTATTCCTTTAGCGCGTAGGTGAGTCCGCGGAAGCCGTTGTTCGAGAGCCACTCGTAGGAGGGGCGGTCGGTCTCGGGGTCGAAGCCTTCCCGTCGCAACGCCGGGGCGACGACGGCCTCGTACGCGTCGGCGAGTTGGCCCTCGGTGAGCAGTGTCCAAGGCACGTCGTCGGCGGAGTGCCAAGGCTTGGTCCGCTCAATCCCGGGGGAAGTGTCGTGCTTTCCGGGTTCTGAATCTGAATCAGCCGATTGCGGCATACAGAGCTAAACACATTGAAATCTTATAGTTCTGTTGCCACAGCAGACGTATACCAGACTTATGGCTCTACGGTGATTTGGCAAATGTTGCTTTAAAGTGTATACCGCTGTATAGAATTATCGTATATTCTTTCGAATAGAAATCAGCACTAGAGATGGTCAGGCATTCGAAAACAATCGGTTCGCTATTTCATCCCGTAGCCCATCTTCCGCAACTCGTCTGCAACTGTCCGAGAGTCTTCGTTGGCAGCCAGAACAATGGCTTCGAGTACGTCGATTTTGTAGACCGACTCGGTCTCGAAGGTTTCCTCCATCGCATCCACGACGTCCTCAACATGCTCTTCGGCTTCCTCCCGTAAGAAGAGGTTAGCATGACTGCGGCCGTCTTGGACGCCATCGCGGCGGTACTTGTACGGGAGTGAGTCGCTGGGTTGGCTTGTCTCCGAACTCGTATCGGATTCCACCTTCGTATCCGTCGCGATGGATTCAGTTTCGGATTCGACTTCAGACGATTCGGATTCCTCAGTGTCCTCTTTTTCGTCGAAGTCGTCCTCAAACGGAGAGCCAGCACCGGACTTCATGCGTCGAACGCCTCCTCGATCTCCACGGCGAGTTCGTCGTACTTTTCGAGCGTTTCATGCTCCCGGTCAGGAACACGACGAACGCCCTTCTCACCGTCCTTGTACGCATTTTCAACGACCTGATAGGCAGTGGCCCGTGCGTCCCACATCTCCTGCATCAGCGACTCACGCTTCCGGAACACCGCCGGAACGTCGTATTTGACATCCTCTTGCAGCGTTTCGAGATGTTGCTGCTGACCTGTCGTGTCGCCGAACGCGACCGGAACCACTCCCAGTACGCCAACTTCGATGTCGAGATTGTTCTCCAGGCCGTCGACGAGTTGCTCTAGGCCGTCGATACTGAGCGAGCCCTTACCCGAAAGTTCGACTGGTATCAGGACCGTTTGCGTGACCATGACCGCGTTGTACAGTCCCTGGCCCTCGGAGGCCTGCGGGTCGCAGATTATCGCGTCGTACTCTTCGTGGATGCCGTTGCGGCCGAGTAGCTGGTAGAGTTGTTCCTCTTCGACCCACTCGACATCAGGATTCATTTGCTCCTCGGTCTCTTTGGCGCGACGCATCGCCGTGTCCAAGCCCGAGAGCATGTTGTGGGCTGGGATGACATCCAGATTGTCGACGCCCGTGTCCTCTCGAATGAGGTCCTCGAAGGGGCCTTTCGCTCGTCCGACCATATGCCGGACGAGGTTGTCAGCTTCGCCGTCATCGCGATCGCCATCGACGCCGAAGACGTAGGAGAGTGAGGCCTCCTGTGGGTCAAGGTCGATAACCAGTGTCTTGAGTCCGTTAGACGCGTGGGCGTGTGCGAGATTCGCTGCGGTCGTCGTTTTGCCGACGCCGCCAGCCTCGCTATACACCGTATATGCCAGCATGTGTTATACCTGTGTGTTGCTATCACTAATAATTACCGTGGGTTACTAATGCTTGTTAGTAGTATATATTAGTAATATTAGCAATTAGTGTTAGTAACATACGTTATTAGCACCTGGTAGTACTGCTTGGAAGTGGTGGGGTGTGAACACATTGATGACAGGGCGTCTGGCTAACCAACACAAACCGCTAATAGCCCGCCAAAAGCCCTATTTTGCCGATTGTGTTGGTTAGCGTATGAGCGACGAAGACTGCACCCACCAAGCCCTGTCGGCGTTGGAGCGTATCGACGTCGAGGCGCTTGACCAGAACACTCGTGAGGTCCACGACGACGCGGTCGCCGTCGACACGCCCGAAGAATGGGCCGACGACGCGGACGAGTGGGATGAGAAGATCGAGGTACCCTACGAACAGGCCGAGATTCCGCGCTCGAAGGGCACACTGACAGTGAAGACTATAGATGATCGAGAGAATAACCACCGCAACCCGAACCCAGCCACCGCCCAGATCTGCACTAAGCGTGATCGGGATATCAGTCGTTCATGCTGACGCTATTCGTCGAGGAACACATCGAGATTCCGAGCGGGTGAGTGAAACCCAGCCTCGTCGATCCAGCGTTTAAGATACGTGTCTGCGGTCGCTGCTGTAATGCGATCAGCCTCAACAGAACGTACTAGCAACCCAATCGAGCCAGTTAGTTCGATGCCCCGTTGATTCGCAGTCGCACGTGCATCACCATCATCGGTGATCACCGTTCCAGCAACGTCATCTGCAACTGCCAGTGCTTGAGCCTCACCCGGGTCAAGCGTTTCCAAGAGGGACTGCTCGATTTGGTGTGCCTCCGCTGATGGCTCAACGACAGGAATATCTTTTTCAAGCGCAGTTAATGCGTGTTCGAGATAGCGATGTGTTTCAACTCCTTCAGTGAGTTCCATCTGGACAGCAGGAACCGTGACGAGTCGTGGCAGGTCCGCTATGAGTTCGATATGATCCACCTGCGCGAAGTTCGATAGAACAGTTGTATTGAGAACGGTCGCGTTAGCAGGCGCACCTGTCATTCGAGATTCCGAGCCACGTCTATTTCATCGCGTGCGGCGTCCATGTCCTCCGGTCCAAATCGAAGTTCAACACCCTCCTCGCGAAGGATGTCTCGCATCTCGAAGCGGTTAAATCCAGCAAGCCGAGCAGCAGTCCCGAGCGTAATTCGCTCCTCTTCATACAATGAGACAGCAGCCGCAACCCGTGCATTCTCGTGTTCTTCGAAGTATTCACGGAGTACATGGCGGATTGCGTCGCTCTTATTTTCGAAGATGCCCGCTTTGACCGCCCCCTCCATGAGGTCCGTTAGATCATCCGGAATAGTGGCAGTGGTTCGAGACATGGCTTACTAGATTCTAACTCTGCATACATTATATGAATTGCGACGAAGTAGTGCTGGGTTGTTGGACTGGCCGTCGGCGGGTGGGATAGCCTCGCCGCCATCGAACCGTACCTCATCGCACCCAGCGAAGGTGTTATCAACGAAGCCTTCGCCGAGGCCGAAGTGTGACTCCCGGGGACTTCCAACTCTCATCTGAGCAAGCGGGTGCGTATCCAGTCCGTTGAGTAGACAAAACGATGGGCTCTATCCAAACGTTTCACGCACCGTTTCAGCTTCATGCAACTAACAGCGACAGGGTAATTAAATCGGCAAGCTGATTTCGACCGTCTACGGGTTCACGCGCCGCTTTCGGTTTCTACGGTTGCGTGTTTGTGGAAAAGCGTGCAATAGGTGCGGGTGTTTTCAATTTCGGCGAGGAGGCATATCTTCCCAGCAATTGGCATAAGTTCCTCCCCCTGTTAACAAATTGATAGTATGGTAGAGCCATGGATTACATCAGCTCTCCCCGGAGTTACGAACGCCGCAGGTAGTAGGGTGATCAAGGAATTTGTTAAAGGCGAGGACGACCATACCGAGTGGAAACAGCAAGTAATCGACATGGCTACCGAAGCGGAAGCGGCAAGGAGACATTGTATTTGTTTTTCATATGAACCGGATCGCGAAGGGTTGTCAAACGGTATGGAGCAGTATGGGAAGGGGATGGCGAAACTTGGAGTAATTGGGGAGAGGCGAGGGTATCCTGATGAGGAGGTTGAAACAGTTCATAAATTGGCTAAAATATTGAGTAAATGCGCGACGGCTGCAGTGGGCCAACACTCAGCGCCCAAAAAGACCTTTCTGCCGAATTGCCTGAGTTACTTGAGCAGGTATACGAATTTGCGGTATAGATCCACGGGCGGCGTCTCTTTGAGTAACAATGATTATAGGATTCTACAGGTATTCCTATAGGAACCTATAGCCCGCGTGTAGCGTGGTCTTACTTTGCTTTCCGGGCGGTTTCCATATCATCAGGCGCGGCCTCCCGGAGGCCGAGGCGAAGGGCAAGGCGAAGGACCTCGCTCCGGTCAGGCGGCTCGGTCCCGCCGAAGTCGAACTCCTCGCGAAGGGTCTCGCCGTACGCCTGGAGATGTTCGGGGTGGTCCTCCAGCGCGGCCATGAGCGCCGCAATATCGCCGTCCCACACGGACACCGTCTTTTGACGCCCACCCTCAACGATTTCCTCCAAGTACTCGACCATACTCTCGCGGAGGTCCTCATACACATCCGCCCCGGCGGCCTCGTCGAGACGGTCGCCGTGGTCGGTCGCTTCCCGCAGCTGGTCGAGGTCCGGGTCGTCGCTCATTGTTCTGCTTCTTGATCGTGAATAAAGATGTCCGCAGCGTTACCGTCAGTGGCCGCCTATTGGGCGTCTGCGGCGGGCGGGTTGGAAAAGGACCACAATCGTCGTTATCTTCCCCGCTGTCAGGACTGGGCTATTCGCGAGTCACGACATGCTGCTAACGCCGATACTACAAGACCCTACGCTGGATTTTCAGAGTCAGAAACTCGCATTGTGGTTTTAGTACACATCGGCCAGTAGATGTAGGTAGCCGCCAGTCGGAGGCGGTCCCCGAAAAGTATCCGACACACCTGCCCACCATCGCCCCCGCCCGTTCCCCGCTTGGGGCTGGAGCCCACCGAGTGCCCTCTGACATGCCCTCCTCACACGCTCCATTCCCCGTACTCTCCTCTTTCGCTTCGCTAGACCTCCAGAGCCTACTGCGCTCCCGCTATGAGTTATACTCAAACCAGTCCCATACGTACGCAGATATTGAGTCCGACAGACTTCCTGCGGCGTCAACTCATTCATAAACTGACCGCTTCTTTTGAATCCTGCCACCCCGTGCTTAGAGCCCACAGGGAACACGGTGAAACGAGACAGACCGACCTACTCAGCTGGCAGGGTCTCAACGGCATACTCCTCAGCCAACTCCACAACATCATAGACATGGATCCCCGATTTGAACCATAGCACACGGTCATCCATCCCATCGAAATCCTCAGACGAACAGTCTAATCGCTCAGACACAGCGACAATGAGATTATCTCGGTTCGCCTCGCGTATCTTCGCCAGCTTCTCATCAAGATACTCCGGTGTCCAGAAGCCAACGATCTCGAATATGACTCGCCGACCGTCCGGATGTTCGATAGCGAAATCTGGGAGCATTACCTCCGCCCCTAAGTCCAGTACGTCGTCTTCCCGTACAAGTTCCCAGTCCGTGTTCGCACGGTCCCACTTCTGTGAGAGTGTCCGTTCCACGTCAGAGTCGAAATCGCTCTGAGCAGCATAGTGTGAGGACAAGTCATCGGTGTGGTCAAGCTCAAACGAAAGCGTCTGAGTAGTCGATCCACCCCCGTCATCCAGGATGTCCGCGTCCATCTCCCAGCGGTCACACAACGGGAGTGCTGGCAGAAAGTTCGCCATCCGTATCCCATACTTCCGCGATTTCGAAAAGAGGGACGCCGCCCCATCTAACGTAGCTTCGTATCCATCTGCTGCATCGGTACTCGCCACGCGATTGCCGTTGCTGTCGATTGGGTAGATGCGGTGCATCAACCCGAACAATTTCATGTAACTGAAGATCGTCGCAAACGAGTCCCAGACCCGCACCCGCATCTCGGTGGCATCGTAGAGGACAGCCTGTGCTAACGCGAGATTATAGCGGGTGAGAAGCCAGTCAGTTGTTATTGTATCCGCTGCGTAGGATTCCTCGCTATCACCCGTCAGTTGACTCATAGTAGAGGACTCCTCCGCATCCTGGTATTCATCGGAAACGTGGTGTCCAAACCGACCAAGTCGCTTGTGTTCCTCCAAGTCGGCGTACATCCCTTGGTGGCACTCTTCAAGTGTGATACCCAACGCATCAGCAACGGAACTGTATACTTCTAGCTTCTGCGTATCCTCACCGAGGGTGGGATGGCGAACAATCGGATACGACTCATTTGCCTTCTCGAACAATCGCTGACGAATCTCACGTGGCTCAACTGGAGCAACCGTCTCAAACTCACACTCATCTTTCAGCAGTTTCGCCAGTCCTTGGACGACCTTGTAGTCCGTATCTGCGATGGTGAGCTGGTCAATGGTGTCCTCTAGCTCACCTTTCGGTTCACCAAGATGCTCCTCGAAAATCTGGATGAGTTCCTCGGCCGTCTCTCGATACTGTTGCTCGCTGGTGTCGATGAACAACGGCGTGATGGTTCCCTCAGACGTCCGCGAGCGTGCGAGGTCAGCTGTCAGCATTCGCTGTCACCCCCTGTCGTCGCCGCTCAGAGACATAGGTTTCCACCGTGTCTTCAGCAATAATCTCGTAGAGACGGGCGGGTTGGCGGTCGTCTGTTGGCCGGAGAATTCGCCCAAGTCGTTGTGCGTACTGCCGTTTTGAGGCACTTCCAGAGAGAATAATGCCCACGTTTGCAGAGGGGACATCAATCCCTTCGTCCAGTACCTGTGACGTAGCCAACATCGAGTACTCACCCGTTCGAAACCGCTCCAAGATCTCTGTCCGTTCGTCAGTCTCGGTTTGATGTGTGATACAGGGCACGACGAACTCTTGGGAGATCTCGTACGCGAACTCGTTGTTTGCGGTGAAGATGATAGTTCGGTCGTTGTAGTGTCGCTTCAGCAGATTGTCGAGTGTATCCAGTTTCTTTTCAGCAGTACGAGCGATGTTTTCCGCCCGTTGCTTGGCAATAAGCGCCCGTCGTCCCTGCGGGTCATACGACGTTCGTTTGAGGAACTCCTGATATCCGTTCTCCTTCCAGAGCTCGAAATCGTGGCTATCCACGTAGTCACGGTATATCTGGTACTCCTCGTCGTACGTTGTCCGTTCCTCGTCTGTGAGTTTAACTTGGAGATGGATAGTCTCGTATTCGCTGAGATACTCGCCAGCAAGTTCGTCAACCGCCTCCCGATAGACAACCGTCCCAAGCAAGTCCTCCAACTCTTCATGTGCTCCGTCAGCACGCTCGTACGTTGCGGTCAGTCCTAACCGATATGGAGCAATGGTCATCTCGGGGATCTGCCGATATGTCGGCGCTGGTAGGTGGTGTACCTCGTCTACAACGAGAAGCCCGAACTGATCGCCATACTCGTTGATATAGCGGTAGGCAGAGTCGTAGGTCGTCACCGTGATGTCCGCTATATTATGGCTGCCACCGCCGAGAACACCCACACCGTCTGGGAGCTGGTCACCAAAGGCGTTGGTGAGAGTCGCGTGCCACTGGTTCATCAGGTCGATGGTTGGCACGACCACAAGCGTACTCACGCCCGCGTCTGCAATGGCTTGGACAGCGAGGAACGTTTTCCCACTCCCTGTTGGAAGAATAACACTCCCCTGTCGGTCGTTGTTCTGCCACGCCGAGAGAGCGTCTTGCTGGTACTCCCGTGGTTCGATAGCAACAGACGGTGTGAGATAGAGTTCCGAGTAGGCACGAGCGCCATCCTCTACCTTATCGACAGTCGCTGTGGATTCTTCGAGGGTCGCTTGTCCATTGGACTGGGTTGCCCACTTTTGAATGGGGCGGTAGTGCTGTGCTTGCGCCCGATACTCGTCGACGCGGTCGTCCCATTCGGCATACGGCACAGCGTCAGGAGCGTCTTCAAGCAAAAGTGTGCCATCATCAAATGAGAGACGCATTCACCTCTCTCTATGCGGGTCGGATACTTGTCCTTGCTGGGGCAACACACCAACGGAAGAATACTACATTGAGAGGTTGTCGGCGATTGAGCGGAGGTCGCTCTTTGTCGGCTGTCTCCCAATGTCTATGGAGTAGTCCCCGACCCAGAACCGAAACTGCTGGTGGTCAACATCGAAGTGGAGTCCACAGGAGACATCTGGTTCTGCCTGCTCATACTCAGATTTGCTCACGTTCTCGCCCTCTTGAAGCGTTTCAAGCAGGTACTCGGCGGCGTGTGGACGTTGCTTCATTGCCAGGATATGGTCGGTTGCCACGTGCTTCAGCACTTCTTCACCGGTGTCGTATTCGTCGCCGACGAGATAGAACTCCCCGTCGAATTTGTAGGATTCGACGCGGATACTGAGAGCATACGTCTCGGTCATACGCTAGTCTCGTCATTCTGTGGCACAAACATTACGCATCCAGTTGTTGTTAGGACAGGTAATGACAACAGACCGCCGTCCTGACGAAATTGAACTGGACGGACTTGACCAACAGTTAGCGAACGCTGACGACGGAGATGTGACCGCTCTCACACGGGCAGTCGCAACGTACGAAACGCGGTTATCGACCGCACATGAGGACGGAGAATCCGACCGCTACCGTAGTATCTCCAGAGCCTATCGAGAACAACTCATCACCGTGCTTGACGACGCAATACAGACCGAAGGGTGGGGACTCCTCGAAGAGTTTCTCAACGCATACCATCCAGAGACAACCGATGGGTTCCCACATGTAACGACAATCCTCCAGAACGTCACTGGTCGCTACCTCATCCGTACCCGACTGTCAGATAGTGTCGATGCTATTCCCGTTCCCGCTCTGGCGTTCTTCAGTTCAATTCTCGACCAGATTGAGGGAGATGGATACGATTTCATTAGAGAGGCACTCCATCCGTACGGCTGGGGAATCGGGCATCCTGACCACTCGGTTGCGGACAACATTCATCAGCACGCCTCAACAGGTCTTCCACTCGTGAATGCGATGCTCGAACACGCGTTCTACGCCGACCAGCATTCAGCGATGGAATTGCTGGAGCAACTGATCAATGACGAAGCAGTTCGACAGACGCTCCCATATCGGTCCGGCGAGATCTCGGGACCACGGTACCTGTTAGATGCTCCCGCCGGTACGGTCAGCGAATTTAGCCCGACAATTCCACGGTACTGGGAGTGGCAGGAGGACCTTGACTACGAGTTTGTGTTAGACGAGGATGTTGAGAAACGGATTCGAGATATCGTGACTGAGGAAGGGATTGACCGCGACTTGCCCACCGACTGGACGATCGCTGACCTAACCCTGTAATTTACCTTACCGCTGAATCTGAAGCTTACGGAGTAATTCGACAATATTTAGACGGCCGAGTGTTCGCTTTCTGAATGTATGACTGATCTGATAGTCAAATCTGGCGTACGGGAGACAGTGGACGACCACCCAATCTCGGCAGACTTCTACGAAGCTCTGGACGAGAAGGTTGAAGAACTACTTGAGGATGCCGCTCGCCGGGCCGAAGCGAACGAGCGACAGACAGTGATGCCACAGGACTTGTAGGTGTATCTCTACGAGGACGACATTCTTTATCGCCCGGTCGGTTACGGTTCCGTTGATGACATCTGTCCAGGTGTGAATCTCTAGCCAATCGTGTGTTTAGGACAAACTCCAACGCCAATTGAATCGTTGCGGGTCTTGGGATGCTACCACGATGCAGGTTTAGATTCCAATTTTGTGTATACTTTCTGCGGTGACGGTTGAGTATATGAAGAGGTGCGGTTTATATGGGACCGTAGAAAGCACTACCTTTGGACAGCAAGGCACTGACGTAGTCTCACCCTCACGAAAGTTCGTCTGAAACGCTACCGACCAGCGCGGAGTAAGGCTGTGTGTGCCGAGCTTTAACCACACAAGGATTCGACTGAAACCTGTGGAAGCCTGTTCCCCGGCGTCAAAGGTAGGGGTGCTTCAACCCCACAAGGGTTCGTCTGAAACCGTTGGCTATCGGCACCAGCACCAGCATCCCCAGGCTTCAACCCCACGAGGGTTCGTCTGAAACGTTCGTGGTCGGTATGGTCCGTTGACCCACATGCGGCTTCAACCCCACGAGGGTTCGTCTGAAACTCGCCGTCGGGGTCGTCGTCCCAGTCCTGGACGGTGCTTCAACCCCACGAGGGTTCGTCTGAAACGGCCGCCCGCGCTTAGTGGCCCACGGGTCCGCTAGACGCTTCAACCCCACGAGGGTTCGTCTGAAACTACCCCGAAAAGAAAGGGTCCGAACACCCGGCTTCGCTTCAACCCCACGAGGGTTCGTCTGAAACTGTGGTCCATTTCGATGACGGTCCAGTCGCCGATGCGCTTCAACCCCACGAGGGTTCGTCTGAAACTCGGGCATGAGTTCCGCCGGTAGCTCCCCCGGAGGGCTTCAACCCCACGAGGGTTCGTCTGAAACAAGCGCCTTCGTGCGCTGGCACGGCAACAGTTCGATGCTTCAACCCCACGAGGGTTCGTCTGAAACACCACTGGGAAGACTGATGAAGAAGAAAGGGGGGTGCTTCAACCCCACGAGGGTTCGTCTGAAACTAGTATGTGCAAGCCAATAACAACTACCAAGTGCTTCAACCCCACGAGGGTTCGTCTGAAACGATGTCCACATCATCGGGTCGCAACTGTCGCTGCGGCTTCAACCCCACGAGGGTTCGTCTGAAACTCCAAGCGTGACAGACACGCCGACGACGCCGTAGAGGCTTCAACCCCACGAGGGTTCGTCTGAAACGCGGGAGCTACCCAGCGGCGACGCGAAGCGCCTCGTGCTTCAACCCCACGAGGGTTCGTCTGAAACGGCGCTCGGCGTTCGCCCAGGCCGTCGCCCGGCAGGCGCTTCAACCCCACGAGGGTTCGTCTGAAACCAGTTAGTGGTGAGCGGATACTGCTTGAGTTCCTCCTGCTTCAACCCCACGAGGGTTCGTCTGAAACTCTCGACGAGCGAGGTCGCCGACCTGGCCGACCGCTTCAACCCCACGAGGGTTCGTCTGAAACTTTGGTCTGGTCGACCCCGACGAACCCCCACCAGAGGCTTCAACCCCACGAGGGTTCGTCTGAAACTCCCCGGATGCCGACCCCGCGCCGGATGCGGACCACGCTTCAACCCCACGAGGGTTCGTCTGAAACTGTTCCCACCGGGCGAGAGTCCCGAGGCGTTGTTTGCTTCAACCCCACGAGGGTTCGTCTGAAACACCGCCCTCGTACTTGAACCCAGTCCCACAGTACGCTTCAACCCCACGAGGGTTCGTCTGAAACCATGTGTTACTCCCTCTACGTGTCCGAGACGGCCGGCTTCAACCCCACGAGGGTTCGTCTGAAACGATTGGGGCGGCATTAGATTACGCCGACGCTGAGGGCTTCAACCCCACGAGGGTTCGTCTGAAACCCGGTGGCACGGCAGACGCTACTGACGTGGCGTGGGCTTCAACCCCACGAGGGTTCGTCTGAAACGTTTTCTTTTCCACTCGAATCGCCTCGTCGCACTCGGCTTCAACCCCACGAGGGTTCGTCTGAAACCACCATCCTCTACCGATAGGACGGAATCACCGGGTGCTTCAACCCCACGAGGGTTCGTCTGAAACTATACCTGAACGGTAGCGTAGACTGCTCCGTGTTTGGGCTTCAACCCCACGAGGGTTCGTCTGAAACAAGGTGACATGGTCGACGAAATGCGTGAGACGTGGGCTTCAACCCCACGAGGGTTCGTCTGAAACCGGCCGCGCTTGGTGGCCCACGGGTCCACCAGACGCTTCAACCCCACGAGGGTTCGTCTGAAACGTTTTCTTTTCCACTCGAATCGCCTCGTCGCACGCGGCTTCAACCCCACGAGGGTTCGTCTGAAACTGGTCCGACCCGTTAAATCGCTGGGGCACGATGTGGTGCTTCAACCCCACGAGGGTTCGTCTGAAACAGGTCTTTGAAAATCTCGCCGTTGTCCCAGTGGCCGCTTCAACCCCACGAGGGTTCGTCTGAAACCACTCCGTTAGCAAAACGCTTCGCTAAACTAAACGTCGCTTCAACCCCACGAGGGTTCGTCTGAAACCGCTGTCCTTTCGCCTCCAGACCGAGGCGCTTGTCGCTTCAACCCCACGAGGGTTCGTCTGAAACCGCTTTTCCCCTCACCACCCGTAGCCGACTGTATGCTTCAACCCCACGAGGGTTCGTCTGAAACTTCTTCCGGTCGGCCATCTTGCCGCTCAGGTCTTTGCTTCAACCCCACGAGGGTTCGTCTGAAACTCTCGGAGTGCTTTGTTACAGCAGTTCGACGCGTCTGCTTCAACCCCACGAGGGTTCGTCTGAAACAAGTGTAATAGGGGCTAATTACCGAGTGTATGGGCTTCAACCCCACGAGGGTTCGTCTGAAACCTGTCGAACGTCGAGTACTGCAGCTTCGAGGCCGGCTTCAACCCCACGAGGGTTCGTCTGAAACGCGTCGGAGTCAGTATACGGGCCGGCATCGTCCCACGGCTTCAACCCCACGAGGGTTCGTCTGAAACCATGGCCCCGGCATCGAGCGACCACTTCGTATCGCCGCTTCAACCCCACGAGGGTTCGTCTGAAACAGGCGTCGCTGTCTTTGGCGATCCCCAACTCGACGCTTCAACCCCACGAGGGTTCGTCTGAAACGCGCGCGCTGCGCCTGTTCGACGACCTGATTTTCGAGCTTCAACCCCACGAGGGTTCGTCTGAAACTCCGCCCATCCCGACCCCGTGGGAGTCGATGGCCTCGCTTCAACCCCACGAGGGTTCGTCTGAAACTTGCTGTCAGGCAATCGGTCGGTAATTAGGTGGGTCGCTTCAACCCCACGAGGGTTCGTCTGAAACGCGCCGTCGCGATACTCGGTGAGGTCGCCATCCTCGCTTCAACCCCACGAGGGTTCGTCTGAAACGAGCATCGCCTCTACTTCGGGTTTGTCGGCACCGAGCTTCAACCCCACGAGGGTTCGTCTGAAACCGCAGGATAATACCCAGATTGGCCAATACAGTTGACGCTTCAACCCCACGAGGGTTCGTCTGAAACGACCGAGCAGACCCAGCGCGGCCCGTCGCGGTCGGCGCTTCAACCCCACGAGGGTTCGTCTGAAACTTGATAACCACCACGGCACCCTAGTCATCAGCCTCAGCTTCAACCCCACGAGGGTTCGTCTGAAACCAACCCAGTCCAGGAGTCCTGTTACGTCTTGTCGGCTTCAACCCCACGAGGGTTCGTCTGAAACTACCTTGATTCCCACCCGTCTGGAGGACGTTATTGGCTTCAACCCCACGAGGGTTCGTCTGAAACGCGGCGAACGTCCTCACGTACTGTTGGGTAGAGGGGCTTCAACCCCACGAGGGTTCGTCTGAAACGTGTCGGGCATCGAAATCAGTCCGGTGTGTTGTTGATGCTTCAACCCCACGAGGGTTCGTCTGAAACGCCGATATTCTCCAAGGTTACACCATCCACGTTCAGCTTCAACCCCACGAGGGTTCGTCTGAAACTGCGGGGCCGAAACCCGCGACGGTGGGTACTGCGAGCTTCAACCCCACGAGGGTTCGTCTGAAACCAGCACCAGCCCAGCGCCGAAGATGATCCCGATGCCGCTTCAACCCCACGAGGGTTCGTCTGAAACTCGCGGATGTCGGCGGCGACGAGGTCGTCGGCCTGGCTTCAACCCCACGAGGGTTCGTCTGAAACGGGCGACATCGGCCCCGGCCTGCTGGTCGCCGAGGCTTCAACCCCACGAGGGTTCGTCTGAAACGATCTGGTGACTCTGCCCACTGCCTCCATCCCCTTTGCTTCAACCCCACGAGGGTTCGTCTGAAACGAGTACGCATCGGGGTCGGCATCGTCGGTCAACTTGCTTCAACCCCACGAGGGTTCGTCTGAAACCGGGCGCGGTCGCCCGGCTCGGCTCGGCGGACAAGTGGCTTCAACCCCACGAGGGTTCGTCTGAAACCCGATCAATGCGTTCGACTTGGCTGCCGTCATCGCTGCTTCAACCCCACGAGGGTTCGTCTGAAACACGTGTTGCATCGGCCCCGCGCCGCCGCCGATCGTGCTTCAACCCCACGAGGGTTCGTCTGAAACCGATGCTGGTCGGGTTGATGTCCTCTCCGTCGACGCTTCAACCCCACGAGGGTTCGTCTGAAACAGTTCCTCCATCTCCTTAGCCATTTCTTCGGCCCGCTTCAACCCCACGAGGGTTCGTCTGAAACTCGTTGAACTCGTTAGAGCGCTTCAGGACCCACAGGCTTCAACCCCACGAGGGTTCGTCTGAAACCAGTTCGAGGCTTGGCTGGAGTCGACCATGGAGTCGGCTTCAACCCCACGAGGGTTCGTCTGAAACATGCCCGATATACGGGCCATAAGGCTGCTAACGGCGGGTCACAGTAAAGACCTTCCGTCGACCATCAATAGGGTGCTTCCCCCCGGGGGGTCGACGGAAACCGACTATAGAAACCGCTGATCCTCAGTTGGATCGTCGCCGTAGACTGTCCGGTTGAGCAGTGTATCAGAAGACAGCTCGTAGATGATTGTCGATTCACCTGGTTTCAGCAAATCATCAATCTCGTTTTTGAGCTTGGAGAGATCTCCCTCAGAGATTTCGCCTTCAAGAACTGAGTTCTGTACGTGAGTCAGATATCGCCGACCAATTTTGAGCGCTTTCTGTGTTCGATCCGCTTCCAAATCGTATACCATCACCACGTACATTTTACCACCACCGTTGGAACGAGTCGTATGCTTCTCCGGTGAGGAGATGCTTTTTCAGTTTGTATGCTTCGAGACGCATCAGGTACTGATAACTAACTTTTCGGTTGAGCGTCGGGTGTTCAACAGTACGTTCAAGCATTTCTTCGAACGCCTTCGTGTACGTTTTCCGACCAGCTTCGTTCAACAGACAGGAGCCGAGCTCGGTCTCGAAATCACTTTCCGAAATTTGATTCCGATTCACTAACCGGAATAGTACCCGGTCAGCGAGCACAGGTTTGAATAAGTCAGCGATATCAAGAGAGAGCGAGTACCGCCGCTCACCGGGCTCGTGTAGGTAGCTAATCGTCGGGTCGAGTGCAGTGGCTCGAATTGCTGAGACGCAGTTGGCGTAGACCAGCGAATTGCCGAACGAAATGAGGCTATTAATCTCATTCGGTGGTGGGTTGTATTCCCGTTGGGTGAGTTGGAACTCCCTCGGAAGAATTTGGTTGAAGCTGCGGTAGTAGGCCTTTTTTGCGGTCGCCTCGATACCCATCAGTTCGTCAATCGGGAGACTCTCGTCAACGCGTGCTGCTGCGGCTTCCAAGTCCTCAATTACACTGTCGAGATCGTGATCTCGGCCGTTGTAGTAGACCACATTGGTTCGCATATTGTGGATACTCCCCTTCACAATCGCGGCGGCCAGTTGTCGTCGATGTTGACTGTCCTCATATGCTCGAACTTGGTTGACTACAGTTTTCCCAGAGGTTTGGCCACGTTTCGGCATCACCGAGCCAGCGTAGTAATCCTCCCAGCCGAAGACGTGTAGCGCGACCGTTCGATCGTTGAGGAACGACATCAGTCGCGTGTTAAAATCGATCTGGCCGTGTAAGAAGAATGCCTCAGCGTTCTCGATTGGAATATATTGCTTGTCCCCATCATCGTCAGGAACAAGTCTGAGCGTGTCGTCACTGCGTTCGAGTCGACCGTCGGAAAAGACGTGGTAGTTCCTATCCATTGTTAACACCAACAGAAGTCGTGGTACGCACAGGAGTCACAGAACGGTTTCTCCTCGGCCGGCGGTGGCGAAGACTGACTGACGATATCGTGGATTCCGCGGATCGCAGTTTCGACTTTTTCGCTCCGCTCCGTGGTAAGTTCGACCGGCTCTCGCTTTCGTTCCCGTGGATGAGCTAAGACTCCGTCCCGCTGAATATCGGCCACACGGTCAAGATACCATAGGTAGTACGACAACTGCATCTCGGCCGGTTCAGTCAATGTCGAGGACGGTTTGACCTCAACGACACGGCCGTCGTCAAGCAGATCCAGTGAGATCATGCCGAGATGGAGGTTCTCGCGTTTGTCGCTGTAGGCTGTCTCGTCAACACGGGTGCCACGGACGACGGTCGCGTTCTCACGGTCAATTTCGAGGTTTCGGCTTTCGAACCAGAGTTCTCGTTTGCAGACGTAGTAGTACTGCACCATCACGCCGGTCACGCGGAACGGCTCGTCAACTGGCTCGCCGCGAGCGGTCGCCAGCAAGCGGTTGACTGGATCTGCGTCGGTCATAAGATCCGCCTCTCAGCAGTGCTGTCCGGTATGACGAATCCGGTATTCTGATCAAAATACTGGCTTAACCCGTGTTTGCGGACATCAAGACACAGTACATCCGTATCGGAGTGGACTGGATTCAATTGCCCCAGCTTTTCTTTTTTATCAGACTCACCGTGATAGATAGGGAACGAGACTCGTATCTGCTTGAGTTCATCCATCAACCGACGGACACGGTCGAACTCGTACCGCTTCCACGCTTCGCGCACCTGTTCTACTTGCCGCCGTTCGACTTCAGTTCGGCAAATGATGATGTCCACAGCGTTACGCTGGTTGATCAGCGACAACTCCGCCAGTTTGTCCCCGCGTGCATCGTCGACATACTCGGCGTACTCTTGCTTGCCAACGTTCTTGTCAGTATGTAGTTTTTTGTAATATTCTGTAACTGCTGTGCGGGCAACAGCAGTCTCGGAGAGCGATTCATCTGCTTCACGAACAGTGTCGAGCGTTTCAGCCGCCACAGGAAGCAGTGTCGCCCCTCGATTGTAGACCGCCTCTGCAGGCGTTTTTTGCTGCTCATCCGGCACATCAAGCCACCAGACAATAACGCGTCCTTGTTCTCGTTCGAACGACCGATTACAGCGACCGGCTGCTTGGACAATACTGTCAATTGGAGCCAGATCACGGTAGACGCGGTCGAAGCTGATGTCGACGCCGGCTTCGATGAGCTGTGTCGAGACCGTGATGAGACCATGTCCGGCGTCGGTGAGTTCTTTTGCGGTTTCGATCAGTTTGAGGCGATCCACGGGACGGAGTCGTGTCGACAGGTGGAGTATCGACTGATCGCTTCGCTCGGTAATACGGGTCGCAAGTGTCTTCGGATCGATGTCCACTGTCGTTTCGACTTTGCTGAGCTCGTCAGCGTAGATATCACCCACATTAAGAAGCGAGTCTTGGATGTCAGTTAGTTCGTCAAAGAGGGCTCGTGCACTATCGATTGTGTTACAGACCGCCAGCGTTGATGCGCCTGCGTCAACTGCAGTCAGCAGTTCAGCACTCGCGTCGGCGTATGATTTCGGGATTTCTTGGGTCTCAATATACCGCTCAGTCGACTCGTCGAGTTCGTACTGGACGCGTTCGGTCGCCTCGAAGTACACATCAGGGTCGTCGACCAATTCAGTCACCTCTTCTCCTCGGTCGGTTGCTTCATCGAACAGCTGTGGTTGCGTTGCGGTCATAGCGATAACCGTCGCGTCGTACCGCTCGGTCAGTATTGCAACAAGACGGGGGACGACCTTCCACCAGTCGAGCGGCAAGCTCTGTGGCTCATCAAGGATAACTACACTGTCACGGAGAGCAGGAATCTTCATCGACTGTTTGTTGGCTGGCCCAGCAAGGCTTTCGAACAACTGCACGAACGTTGTGACTGTGATCCCAGCCCGCCAACTTTCGGCGAGCATCCCAGCAACATCGTCGTTCTTGTCCGCTTTGTCGGCGTCTACGTCATCTTCGACAACGATCTTGGTTTCCGAAAGATGGTGGTGAGCCGTCAGTAATCGTCCTAGTGTATCGGTTTCGTAGATATCTTTGACTTCATCGACGACCTGATCGATGATGCTGGTAAACGGAAGTGCATAGACGACACGTTCACTGCCGAGTTCGTCACGAACCGTCTGTGCGGCCGACAGCCCGGAGAGTGTTTTCCCCATTCCAGTTGGCAGTGTGAGCGTCGCTACGCCACCACCATCCTCCGCAAGTTGTTTCGCGTTTTCTGTAACAGCTGACCGCGCGCGTGAACGATAGTGGTTGAGTCGTTCCGTTCTGGAACCGTCCGAATCAGCAGGCGCGGACGCTTCCAGATCCGCTACATATTCGTCTAACACCTGTAGTGACGGCTGCACTGCTTCGTACGCCGACTCCGAGGCAGTATCCTCACTACGACTTGCTGCACTCGTCTTATCTGCGAGCACGAGCGATCCCCACATTTCGAGGACTAGACCATAACAGGAGTCTGAGAGCGACTCTCGATTGATTGTCGTCCCACTCTCTGTGGCAACGGCAGCGGCAATTTCATCAAGAAGCTCCTTGTACGACTGCCGAAATCCGTCCCACGATCCACTGCTATCAGTTGCATCATCGAAGAGATCGGCCGCAAGCTCGGGGACGTGTTTCTCGATATCGTTGAGCTGCATAGCGATTGCTGCCTGTTGTTGTTCAGCGTTGGTTTGGGCTCCTGCCGTTGAGTTCTCTGAGTTGTACGCACGGTCGTAGATGTATTGGGTCACATCTGGAAGCCGAC
The DNA here is from genome assembly GCF_031624315.1 of Haloarcula terrestris. NCBI lineage: Archaea > Methanobacteriati > Methanobacteriota > Halobacteria > Halobacteriales > Haloarculaceae > Haloarcula > Haloarcula terrestris. The sequence goes on along the minus strand of NZ_JAMQOM010000019.1, from coordinate 3,528 downwards.
CGTGATGTTTGGCGACCGCGACGAACCCGGCCAGACAGGTCTCAGATTCAAACCCCTGCGCATCAAGGGCGTAGTAGGCAGCGAACGAGCCGATTGGAGCGTGATACCGACACGGTTTGTATTCGGGCTCGGTATTGTGTCGCAGGTACTCCTGGAAGAACGTCGTCGCTTTCCCGAAGTCGTGAACGTAGGCAAGCGTCTCAACGACTCGCTGTAGCGACTCACCTTCGGGTGTTGTCACCTGGTTGGGAACGATTTCTCTGGTCCGCCGGGCGACATCACCTAGGTGCTTTCGAAGATAGACACCTTCACGATCGCCTTCAGGTGGGTGAGAGTACCGGACGCTCATCAGACGAACACCACGGTTCGACCGTTGACACTGGAAGCCGACGTGTTGGAAACTTTGAGGGGTTCTGCGTCGGGATTATAGGCGTAGTTCGTAAAGCCTGTCGTCGTCCGACCACCTGAGTCATTTTCCATAAACGCGGGGGATTCCTCAATCTGGCAGCGTGTTCCGGCATCTAGAACAATGTCGTCAACCGCATTCGGTACGGCCGAATCAATGTCGATAGTGTCCTGCTGCGGTCCATCCTCAATATCGAACTCCCCGTGATACTTAATGTCAGCAAGATGCTCGGAGAGGCCGAGACTCGGTACGTAGTGCGATTCGCCTGCAGCAAGTGTCTCACGTAGTTCAGTATATCGCTCGTCGTCAGCAAGTGCGACATCGATTCGGTAGGCTGGATCGACCAGTACCTCGTAGTTGTGTTGCTGCCGAAGTGTAGTCGGATCAGGGAGTTTCACACTGATTTTTCCGCGACCATTGAGCGACTGTAAGTTCCCCGCAGCCGTCGACAGTGTGTTCATCGGCATATTGACTGTTCTGATCTCTCGAACAGGCTCGATGGCAACGGCCGATCTCCCGGGTGCGAACAGGTCATAGTAGCCGTCACGTTCGATTCCAAGGACGGCTGCGAGGAGCCCAGCCACGGTAGTACGCGGAATGATTCGATAGGTCTGTTTTACAATGTTGCCCTCGATCCGACGGAAGTGCCCCCACGGACCACGAACGGTAAACGAGAGACAGCGGTCTGGCTGGTCGCCCGATTCATCGGCCGTCCAACTGTCCAACGATTGTTGCGACATCGTTACGCCGTATTGTCGTCATTCGGGAGTGTCGCCGTCTGTTCGTCGTAGACATCGATTTCCTCTACAGCGTCCGCTCCGACTGCGTCTTCGAGGGCGTCGTAAAGGACCGCTGGCCCGCCGAGTTCGCCATCATAGGAGAGTTGTAGCACGTCGCTGGCGACAACTCGAACACGTTTAATTCGGTCACTCGCCCCATCGAGTCGGTCTACAAGACCTGTCACGTCAAGCGTGAGGTCACGAACCGTTCGGAGTTCTTCGTCGGGTTTCGAATGCTCGTCGTCGAGGTCGAGGTCACGATCAAGGCCACCAAGGTGAAAACTCTCGTCGGCATATTCGACACGGCAGTAGAGCCGAGGCTCTTGGCCGACTTTGCTCCGGCTGATAGTCTGGTTTTTAATCGCCCGCCAACAGAGAGTGTCGAGTCGTTCGACATCCGCTGCGGTGAGTTTTGTGTCCGCTGCACCGTGTTCATCTACGAGTCCGTGGAACCGAATCAGACCGTACTGAATCCGATGATCGTCGAGATCGAATCCACCCTGCTGTTTGTTCTCCTGTGTGGCGATCACGCTCGTCAGGCTATCGTACTCCTCGTTTTCGTTGACAGCGTGCATCGATTTACCAGGTGAGAACTGGACTGGGCCAGTGAAATGATCCGGCAAGTGCTTAGCATATGCTTCGTCCGTATCCACTGACATCGTCGCACCGAAGTACCGAACATCGACGCTCTTCTCCAAGAATTCGCCGAACACGTCGTCGCGAAACTCGTCGGCTCTCTCGTCGTCATCGAGATCGTAGTCATCTGGATCGACCTCTTTGAGTCGATCTTCAAGTAGTTTGCCGCGGGTGTACTGGTCGCCGTCTTCCTGCACGTTTCGGATGTAGACGCCATGCCCGTCGTCATCGAGTTGATCACGGAGATACCGCTTCAGCCGAACGTCGGTGACGATTGCCTGCTGGGTTTGTGGGTCGATTCGCGGTCGATTGGCACCGGACAGCGGGTTGCCGTTCGGGTTGGCATCAACGGCATCGTACAGGAAGACGATCTCTGAGCGGTTCGTCACGGTTTCGGGTGTGTCGGACATTTAGTGTTCCTCCTCGATAGTGGATTCATCAGCAGCGGTTTCGTCTCGGTTCCACGGGTGGTCGTTCATCCCGTACGTTACGCCAAGGGCGTAGTAGAAGCGGAGATCGTCGGTCTCGATTTCCCACTCTTCCGGGTCTGGGTTGAGTATTGTATCACGAAGCCGGTCAACAATATGGTCGGCCTTCGTTCCAGGATAGGTCCCCTGCTGTTTCTTTTCTTGACGTGTGTACGTTAGTGTCTTGGCGATAGTCTCCTGTGTCACCTTCTTGATTCGGGAGCGAGTGATCGACTTGACTGGATACTGGTCAACGAGCGTCGTCGACCGATCCTCGCTGTACTCCTGATAGCTCCCGATGTCGCCGACGAGCGCACCAAGCAGGAACGCCCCGCGGCGTTGACTCGTTATGGAGTCCGGATCGGCGTCGTGATCGGGCGAGAGTGCAGGCGTTTCCTTGATGAACGATTCGAGTTTCGGTGCGGCAGGGTGACCCCCGTCCGCGATTGGTATCTCATCTAGTGATGGCATAGTGTTTGAGTCATAGTTCGGTTGCTGTGTGATCTGATCTTTCGACGGGTCTGTCGTTTGTAAGAGATTGAGGTCGTTATCCGCCAGCACACATAGTTGGGCGAACTGACTGGCGACGAGAAACGATGGGAACCCTTCGTACTCGTCGTCATCTGTCTGGTCATCGATGATCCGACTTACGTACTCTTCAAGTAGGACGTCGACAGCAATTGCTTCGCCGCTCAGTACGCTAACCAAGGCTTCGATTCGTGGGTCGTCAGAATCAGCCTCGTCATCATCACGTTCGGCGAATGTTTGTCTGAAGTACCATCCAGTCGAAACGGCGTGCAGTTGCTCGTCATTCGTTTCTAACAGCCCCCAATTCTGGTTGGTTGGGAGCGGTGCCGTCCACTCAGCGTAATGGTCTCGGTCGAACGCCGAGACAGTTGTAACGAACTGATTGTGTGTGATTGCGAGTTGTTTCGGGTAGTGGAGTCGGCCGTTCAGTGTCTCGCCGAACACATCGTAGCGAGACATCTGATGTGGCATAACTGCTGAGACGTAGAACCGAAAGTCCTGTTCCTCGATAGAATTGCGGTTTTCTTCTCTATATGCATCTTCGATTGGTGTTGTCTCCTCATCTTCGATAGTCCGATAGAGTAGTTCGGCTCTGTAGTTTCGCTAGCCGCGACAGCTACGACTGCGTTATCTTGGTAGAAAGCGAAGAGACAGATTGGTTTGACATCCGAAATCCGCCTCTTCACCCGTGTTACGGTCGCTAAGTCTAAAT
>NZ_JAMQOM010000018.1:0-37805 GCF_031624315.1 Haloarcula terrestris | reverse complement strand
CGCCGATGAACTCCCCGCACTTGATGTTCACGTCAGCGGCTTCCAGGCGCTTGCGCAGGGCACCCTGGAGTTCCGGGTCGCTGTTTGGCAGCACCTGATCCAGGCCTTCCACCAGATGGATGTCGATAGGCGCGTTGTGTTCGTCACGGAACTCGGCGACCTCCCCGGCGGTCTGGATGCCAGAGAGACCAGCGCCGCCGATGACGACCTGCGCGGGGTCGTTCGTCGAGGCCTCACGAGCGGCCTGCTGAATGTTGTCGTGAATCTCCAGGGCGTCGTCGAGACTTTTGAGTGTCAGAGCGTGCTCTTCGAGCCCGCCGATGCCGAAGAAGGCCGTCTGCGACCCCAGGCCCACCAGCAGATAGTCGTACTTGACCGCATCGGACTCGGCGAGGTCGACCTTCTGCGCCTCGGTGTCGATGCCGACGACCTCGTCCTGAATGAACGCCGTCGAAGGCTGTTTGATCTCGTGAACCGGGATGGCGATGTTCTCCTGGACGCTCGGGTCCCGAATACAGCGGTGGGACTCGTGCAGCACCAGATGATAGTCCGTCTCAGAGATCCAGGTGACATCCGCCTCACCGTCTAATTCATCCTCCAAGCTCTTGACCGTCCCAGCACCCGTATATCCAGATCCTGCTACGACTATGTTCTCTGTCATAGGTAGCTCTCCGGAGGCATCTGATACAAATCCTTTGAAATCGTTGTATCATAGTGCTTGATTCTGTCTTGTTGACTAGACTTTCGATACGACGATTCCTCCGTGCTGGTCAAGCGTACGAGGTGGAGAATATATTTTTCTCAGGCGAGATATAGTTGATAGTAGTACATATCTCAATAGTATTTACGTTCCATCCCCGAATTCTCGAACTCGATATTACACGGGCTCGAGGCAGTGGACCGGCAGTCTGTCGATCACTCCGATAAGAGCAGTATATAGTGACAAGCACAACAATTATTGTGGCGGTCATCAAACAATATGTATGTCGAATTCAGTAGATAACGTCCTACTCGCTGTCGGAAAAAACGATAGAGACCACGTTGAGCGGCTCCTAGATGCCGTAATCGCAGTCGCAAAACCTGCAGACGCGACTGTGTATCTGTTACACGTGTTCACTAACGACGAGTACGAGCAACTGATGGACGACCTGGACCTTGATCCAACCTCTGGAGCGCTACAACCGGACGAGTTGGCGTCCCGACACGATAGCATCAAAACACCGGCTGTAAAACTCTCTGAACTGGGGATCGACTACGAGACCCGGGGCGTCGTCGGAAACCCCGACACGGAAGTCGTCCGTATTGCGGACGAACTCGATATCGATCAACTGTTCATCGGCGGTGCGGGGCGGACGCCGACCGGCAAAGCGGTGTTCGGCGACCATGCACAACAGATTCTCCTGAATGCGAACTGCCCCGTAACGTACATCCAGCGGGAATAAGAGACGATCCTGGCCACTATTTTCTTGCTGATGGGGCTGTGAGATGCCGGTTTGGAAACCACCCTCTCGGAGCGCATTGGAGACGATGCGGATTGCCGAATAGTCCTCCTGTCGTTCGTATCTTCCGAACGAAATTTTGCCACAATACTGAATGAAACAGCTGTGACGCTCTATTATAACACATGTACTACTATTATTCCAAATCTAAATATCGTTCGTCTCCTCCGAACAGCCATCTTCAATATTGCAGGTACGCTCCGAAGGAAAGGTCCATAATCCTCTGAGGAGACAAATCTCACTATCTGGCGTCTATCCCGTTCGGGAAAGACGAATAGACAATGGAGAGGCCGGTCGGAATGGAAGTCGAGAGGATCAACAGTTTAGGGATTCGATGACCTCCACGATTGAACGGTGTAGACAGTAGCCGACATCGGTCCCCAATTTATATGTCTGTCTGGGGAGTGGGGACTGGTATGGGAGTCGGATACACGACTATCATGTACGGCGAGGAATCGCTACTGGATGGAATTGCCGATATCGGAGCCTGCCGCTACGATGGCGTGGAGACGAGTCTTGGGGAGATCGACGCCGTCGGCGCGGACGCGTTCGAGGAACAGTTGGACGCCTACGACCTTGACCTCTACTGTGCAATGGGCGAGTGGCTCGAAACGCAAGGTGCGGCCGACCGTATTACGGCCGGGGCGGAAACGGCTGCCGACCTCGGCGCACCGTATCTGGGTATCCTCCCACCGCACCGAGGGACAACCGACGACGCCGACTTCGAGCGGTGGCTGGGGGAGATCTGTGACGCTGCGGCCGATGTCGATATTACGCCAGTCCTGCACCATCACGGCGGGACCCGCGTCGAACAGCTCGACGAAATCGAAGAATGGCTCGACCGCGCCCCGGATTCCTTGGGACTGCTCTGGGATACGGCCCACCACTATCCGTACGACAAGGGCAACCCGGAAGGTGACCTGTCCGAGGGTATCCGACGGTTCGCTGACGACATTGAGTACGTGCACCTGAAAGACGTCGCACCGGGTGCGGGCTTCGATGACCATGTCGCCGCGCTGTCGGAGGGGAAGTTCCGACTCGACACCGTGTTCCTCTACTACAACGCCTTCACCGACCTCGGCGAGGGTGTCATCGACTTCGCCGCCACCCATGATGCACTCGAGGAAATCGGCTACGACGGACACATCACGATCGAAATCGAGAACCAGACGAAAGACCCGATTGCCCACGCCAAGGAGAATCTCGACTACTGGTGGGAGATTACCGGCCAGTAGTCGACTGGACTAGATCGCATCGGTGACTCCAGCGTACCGGAATCGGCGCAGCTGTGTACAAAACGTTTTGTTCCTGGCTGTGTGAGATGTACCCGTATGGGAATCGGATACGCGACCATCATGTACGACTCGGAGGCTGTCGTCTCCGAGGGGATAGGCGATTTCGCAGCGTGTCGGTACGACGGTGTCGAAATCGGACTGGGAAAGGCCGAAGCCATCGGTGAGGCGAAACTGCGCGAACTACTCGACGAGTATGACCTCGATCTTTACTGTGTTATGGCTGGCTGGCTCAATACGGAAGAAGACCTACAGGCCGCCGTCGACGGCGCGGAACTAGCCGGCTCGCTGGGGGCGAACTTCCTCGGGATCTTGCCGCCGCCTCGGGGCGTCGTTGACGACGACACGTTCGCCGACTGGCTCGACCGGATCGGAACCGCTGGGAAGGAAGCCGGTGTCACACCAATAGTGCACCATCACTTCGGCGCACACATCGAACAGCCCGAGGAAATCCGGCGCTGGCTGGATGAGGGACCGGACAACGTAGAACTGCTGTTCGACACGGCACACTACTACGCCTACGGCGACGTCACCGAGGGGATCGAACGGTTCGCAGACGATATCGCGTACGTCCACCTCAAGGATATCGATCCCCCAGCAGAGTTCGAAACTCACGTCGAGAACCTCACCGCTGGCAAGAAAGACTACGACAGCATTGTCAACTACATCTGGGCGTTTACGGACCTCGGCAAGGGCGTTATCGACTTCAGTGAGGTGTTCGAGACCCTGGACGAAGTCGGATACGACGGCCATCGGACCATCGAGATCGAGAACCAGAAGGACCATCCGCTGGTCCATGCCAAGGAGAATATCGACCACCTACGGTCGGTTACTGACCGCTGAGTGGCGTCAGACCCCTTCCAAATACGACCACTTGTACTGAAGAAATTGACCGTACCGTTCGGTGTAACGTTACATTCGTGGGTCGCCGACCAGTTCATGCCCTTGGAACTCACGGAACAGGTCGGCGATGAGTTCCACGTCACGCTGTGCGTCGGTCGGTGTGGTCCGCGGAGTAGCGTTCCCCTCGACACACTCCTTGAAGTACTCGAGTTCGCGCTTGAACGCCTCGTCGGCCGAGGGCGTGTGAATTGTCTCCTCGGTTTCCTCGGTCCCCTGTTTGACACGAACATCGGCCGGGGTGTTCTTGATGAACGCGTTCGAAAAGCCGATGGAGACGGACCGGTCCGGGGCGTCGACCTGAATCCGCTCGTCATACCACATCCGGTCGGTGGCACCCGATTCCAGCATGCAGCGGAGGTCGCCCTCGTACCGGAGCTGTGCCGTCAGATACTTCCAGTCGCTGAATACGTCGACATGATCTATACCTGTGACGGAACCGAATACGCCGCGGAGCGCGTTCACGTCGTGGCAGATGCTCTCCAGGTGGTAGCCGTAGGCGCGAGTGAGGGTGTTGTCATCGGTCCCGATAGCCGCCTCGCACTGACGCTGTCGCGCCGCCATGCTTTCCTCGATGAACGCATCGTCGAGGTCAGCCTGGACGAGGTCGTAGGTGTCCTCGAGGACCGAACCGACATCTGGAGGAATGACGACGCTGGTGGCGAGATCGATCTGATCGATGTCCTCGACCAACTCAGCGAACCGCTGGAAACCGGGGTCGTATCTCTTCATATACCCGACCATGCAGTCGACGTCAGCGGCGTCAGCGACTTCGACAACGCGCTCTGCGTCCTCGGGCGTAACGGCGATGGGCTTCTCGACGAACGTGTGGAGCCCCGCTTCAAGTGCCGAGATAGCGAGGTCTGCGTGGGTCTGCATCGGTGTTGCAATGACCACACCGTCGAGATGGTTCTGTTCCTCTTCGATGAGCGTCTCACTGTCCTGGTAGCGGTTCGGAACGTTGTATCGGTCGCCAAGCGTTTCGGTGGTGTTCGCTCCTGGGTCGGCTAACGCCTCGATTTCGATGTCCGGAATCTCGGCCAGATACGGCAGATGCATAATCTGGGCGATACTCCCGGCTCCGATCATTCCGACTTTCATGACATACGAGAGTGGGAGAGACATTCACAAATAGGTTTCCCTCGGAAGGGCTATTTCTCCTCCAAGAACTCCTGTTCGGGATGGTACGAAGACGGGAGATAGAAAAGCAGGTGTCAAACTGTCCGGCGACGGCGTTACTGAATTGCGCCGGTCATGCGACCGACGAGGTCCTCGCGGTCGATGGTGCCGTCGTTTTCTAGTTCTGCGACGAGACTTCCGGAGCGGAGCACGGCAACGCGGTCCGCTACGTCGAACACTTCCTGCAGGTTGTGGGTGATGAAAATGACCGTTTTCCCGGACGCCTGGAGCTCTTCGATCAGGTCCAGAATCTTCTGTGAGCCCTCGACGGACACCTCCGCGGTTGGCTCGTCGAGGATGACGACTCTCGGGTCCGAAATGAGTGCCCGAGCGACCGCAACGGCCTGTTGCTGCCCGCCCGAGAGTTCCTCCGTCACTGCGTTAGGGTCGATCTCGAAGCCGATCTCGTCCAGCGCTTCAATCGACCGCTCTTCCATATACTCCCTGTCGATACGGCGGAGGAGCTTGCCTCGAAGCCCGCCTTTCGTCGGTTCGCGACCCATGAACACGTTCGAGGCCACGTCGTGTTGCATCGACAGCGACATGTCCTGGAACACCGTCTCGATACCGGCCCGCTTGGCCATCGACGGCGAATCGAGGACGATGTGTTCGAGCTCGCCGGTCTCCTCGTTACGCATTCTAAACGTCCCGGACGTAGCCGGAATAACACCGGAGAGAAGCTTTATGAAGGTCGATTTCCCAGCTCCGTTGTCACCGACGATAGACAGGACCTCGTTGTCTTTTATCGAGAGGGAGACGTCTTCGAGCGCAACGACGCCGCCGTAGTGTTTCGAGACGTTCTCCACGGAGAGGATAGTGTCCTCGTCCGTTCCCGCACCGGCGGGCGTAGTCATATCTCCATCTACTGTCTGCTCGTCTGCCTTTGACATGAGGGAAGAGTCGACATCCACCATTATAAATGTGGTGGGTTATCCTGGATTTAATGCCCCGTTGCGATGGTCGGTTCTGAGAACAAGAGTGCTTCGAGAACTGAATGAAACGCGCCGTCAGTCAGTTAACGGCCGAGATCTGTGTGAGAGTGAAGGCCACGACCAGCGCCCAGAGGATGACAGTCATCACGACTGACAGCGCGGCGTTCCGACGACTGACCTCGTGGAGTATCTGGGTGGAACTGTAGAGGAGATACAGAGATGGGAGGAACACGAGTGCCGCCGCCACCGCGACAACTGGCATGACGAAGTCCCATCCAGCGAGCAGGATCGGCAGGAACAGCAACACGGCCGGGGCGAAGCTGTAGATAACTCCCTGGAGCGTGGTGTCGAAGTCGCGCCGCGTCCCGATGATTTTCACGGACGCGTGCAGGAAGACGGCGGTCAGTAGGAGCAGCCCGGCCATCGACATGAACGTCACAAGCGGGAGCGTCCCGAGCGCGGCGACACCCGGGCTCACGATAGCAAAGGAAAAGCCCCAGCCGACGGCGAAATCAACGACAGTTATCGCAACCAGCGTCACAAATGTAACGATAAGCGTCCCGATGGTCGCAAACATGAGCGGCTCGTCGATGCCCTGCACATCGCTTCGTACGTACTCGAAGAAGCCGCTCGTATCGCTGATAATCTCTTTAATCGGATCGATGTAATCGTCAGTCAGGTACTCGATGCGAACGTCCCGGCTCAGCACCTCGATCAACACTGCCGAGATGATGAAGATGCCAGTGAAAACCTGGAACAGCCGCACGCCCAGCCCCGCGAGCACGAGGATGTTCTGTGTCAGTGCGAACACGAGCGCACCCAGGAACGTGCCGGGCATCGACCCTTCGCCACCGAAGAGGTTGGTCCCGCCGATGACGACGCTGGCAATGACGATCAGTTCAGTTCCCTGTCCGGTCGACGGCGATACGGCCTGCGTAAAGGCTAGCTGGCCGATCCCGGCAAAGGCCGCGAGTAGCGCGACCAGCATGAAGTTGATAATCTTCACGTGGTCGGTCTTGATACCGGTTCGCTGGGCGCTCTCCTGATTCCCGCCGGTGAACATCGAGCGGTAGCCAAAGGCGGTCCTGTTGAGGACGTAGTAGCCGAGGACGAGGAACGCGATAGTCCAGACAATCTGGATCGGGAACTGCTGGAGCAACGCAGGCCCAGAGGCCAGTTCCGCAACGCCCCCGATGTAGAACAACAGGTTGGGATAGTTGTCGCTGCCTATCGTTGCGGTTTGCCCCTGGAGAATAACGAGGTTCGCGCCCCGAAGCAATGTCAGCGTCCCGATAGTGACGATAAGCGACGGAAGCCCGAGTTTGGTTATCATCAGTCCCTGGAACAGCCCGTACAGGGCCGCAAACAGGAGCACCAACAACACCACGAACAGAATGGGGTAGCCGGTCCCATACATGGTCGCTACCAGTGCGCCACAGACAGCCATCAACGACCCGACCGACAGATCGAATTCGCCGGAGACCATCAGCATGGTCATCCCGTATCCGATGATGGCTGTCACCGCGGTGTTCCGAACGATGCCAACCAGATTGTCTGTGCTGAGGAACACGTCCGCCCGGACGATTGTCCCAAGCGCCAAAAGGACACTCACTGCGAGTATCGCCCCGACCTCCCGACTCTGTAACAGTCGTGATACGCTGCCTAATCCACTGTCTCTTGATACTGAGGCATCAACCTCTGCCATACCTGGTCGAACGCATTCACCAATTATAAAACATTGGTTTTACGGCATATATCGAGTGGCTATACGAGCGGCTGACAGCCTCCCAAAGGGAAAAATTACAGCGATAAACCAACGGTAGACAACCGTCAATAGTGTCTGCAGGGGTACGGGGAACAGTTGGGTCAGTAGTTGTTGTCCTGCCAGCTCTGCAAGTCGCCCCACGATCCGGAACGACGCCGGGCGAAGTCGAGGTTCGATTCGTCGATGACGGAGATCCCGGTGTTGAAGTCCTTCATTGGAACACCACGCTCCATGTAGTTCCACATCATGTTGACCGGCATGCTGCCTTGGCTGTACGGGTCCTGTCCTGCGGTGAAGTCGATAGTTCCCTTTTCGATCCCGTCTAACGTCGGTCCGGGGAGGTCGAAGCCACCGACCGTCATCTCGTCTTGCAGGCTGTTGTTCTCGACGAGGCGTCCGCCGGCGATGGCGCCCTGGAGGGCAGTCCCCAGGATGAGATTGATATCTGGGGTGGAGCTGTACTTCGTGTCGACGCGGTTGATTGCCTGCGACAGGTCCCCGCTAACGTTCAGCGTGTCTAAGACGGTTACGTTGTCCTGTGCTTCAAGTGCCATCCGAATCCCTTCCGCACGTGCGGAAAGCGCCGGGTGGTCCGGCGCGGAGGTCGTCGGCAGTGCGACGATTTCCCCGTCGACCTTTTCCGTTGCTCGCTCGTACCCAGTTTGGCCGACTGCCACGCCGGCTTCGACGAACTTCTGGCCGACGTACGGGATGACGGTACCGAACGTATCCATCATCTCGCTGTATTGGCCCGAGTAGACGCTCGTGTTGAACGAGGCGACCGGAATGTCGTTGTCAATGGCGTTCTGGATCGGGCCGGTGTACTGGTCCTTGTTCAGAATGCTCGTCGCGATAGCGTCTTCGCCGTTATTGAGCCGCGATATCGTCGTGTTGAGTGTCTCTATCTGCTGGGCCGGGTCGTGGCTCGACGGACCGATGAACTCGCCCGTCCATCCGACGTTGTTCAGCGCGTCGTTCATTCCGACGATGATGCCGGTCATGAACTCGTCGACGACGTGCGTGACAAACACCATCTCGCGTTCCTCGTGTGTCGGGTTCGCGAGGTCCATGCTGTCGGCGGTGGGCGGGGGGACGAGCGGGACTCGGAGTGCTGTTGGAAGCGAGTCTGAGCCGCCTCCACCGTCGCTCTGGCCACCGGAACCGTCGCCACTTTCGCCGTCTGTAGATTCCGTTGGTGTCTGGCTGTCAGACCGGAGCCCACCACAGCCGGCCAGCGCGGAAAGGCCACCTGCGATGCCGACGGCGCTCATCTGTTTCATCAGATTTCGCCGTGAGACGCCGAGATCGATCGATACTATCTCGTCACCGTGTTCGGATGCGTTACCGTCAGGCATACACTTCACCATTGGTGAACAGGTAAATAAGTATTTCTATTAATCATCTATGTTACTGGTTGCACAGCTTGCGCACTGTCGAGAGAAGCTTCTTGGAATCCTCTCGCTGTCGTCCGCACTGTCAGACGTATACTCGCTCACCACGCTCGTCGCTCTCCCGTATGCCCTCAACCACGCGCTGAACGTCGACGCCGTCCTCGAAACTCGGTCGGTACTGTTCACCATCCCGAATGGCGGTGAGAAACTCGTAGTTCTCATGGACGAACGTGTGCTCCCAGCCGATGATATGACCTGCTGGCCACCAGCGGTCCATGTAGGGGTCATCGTCGTCGGTCACCAGAATCTGTTGGTAGCCGCGGTCGTCCGACCCCTTGACCTGGAGTTCGTTGAGTCGCCGGAGCGAGAACTTCAGCGCCCCCTCGGACCCGTATATCTCGATAGCGTTGTCGGCCTTTCGCCCGGTTGCGATCCGAGACCCCTCCAGAACTCCCTCCACACCGTTCTTGAACTCCACGAGGGCCGAGTACTCGTCGTCGGTCGTCACCGATCGGGTCCCGTCGCCGTCGGGGTCGGGTCGCTCCGTGACCTGCGTCACCAGTGAGCCACTGAGGCTCTCGATATCGCCGATAATCCAGCGAACCAAATCGATTGTGTGCGAGCCCACGTCACCCACGACACCAGTCCCGGACACGTCCGCGTCACAGCGCCAGTTCCAGGGCAGGTTCGGGTCGGCCAGCCAGTCCTGCAGACAGCGCCCCTTCACGCGGTAAATCTCGCCCAGTTCACCTTCGTCGACCAGTCGCTTGGCCAGTTGGATCGCCGGGACGTAGCGGTAGTTGAACCCCGTCGCGGCGACGGCGTCGCTCTCGCGGGCGGCGTCGCGCATCTCCGTCGCCGTCTCGATGTCCGGCGCGAGCGGCTTCTCACACATGACGTGTACGTCCGACTCCAGGGCCGCGATGGTCGGCTCGGCGTGGACGTGGTTCGGCCCGAGGTTGTAGAACACGTCTACCTCGTCGACCACGTCGCGCCAGTCGCTCGCCGTTCGGTCGAAGCCGAAGCGGTCCGCCGCGTCGCTGACGGCCGCCTCGCTTCGACCGATGAGGACGTCACGGTTCGTCGCCGGCGCGTCGGGGAAGAACATCGGCAAGCGCGTGAGCGCGTTTGCGTGTGCCTTCCCCATAAATCGGTAGCCGAGGAAGCCGATGTCGAGGGTCATGCGGTCACCTCCGTTTCACCGCGAGCGAACGCCATTGGTTGTCTGACACATGTGCGGTACGTCTCTGACCAATTCAATTGCCAGCGAGTCCCGTTAGTGTGGGGCGCTATGTGCATCGAGTGAAATCTCAACAGCGTACAAAATAAAGATTTGGAGAAGCCAAACGTGAGTCTACCGAAGCCGATACCACTATACGACTCGCATCTATATCGGCGGATATGCTCGAAGGCGAAACACGCCTCGGACTCGGGACGTACACACTCACCGACGCGGACGGCGTCGAGACGATTAAAGCGGCCATCGAACACGGCTACCGCCACATCGACACCGCCCGGCTCTACGGGAACGAAGCGGAGGTCGGCGAGGCCATCGCCGCCGCCGATGTCGACCGTGACGACCTCTTCGTCGCAACGAAGGTCGCACATTTCGAGGAGCCAGAGAAGACGACCGGGTACGTCGAGCGGGCCATCGACGAGAGCTTCGAGAAACTCGGCCTCGACCGCATCGACCTGCTGTATCATCACTGGCCGCGCGAGCAGGACGACATCGAGACGGTTCTGCCGGTCCTTGCGGACCGCGTCGCCGACGGTCAGGTCGACAACCTCGGCGTGAGCAACTACACCGTCGACGACCTCGAACTCGCCGACGAACTGATCGACCGCCCCATCGACGCGCTCCAGGTCGAGATGCATCCGCTACTCCAGCAGGATGACCTCCGGGCGTTCCTCGCCGACACCGATACCGATCTCGTCGCCTACTCGCCGCTGGCCCAGGGCGAGGTATTCGACGTGGACGTCATCTCCGAGGTTGCGGCGAAGCACAGCGTCTCGGAGCCGGTCGTCTCGCTCGCGTGGCTACTCTCGAAAGAGGGCGTGACGGCGATCCCGCGGACGAGTTCCGTCGACCACCTCCGCGACAATTTCGGCGCGCTAGACGTCGAACTCGACGCCGAAGACGTAGAGCGGATCGACGCTATCGAGCGAACCCACCGCTGTGAGGACCCCGACTGGATGACCTGGTAATCGCCGGCAGTTCGGCCCCGGTGGTTTTTCTCCCCGCTACAGGCGTTGAGACGGGCTTTATACGTTTGTTTCGCCTGTTAATTCGGCCGACTACGCGAGGCTCTCGACCGCGGTCATGGTTCGACGAGGATCTTGACGTGGCCGGTGTCCGGCGAGCGTAGTTCCTCGATGCCGTCCTCGACGAGCGCGTCCAGTCCGACCCGCCTCGTCACGAAGGTATCCGCTTCGATGCCGCCGTCGCCCAGCGACTCGATGACAGCATCGAACTCCGTCCAGAACGACCGCGGCGGGAAGCCATAGCAGTACGTGCCACGGAGGGTCCGCTCGCCCGTGACGATCCCCTGGAGGTCTACACTCGTCGTTCCACTGGTCATACTGCCGACGGTGACACAACCGCCCCGGCGCGTGCTCTCGATAGCGGCGTTGACTGCCGGGGCGACGCCGGCGAACTCGAACGAGGCGTCGACGCCGCCGTCAGTCGCGGTCGTGATTTGCTCCACTGCGTTGGACTCAGTCGGGTCCACAGTTGCATCAGCGCCAAGTTCGAGCGCGACCTCACGCCGTGCCGGGTTCGGCTCGGAGGCGAAGATACGCTTCGCGCCTGCTTCGTCGAGCGCCCGGATGACCGTCAGCCCGATCGGGCCACAGCCGAAAACCGCAGCGGTGTCGCCAGCGCGCAGTTCCGACCGGCGGACCGCGTGGAGGCCGACGGCGAGCGGTTCGACGAGTGCGCCTTTCCAGACAGACACATCCATGGGGAGCCGGTGGACCTGCCCAGCCGGGACGACGGCTTCCTCGGCGAAGCCACCGGCCCCGGTCTGGAGGCCGACCGCCAGCACGTCCGCACAGCGGTTGTAGGCTCCGTCCTCGCAGTAGCGGCACTCGTCACAGGGAATGTTCGGATGGACGGCGACAGGGGCCCCGACCTCAATGCCGGTCACGTCGTCGCCGACCTTGCTGACGGTCCCGCTGAACTCGTGTCCGATGGTGATCGGCCGGCTCGCCCCCGACCGGGGATGTGGGGCTTCCGGCGTGTACTCGGCGTGTTCGTACTCGTGGATGTCCGTGCCACAGATGCCACAGGCCGCCACGTCGATCCGTACGTCGGTCGGGCCGACCGGGGACGGCTCCAAGTCGTCGACCCGTACGTCGCCCGCGCCGTAGAAGCGCGCGGCTCTCATGGGTGTCGCTCCGCAATGGTACTCGATTGCATGCCTGTTGAATGTCTCTCTCGGGAGTGTGCTAACCCTTTCGGTCAAAAACGCATCGGCATCCGCACGCACCGCGTCACTACTCCTTGCGGTGGCGCTCGACGACGTCCCAGTCTAGTTCGATACCAAGGCCCGGCGAGTCGGGAACCTGGATGCGACCGTCCTGAATGAAATCCTCGTCGCGATCGAGGAGGTCTTCCCACCATGGGACCTCCCGTGCGTGGTACTCCAGCGCGACGAAGTTCGGAACGGTCGCACCGACGTGTGCCGTCGCGGCCGTGGCGACCGGGCTGCCGATGTTGTGCGGGACGAGCGCCTGGTAGTACGCTTCGGCCATGTCGGCGATCTTTTTGGTTTCGGCGATGCCACCGGTCTTCGGTATGTCGGGCGCGAGGAAATCGACGGCCTGGTCCTCGATGAGGTCGCGGAAGCCGTGGCGGCCGTAGCGGTTCTCCCCGGTGAGGATAGTGGCCTCGACACGCCGTTTGAGTTCCCGCATCGCATCCGTATTTTCGGGCGGGAGCGGGTCCTCGATCCAGGCAAGGTCGTAAGGTTCAAGCGCGCGACAGAGCCGCTCGGCCGTCTCCGGGCTGAAGTTCCAGTGCAGGTCAACTGCGATTTCGGCGTCGTCGCCGATCTCTTCCATCACGGCCTCGACGACGCGCTGCTTGTGGTCGATCTCCGGCGGGTCGAAATGGCGCGACAGCGTGTCAATCTCCCGGCCCGACGGCACGTCGAGGTCGAACTTGACGATGTCGAAGCCGTCCTCGACGGCGGCACGGGCGGCCTGGGCGTAGGCCTCCGGCTCGTAGGTCTCCTCTTCCTGACCTTCCTCGGCGGACTCGACCATCGCCTCGCCGGCGTGGCAGTCGGCGTAGACCGCCACTTCTTCGCGGACCTTCCCGCCGAGGAGCTGATACACCGGCTGGTTGAGGAGTTTGCCCGTCGCGTCCCACAGCGCGAGTTCGACGCCGCTGATGGCGATAGTGCCGACGCCCTCCTGGGAGCCACGCCCCGAGAGACTCTCGCGCATGAGGTTGTAAAGCCGCTCTACGTCTGTTGGGTTCTCACCGACCAGTACGGGTCGGAGGTAGTCCGTGATGATTTCGTGGACTCCCGGGGACGGATAGGCCTCGCCGATGCCGGTAACGCCCTCGTCGGTCTCGACGGTGACGATAGTCCACGGGAAGTTCCCGTCGATGACCAGCGTGTTCAGGTCGGTAATCTCTGCCGGTGGGCCGTCCGCGCGGCGCGGCGTCTCGTCGAAGTCGGCCCACATCGTCGCTGCGAGCTTGGATGCGAAGTCTTCGTACATTGTTTGTCAGTTTTTGTGGTTCCACACCGTCTGCCGGCGTGGACTGGAACGGTCGTAGTGACTGCGTGTTCCGCCTCGGCAACCCGATACCATCCGGCACGACTGGACCGCGACGGAACTGGCACACCGGATGATACCGAGTCCCATCGTTTCTGGTATCTACGTTTGTCCTGTTATAAGTTCCGATGCATGGAGATAGTGTCTGTACACACGTGCCGCGTTTCGTCGATGACCGGAAGTACACAGGTGGCAACGTATGCGTCGTGTACCCGTATATTTTTATACCTCCAATCGAATATTTATGATAGATTCCCAAGTAACGCCAGCCGCTGATCAGTGGCGAGACGTCCCCCATCAGTCACTGGCGGCCATCAATTAGACATGACTCATCTCAAAGACACAATCGAATCGGCCGACAACCCATTCGGGACCTGGATATCGGTCGGTCACCCAACAATAGCGGAGGCAACGGCGCAGTTAGATCTTGACTTCGTCCTCGTCGACATGGAACACACGACGATGGACCTCGAAACGGTAGAGAGCATGGCACGCGGCGTCGACGCCGCGCCCGGCGACACGGACATGATCGTCCGCGTCCCGTGGAACGACCCGGTCCGACTCAAGCGAGTCATAGACATTGGCGTCGCCGGAGTGATGGTTCCGATGATAAGCTCCGCCGAAGAGGCCGAGGAACTCGTCCGCTCGTTACGGTATCCACCGGACGGGATTCGCGGTATTGCCGGTAGTCGGGCGACACGTTACGGGAAGAACTTTGAGGAGTACGTCACGAACGCGAACGGCTCCATCCTTACCATCGCTCAAATCGAGACGGAACAGGGCATGGAACACGCTCAGGAAATCGCCAACGTGGAGGGTATCGACTCGCTGTTCGTCGGCCCAGCCGATCTCTCGGGCTCGCTCGGAATGTTCGCGGAGTGGGATTCGTCGAAGTTTGACGATGCTGTCCAGTCCATCATCGATGACAGCCACGCGGCCGACGTGCCCGTCGGAACGCTGACGACCGACATCGGGGCCGAGGCAATCGAGTCCCGGGTCGACCAAGGTTTTGACTTCCTCATCGCCGGCAAGGACGTGGCCCTGCTGATGGACAGCGTCGAAGTGGCTATCGAC
Organism: Haloarcula terrestris; assembly: GCF_031624315.1. NCBI lineage: Archaea > Methanobacteriati > Methanobacteriota > Halobacteria > Halobacteriales > Haloarculaceae > Haloarcula > Haloarcula terrestris. The sequence continues at coordinate 22,985 of NZ_JAMQOM010000018.1, read as the reverse complement.
AACTATGCCGAAGCGCTGGACAAGCCGGTCTCCGCCTCCGACGACTGACCGCGCCACAGACCCGACAGCCAAAACTGGCCGTATCTCATTCTGTGATTGCCGACCGGAGAGTCGATGCTGATCGATTCTCGAACCGAGTTCACAGACGCAGAAGAGACAAAATAGTGGAGCTGGGGTCGCAAGCCGCGGATTTCAGTGACTGTAGTACCGCTCGATGGTGATGGTCTTGTCCGTGTAGAAGTTGATCGCGTCCTCGCCCTGGGCGTGGAGGTCCCCGAAGAAGGATTCCTTGCGCCCGCCGAAGTGGAAGAAGCCCATCGGCGCACAGACGCCGACGTTGATGCCGATGTTGCCGGCGTCGACCTCGTAACGGTATTTCCGGGCTTCCGCGCCGTTTTCGGTGTACAGCGAAGAGGCGTTACCGTACTGAGTGCTGTTGACCATCTCGATGGCCTCGTCGATGTCGTCGGCCTTCGTCAGGGCCATCACCGGGCCGAAGATCTCGGTCTGGGTGATGTCCATGTCGGTCGTGACGCCTTCCAGTAGCGTCGGCCCGAGGAAGTTCCCATCGGGGTAGTCCGGGTGTTCGAAGTCGCGCCCGTCGACCACCAGGTCCGCGCCCTCGTCAACGGCGTCCTCGACCATCTCTTTGACGCGTTCGGCGGACTCGCCCGTGATGAGCGGGCCAACATCGGTGTCCTCGTCGAGGCCGCTACCGACTGTCAGGTCATCGACGGCGTCGAGAACCTGTTCGCGGAGCGGCTCGTAGCTGTCGCCAATACCCACGACCACATCGTTGGCGAGACAGCGCTGGCCGGCGTTGCCATACACCGAACCGATGACGTTCGGGATCGCCTCCTCCAGTTCAGCGTCCTCGGAGACGACGGCGTAGTTCTTCGCGCCGCCCTGGGCCTGCACACGCTTGCCGTGTTTGGCGCTGGTCTCGTAAATGTGTCGCGCGACCGGGGTCGATCCGACGAAGGAGACGCCCTCGATATCCTCGTGTTCGAGGAGCGCATTGACCGTGTCGACGCCGCCGTTGACGAGGTTGACGACGCCGTCCGGGAAGTCCACGGCGTCGATGGCCTCGTAGATGATCTGGGAACTCAGCGGGACTTTCTCGCTGGGCTTGAGAACGAACGTGTTGCCCGTGGCGACGGCGTAGGGCAGGAACCACAGCGGGATCATCGCCGGGAAGTTGAACGGCGTGATAGCTGTGAACACTCCAAGGGGCTGTCGGATAGCGTGTTCGTCCATGCCGCTGGCGACGTCCTGGACGTTGCCGCTGCCCTCGCGCAGCATGTTCGGAATCCCCGCTGCGACCTCGACGTTCTCGATGCCGCGACGGATTTCACCGCGAGCCTCGTCCAGTGTCTTCCCGTGTTCGCGTGTCAGCGCCTGCGCGATGTCCTCCTGTCGGTCCTCTAGTTCAGATTTCAGGTCGAAGAGGTACTGGACGCGCTCGACCGGCGGCGTTCGGGACCACTCGTCGAACGCCTCGCTCGCCGTCTGGACGGCCGCATCGACAGTCGCCTCGTCGGAGAACGGCACCTCCGCCAGTGTCTCGTTCGTCGCCGGATTGACAAGCGGTTGTCCGTCATCGCTGTCGACGGACACCCACTCGCCACCGACGTAATTTTCTACAGTATCGGGTACTGCAGTCGCCGCTGGCGACTGCTCTTGCTTGCTCGTCATACAAGATACACCTCTCGGTCCACCCATAAATGTGTTACGCCACCGCTGGAGACCGCTCACAAGCCGGACCATTCTTACGGTTCCATTCACAAGGCGTGGTATGGGGTCTGTTACGTACGAGTACGACGACGAGACAGTGATCGTTACCGGCGGAAGCTCCGGAATCGGGCGTGCTATCGCACTGGCGTTTGGAGCTGCGGGAGCGACGGTCATCAACGCCGACATCACGCCGCAGCCAAAGGATACAGATTCAACGGAACCAACCCACGAGGCTATCAAAACCGATGGTGGGACGGGCAGCTACGTCGAGACTGACGTCTCGTCACGGACCGAAATCGAATCGGTTGTCGAGGCGGCTCGTGAGTTTGGCGGTGTCGACGTGATGGTCAACAACGCCGGCTGGTTCACCCGCGGCGACCTGTTTTCGGTCGACGAGGAGACCTTTGACCGGATTCACAGTATCAACACGGGTGGGGTTTTCTTCGGCTGTCAGGCGGCCGCCGCGGACATGCGAGATAGGGGTGAGGGCGGAACCATTGTCAACACCGCGTCGATCAGTTCGACACATGCCCAGGCAGACCAGATCCCCTACGATTCCACGAAGGGCGCGATCAAGATGATAACCCAGGGTGCAGCGATTGAACTCGCTAAGGAGGATATTCGTGTCAACGCGGTCGCACCGGGGCACATCGCCACCGAGTTCGGGTCCGGTGCGGAGCAGAAAGAAGACTCCGTCGCGGCCGGTGACCTGGTGAAGCCGATACCGTTAGACCGCCCGGGCTACCCCTCGGATATTGCGCCGGTGGTCCTGTTCCTAGCCAGCGACCAAGCAGACTACGTGACCGGCGAAACCGTCTACGTCGACGGCGGGTGGCAGACGTTCTGAAAGCGTCGCCACAGCGCCGGTGGTCCGTGTCACATAACCGAGAACCCAGTACAATTATGACCCGGTAGTCTCATTGGTAAACTATGCGTGCCTTAGTGCTCGATGCGGAGTGGAATCCGAAAGCAAGTTACGACCTGTCCGAGGACGAACAAGAGCAACACCGCGCGATGAACAGCGCTAACGTCTGGCAGAACCCCGAACTGCGCGTCGAGGAGCGGGAACGACCCGAACCCGACAAAGACGAGGTGCTCGTCCGCGTCAAATACGCTGGTATCTGTGGCAGCGACGCCGCCATGACCGAAACCGACGACGACGGCTACATGCACTACTCGGCGTACACGCAGCTCCCGAACGTCATCGGTCACGAGTTCTCCGGCGAGGTCGTCGAGACCGGCGACGACGCGGACCTGTTCGAGGCCGGCGACCCCGTAACGGCCGAAGTCACGGACTACTGCGGCCGGTGTCAGATGTGCCGCCAGGGCTTTCACGGCCACTGCGAGAACTTCGAGCAGATCGGCTTCACCCTCGACGGCGCGTTCGCGGAGTACGTCACCGTCCCCGAAAAGATCCTCTGGGGCGTTTCGGAGCTTTCCGAGCAGTACGAGGACGAGGACGAACTGTACCGGGCCGCCGCCACAATTGAACCCAGCACCATTTCGTTCTACGGGCTGTTCGGGCGGGCCGAGGGCATCTGGCCCGGTGACTACCACGTCTACCACGGTGTCGGTCCGATCGGCCTGACGGGAATGAACGTCTCTCGAGCGGCGGGCGCGGGGAAGGTCATCGCGTTCGAGCCCTCTGACGAGCGACGCGCCATCGCAAACGAACTCGGATTCGACCACGTCTACAATCCGATCGAGACCGACCCCGTAACGAAGGTCAACGAGGTGACCGGCGGCGAGGGTGCGGACGTACACGTCGAGACCAGCGGTGCGGTCGGCGCGACCTATCCGGTTATCGAGGGTACGCTTGCCGAACAGGCCAACGTCGTTCACATCAGCAACGCCGGCAGCGACCCTGATATCGCACTGCGAAAGTACCAGGGCAACAGCGCACAGATCTACGGCTCGGAGGGGCACACTGGGCAACAGGTCTACCCGCGCACTATCCGATTGATGGCGAGTGGCCAACTCGACAACCTCCCGATGATTACGTCGACCTACGACCTCGAAAATGCCGACGAGGCCGTCTCACAGGCATGCAAGCGCGTTGACGGCAAGGTCCTCATCGAAGTATAGAACGGACTCGCAGTTTTTCGTAGCGACAGGCTTCCAAGAGCCACAGTTACCTCTTAGAAGCACTCGGTGTCCAGAAAAGAACCGTCGCGGTTACTCTTCGAGGTCCGCGAGGTCCCATTTGCCGGTGATGATCGCACCGGAGTCGGGGTTGTCCGGTTCGACGACGGCTTCGACGAACGATGGGCCGTCGTAGGCGAACGCCTCTTCCAGAACACCGGTGAGGTTCTCGGGCTTGACGACGCGCTCGGTGAAGCCGACATTGAATGATTCGGCCATATCCATGAAGTCGACCATCGTCTCGTCGTCGAACTCCGTGTCGATGACACGGTCCCAGCCGTACTTGTTGACCTGCAGGTTCCGGATGGACTTCCAGCCGTTGTTGTTGACGACGACGTAGTTCACGTCGATGTCGTGTTCGACGGCGCAGGCGACCTCCTGGTTACACATGAGGAAGCTACCGTCGCCCTCGAAGTCGACGACCGTCCGATCAGGGTTCGCGAGCTTCGCGCCGATGGCGGCTGAGACGCCCCATCCCATGGTCGAGAAGCCGCCACAGGAGATGTTCGTCCGAGGTTCGTACACCGGGAACTCGGGGTTGATCGTCTCCTGGGGCTGGCCGGCGCTGGTGACGATACTGCCATCCCGGGGGAGCACTTCGCGGACCGCCCTTGCTACGCGAGAGATGCTCATCGGTACGTCGTCGTTCTCCCAGCGCTCGTCGACCTGCGCCTGCCAGTCCTCCCAGAGCTCCTGGATCTCGTCGTAGTACTCGTTGTTCTCCGTAGAGACTGGATCGAGGCGGTCCTGAACCGCGTCCGTGATCTGACTGGTGACGACCTTCGCGTCACCCTGGATGCCAACCTCGACCGGGTAGTTTTTCCCGATCTCCTGTGGGTCGATGTCGACGTGAATTAGTTTGCTCGGTGGGATCTCGAAGCTCACACCATCCTCGAAGGAGGAGGTGTGCATATCGGTGAACCGACAGCCGACGGCGAGGATCACGTCGGCGTTCGCCGCGAGTTCGTTGCCGGCCGAGGAGCCAATCCAGCCTGCGTTCCCGACGAACAGTTCGTGGTCCTCCGGGATGATGCCCCGAGATTGGAACGTCGGAATGACGGGGGCCTGGAGGTGTTCGGCGAGTTCTTGCACCTCATCCCAGGCCTCTGCGAGCATCGTCCCGCCGCCGGGGACAATGACAGGGCGGTCAGCCTCGGCCAGCAGGTCTGCGGCGTCTGAGACTGTGTCGGGGTCGCCACCGGGTCGACTATGGGGGCGGTGCTCTGTAGGTTCTGGGAGTTCCACGTCCGCCGCAGCACCCTGTACGTCCATCGGGACGTCGATGTGGACTGGGCCGGGGCGACCGGACAGTGCCGTCTGGAACGCACGACGGAGGATGCGCGGAAGTCGTTCAACGTCGTCGACGACAAAGCTCTGCTTCGTGACCGGTTCCATCACGCTCGGGAAGTCACCGGGTTTCTGGCGCTCGATTTCTTGGAGAATCCCCTCGCCGTATTCGTGAGTCTGGGGCGCACCAGTGAAGATGACCATTGGAATCGAGTCGACGTAGGCCGTCGCCGCTCCAGTGACGGTGTTTGTCGCACCCGGCCCGATGGACGTGAATACGGCGAGTGGGTTGCCACTCGCGCGTGCGTACCCATCAGCGAGGTGTGTCGCTCCCTGTTCGTGTCGTGGCTGGATTACCTCTACCTCGGATTCGTTGAAGGCGTCCAGCAGGTTCGTGCTCCCGTGGCCGGGAATGCCCACGAGGTACTCGACGCCCTCCTTTTCGAGATATCTGGCGATAATTTCGCCACCGTTCAGTCTTGGCATCTCATCAAGAATGTACACGCGGGATTTATTAAACGTTCCCCCACACGTGTCACGCGTTCCCCCGAGAGTCGGTACGCCTACAGCGTGGGAATAACCTCGTCGCCCATCACTTCGAAGAACTGCGCCGGGTCAGGACTCGTGTTGCCAAGCGCGATACGGTCGAACCCCATCTCGGCGTACTCCTCCAGCTGGGCGGCGATGGTCGATGGATCATCGGCGATGAGGAACTTCGCCTCGATTTCCTCCTCGGTGGCTTTCTCCCCTTCCTGTTCGATTTCTTTCGGATTTGCCATTGCCCGATCGAAGACGTTCTGGGTTGTCGCCCACCATGGGCGTGTGGCGGCCCTGGCTTGCTCGAAGTCCTCGTCGTAGGATGCGATCACCAGCAGCGTTGTCTCGATGCTGTCCGGGTCTCGGCCTTCCTCTTCGGTGTAGCGTCGGATAGCCGGATACAGGCGTTCTGTGTATTCTTCGCCCTTCTTGACTGTGATGAAACCATCGCCGTACTCGCTGGTCAGCGAGGCCGTCGTCGGGCCGTTGGCAGCCAGGTGGATCTCCGGGCGCTCCTCGGGCATCGTGTACAGTTTCGCGTCGTCGACCTCGTAATGGTCGCCCTCGTAGCTGAAGAAGTCGTCCGAGTCGTACAGGCCGTGGATAATCTCTAGGGTCTCCTCGAGACGGTCGCGTCGCACGGAATACTCTGGCCACTCATGGCCGAGAGGTTTCTCGTTCATTGCCTCTCCTGTAGAGAGCCCAAGAACGACCCGTTCGTCGTGCATTTCCTGGATCGTGGCGAACGCCTGGGCCATCATCGCTGGATGATAGTGCTCGCCCGCAGGTGTGACACACGTCCCAATGGGGATGTCGATACGCTCAGTCGCAGCCCCGAGCCAGGACCACGCGAACCCCGCTTCCGCATCGGTGTGGAACCACGGATGGAAATGGTCTGATGTCCAGATGAAGTCGAATCCGTTGTTCGAGGCGAGTTCAGAGTACTCCAGAAGCTCCGACGGACTGTACTGCTCCTGATGGGCCATGTAATCGATTGCGACCATGGTATCATCCGATTGTAGGTTCTGGGTAATATCAGTTTCCCCATGCTACATGTGAAACAGCCGTCTTGCAGCGCCAACCACCCCAGTTCGGCTCTCTCAAACAGCTGTTTGAAAAACAGAGATTCGAGCTATCAATTAACAGATGTGGGACCCACTCCGAGGAGATGTGGACCTCTAGGTGGGATATCAGCAAGAGGATCGTTTGTCACTCCCGAACATCCTCATATGTTCGTGGCTTACGAACAGTTTTAAGATGGATGCAACGCAAACAATTGGTATGGCAACCCACGACAGTTCAAGGACGGTTGACGCGGTCCAAACGACACTCGATATTATAGAACTTCTCTTGGAACGGGACGGTGCTGGAATTACTGAAATAGCTGACGAACTGGGCCGGTCAAAAGGTACGATACATGGGCACATGTCTACGCTCTACAAGAACGAGTACGTGATTAAAGAGGATGAGATGTATCGACTGAGTCTCCGTCACCTCGAACTCGGTGAGACGGTACGGGATCGATTGCAGATATACGATGTCGTTACTGAGGAACTCGATGATCTCTCGGAGTCCTGTGGGGAACTCGCTCAGTTCGCAATGCCCGAACACGGACAGGCCGTATATATCTACAAGAGCGCCGGCGAAAACGCAGTCCAGTCCGCATCCTCACCAGGGAAACGGGAATACATGCATTGTCTCTCCCTGGGCAAAGCGATGATGGCATATATGTCCGAGTCACGCGTTTACGAAATCGTTGACCGCCACGGCCTTCCGAAGTATACTGAAAATACGATTACAACCAAAGAAGAGCTGTTTGCTGAACTTGAAGACATCCGTGAACGTGGGTACGCCTTCGATCGAGAAGAGAAAATCCAGGGACTCCGATGTGTCGCTGCACCGGTTACGACAGAAAATGAAATAATCGGTGCTATCAGTATCTCTGGTCCCGCGAGTCGGTTCGAAAGCGAATTTTACGAGAAAGAGTTGCCCAGTATGGTTACGCGATCAGCGAACGTCATCGAAATCAATTCCCAATTCTCTTAACAAACATATCTGTTTGGATAGAGCGAACGTACAAATTGACAGGTGTCACAAATTCTGATTCAACAGCGGTATCCTCTGGATTGGACTAACATTTGTACGGGTGTTATGATAGGAACGGTTGTCTATTATAACGGCGCTATCTCGGTCTTCGTGTCGATGCTGCAGCCTTTGTGCATCTTTGCACAAGAGAGGATATTTTCGTAGGCACCTTTTGTACAAGAGCCGAGGATGCCCTGCTCGATATCCGAGCCGATCTGGAACACGAGTGCATTAACCACGGTATCTCTTTCACGGCTTTCTGCACTGTTACTACGAGTATGTCTACGGCACGTGTCCGGTAATACGAGAACTTCAGAACGGCCTTGTCTGGTATACTGCGGACTCGACATACTCCATCGATTCGACACATGTTGAGGCGATCCAGTACAACGACGCGGCGTCATGGAACTACGATCTAACGGCTGAAGAGTACTACTATGGCTTCGGCTGTACGATTGTCTCGACCGACCCAAAGATACCGATTGCAGCGGAGTTCACACAGGCCAAACAAGCAGATCAGGAGACGACGATGCGCGTCACGCGTGATGCGCTCGCCGTCGATACACCCATATGGATGCTTGGAGACACCGCCTATGACATCCTCGAGTGGCACGACCTCTGCGACTAGCAGGTGGTCGTGCCAATCGCCCCATACAATCCGCGAAAAACTGAGGACCCGAAAGACATCGAGTCAAGGGTCGAAGACCGCATCGAGGAACACAGTGAGGACGTGCAGCTGAAACAATCCATCTTGGACGAGTCGTACAACTACCGGTCAGGAGTCGAACGAACCAACAATGCAGTCAAGGACTGCGGCCTCGGGTACGTCCGCGCCCGAGGCCGCGTCCACGCACGAACAGAAGTTTTCCTTGCGCTGTGTCTTCGGCCCGTCATTGCCAATCACCAACTACGAGCGAGGAAATGAACTGGGCTGTGAGAAGCTATGAGATGGATTCTGTGACACGCTCAGGATTAGTCTTGACTCGGCTGTTACTGGAAAGGTGATTATGCTAAGAGGCAAGACAAGGACATTACATCACCCTCCAGTTCCCCAATAGTGTGAGTCCGTTACTGTCGATATTCATTCCCAATCCGAATTAGCGTGTCGCTAGTCTAACAAGATAACAGGCGTACTGTTGTTATATCTATGGCAGCGGAACGGGATAGGCACGTATTGATTGTTCACTGGGATTTTGGACATGAGTATCCCGCGTAGCAGCATCGTTACCAGTTCACAATCCATAACGGCCGTACGATTATTATTCATCTCGCGTCTGGAGTGCAGAAAAATCGGTACCCAGGTGTCTCATTCTTTTCCCAGACCAATGAGGAGATATCAACCAAGTTAATTCAGGTATCTGAGTGTACAAATTGTCTAGCGAGACGCGAAACAGTTGTGCATCACCGAAGAATTTTCAACACAGATGCTCCCATCCTACCAAATTCGACATTCGTACAAAGAAATATGAGTATTATTTTTCGAATCCCAGGCAATCGGCGAGAATTTGGATAGGAGAGTCTCACGACAGCCGAAACAGTGACTTTCAACGTGGGATCGTTCATGACTGCGGCAAATAGCGTTTCCAATGAGAGTCCCTCCGCAGCTACTCACTCTAAGACGTCCTGTAAACGAGATTCCCAATAGCGTTGAGTTTGACGGCCAAGCATGCTGAGGATGTGATATACTAATTCGACATTGGAGGGCAGCATCGAGATACCCCACCTCATCAACGATTGGCGGGAGCTATCGCTGTAGGATTTTGCTATTCTGTGAGCGGCGTCGATATCGAGCCACTCGAACGAGACTTGTTTTGTGGCCTACCGACTTGATTCGTCGGTTACGGACACGACTGGACAGGTCGCGTCGAGTAGGATCGACTGTGCGACGCTCCCGAAGATGATTTTCCCAGTCTGGGATCGTCGGCGCGGACTAACAACGATGTATTGGGTGTCGTGTTCATTTGCGTACTCCACGATTTCAGTGGCCGGATCGCCGATACGGCCGACAGCTTCGGTCTCGACATCGTCTGGTTGGTCTTCGAGGGCATCCGATGCGACTTGCGCGGCTGTCGCACGTAATTCCTCGATTTCGATAGCGTCGTCTGAGGTGATACTCGAAGTCTCTGCATTGATTGCCTCCGAACGCGTCATGACATGGATAGCGTGAACGGGTTCGTCGAAGCGCTTCGCCAGGGTCGCTGCTTGATCCAGTACGTAGGACGAACGCTCTGAGCTATCGACTGCTGCTACGATAACCATACTCTCACTTGAGGATCCACTGTAATATCATTTGTCCCTCGACCGGTTGAGACTGCCTTGCCACCAAAGCTATAAATACAATGAACGTAACGGTCTATATTGCAGAATGTCTCACAGCAATCGGCGGTCAGTCCTGAAGGCAGTTGGAGGTATAGCAACCATCGGAGTTGGCTCCCTTGCGGGCTGTAGCGGCTCATCTGATGGCAGTGCGGCTACTGATGGCCAGAACGATACGAGTGGGCAATCGGGTGGTGACTCCGCAGCGGAGACACTCGATATCGCTGCGACGTTCGGTCAGGAGCACCCACAGGTGCAGTTGCTCAATCGGTGGAGCGACAATCTGAAGGAGCAAACGGACGGCAGCCTAGCACTCAATTACGTGAGTATCGGTGGCGAAGAAGACCATATGAGTGCCACCTCCTCTGGGAGTATCGCCGGGCATGGCGTGGCGATGACCGCACTCACGTCGTCGTACGGCCGCGAATACGGGTTCCTGGAAGCTCCGTTCGTGGCGGAGGGATGGGAGCACTTCCAAGCGCTCATGGACGAGTATGTCTATGGCGAGGGAGGATTCAACAGCCAACTGATAGAGCAAGCTAACCAGCGAATCCTCGGAGCGGCGTTCCGCGGGCTCCGAGGGACGACTGCGAACAAGGCGGTGGCTGCTCCCGCAGATATTGAAGGTGTCAAGATGCGGCTTCCGGAGTTCGAGACGTGGGTCCAGAGCTGGGAAGAAATCGGTGCGCAAGCGACCCCAGTCCCGTACGACGAACTGTATCAGGCTCTCCAGACCGGCGTCGTGAGCTCGTCGGAAGGGCCGATAGCGCAGTTCGTTGACGCAAGCCTCTACGAGGTCCAATCACACTTCTCCCAGACAGACCACCTCCTCCAGACGCAGAACTGGGTGCTTAACGAGGATACGTGGCAGGGTCTCGACGAGTCGGAACAGCAAGCGATGCAGGATTCGCTCGACGAGGCGATCCAGTGGGCGAACGAGGAAACTCGCAGCGCCGCGGAGGAACTGCTTACCATGGTTCAGGAAGACCACGACGTTACCGTCGTCTCCAGTGAGGACGTGGATCAGGATGCGTTCCGAAGCGCCGCACAACCGCAGTTAGAGGAGTTCTTCGATAACCGCTGGAAGCCGAGCCTCGAGGATGTTCAATCGTTAGCCTGACAATGGTAGTAACAATACTACGGACATGAACGAACAAACCCCCGATTCGGCGATCAGAACGCTCATGGAGCGGTTGGAGAGTGTCCTGGGAACTCTGGGGCAACTCGTCCTCGGTGCGATGGGCGTCGTCGTCGCGTTCCAAATCGTCATGCGCGTTTTCCCGACCGACTACGGGGCCGTCTGGACGACTGAAATCGCTCGGTACCTACTGGTGATAATGACTCTGACCGGTATCCCCTACGCGATGCGCCGTGGCAGCCATATCTCGATTCGGCCGCTACTGCGGATGCTGTCAGACTCGCTCCAAAAGTACCTCACAACGTTCTCTAATCTCCTCGTCATTGTGATGTGCGCCATCGGTGTCTGGTCCGCCGTGAGCGTCATCGAGCGGACGCTCGTTCAGTCGCTGCCCACGGTTGACTGGCTGCGGGTCGGGTACCTGATGATCTACCTCGCAATCATGTTCGCACTCTGTATTGTGGTCATCGTCGAAAAGATGGTGTCGATGTGGTCCACTGACCTCTCAGAACCCGGCGCCATAGATCACCCTGCGGGAGATATTCAGGAAAACGCCGAAGAAAACGAACCGGAGGAACGATGATTCCCGACCCGGTCCTGTTGATACTATTGTTCGTAATCCCGCTGCTGGTCTTCTACCTGATCGGCGTCCACGTAGCATTCGCGCTCGGACTAGTGTCGGTGTTGGTGATGCTGTCGGGCCTCGGTCCATCCTGGACTGTCGAGACCTTCGCCAATCGAATGTTCGGCTCGCTGAACAGCTTCACACTGCTTGCGATTCCGTTTTTCCTCTTTGCTGGACGAATGATGAACAATATCGGGCTGACCGACGATATCTTCGATTTCGCCGAGGCGCTCGTAAGTCCGTTGCCCGGCGGTCTCGGACACGTGAACGTTGTGGTCAGCATCATCTTCTCAGGAATGAGCGGCGCGGCGGTGGCCGACGCCGCCGGCCTGGGTTCTATCGAGTACGAGGCGATGACGAGTCGTGGGTACGACGGTCCCACTGCGGCAGGGATCACTGGTGCGTCGTCGACTATCGGTCCAATCATTCCGCCGAGCATTCCCATAATTGTCTACGGCGTTACGGCGCAGGTGTCGATCGGAGCCCTCTTCCTGGGCGGGATTCTCCCCGGGCTGTTGATGGGACTCGCCTTGATGGTGTTCATCACTGTGGGTGCACTCAGAAGCGGCAGGTCAGACACGAGTCCCTTCAACCTCCGCAAGCTTGCTGAATCTAGCGTCAGGGCGATCCCTGGCCTGATCGCGCCGGCGATCATTATCGGCGGTATCGCCTTGGGCATATTCACCCCGACCGAAGCGGCCGCAGTGGCCGGGATCTACGCGATACTACTCGGCGTCTTGTTCTATCGAAACCTTGATTGGGACACGTTCCGCTCGATACTTGGAGACACGTTCGAGGACACCGCGGTGCTGACGCTCATCATTGCCTTTGCGAACGTCTATGGCTTCGTGCTCACCATCTCGGGACTACCGACAATTCTCACCGAGGGTCTGCTGACGCTGTCGACTGACCCAACCTTCATCTTGCTCTTATTCGCCCTCTTTTTCCTCATCCTCGGCACCTTCATGGAGACGATCGCCATCATCTTGATCGTCGTTCCGATTGTCGCACCGGTGCTGCCCCAGATCGGGATCGATCCGATCCACTTCGGCATCGTGATGATGGTCGCACTGATGATCGGGTTGATCTCGCCCCCCTTCGGCGTCGTCCTGTTCGCGCTCGAACGGGTGACCGACCTAGAGATCGAGGAGATCATCCAGGGAATCATTCCCTATTACATTCCCTTGTTAGTTGCACTGGTGCTCCTCGTCGTCTTCCCCTCGATAGTCCTCTCTGTCCCCCGATACTTCGGGCTCGCATAGCCTGATTTCCTCCAGCCTCAGTACTTCACAAAACTGGTTAGTTGAGACGTCTGCTTGCTGAGGATGTGTCCAAACACCAGAAGCAAGCAGACGATGAAATCCACGAGGACCAGCTCCTTAACTTTCTCGTCAACTCGCTTGACGAGGAAGTTGTTCTTGAACTCGGCAACAACGCTGAAATCGATGCTGAGGACATCTTAGAGGTCCTCGTCGGCGCATGCGCCGACGGGACCTCGATATCTGAACTCTGTGAGACCAGTGAAGATTCTCCCCACGAAAACACGGTTCTGTACCATCTCCGTGAGAAATTCGACCTAACGTCGGTTGAACAAGTCGGGAACGCACTCCTGCAAAAGGACGTTCTAGAGATCCTTCCCAAGCAGGTGGAGGTCTGCGCAGATCTCCACCTGCGACCCTACTACGGTAACGAGGATGAAACAGCTGGCCTCTACCACTCAGAAGCGAAGCGTGGAACCACCGCATTCCACGCCTATGCGACACTCTACGCGCGTGTGAAGAATAAACGGTACACGCTGGCGGTGCGCCGTCTCGTTGACGGCGACACCGCCAGCAGCGTTCTAGCTGAGTTTCTTGGTCGCCTCGACGGCCTTGACGCTGAGGTCAAGGCCGTCTATCTTGATCGAGAATTCTACGATAGCAAGTGTCTCACGCTCCTCCACGCTCACAACTACGCGTACGTGATGCCGATCGTCCGGTGGGGAAAAACAATCAAGCAGGAACTCTCGGAAGGATGGAGCCGCGTCATCCAACATGAGCTGACAGGGAAACTCGACGGTCATAGCTGGACCGTCGAGTTTCCCGTCTACATTGACTGTACCTATCAAAACGGACGGTACGACGAACACGGAGTGGCGCGTCACGGCTACGCCGCTGACGCGCCGTTCATTGACACACCACAAGATGCTCGATACCATTACGCGAAACGCTTCGGTATCGAAGCCAGCTACCGACTCTCCGAACAAAGCATTGCGACAACCACAACGCAGAATCCAGTCGTACGGCTGCTGTACGTCGTGGTGAGTCTACTCTTGCAGAATGTCTGGCGGTATCTCCATTGGGAGTATGTGGCGACGCCCCGCCGTGGCGGGCGTCGCCTCTGGTCCTGGTCGTTCGAGGAGTTCATCAATATGCTGTGTCGGGCAGCGTGGACGGCCCTCGCGGTGCGTCGGGCCGTCCCCGCAAACCGGCCACCGGACGACCGGTTCCACCGGTAATCACCAGGCAAGGACGCCGCCTTTTGAGTGGCAACGCTGCCGCGTCGGCGGCTGATCGCCGCCGACAGCGGCAGCTCCCCCTTCGATCAGCATCCCTCGACCACTACCGACGACGCATCTCGACAGAACAGGTGACTCAGGTCAGATTAACTGGCGATGCTTTGTGAGGTACTGAGCCTACGTCGTATAATTAGTGTTCGATAGTCCGTCGAAGCGTCAAAAACAGTCCAGTTGCCCGATTTTCTACTCTTCCGTGAGGGTTTCGTGTTTCTCACGTGCCATATCGCTCCCCTCCGCGAGATAGGCGATGTCTGCCCCCGCAATCAGGAAGTCGATACCAGCGCCGGTCCACCGCTCGATGCTCTCATCATCTGTGGCCAACATGCCGACCTGCTTTCCAGCGTCATGCACTGTCGTCACGATCGACTCTAGGGTGGATTCGAACGTCTCACTTTCCCACTGACCAAACACATCGAGCGACGCAGAGAGATCTCCGTGTCCCACGATCACCGCGTCAACACCGTCAACGGAAACGATTTCGGCGGCGTTCGACGCACCGAGCTCGGTCTCGATTTGCAAGATGGTCGTGAGTTCGTCATCGGCGTGTTTGTAATACTCGCCGAACGTCCGGCCGTACTCGGAGGCCCGTGCGGGCGCCACACCTCGATCACCGTTTGGCGGGTACTGCATCGCCTCGACGGCATGTTCTGCCTGTTCGCGGGTCTCGACTCTCGGAATCATGAGGCCGGCGACGCCCAGATCAAGGACGCGCTTGATCCAGACTGGATCGTTGGTCGGGACCCGCACGATGGGCGCCACATCTCTGTCAACCGCCCGGAGCATGTTTTCGAGCGTTTCGAGACTCATTGCCGTGTGCTCCAGATCGATGACGACGAAGTCATACCCTTGCGAACAGATCTCGGCGACCGCCGGATGACCGATCGAGATCCAGGTGCCCGTTGCCGATTCGTCTTGGTCGAGGAACCGCTGCTGGCTGTTTGCCATGCTCAGAAGTAGCGTTACCAGCGATAAAACGTTTCTCACTGGTGAGTTCCGTTGTCTTCGAGACCGTGCCCGGAGTTGCGTCGTTCGACAATCATGCATCACGCCGGACGCTTCGCCGGTACTATTATATAGGTGGCTCAGAAATTTCCGGGTGTAAGTATGACCGATTGGTTAGCGGATGACGTAGCGATAGTAACGGGTGGCGCCAGCGGTAACGGGCGCGCAATCAGTCTCACACTGGCCGAGCACGGTGCGAACGTCGTTGTTGCTGATCTGCAGCCCGACCCTCGTGAGGGAGGGACTCCAACGCACGAGAAAATCAGGGACGAGTACGATCAGGAGGCCGAGTACGTCGAATGCAACGTTGCAAGCATCGAAGACTTCCAGAAGGCAGTCTCAACCGCTGATGATCTGGGCGGTGTCTCCATCATGGTCAATAATGCCGGCATCACACAGAGTGACGACTTTCTGGAGACGACAGAGGAAGAGTTCGACCAGATTATGGACATCAACGTGAAGGGCGTCTTCTTTGGATCCCAGGAAGCTGCGAAAAGTATGATCGATGCGGACCGGAGCGGGACAATCGTCAACATGTCCAGCGTCACCTCCTTCATCGGTCGCGGGGACGGGGTGCGATACACGACATCCAAGGGTGCTGTTGAGTCAATGACTCGGGCGCTTGCGGATCGACTCGGGGGATCAGACATTCGCGTGAACTCTGTCCACCCGAGCATGATCAAGACGAGCATGACTGACGAAGACCTTGACCTGATCGACAACGAGTCCGAGGAGGAGCACAGACAGAAGACACCCCTCGGACGGATCGGGCAGCCCCAAGACGTGGCCAATACCGTCCTGTACCTCGTCAGTCCGCTCGCTAGCTTCATCAGTGGCGAGGCACTGACTGTCGACGGCGGCGTCACGACGACGCTGGGCGGTGGCTACTGATAACACAGAGGTGAGTAGACGACAGATAGCGTGGACAACTGCGGTGACTGTTTCGACGTGCTCAGTCGTAATTTGATATCCAGAGCGGAGTCGAAGATAGAATACGGTATGTTGGAAAACAGGAAGTTAGAATGCGGTAGTCCAGTTGCGGTCGTGGGAATCGGAAACCCGTTCGCCTAGAGAAACCGCCCGATCACAGCTACTGTCGATCTTCGATCCGGCGAGAGTCTTCGACGATCTGCATCGGCAGCGGCGTGTCGTGATAATCGAGTGTTGTGATTTTCCAGTCGATTCCGTCTCTGATTTCGTCGAGGAAATTGTACCCAAGCTCCTCGAGTTGTTGCCGACGGCGCTCGATGTCGTCTACTTCGAAGGCGATGTGGAAGAACCCCGGACCGTGTTCCTGGAGGTGCTCGTAGTGCCAGCCACTCGGACCAGTCGGTGAAGTAAACTCGATGATCGTTCCACCGACGGAGTAGAGCGCTACTTCGCAGTTGTCCTCTTCGAAGTAGACCATTTCGGACCGTTCCATCTCGAAGTGCTCTTCGTAGACGGCAGTATACTCGTCAAGATCGGCGTCAATACCACCTGCAAGTATCGCTATGTGATGTATTCGCTCGAACACACTGATACTCTCTCACGACGGTGGTAAATAGGTTTTGCCGGGAAACAAAAGTATTTTATAATAGGTGGTCGAGGTAATCACTGTCATGCCCAGAGATATTAGAGTAGTCGATAGTATCACACAACCCGATGATTCCGAGGGTGCAGTTGTCGTCGCTGGCAGTCACGGCGGTATCTCGTCTGGACGATACGCCGCGCAGTTGGGACTGCGGGGAATCATATTCAACGACGCGGGCGTCGGGAAAAACGAGGCTGGGATCCAGTCACTGCCATACTTGGACGATCTGGGACTCCCGACAGCGACGGTTGACAATGAGAGCGCCCGTATCGGCGACGGCCTGAGTATGGTCGAAGGCGGTGTGGTGAGTCACGTTAACGACGCAGCGGCGGACTGTGGCTGCGAGGTCGGTCAGTCCGCTGTTGAGTGCGCGGCGGCTATGTCCGACGCGGAACGCGATCCAGTTCGGGAGGACGTTGGGAACGAGATGACCCAAGAAAAGGTTCGAGACGGCGACACGCCTGTCTGGACACTCGACTCTATCGGCCTGATCAACGACGAGCACGAGGGGGCGATCACTGTCACGGGCAGCCACGGCGAGCGCCTGGCCGGCGAGATCGACTCCTACATTCAGGCCGACGTTGCGGGAATTACTCTCTTCGATGCTGGCGTCGGGAAAGACGACGCTGGCATCGGCCGGATCGAAACGATGGACGAGCGCGGGATTCCTGCGGCCACGGTCGACGTCGAGTCAGCACAGATCGGTGACTCCACGTCAGCGCTGGAAGACGGTATTCTCAGCCATGTCAACGATATCGCTGCCGACCTCGGGATCTCGCCCGGAGACAGTTGTTCAGACTTCGTCGAGCGGGTTCGTGAGAAAAAGTGACGCAGCTGACCGTAGCCCCGACGGACACTAAACGCAGCCCACAATGGAGCCGGACAAGCGGATTAACATACCAATGCCACGGATACAAGCGACATACCTGATCGAGACACCGCACGCTCCCAGCGACGCGGCCGAAGCGATTGCTAACGAGCAGTCCTCCGGGACTTTCGTCGATGTCTCCACCGAGACGGACGACCTCACCGAGCGCCATGGCGCCAGAGTCGAAGACGTGACGGTGCGGGCGACGGTCGATGAGCCCAGCCTCCCTGGGGCCGAAACCCCAGACAACTCCAGCTACGCTGGTTCGTACACCCGAGCGACGGCGCAGTTGTCCTACCCAATGGAGAACATCGGCACATCGCTCCCAAACCTCATGACGATGGTCGCGGGGAACCTGTTCGTCCTGAAGGAACTTTCGGGCGTTCGGCTGATCGACCTCTCGATTCCCGAGACATTCGCTGCGGCACAGCCTGGCCCGCAGTTCGGTATCGAGGGCACACGGGAGGTCGTCGGCATCAAAGATAGGCCGATTATCGGAACGATCATCAAACCGAGTGTCGGGCTCTCGCCCGAAGAGACGGCTGAAATAGTCGAGACCGTGGTCGACGCCGGTGTCGACTTCATCAAGGACGACGAACTCATCGCCGGACCGTCCTACTCTCCCGTTGAGGAACGCGTTGAAGCGGTGATGGACGTCATCAATCGTCACGAAGCGGAGACCGGCGAGACGGTGATGTATGCCTGTAACGTCACCGGCGATGTCGACGAAATGCTGCGTCGCCACGACGCGGTGAAAGACGCTGGCGGCAACTGTCTAATGATCAGTCTCCAGAGCGTCGGACTGGCCGGGGTCAAGCGACTCCGAGAGGAGTCCGACTTGCCGATCCACGGACACCGGAACGGCTGGGGCGCGATGTCCCGCTGTCCACTGCTCGGGTTCAGCTACGAGGCTTGGCAGAAGTTCTGGCGACTCGCCGGTGTCGACCACCTTCACGTGAGTGGAATCCGGAGTAAGTTTTACGAGTCCGACGAGTCGGTAATCGCCTCTGCAACTGAGTGCCAGACACCAATCGCCAGCCAAAAGCCGGTGATGCCCGTCTTCTCCTCGGGCCAGTGGGCCGACCAGGTGCAAGACACGTACGAGGTCCTTGGGAACGCGGATCTCATGTACCTCGCCGGGGGCGGAATCCTCGGTCATCCCGACGGACCGGGAGCCGGTGTCACACATCTCAAACAGGCCTGGGAGGCGGCGATGCAGGGAGTACCGCTTGAAGAATACGCAGAGACACACGAGGAGTTACGAACAGCCATCGAACACTACGGAAACAAATGATACTAACTATCAATCACCACCCGAACCCATGACAGACACAGAGCTACTACTGGCGTTCTACGGAGACGACTTCACCGGATCAACTGATGCCCTCGAGGGCCTCGCGGACAACGGCGTCCGGGCGGTACTCTTCATGGAACCACCGACTCCCGACGAGTTAGGGCAGTTCGACGATCTCGACGCTGTCGGCGTCGCTGGCGTCAGTCGATCGATGACTCCTGCTGAGATGATGGCCGAGCTTCCATCCATTTTCGAACGGTTCGCAGATCTGGACGCGCCGATCGTCCATTACAAGGTCTGCTCAACCTTCGACTCCTCACCGGAGGTCGGGAGTATCGGGACCGCAATCGACGTCGCACAGGAGGTTTTCGACTCCCCCTTCGTCCCGGTTTCGCAAGGAACTGAGGTGCCACACGGCCGCTTCGTCGCATTCTCTAACCTGTTTGCGGAACAAGGCGGAGAAATGTACCGTATCGACCGTCATCCGACAATGCGAGATCATCCGGTCACCCCGATGCGAGAGAGTGACCTCCGCCGGCATCTCGGGGAACAGACTGACCGCCCGATCGGGGGCGTTGACCGTCGGTTCCTTGAATCATACACCGACCTCGCGTCGGCAGTGGATGAGACCGCGGTAGACGACGAAATCGTCGTCCTCGATGCACTGGATAGCGACCATCTGGCCAGGATCGGGCATCTCCTGTGGGACCGGGCGACCGATGCACAGGGGCAATTGTTCGCTGTCGGCTCTTCGGGACTGGAGCACCACGCACTCGTCAGTCACTGGGACGAGATCGGACTGATAGACCGGACGGAGTCATTCTTCGAGAAGCGAGACCCGGTAGATCGAATCGCCGTCATGTCTGGAAGCGCGTCCGCAGAGACGGCGTCGCAGATTGAGTGGGCGAGTGACCACGGCTTCCAGTTGGTCTCTATCGACACCGAGCGGCTTGTCGACCCCGACGAGGCAGCGGACGCGCGCGACGAAGCGGTGGAGTCAGCTCTCGACGCGCTGGATGCCGGAGAAAGCGTTGTCCTCTACTCGGCACGAGGGCCAGACGACCCCGCGATAGACGCGACGCGAGAGCGGTTTGAGGCGGTTGGGATCGATGAAGGCCTCGAATCGTATCTCGGGCGTGAGCAGGGCCGCATCTTCCGCGAGCTACTCCAATGCGCGGATCTTGATCGAGCCTGTGTCGCTGGTGGCGACACCAGCAGTCACGTCGTCTCCCAGCTCAATCTTCTGGCTCTCGAGGCCGTCGCGCCGGTCGCTCCGGGAGGGCCGCTGTGTCGTGTGTACTCGGACGAGGAAGCCTTCGACGGCCTCGAGATCGCTCTCAAGGGTGGACAGGTCCACACGGAAAACGACGAGTTCGACTACTTTGGGGCTGTCGAACGCGGCGGTGTCGAGCGCGACCAGACCAGGCGAACATAATTTTCATCTCAGTAACCGATTAAACGTCGGCGGGCTGTCAGGGCGTGTCGAACTTCAGTTCCAGTTCCAGTTCGTTGACCGTCTCGCGGACCCTCTGTGTCAACCGCTCTCTAGACTGCTCGTTGCGGACGCGCTCAACGGGGCCGCCCAACGCAAGTGCCCCCAAGACTTCTCTCTCCAACCGGACTGGCACTCCGACGCCACAGTAGCCCTCTACGTGTTCCTCCCAGTTATACGCATAGCCCCGTTCGCGGACCGTTTCGAGCTCTTCGAACAGCTCCTCACGGTCTGTGATCGTGTGTTCGGTGAGTGCAGGAAGCCCCACCGAGTCGATGATCTCCTCGACTCGTTCCCGCTCATAGAAAGCCATAATCGTCTTCCCAGTTGCGTTCGCGTGGAGGTAGATCCGCTTCCCGGGACGGGTATCGATTGACGTTGCGTGTTCGCCGGTCGAGGTGTAAACGTGGTATCCGTAGCCGTTCTCCTCGACGATGAACTGGACTTGTTCGCCTGTCTCCTCCGCGAGCGACTGTACGAACGATTCTGACAAGCGGTACGCACGCCGCCGCTCTCTGGCTCGTCCCCCGACTTGGAGGAACTCGAGTCCTGGGTAGTAGACATCACCCTCCCGGACGACGTATCGCCGGTCGATGAGCGTATTCAGATGGTGATACACTGTGCTGTCCGCCAGGTCAAGCTCGGTAGCAATTTCGTGAAGCTTTGCTCCGTCTTGCTCTTGGAGCAACTCGACGATGTCGAAAGCCGTCTCGGTCGCCCGGACAGTTCGGTTCTCGCTAGAGCCAGTCGCCATATGTGGAATGCGACCCTCTAGCACAAAACGTTGTCGCCGGCTCGAATACGGATAGTGCGTGCCACACATTACCGATCCCAGAGACCTCGTGGTGGCAGGGGCCAATACGGTCGATGTACAGTAGAATAGTGTTGCTCCCACGCTATCGCCTCTCGCGAAGAGAAGGGTTTGACACTTTGAGGGGGCGATTTTCCTGGGATTTATTGTGGTGTGTATCGTAAAATCGCCTAGTGCCTGAGTCATGACTGTCAGCGTAGCACTCTTTGGAGCCGGCGGCAAAATGGGATGTCGGATCACTGACCAACTGAAAGACTACGATCGGTACGACGTACGGTATGTGGAGCCAAGCGACAGCGGCCGCGAGCGCCTCGCCGAGCGCGGTCTTTCAGCAACTCCCGAAAACGAAGCCCTCGACGGAGCAGATATCGTCGTGTTGGCCGTTCCCGACGACCTCATTGGGACCGTCTCGGAGGACGTGGTCCCACAGATGGACAGCGAGAGCATGGTCGTTTTGTTGGACCCGGCGGCGGCATACGCCGGGAAGTTATACGAGCGAGAGGACATTTCGTACTTCATTACACACCCAGCACACCCATCTATCGTGGATGCAAATTCGAGCCTTAGCGGCGACAACCCGGACTGGTTCGGAGGGCAAGGACGTGAGCAACAGGACGTTGTCTGTGCCCTCCATCAGGGCCCCAAAGAGGACTACGACCGTGGAGAGGCATTCGCCCGGGACATCTATGCGCCGGTGCGGCGGGCCCACGAACTCACCACGGAGCAAATGGTCGTCTTGGAGCCCGCACTCGTCGAAATGGTCCTTGGGTCCTGTCTGTATGCTATCCGTGAGGCCTACGAGCACGCGGTTGACATGGGCGTCCCCGAGCAAGCAGCGAAAGACTTCCTGTTTGGTCATTTCAGAGTCGAACTCGGAATCGTCTTCGGATTCACCGACTTCCCGTTTTCAGACGGGGCGCAAGAAGCGATCGAACAAACCAAGCAGGACATCTTCGTTTCAGACTGGAAGGAGACGGTTTTTTCTGAGGAGCGATTGGACGAGGTAACATCGGAAATCGCCTAATTTGAACCGCCTCGAGGTCAAGCCGCGAGACACTCGGCCAGCTCCGCCTGTAGATTCAGTCTTAGATTAGCTAAGTAACCAGCAAAACGCCCCCGATACGAGCGATTTGTGTCTTGAATAGCTTGCTCTCTCGCTTCAACGGTTTCGATTTAGCACATATCCCACTGATATCTAGTGATTCAACACAATCGGTAGAGGATTTTAATAGCTGGAGATGCTCTTTGGATGTATGTCAACCTCCGAATCCGTGTCTGATACAGCGGAATTTGCGGTCGAAAACATCGGCGGTATCGACAGTACACAGGTTTCGATTCCCCCAGGCGTGACCGTTCTGACAGGCAAGAATGCCACTAACCGAACGTCATTCCTCCAATCGGCTCTGGTGAATCGCTGGACAGCGTCGGCTTCGACCGTCAGAACTAGGAAGTTGAAGCGGGAAACCGCCGATGCTCTATGTCGAAGATCTCCCGCTTCACGAGCAAAGTCGTTCAGTTAGCTAA
>NZ_JAMQOM010000017.1:0-38627 GCF_031624315.1 Haloarcula terrestris | reverse complement strand
CCGGGATGGTCTCCGCCCGGAGACCATCCCTGGAGAAACTCAATTAGACCTTGCTGAGGATGCATATCCCCTCGATTGGTCTCCTGCTACGAGACAGTGGCGAAATTCATCGAGGCTAAACACATACTTTCAAGAGAAAGACCATTCGACGTGGTGTCAAGATCCCGTATACGGGACTCCAAGGCTCGCATACGGTGAGGATGGGATTCCAATGGTTCACACGTAGCGGATCACACCATCCGAGTATCACCGGTGTAACTACCTGACACTGATGTCCGCGAGCACTTTTGCACTAGCTACTACTTTCTGTGAATGACGGCACAACCAACGCAATTCACTATGTCTCAACAGAAATCAGATTACGCAGACGACGCGGATATTGACGAGTCACTGGACGAGCTAGCTTCCGACGCGGCCATCGAAGAGGCCGTCGAGAACTTGGAGGAAAACGGGTTCGAAGTGGTCGTCGTGGATTCGGCTGACGATGCGCTCGCGGAGCTGCAGTCACTCATCCCCGCGGATGCGTCCGTTATGAACGGCCACTCGACAACGCTCGAAGAAGTCGGCTTCGTCGAGTACCTGAGCGACGGGGACCACGGGTGGGAGAGCCTCCCCGATGAGATCTGGAGCATCGACGACGATGCGAAACGGCAGGCCGCACGGCGCGAATCACAGACGGCCGACTACTTCCTCGGTGGCATCAACGGTATTTCTCAGACCGGCGAACTCGTCGCTGCGGATCGTTCAGGGAGCCGTATCGGCGCATATCCCTTCGCCGCAGAGAACGTCGTCATTGTCAGCGGCATCAACAAGATCGTGCCGACGCTTGACGACGCGCTCGACCGACTGGAGTCTGTCGCCTATCCCCTCGAAAACGAGCGTGCAAAGGAGGCCTACGGCGTCGACTCCGCAATCGCAAAACAGCTCATTCTCCGCCAGGAACTCGAAGACGAGCGCACCACTGTCGTTCTCGTTCGCGAACACCTCGGGTATTGAGATCACCGGTTCCGTTGGTGCGGACGAACCGCGGAATTCTAATCGCTTGCGGGCAAGATTTTGACTAAGTTCCCCCATCAGCAGTCATGCCGCTACCGGGCATCGACTGGCAATTCCCATCCGGTTGCTGAATCGGCTCGACCGACCCCCACGAATGGAAGTCCCACTGCATAGACTCGGCTTCAATACGTCGCGGGTACCCGGAGTCCGCGAGAATGTAGTACGTGACCGGGTCCCGGCCCTCATCTTGTGAGAGTTCATACACCAGCACGTCTTCGCCATCGATGGTATCCCGACCGGCTGGCGTGAGTTCCGGGTTTGCTTGTGCCCGATCAGAGAAGTCACCGGGATCGACCTCGTCGCGGTCCATCCCCTGTTGCATCGTCCCTCGGAAACACTGGCCCCCAGCAACGGTGTATGTGCTGTTCCCAATATGGTACATCTCCATCTGCTGTCCCTGCTGGTCGAACGACCAGTACATATCCCCCTGGTAAACGCGGCCACTCATTTCCATGGTCCGGCCGTCGGATTCCATCGTCATGGTCATCGCATATGAGTCCGGAAACCGGGCCGCTTGGCCGAACTGGGGTGACTGTCCGTGGGTCCCGCCGTTCGTCGAAGTCCCTGTCGCTGTTGTCGAAGTCGTTTCAGGAGTGGTTTCTGCACCGCTGCCGCTGTTCTCGGTCCCATCTGAGCTACTGGTTTGGTCACTGCTACAGCCGGCGACCACAACCGTTCCCGCACACACGGCTCCAAGTAACTGCCTTCTGGTTAGTTGTAGCATAGGAAGACACGTTCCCCTCACCAACAACAAACATCATGGTATTTAATTACGGTTGTTATCAAGCATCCTCCATGCATTTAACACATGGATTCACCGTGGTCGAACGACCCTCCGGGTATCAACCGTCCAGTAATCAATGAGTATCCGAATTTTGAGGCTGATTACACGCGAACTTGATCCAGACCTCTGAAACAGTGTCCCGGCTGCAGGGAGTCGATACAGCAATGAGTACCAGCAGTCCAGATGAGCAGTGGTACAAGTAGATCCTCAGAGGCCCATTGATATAGTCATTTAGTATAGCTATATCATATAGTTATATATCCGAAGAGTTTGTCACTCCGAAACGTTTGTCACTGAGACGAATCTAGTCTAAGGAGTTGGTGCAATCAAGTCGTAGTAGGCTAACCAGGATCTAGTCCGAGCAGATACGAGCGAGATCAGGACTTATTAAACATGTATATTCATACACAGTCTATATGTACTTTCTAATTAATTGGTATATAGATGGATGATGACAGTGAGAGCGATGACGCTGTTGGTAACGCGGGTCTATTTGCTGAAACAAGCGAGATTCTTAGTGAGGTTCAGTACGAGCCGAGCAGCGAACGGGACTTCACGTCAGTTGTTGTTCAGGCGATCGCTACTCATACCGAAGACAATATGCAAACACTTCGTGAGTCGCCGTTGCAAAACCACATCGATGTCGGCGCTGTCGAGACACTTCTTTTCGGTTCTCCCCCGGATCAGTCAACTGGGCCAGCAACCCAGAATGTCACCTTTCGATACGGTGACGTTCTGGTGACGGTTCGTGCTGATGGCGTCATCCAGCTTGCAGATATCGAGAGTAGCGGGGAACACTGATTACAGAGGCATAAGACACTTTTTCTGCCCTCGCGAATCCGGTTTTCATGCCCTCCAATGACGTTTCAACCTTGAAATCTCAGCCCGCAGAACTCGGATCACCGGAACGAGACGTTTCCAGACGCGCGTTCCTGACGGCCATTGGGACCGCTACATCGGGTGCCCTCGCGGGGTGTAACACAGTAGTTACTGGGTCGGATGGACCACCGTTGCACGACGGCAACTGGGAGTCATTCGGTAACGATCAAACAAACTCGAACCGCGTAGGGGGCGGTATGCCAGAACCGACAGCTCACGAAATCCTCACTACCGGCGGCTGGCCCTACGCTCCACCAGTCGTTCACGACGGGATCGCGTACTTCGCCCACGAACGAGAGGTTATCGCTGTCACGCCCGACGGGAGTGAGCGCTGGTCACAGCGACTCGAACCCCGAGTATCCGGAGCCCCAGCCCTCGACCCGGAGCAAGACCGCCTCTACGTACCCACTCGGGTCAGTCGGACACCAGACGGGCCTGGCCCCGCGCCAGCATCAGTGACGGTTCTCTCGCTCTCCGAGGGGACAGTCGAAAATACTCTTCGAGTGGGAGACCGGAGCGCCTACGGCGTCACTGTCGTGGATAGCGACGTGTACGTCAGAAGTGCAACAGCCTGCGTCAAGCTTGGTTCCGACGGGAGCGAACACTGGCGACAGTCGTTTGAACCGCTCATCTACAACGAATACAACCTCGGTGACTCCACCGCAACGCAAGTCGTGCCTGCCGTCACCGGCGACGGTGTGTACGTCCCTGACCGGAACGCAATCGTGAAGCTCAATCCGGACAGTGGTGGCGAACACTGGCGGATTCCCGTTGAGACAGCGTATGCATCCCCAGTTGTCGATGACGGCAGAGTCATCCAGACGGGCTATGGAGAAACTGTCGCAGTCACGGACACAGGAAATGTACGGTGGCGACGGAGCCTCAGGAGTCGTGCGACTGCCGCGGTTGCCGACGGCGATATCTACATAGTCGCAGACGACTTGCACGAACTCGACGCCGAGACCGGTGAAACAAACTGGCAGACGCGGCTTCCGTTCAGAGGCACTGCCGCACCTGTCGTGACAGATGATAGTGTTATCGTGGTGACTGGGAGTGTACACGCCTTCAACAGGGATACTGGTGGCTTCCTCGCCCCGGACCGCGCCCGGTGGCAGACCGAAGGGATACACGCTGCAGCGTTCGCTTCACCGGTCGTTGCGGCTGGTCGACTTTTCGTGGTCAGTCCGATGGGTCTACTGTCACTCCGGTCTGAAGGGCACAGATGAATCTCGGAAGACCGAGCGGACAAAGATAAGCACCGATATCGAATATCGGTCTAGGGTGATTTGACACCATCGTGTCCGGAGTACTGGCCGCCACCAGGATACGTAACGGATATCACTGGTGTCGGTTTTGACACCACCATGTCCGCCGTTCTTTATCGTGAGAACCATTCCCCTTCAGTGGGTTTTGACACCACCATGTCCGCCGTTCCTATGGAGACTGGAAGTCCGAGAGCGTCGCTTCGTTATCAACGAGATTAGTGACAGATTTGTGAATACCCACATCGTCGACAGTCTTTTCAAGCGCTGAGAGAATCATTTCAGGGTCCATTTCGAGGGAATACTCACGATAGGTGCCCCCACGCCGTCCCTCGTTCCGCTCGATGGCAGAGATGATGCCCAACATCGACAGTTCACCGAGATGGTCACGCATGCGGCGTGGAACGAGGGGGTCGATCCCCGCTTTCTCGGCGAAATTGGTGTATCGGGGACGGATATCCCGTGTCCGGGCCGGCGTCTTCCCCTCCTGATCAAGCGTTACCATCGCGTACACGACCAAATGACCGTGTTGGGTAAGGCCGGAAATTCCTTCCTGAATCCGACCTCGTTCCAGGACATCCCGGGCTTCGCGAACGAGCGCTTCCGAGATGGTGTCCGTATCTTTGTCCCGAGCCAGATCACCCGTTTTCATGAGGAGATCGAGTGACTGCCGTGCGTCACCGGCGTCTTTGGCACCGTAGGCGGCACATAGCTCGATGACACCGTCTTCGAGGACGCCGTCGTGGAAGGCCACATCAGCCCGCTGTTGTAGGATTTGAATCAGCTCCTTCGCATCGTATGCAGGGAACTGGATCTCTTCCTCACAGAGTGAGCTTTTGACTTTCGGGGAGAGGTCATCGCGGAACGAGAAGTCGTTCGAGATACCGATGATGCCGATCTTCGCTGAACTCAGGTTTCCGTTCGCTCGCGCACGCGGGAGTTGGTACAATATGCTATCGTCTTCGATGTGATCGACCTCGTCGAGAACGATGTAGATAGTGCCACCACAGGAATCGAGTTCGGTCCACAGCATGTCATACACTGTGGCACGGGGATACCCCGTTGTGCTGATCTGGCTCGTCTCGTCCCTGAACTCGTTGACGAGACGGGTGGCGATCTGGTAACTACTGGAGAGGCCATCACAGTTCAACATCGTCACTGTGAGGTCGATATCCTCGTACTTGGCCGCGTCCTCCTCGAGATGGTCGATCAGATACCGCGTGCCAGCAGTCTTGCCGACACCCGTTTTACCGTAGAGGAAGATATTGTTAGGCTGCTCACCGTTGATTACGGGCTGGAGAGCGGCCCGATATCTGTTCAGTTCAGTATCACGTCCAACGAGATTTTCAGGCTGGTAATCCTCCCGGAGTGCATCACGGTCCAAGTAGATCTCAGTATCGCGTTCGAACATCCCCATAGTCGTTGCCAGACATATTGGAAGGAGACTATATAAAACCACCCCTGTCCGGAGTGTCCGGAGTGTCCGCTGTTCTGTTACTTATAAAAGAATCGGGGGACCCTCCCACCCCACTATGTCCGCAGTAACCGGAATACTATCGAGGGGGTCTCGAAAGGAACTATACACAAGAGAAAAGTTTATAATAGATAAGTGAGAGCTAGTCCGTAGGAGACCTAGAAAGCTGAAAGGAACTGCAGAATGGTAGTTTGCTAGAGTGTTCTCATCTCGATGGCCGCCATCTTGCGTTAAATATTGCTGCATCTCATTCCCCTCCCAGCCTGTTTTCGAAGAACTGCGGACAAAGTGGGGTGGGAGTGTTTCCAGTCTGTAAATCACCGAATCGTCTTTTTCAACCCTCTACATCGTATTTTACCGGACTCCCCCTGTATTGAACACACCGCGATGTCCGCTGTTCCTCATCCAGTGATTCAGAACAGCGGACATCGTGGTGTGGGTTGGATCCCGGACCGATCCGGACACCACTGTGTCCGTAGTAATTTGGCGTTCACTTCTCGCCTCACTACAACAGCGGACATGGTGGTGTCTCTCACAGTTGCCACTACCCATCTGTCATACGCCACAACGTCCGCAGTAAATACCTCTTAGGAAACCTCTAACGCAGCTTTACTGCGGACATTGTGGTGTTTTCATATTGGCCCAGCGATTATCGCTTACCTATCTCGGGTGACCGCCATCCCCGTCAATGACAGCGCGGAGCCGGGGTAGCTAATGCGACCCCAACGCCTTCCCCAAGCGTTCCCTCCCGACTGCAACAGCCAGGGCGACGGTTCCGATGACTGCGATAATCGCTCGGCCGGCAAGCCCCAGAGACATCCCGGCGAGCGACGCGAGCGTGTTCGTCAACAGGAACAGCACGACGACGGGGAGGACCCAACCGACCGTCAGGAGCCACGGCCGAGCCACCCACTCGAAACGGCCGGTTCCGGCGCGGAACTCCGCAAGTGCTTCGTCACGCAGTAGCCAGCCGACGATGACGGTGAACGCGAACAGCCCGACCGTCAACAGCAGGTCCGCCAACGTCCCGGAGACGAACTGGAAGACAGAGCTTGTGAGTGCAAGCCCGCTCCCAGTGACCGCAAGCAGGGCCGAGACCAACACTGTGGCTTGGCGTCGCGGGACGCCAAAGCTATCGACGAGTGTTGCGACTGGAGTTTCGAGCAGGCTGATGCCGCTGGTCACCGCGGCCATCAGAACGGTCGCGAAAAACGCCGTGGCGACAAGTGATCCGCCCGGAAGAGTGGCAAACGCCGTCGCGAGTGCGACGAACAGCGCACCGGGGCCGCCCTGCCCGGGGTCGACGCCCTGGGAAAACAACAGCGGAATGACGACCAGCCCGGCGAGTACTCCGATGAAGGTGTTCGAGACCGCGATAACGAGTGTATCTCGCGGGAGTGACGCGCTGTCATCGAGATACGAGGCGTAGGTCAGCATGACTCCGGCCCCAAGCGAGAGGGTGAAAAGCGCCTGTCCCGCCGCTGGCCCGATGACGTTCAGGAAGTTGGCGGCGAGGTAATCAGCGTCGAAGCTAAGGTAAAAGGTGTAGCCCGCGGCCGTCCCTGGCTGAGTTGCCGTCCATCCCGCGAGGCCAAGCAGTATTAGTACGACGCCTGGGAGCATCACCTTCGAGACGCGTTCGATACCGCGGCTCACGCCGAAAAAGACGATCCCGGCGACGATACCGAGAAACAGCAGGTGAAAGCCGACCGCACCGAGGCCGAAGCTGATGGATCCGAAGTACTGCTGGGGCTGCCCGAAGTACGCGCCGACCGGGGAGACCAGCGTGTAGCGAAGAATCCACCCGCCCACGACGGAGTAAAACGAGAGGATGACGAGCGTCGTCAGGACGTTGAACGCGCCCAGCCAGGACCCCCAGCGCGAGCCGGTGAGCGAGCGGAGCGCGGCAGTCGGAGTTTGTCGACCACGGCGTCCGAGGACGAACTCCGCGAGTAGTCCGGGGACACCGATGCCGACAACGACGAGCAGGTAGACAATGAGAAACGCGCTCCCGCCGTTGCCGGCGGTCAACCACGGGAACCGCCAGATGTTCCCGAGGCCGGCCGCACCGCCGACGGCGGCGAGTACGAAGCCGATGTTCGATATCCATGAGTCACGTGTGGCCATTCGTGTACAGATCTGGTTAGTGGGCACTCAAGTCTGTGTTGATTCGGTTGCTTTGGCTTGATTATGAAGAATTCACCCCTCCAATAGTCTGGCACGCAGTTTGTTGGACTGGATCGAGCGGATATCCAGCCACTCTAGGCGTGAAACAGCTACGGAATCCGCCTCAGACCGCGAGGTACTCCGCAATCGCGTCCTCCTCGGCAATCGTCGACGGCCCGAGTTCATCGACGACTGTCCCCCGTTCCATCGCGTAACAGCGGTCGGCCATTTCCCGGATGACCCCGAGGTTCTGCTCGACGAACAGAATCGTCGTCCCGAGGTCGTCGTTGATCGTCTGCATGTCCTGGCTGATCTGGTCGACGATAGATGGCTGGATACCCTCGCTTGGTTCGTCAAGCAGGAGCAAGTCCGGGTTCGAGACCAGCGCTCGGCCGATGGCAAGCATCTGTTGTTGCCCGCCCGAGAGCGTCCCCGCTTCCTGGCTGGCCCGCTCCTGGAGGACCGGGAAGTAGTCGTATATCTGGTCGTACAGCGTCTCGTCGCTGTCCGCCCGGATCGTCTCGCCCATCTTGATGTTCTGCTCGACAGTCAGTTTGGGGAACACATCCCGGCCCTGCGGAATGTAGCCGATACCGGAGCGGGCACGCTCGTCGGCGCTTGCATGCGTCACGTCGGTGCCGTTGTAGCTGATGGTCCCCTCGCTTGGTTCCAGCAGTCCCATCACCGTCTTCAGGAGCGTCGTCTTACCGACGCCGTTTTTTCCCATCACGCCGACGATTTCCCCCTCCTCGACGGAGAGGTCCACCTCCCGAAGTATCGGTGTCGTGTCGTAGGCGGCGGACACGTCGTCAAGTTCGAGCATTATGACTCACCACCCAGGTATATCCGCTGGACCTCCGGGTCGGATTCTATCTCCTCAATCGGCCCCTCGCGGAACACCTCGCCGTTGTGCAGCACGGTCACTTCTTCGGCGATGCTTGCGACGAAGTCGGTGTCGTGTTCGATGACGACGAAAGCGATGCCCTGCTCCTCGTTGAGCTGCATGATCCGCTCGGCAATAGCTTCGCGCTCGGCCACGTCGAGGCCGGCGACCGGCTCGTCGAGCAGGAGGAGGTCGGGTTCGAGCGCGGCGGCCATCCCGATTTCCAGTTGCTGTTGCTGACCGTGTGAGAGCTGCCCGGCGTCGACATCCTCGTACCCAGTTAGCCCGGCAGCCTCGATTGCGTCAGCGACCAGTTGCCGTCGTTCCTCCCCGTCGGCGAACTGCTGGACGGGGAGCCTAACGTTCTCTCTGACACTCAGGTCACCGTACACGGACGGGACCTGGAATTTCATACTGATACCGCGAGAAACCCGCTGGTGTGGCTCGAAATCGGTGATATCGTGGCCGTTGTAGTAGATACTGCCGTCGGTGGCCTCGTAGGAGCCGGTAATCAGGTTCAGTAACGTCGACTTGCCAGCGCCGTTGGGGCCGATGAGACAACGGAGCTCCCCCTCGTCAACCGAGAAGTCCACGTCGTCGGTGGCGGTGAACCCGCCGAACTGCTTGACGAGGCCGTCGGTCTGTAGCAGCGTCTCTGATCTGTCTCCCGTTGCCAGCTCCGCCGCAGTCTGTCGAACGTTCGGTCCGAGCGAGTCGACATCGGATTCGGTTTCAGTATCACTCATTAGTCACTCACCTCACTCGATGCGTCAGGGATGTCCGGCCCGTTGGTCTCGCCCGGGCCCGCCTGGGCTTTGACGATTCGCTGATGGACCCATGGGACGAACCCGCCTGGGAGCACCAGAATCGTCACCAGCAACAGGGTGCCAAGCAGGACCAGCGCCAGCTCCCCCGCCATCGAGATGCGGAGGTATTCGACGGCAAGCGTGGCGACGACGGCCCCGAGCAGGCTTTTCCGGCCACCGATACTCACCCAGATGACCGGTAACGTCGCAAACAGCAACGAGAACACGGTCGGGTCGATGTACACGTTCCGTGCGGCATACAGCACGCCTGACAGACCCGCGAGTGCGCCCCCGAGGGTGAACACGACGAACTTGACGCGGGTCACGTTGTAGCCGAACATCTCGGTCCGGTCCTCGTCCTCGCGGACGGCGACCATCACGCGGCCGTAGTCGGAGTTGACGAGGGCTCGCAGTGCCAGGTACGTCCCGACCAGCAACACTAATACGAGGTAGTAGAACGGGCTGATTTCGACCGCGCCGATACCGATTATCCGCATCGGGAACGGGTTGTAGATGAACTGGTAGGACGCCCCGCCGACCCCGAGGGTCAACAGCGGAATGTCCGGCATCCCGTTGAACCCGCCCAGTGCCGCCTCGCCGATAGCCCACTCGGACCCGGCGGTCTGGGCCATGAACGTGTGCATGACGATTGTCGAGACGAGCGTGATGATGGTGACGTACACGTCACGCACCCCGCCGTAGAACATGAAGTAGCCCAGTATCGCGGCGCTGACGCCACCGCCGACGATGCCGGCGAGCACGGCTGCCGTGATACCGCCCGGGGTTGCGAAATTGATCGAGACGACGCCGAAGGTGTAGGCACCGATCCCGAAGAAGACGACCTGCCCGAAGCTCAACACGCCCGAATAGCCCCAGACAACCGACAGCGAAAGTCCCAGCAGGGCCAACACCATGAACAGCGACAGTTGGGACCCGTCGCTGAACAGCGGGTAGACGGCAAGCGCGGCGATAGCGACCAGGAAGCCGACCCAGAACCCGCGCGACTCCCCGATGGTGTTCGGCCCCTCGAACCGGCTACGGAGCCGGCCCGGGAGCGACCTGTTCGCCTCGCCGTTTGCACTGTTTGTCGACATTTATTCGCTCTCCTGTCTCCGTTTCTGTAGCTGTTCGATGAACCCGGTGATGCCGTCGGGGAGGAACCGGAGCGCGATGAGCG
Organism: Haloarcula terrestris; assembly: GCF_031624315.1. Classification (NCBI taxonomy): domain Archaea; kingdom Methanobacteriati; phylum Methanobacteriota; class Halobacteria; order Halobacteriales; family Haloarculaceae; genus Haloarcula; species Haloarcula terrestris. The sequence continues at coordinate 28,140 of NZ_JAMQOM010000017.1, read as the reverse complement.
CGGCGACGAGCAGCGCGATGCGGCCGATGAACGTTCCATAAAGGTTCGAGAACACGGCCAGAATCGCTCCGAGAACGCCCCCCGAGAGCGCAGTGCCGAGGACGACGCTCGGGCCACCGACCACGACGGCGACGAACGACTCAACGAGGAACTGGTCCCCGAGCGTCGGCCGCATCGTGATGACCGGCGCAAACAGTGCGCCCGTCAGTCCCGCCAGTCCTGATCCGATGCCGAACGTCAGCATGTACATGCGCTCAGTATCGACGCCCATCGCCTGTGCGGTCTCCTTGTCCTGTATCGTCGCCCGGGCGCGCATTCCGAACTCGGTTCGAGTAAACAGGTAGTAGGTGGCCACGAGTAGCGCGATGCTGACCCCAGCCAGGACGATCCGGTACGTCGAGTAGGAGAACGCGCCGTACTCGATGGGACCGAATGGCGTCGAGAGGCCGTCGATTGAGTTCCCGAAGGCGATCCGGGTTCCCTGGGTCAATATCAGGCTGAGCCCGAACGTGGCGACCATCGAGTCGGCCAGTCGGTCGTACAGCGGCTCGATTATGTCCCGGTCGAGCGTCCGCTGGCTGATGTAGTTGGGTATCGCGCCCGAGATGATGACTCGCTCTGTCGCGATTCCGAACAGCGCGGTGACCACGCCGCCGATGGGTATCGCGACCACGAGCGGGACCCCAAGGTGGGTCACGGACAGCGTTGACGCGTACGCGCCGATGAGGATGAACTCCCCGTGTGCCAGGTTGATGACGCCCATAATTCCGAAGATGATGGCCAACCCCGCCGCGGCGAGCACGATGAACGCGAAGCTATCGAGGAACTGTAACGCGAGGTTGATGCCGTTTACCATCCCTACTCGGCCTCCTCGTAGTAGTCGACCGGGGTGTACTGGGTCTGTTCCGGGTTCTCGGGGAGGTTACAGCCGACCGTCTCCGAGAGGAACTGTTCGGGAATCTGTCGGTTTTCGACGGCCTCGACGTTGTGCTCCTCGTCGGCACGCATGATCCACATGTGGTGATCGACGTGGTGGGTCGCGCCGTCGAGGCTGATCGTCTCCCCTTCGGGTGCTTCGGGGGCCTCTTCGGTACCGAGTTCGATCCCCGACTCCAGGGCGTCGATGACTTCCGGCTGTTCGGTGGTACCGGCCTGCTCGACTGCCTTTTTGTACATGTACGTCGAGAAGTAGTTGGTCTCGGCCTCCTCGTTGAGGTAGGGCGCGTCGGGGTACATCTCGAAGTAGCGGTCGACGAAGCCGCCGTCACGCGTGTTGCTGTCGGTCGGGACTTCCTCCATGTAGTTGACGCCCGCGTAGATGTTGGCCATCGCCGGGGGGTCGAGGCGTCGGTGTTCGTACCCCTGTGCCATCGCCGTCGAGGTCCCGATTGGCACGTCGAGACCGGCCGAGGCCTTCTGCTCGTAGAACGACGTGTGGTTCGCACCGACGAGCATCGACATGACGAAGTCGGGGTCTTGCTCCTGAATCCGGTTGATCGTTGAGCCGAAGGAGGACTCGCTCAGTGGGATGAACTCCTCGCCGAGTACGTTCGCGTCGTTTTCGTTTGCCAGCACCTTCACCCAGTCCGCGGAGAGCTGTCCGAAGTTGTAGTCGGCCGCGATGGTGTAGATGTCCGGCCCGAACTCCTCGACCAGATACGGGAGGACGATACCGAGCTGCTGGCGGGCGGTGGGACCGACTGCGAAAGTAAACTCGTCACAGACACCGCCCTCGTACTGGGTGGTGTAGAAGTAGAGCTGTTCGTTGCGGTCGATAATCGGACGGATAGCCTCCCGGGTCGCCGAGGAGTAGCCGGCCCACAGCGCGTCGACGTTCTCCTCGTTAATCGCCGTCCGGGTCAACTCCTGGTAGCGCTGGTTGTCCGACTGTGGGTCACGCTGGAACGTTTCGATCTGCTTGCCGTCGATGCCGCCGTTGGCGTTGATCTCCTCGATTGCGAGCATCGACGCTTTCGCTTTCGGATCGCCGACGAGGGCGAAGTTGCCGGACTGATCTTCGAGGACGCCGATCTTGAGCGTGTCGGCGCTGCTCGCGGTGTCCGTCGAGGTGCCGCCTTCCCCGGCCGAGCAGCCGGCGAGGCCCGCAACGACAGCGGCCCCGCTCGCACCGAGGAACTGCCGACGGCTGACTGACTGACGACTCATTCTGCTGCCTCCATTAGGGAACCGCGAACGCCATAGTTACGGCCGAGATCGTTGGTCATTTCAAGCGATTTAACACTAATATCCAAACGTTCGTCCATGATTTCGTTCACAGTGTTGACGTTCGGTAGGAAGTAAATAAGGTTTACCACTCTCATCTTATATTATCCTCCATTCCGTCTGGAGAGTATAAGGTCGTCAAAGGATATGACGAATAGTCAGAGATACCATTAGGAGTACCGACGAAATTTGAATTATTCAGTAATTCGGGGCCGGCGCTAATTGATACCTCAAAAGTGAAACTAGTATGACGATTACTGGGGTGTGACGGTCCGCCCCGCTACTACCAGTTATTTTTGCCGTCTCACCTCACAGATCGGCCCACATAGTCTCGGCCGCGCTACGGGTGTGCCCGCCGCCGATATCGCCAGCAGACTGGACGTGAGTCGCGTTGGCCCCGAGAAGTATGACAGTTCGATAGTCAGACCCATTTATATGGAGATGAAAATTTAGTATTTAACCCTGTTTTCGATATAGGGGCGTCACTTGCGCAGAGAGCAACTATTTTAGTATGTGTATCCAAAGAGAGGAGCAGATGATAGACGAACAGTCAGAAATCTACGGGACGGTGGCGAGATGAGCGACGGGCTTGTGCCCGGTGAGGTCATCCCGGGCGAGGGGACCGTGACACTGAACGAGGGTCGCGAGACCACCGAGGTGACTGTCGGCAACACCGGTGACCGGCCGTCCCAGGTCGGGTCACACTTCCATTTTTTCGAGGCCAACGCGGCCCTGGAGTTCGACCGCGAGGCGGCCATGGGGATGCGGCTGAACATCCCTGCTGGCACGGCGGTCCGGTTCGAGCCGGGCGACGAACAGACGGTCGAACTCGTCGAAATCGGCGGGAAGCGCCGTGCCCACGGCATGAACGGACTGGTCAACGGAAGCGTTGACGGCGATACGAGCGACGCTGTCGAACGAATGCGTGCGGGCGGATTCCGTGATACGGGCGAGTCGGCAACGGACAACGGCGACGCGGCGTCGGAAGCAAACCAATGACACGCGACATCGACCGCGAGAACTACGCCGAACTGTACGGGCCGACGACGGGTGATAAAATCCGACTGGGCGACACGGAACTGTTCGCCGAAGTCGAGGAGGATCTGCGGACTCACGGCGACGAAGCGGTGTTCGGCGGCGGGAAGACGCTCCGTGACGGTCTGGGAATGGCCCCCGGCGTCACACAGGCAGAGGGGGCACTCGACTGGGTGCTGACGAACGCAACCATTATTGACCCGATACTTGGCATCGTCGCTGCTGACATCGGCATTCGGAACGGGGAAATCGCCGGCATCGGGAAGGCCGGCAATCCTGATACGATGGACGGCGTCGACATGGTCGTCGGCCCGTCGACGGATGTCTACCCCGCAGAGGGGAAGATAGCGACGGCCGGTGGCCTCGACATTCACATCCACTTCAACTCCGCACAACTCCACGAACACGCGCTGTCGGGCGGGATCACGACGATGCTCGGCGGCGGGTACGGCGGCGGTGCGACGACGACCACGACCGGCCCGGAAAACATCAAGCGCTTCCTGCAGGCTGCCGAGGCGTGGCCGGTCAATGTCGGCTTCTATGGGAAGGGTAACGCCTCCGACCCCGGGCCGCTCCGCGAGCAGATCGCGGCCGGTGCCTGCGGGCTGAAACTCCATGAGGACTGGGGGTCGACGCCCGAGACGATCAACACCTGTCTCGAAGTCGCCGAGGACGAGGACGTGCAGGTGTGTATGCACACGGACACACTGAACGAGGCCGGCTTCGTCGAGAACACGTTCGGTGCTGTGGATGGCCGGACGATGCACCTGTTCCACATCGAGGGCGCTGGCGGCGGCCACGCGCCCGACATCATGGAGATGGTCGGCGAGCCGAACATGCTGCCCTCGTCGACGAACCCGTCGATGCCCTACACCGACAACACGTTCGACGAGCATCTCGACATGGTGATGGTGTGTCACCACCTCAACCCCGACGTGCCCGAGGACGTTGCCTTCGCGGAGTCGCGCGTCCGGGCGGAGACAATCGCCGCCGAGGACGTGCTCCATGACATGGGTGCGATTTCGATGATGACCTCCGACTCACAGGCGATGGGCCGGATGGCCGAGGTCATCCCACGGACGTGGCAGACGGCCTCGAAGATGAAATCCCAGCGCGGCCCGCTCCCCGAGGACGAGGGGACCGACGCCGACAACTTCCGTATCAAGCGCTATATCGCGAAGTACACCGTCAACCCTGCCATCAGCGCCGGCATCGAGGACCATGTCGGGACGCTCGAACCCGGCAAGCTCGCCGATATCTGCCTGTGGGACCCCGCCTTTTTCGGCGTCAAGCCGGCGATGACGTTCAAGGGCGGCTTCCCGGTCCACTCGGAGATGGGCGAGGCCAACGGCTCGCTGATGACCTGCGAGCCCATCATTCAGCGCGAACGGGCCGGTGCGGTCGGCAAGGCCAAACACGGCCTCTCGCTTTCGTTCGTCTCCCCGGCGGCCGCCGAGGCCGGTGTCGGCGAGGAATACGGTCTCGATTCTCGCATCGTCCCCGTCGAAGGAACGCGCACGCCCGGCAAGGACGATATGGTCCATAACGACTACTGTCCCGACGACATCGAGGTCGACCCCGAAACCTTCGAGGTCAAGGTTGACGGCGAACACGTCACCTGCGAACCGTCTTCCGAACTCCCACTCGCACAGCGGTACATGCTATGAAACTCACAGCCAAAGAACAGGAACGACTCACGGTCTTTACCGCCGCAGAGGTCGCGCGACGCCGCAAGGAACGCGGCGTTCCGCTGAACCACCCCGAAGCCGTCGCCTACATCAGCGACTGGTGCATCGAGCGCGGTCGGGACGGCCAGTCGGTCGCCGAAATCCGCTCGGGCGCGTCGAAACTACTCGGCCGCGAGGACGTGATGGACGGCGTCCCAGAGATGATCGACATGATTCAGGTCGAGCCGGTGTTCCCCGACGGCACGAAACTCGTCACGGTCCATGACCCGATCCGGTCCGACAGCGTCGGATCAGCCGATGACGATTCGGACGCGGCAGAGACAGCGACCGACGGCGAGAACTCGGCGGGGACGGACGAATGAGTCTCACGCACCGCGACGTAGCGACGGTCGGCATCGGCGGCCCGGTCGGCTCCGGGAAAACGTCGCTGCTGACCGCGCTCGTTCCCGAACTGCGCGACCAGGGGTTGGACGTGGGCGTCATCGCCAACGACATTCTCACACAGGAGGACGCCGACGTGCTCCGTGAGCGCTTCGCCGGGGTCGTCCCTGAGGACCTCGTGGCCGGGGTCGAAACCGGCGCGTGCCCGCACACGGGCATCCGCGAGGACCCGTCGATGAACCTCCAGCAGATAGACTCGTTCCTCGCCGAGCACCCGGAACTGGACCTCGTGTTGGTCGAGAGCGGGGGCGACAACCTCGCGGCGACGTTCAACCCCGAACTCGCGGACTACTCGCTGTATGTCATCTCGGTCGCGGAAGGCGAGGACATTCCCCGCAAGCGCGGGCCGGGCGTCGTCGACTGTGACCTGCTTGTCATCAACAAGACCGATCTCGCCCCGCACGTCGGCGTCGACCTCGACGTGATGGAGCGGGACGCCGACGAGGTCCGTGACGGGCCGGTCGAGTTCACGAACTGCAAGGACGAGTCGGGCATCGACGCGGTGTTGTCACACGTCCGCGAGGGGGTGCTGTTCGCCTGATGGCCGCCGATGCGCCCCACCCAGCCTTCGAGGGGTACGCGACTGAGGCCGTGCCACAGGCCGCTGTCGGGTCGCCTGGGAAAGACGGCGTACTCGAACTGACCTTCGAGCGGACGGCCGACGGGACGGCTCTGGTCCACGACTACGCGACAGTCCCGTTCCACATTTCGGGGACGCTGGCACACGACCCCCACCCCAACGTCGACACCGTATTCATCCAGTCGCCGACCGGCGGCGTCGCCCAGGGCGACCGCCACGATGTGTCGATAACTGTCGGGGACGACGCCATCGCTCACGTCTCGACCCAGAGCTCGACGAAAGTCCAGACGATGACGTGTAACTACGCCGCCGCCGACACGACTCTCAGTGTCGGCACCGGCGGCCACCTGGATTACGTTCCCGAGCCGACGATTCTCCACGCCGATTCCAGGTACTTCCAGGAACTCACGGTCGACCTCGCTCCCGGCGCGACAGCCGTCGTCAGTGACGTGGTTGTCCCCGGCCGACTCGCTCGGGGCGAGCGGTTCGACTTCGAACGGTATCTCTCCCGCGTGCGCGGGACCGGGCCTGACGGGCTCCTGTTCGAGGATACGACGCATCTGACACCGGCGGACGGGGACCCCACAGTGCCCGGCGTTCTCGGTGAGTTCACCGTCTACGGGACGATGTTCGTCCTCGCCCCGGACCGCGATGAGTCCGAACTGAGCGACGCACTGCATGCGGTCGTTACCGACAGCGAAGCCAAGGCCGGTGCGACAGCGCTCCCCAACGGTGCTGGCGTCGCGGTCCGCGCCCTCGGCGACCGGGCTGAGACGGTCCAGGCGACGCTCCACGCGGCCTGGGACCACGCTCGACAGGAGTTGCTGGACGCCTCTGCCCCCTCCGGGAGGAAGTACTGATGTTGGTCGCAGACACCTATCTCGGCCACCGCGATGACGACGCCGTCGCCGAGGCCCTCGAAGCGTCGGACCACGCCACTGTCGTGCTCTCGGACACCGAACGCCAGCGCTCGCGGGTTCGAACTGAGACGATAGACGGCCGGGACCTCGGTATCGTGGTTGCCCGCGATCTTGGGGACGGCGACGTACTCGAAGCCGAGGACGGGACCCTCGTCGTCATCGAACTCGCCGCAATTGAGGCTCTCGTGCTCGATTTCGCCGACAGCGGTGTTTCATCGACCGCGGCGCTGGAACTCGGTCACGCCGTGGGGAACAAACACTGGAATCTCGCGGTCCGGGGCCAGGAAGCGCTGTTCCCGGTGACGGACTCGAAAGAACGGATGGAAGATACGGTCGCCGAACTCCTCCCCGCGGATGTGCCGACGCGGTACGAGCACGTTCCGCCGACGACGTTCGACGACGACGGGGTCGATCACAGCCATGGCGGCGGCCACACCCATGGTAAGGACAGCCACGGTCACGGCGGCGCTGGCCACGCTCACGGCCACGGCGTTCGGACTATCGATGGAGGCGACCAATGAGCGATACCGCGACGCTGGACTCGTTTCGGTTGGCCGACTCGTTTCTCCCAGTCGGGACCTACACGATCTCGTACGGGCTGGAGCAGTTCATCCAGGACGACCGGGTGGAAGACGCGGCGGACCTCGAAGCGCTCCTTGTGACGTATCTCCGCCGCCAGGTCGGGCCTGCTGAAATCGTTGCGCTCCGGGCCGCACACGCCGCTGCAACCGAGGGGGACCTCGATGCAATCTGTCGGGCCGACCAACGGCTCTCGGCCGTGACTCTGGCCGCGGAGTTCCGCGAGAGCGCACAACAATCCGGGGACCGACTCCTCTCACTCCAGACAGACCTGCGTGACGAGTCGCTACTGGACCGCTACGCTGAACGCGTGGTCGCTGACGGCTCGCCCGGAAACTATGCCGTTGTCCTCGGCGTTGTCACAGGGCTCGCTGGCGTTGCTGTCCGCGATGCCTGTCTGCTGTGCTGTCACGGGTTCGTTACCGGACTGCTGGGTGCGGCCCAGCGGCTTCTCTCGCTTGGTCACACGGATGCCCAGCGAATCCTCGACGGTCTGCAGCCGGTGATGACAGCTGCCGTCGAGGACAGCGAAGACCGAACGATAGACGAGATGACTCCGTTTGCTCCACTGGTCGACGTACTGGCCGCCGAGCACGAACGCGCGGAGCGACGACTGTTCGCTAGCTAACGACCGGCCGATCCTCGGCCCTACACAGAGACTGGCGACCGAAGACTTCGGCATCACGAATCCGTTCGTCCGCAAACTAACACCCGGTTGCCCTCAGTACTCCCGCTCTACTTTTTTAATCGTTCAATTGCAATCGTGATACGTAACGGGATGAGTAGACGCGACCTATGACAATCGACCAATTAGAAGAGTACGGGCTCGAACAGATGGACGACGACGAGATCGAGGCGTTCCTCTCCGCCCACTCGACCGGGGTATTGGGCCTCCCGATGTCGGATATCCCGTATCTGATTCCGCTGTCGTACGGCTTCGACAACGGGTCCTGCCTCTATTTCACGTACGTAACCGGCGAATCGAGCCAGAAGGCAGAACTGACCGAGAAGGCAGGCCGTGGCCGGTTTCTCGTCTACAACGTCGACACCGCGTTCGAGTGGCAGAGCGTCATGCTCGATGGCGATATCACCAGTGTCCCGGAGGACGACTGGCCAGAAATCGAGGCAATAACCCAGAACGCCTGGCGACCCAACACGCTCCAGACCGCCACCACCTCCGGCGGCGTCACACTCTATCGATTCGAAATAACGGACCTAGCCGGCATCCGACAGACCGGGTTAGCACCCGACTTTCGGGAGAACATCGAGCCGTGACTGTCGTCCCCGCGTAACGGCAACGACGGCAAAGCCTTTGAAACGGTCGTACATCGACGGAACTGTATTCTCCCACCTCGGTTCCGGATTCGGACACTGCAGCGACAGCTACCGAAACCGATTCCAGTGAAAGCGCCCGAAACGTGACCTAAGAGATGCTCCAACCGACGGCTGACTGGATTGGCCCCGGTCAATCCGCAGTGTTGATAGCCGTGCTGGGCCTCGCGACGCTCGGAACGCTGGCGCTGTTTTTCGTCGCAGCGGCGAGTACACGCCGCCGCCGCTCACGGCCGTACGTACTATTGACGGCGGCTATCGGGCTGTTGGTGCTTCGGTCCGTCGTCGGCATCGGGACTGTCCTCGGATCCGTCCCGATGGTGGTACACCACCTCACTGAACACGGGTTCGACTTCCTCATCGCGCTGCTGGTGCTGAGTGCGATCTATGCAGTCTCACCGCCGACTGTCCCCGACTGATCGGCGTTTCGACGGTCGCACCATGAACCATTTGGTGTCGTTCAGTGTACCGGCTAGTATGTCTGAATATGCACCGAAACTGACACGGCGGCGTTTCATGGCCGGGACCGCGACGGTCGTGTCACTCTCGGGGTGTCTGGGGACCAGTGAGGAACTGGAGCCGGCCAGCATCGAAAGCGGCGGGAACTGTGACCAGTGTGGCATGGTCATCGACCAGCACCCGGGTCCAGTTGGCCAAACGTACTATCAGGATAATTCGCCCGAGGGTCATGACCCGCCGGCACGGTTCTGCAGTACGAACTGCACGTATCGCCACCGATTCGCCAAAGAACAGTCGGGATGGACGCCTGCGGAGACGTTCCTAACCGACTACAGTGCGACCGACTACGAGGTCCGGACCGGCGGGGGCAAAACAATCATCTCCCGGCACGTAGAGCCGGAGGCGTTCGCTTCGACCGGAGCGCTCACGGTCGTCGCTAATTCGGAGATAGCGGGGTCGATGGGGACCGCTATCGTCCCGTTCAGCGACAGCGGGGATGCGGAGTCGTTTGCCGAGGAGTACGGGGGCCAGACTCTCCCTGCCGAGGACATAACCCGAGAACTGGTGGGCGGGATATAAGTGGGTTCTCGCGCAATGAGAACGTTCGATACCCTGTTGTCCCGGAGGGTGGAACGCTGTACTGAAACCTATGTCCACGGTTACTGAGCAAGTGCGTTCCCACGTCGAGTCCAAACCAGGGGTCCATTTCAACGCGCTTGCGTCTGATCTCGGTATCGCGACAGGCCAAGCACAGTATCACCTGCGGAAACTGTGCCGTGCTGGCGACATCGTCGCCGAGGAGATTCAGGGCAAAACCCACTATTACAGCCGGGAGTACGACCCCTGGGAGCGACGCGTGCTCGCCTTTGCCCGGCGGGAGACTGCGCGGACGATTCTCCTCCATCTACTGGACGCGGAGTCCCTGTCGGCAGACGAACTGGCCGATCGACTGGGAGTCGCCCGGAGTACGGTCTCCTGGCATGTTTCGGCGCTGGCTGATGCGGGGATACTCGAAAAGTCGTACGGCAAACGGGGGCGTGTCATCGTGGCTCTGGTTGCCCCGGACGAGACACAGCGGCTACTCGCGGCGGTCCGTCCATCCCTTACCGACCGTCTCATCGACCGGTTCACGCGGTTGGTCGACGACGGACTCGCGACCGCAACGGACGACGGCTGAAATCAGGCTGCATCCGTCGCAAGCATCGCCCCCACAAACGTGAGCCCCCACCAGCACAGAAGCGAGAGGGCGGCGACCCACGTCGGGACGAACGCCGACCGACCCGGAACAGCGACGTACAACACCTGATTGAACACGAGCCCTCGGTACGCCCCTGCCGGGGTCATGGCGAGCGCGCCACCGAGAGTTCTCGTCGTGACACCGGTATCCAGCGCGGTAAACACCGCAAGGTCGCTTCCGACAGTGAGAACAAGCAACCCGGCGAGCGCGAGGACGAGCGCTTTGCCCCGGCTGCCGGCCAGCGCTGACAACAGAAATGCGATCGTCAGCGACGAGAGCGCATACAGGACTGTCAGCGCGATAAACCGGATGAACAGGAACGGCGAATCGACGCCGCGATGGCTCGCAAACACCGTTGTCTCCGGCCCTGCGGTCGTCGCCACGTTGAGACCCAGGGCCAGCAACGGGGCGACGACGATGGTGAGCAACAGGAGGGCACGCCCCGCGTACACACCGCTGACGTACGACCACGTCGAGAGCGGGTAGGTGTCAAGGATATCCAGTTCACCCCGGGCGGCGGGGTCGGCAATCGCTCGATAGCCGACTGCGAAGGCAAGCGTCGGCACGAGCACTTCGACGGCAACGAGCGTATCGACGACCGTGGGGACGTAGCCGCCAGTGGGGCCGCCCCCGGCATGGGCGAGGCCGAACAGGACAATCCCCGTGATCAGCCCGAGCGCGAGATAGGTGCGTGTCCTCACTGCACTCCGGACCTCTCGGACGAAGACCGCCCAGAACCGGTTTCCGTCCGTCATGACTGGCCACCCTCCGGAGCGCCGATAGTGGCTCTGTCCCGTTCCAGCAGCGCTGTGAACGTCTCATGCAGCGGCCCACCGGTCTGTGCCCGCAGGGATTCGACTGACCCGGTCCGCACGAGGTGGCCGGATTCGAGCACTGCGACTCGGTCGGCTGTCGACTCGACCAGCGGCAGTTCGTGCGAGCAAAGAACCACGGCGCGACCGTCGTCGGCAATCGATTCGATGCTGTCGAATATCAGTCGGCTCATCGCCGGATCGAGGCCGCTTGCTGGTTCGTCGAGCATCACAACCGGTGGGTCACCGGCCAGTGCCTGTGCGATTCCCAGGAGACGCGTCATCCCCCCGGAGAGCCCTGACACGGGACGGCTGGCTACTTCTTCGAGGCCGACACGTTCCAGAAGGCGATCAGGGTCATCATCGACGAGATCCGCGTAGAACGCGGCGATCTCCCTGACGCTGAATCCCGGCCGGAAGGTCGGCCGCTGTGGCAGGTAACCTAGTTGGCGTTCGGCAGCAGGCCCGTCGTACGAGACGGTGCCACTGGTCGGTCGCTCGACGCCGAGAAGCACGCGCAGGAGCGTCGTTTTTCCGGACCCGTTCGGCCCGATGAATCCAGTCACGGCGTCGGACGGCACATCGAGAGACACCTCCGAGACGGCTGTCACATCGCCGTACGTTTTCGTGACCTCGTCCGCCGTGAGGTATGTCTCGCCGGTCATGATCCCCCCTCCGTCGATGTCTCGTTTCGAACTCGCCTGACAGTCTCGGGATTGGCAGGGTCTGCAAGGGGTGCCCTGTCGACAATGCTCCCCCGGCGAAAGCCGGGCGTGGTGCCACGGAGCGCCCGGAGACCCCGGACACTCGGTGCCGACCTGAGGACGATAGCAGCGTCGGTCTGATGGAGACGGCGGTCGACGGAGTCGGTGGGCGAGTAGGACTGGGTCAACGCTGAGCCAGCCCCGCCGGTAAGGTCATACGCGCCACTCCAGTAGTTCCCCCTGCCGTCGTGAGTGTACACGCGTAGCGGCCCCGGTCCCGAGACGGCGTGGCGGTCGTTTGCGATGAAATCGTTCGCAGTGACGATATTTGAGGGAACGACTGTCGACGCTCGCACACCGATGTCGTTCCCGTAGATGACGTTGTGCTCGTACAGGGACCGGTCGGCGTTTGTCGACATCGCCTGGGTTGTGTCGACGACCACGTTGTGCGCAATGTAACTCTGGGACCCGGCTAACATGACGCCACTGCCGGCGTGGCGAACGTCGTTCCCGACGATGGTGTTGGCCACTGGGTTCGTCATGACGACGACGCCAGCGTACTCCTGTCCCCGGGCGACGTTGTCGGCAACGAGCGACCGGGAGGTGTACATCAGATGGACGCCAAAGCGGTTGTCCCTGAACGTGTTGTTCCGGACAGCAGTCCCGTCGGCCCGGTGGAGGTACACGCCGTCACGCCCGCCGTTGAAGGCCGAGTCCTGTACGACAATCGACCCGTGCATCCCGATAACGCCCATGAACCCGTCTTGCCAGTCTGCCGTCCCGTTGACCGTGACGTTCTCGACGACTGCACCGGATGCCCGCCGCAGAACGACGCCGCTTGCGGGCGTCTCGACGGTGAGGTTCGCAACGTACAGCCCGGACGCGTTTCGACCGGTAACGGCGGCGTCGCTGTTGCCGTAGGCGGTGGTCACGGTCGCGTCCCAGGCGCTGTCGTCGGCCTTCGTCGGGTCGCTCACCGTCGCGTTACCGACGCCGACGATCTCGAACCCGGTGACACCGACCCGGTCGGCAGTTACTGTTACGACAGTGCTGTTCCCGCCACCGTCAAGCGTCGCTCTGGGGCCGCTGAGTGTGAGTGGCTTGTCTATCGTCACCTGCTCGTCGTATGTCCCAGCCGGGACAACGACCGTTGTGTTCGGCGGGGCCGCATCGACTGCTGCCTGAACCGTTGGCGCGTCCGTTCCGACTTCGACCGATACGGGTCGGGTCCGTCGCTGTCGTGCTGTCTCTACAGCGGCATCCGCTTCGCTCCGTCGCGGGCCGACCTGCTCTCGGACCGCTGTCGCCTGTTCGAGATCGAACGACCGGGTCTTGAGGGCTTCCCAGTCGATGATTCGTCCGCCACACGTATCGGCGAACGCCGCGGCGTCGTCGCGGTCGGCGAAGGGCACAACCGCCGGACCAGACGGGACCCTCGCTGCCCCGTCGACGACGTAGTGGGCCTGATTAGCTTCGACCCAGTCCGGTGGTGCGGCAGTCCGGAGAGAGCCGTCCTCGCCGCACCTGACTGGTCTGTCACTGTAGTCGGAGACGTACACCGCGAGTGGATAGCCGAACTGCTGCTCGTGCCCGGGTTCCGTGAGTGCTGTCACGGCCTGGTCCAGACCGACGTAGCCGACGACGTACTGATACTGTGAGTAGAAGACTTCCGCGCGCGGGACGCTGATGCTCTGATTGCGGGCGATCTGCTCGTCGGCCATCGTAATCCCACGTTGGACGGTGGTATCGAACGCCACTGGGTCCGGGCGGGCGCTGGTGGTATCGACGACAAACGACGTAGCGAAACCCAGTGTACAGAGAACTACCGCGAACAGGGCGAAGAACTGGACGGTCGTCAGGGCTGGTCGCATCTGTCGGCACTACGCGCGATGTCCCATTACAGTATCTGGTGCACCTCTCGAAACTGACGGCACAAACGGGTCCAGCCCCAGTAATCCGGACCCCGCTCTGCCATCGTTCGAGCGGCATCAGTAGTGATAGCCTGATAAACTGGCCCACGTTTTACCGGGTGGCTACTTGTATGGTCGATCCTATCACTCAGGATAGAAATGAGTGACAATCAGGACCAAAACCCCCGGGCAGCGCCGACAGTCTGTCCGTACTGTGGCGTCGGCTGTACGATAGAATACGCGGGCAACGGCAAAGCAACCGGCACGGCGGGGCCAGTGAACACGAGCGGTGAGGTCTGTCCGAAGGGCGTGGCCGCATTTGATATGGTCGCCCACGAGGACCGGCTGACCGAGCCGCTTGTCCGTGAGGGCGGTCGGTTTGTCACTGCGCCCTGGGAAACCGCCCTGACTCGCGTGGCTGATGCACTCGGGGAAATCATCGACCACCACGGGCCAGACGCCGTCGAGTTCTTCGCCTCTTCGAACTGTACGAACGAAGAGAACTACGTCTTTCAGAAGCTCGCGCGGATGCTCGGGACCAACAACGTCGACAACTGCGCCCGCCTCTGTCATTCGTCGACTGTCGCCGCGATGAGCGAACGCCTCGGTGCCGGAGCGATGACGAACACGCTCGATGACCTCTCCGAAACTGACTGTTTGCTCGTCACTGGAGCGAACCCAGCCGAACAGCACCCGGTCATCTTCCGTTCGTACGTCTTGCCGGCGATCCGCAACGGGGCCACACTCATCCATATCGACCCGCGGGAAACGGACACGACTGATGCCGCCGACATCCACCTCGATGTCCGGCCCGGATACGATATCCAGTTGCTCAATTCGATGGCGAAAGTCGTTCTCGACGAGGGGCTCGCCGATGAGTCGTTCATCGGTGAGCGAACGACCGGCGGCGCGGAATTGAAGGCCCACCTCCGTGACCTCGATGTCGTGGCGGGGGCCGACGTGGCCGGCGTTGACGCGGATGCCGTCCGGGAAGCGGCCCGAGCATATGCTAAGGCTGACAGGGCGGCAATCGTCACTGGGATGGGAATGAGCCAGCACACGTCCGGCACCGACAACGTCCATGCGCTGTTGAACCTCGCGTTGCTGACCGGGAACGTCGGTCGCCCCGGAACCGGCGTGAACCCGCTCCGTGGCCAGAACAACGTCCAGGGTGCCGGCGATGTCGGCGCGCTTCCCAACGTGCTCCCGGGGTACCAATCCGTTACGAACCCGGATGCTCGGCAGCGTATCGCCGACGAGTGGGGCGTTGCGCCGCCGAGCGAACCCGGCCTGACCGAGACGACCGCGATACACCAGTTCGGTGACGGCGTCAGGGCGGCGGTCGTGTTCGGCGAGAACCCGGCGGTCACGGAACCGAACGCCAATTCTGCCAGATCCGCCTTCGACGAACTCGATTTCTGCGTCGTCATCGATCTCTTCGAGACGGCGACCGTCGACCACGCCGATGTCGTGCTTCCAGGGAGCAGTTGGGCGGAGAAATCCGGGACGGTGACCAACACGGACCGGCGAGTGATGCGGATGCGACCGAACGCTGACCTGCCCGGGAACGCCCGTCGGGACCTCGATATCCTCACGGACATCGGGCAGCGGCTGGTCGACCAGGCGGACGCGTTCGACTACGACGGACCGGAAGCGGTGTTCGAGGAGCTAGCGCGGGTCAATCCGCTGTACGCTGGCATGAGTTACGACGGCATCGGTGATGGCTACCAGCGGTGGCCCTTCCCGGCGGATGCCGATTCCGGGACCGATGTGCTTCACTCGGAAACGTTCGCTTCCGGGGAGCGAACCGCGCCGCTGCTCCCGATTTCGCCGACGCCACCGGCCGATGCCGTCTCCGGAGACCAGCTCGTTCTCACGACGGGACGCGCGCTCCAGCACTTCAACAGCGGGGCGCTCACTCGCCGGTCGGAGACGCTCATGCGGATGCGCGGGGAGGATGTCCTGGAGATCCATCCGGACGACGCTGCCGCACGCGATATCGCGGACGGCGATACCGTTGTCGTTGAGAGCGACCGCGGCAGCGTAACGGTGTCAGCGGCGGTAACGACCACGATTCGGCCCGGGGTCGTGTTCTGTACGTTCCACTATCAGGACCCACTCGCAAACGCCCTGACCGGCGATGCGCTGGACCCTGTCGCTGAGATTCCGGAGTACAAGCATTCGGCAGTAACAGTCCGAACGGCACCAGCGCCCACACAGGAATAACGCACTCCCGGTCTCCGGCAGGGCGCGCGAGGAGACGCAGGTGATATGACTGGGCTTGACTGCTCACCCCTGGTGTGGGAGAATACTGTTTGTGATGGGACTGTCGCCAAACGTCCCGATATTAAGTCTATCCAGCGGTGAGAACCACTATGCCGACCGACCGGGTCACCGTCTCCCTCGATGCGGAGACCAAAGAGACGCTACAGGAATTGACCGACAGAACCGGAGAGAGTCAAAGCCAACTGATCCGCGAGGCCATCGGGTTTTACGCAGCAAACTTCGACTCAGCGCACGCGAGTGACAGCGACCACCTCCAGACGTACTATGAGATGCTTTCGACGGGCGAGCACGTGCTTCTGGATATCGATTTACTGCACGCACTGTTGAACCAATTCGATGAACCTGCGGAGCGTGACGAGGAGGTTCTGGAGATGATAGATCAGGTCGCACAGTACCACGCCCAGGAGTACGCCGAACGGTTCGACTCCCTCGAAGGCGTTCTCGATTGGCTATCGCTGTGTGGGTTTCTGACCGTTCGACGGGCCGAAAAGGGGAGCTTTCACGTGGTTTTCCCATCCGAATCGGTGCGGTGGTTGCTGATTCGGTTCATCCGGGGTAGCATCGCCGACCTCCCGTTTGAGATAGAGATCGAGGAGAGCCTTTCGAAAGTACTCATGAGAGAACGGGCGCCGTAACGCACCAGCCGGTGAAACAGGCGTTCGCGAATCCGGAAACGGCCCGGTCTTACGATTTCATACAGACGGTGTCGCCTACAAAGGGTTCATACGACTGATGATCCGGCTACACACAGGTCTTAACAATGTTTTTTGGCACCTGCTGGAACCGTGACAGTAGCTATCAGGACTAACAATCATGAGTATTACACAACGACTCAAAGCCGTCGGCCCGGGAGCGATGGTTGCGGCCGCGTTCATCGGTCCTGGCACGGTCACGACTGCGAGCGTCACGGGGGCGGAGTTCGGCTATGCGCTCCTGTGGACAATGGCCTTCTCGATCGCCGCGACGATCGTTCTCCAGGAGATGAGTTCGCGACTCGGCCTCGTTTCGGGCGAAGGACTCGGCGAGGCGCTCCGAGAGCGGTTTGACAACCAGATCGTCGAGTACGTGAGTATTTTCCTCGTCGTCGGGGCTATCGGTGTCGGGACCGCCGCCTATGAGGCCGGGAACATCCTCGGCGGGGCCGCGGGGCTGGCGACAATCACGGGCATCGACTCGACAGTATGGGGCGTCGTGATGGGCCTCGTCGCCGGGATCCTGCTCTACACTGGGCGGTACAAACTGATCGAGCGAGCACTCGTCGGTCTCGTCGCCGTGATGGCGCTTTCGTTCGTCGCATCGGCGATACTCATCGGTCCCGATCCCGGAGCGATTGCGATGGGGTTCGTCCCCAGTATCCCCTCGGGGTCGCTGTACCTCATCACCGGCCTCATCGGAACGACCATCGTCGGGTACAACCTGTTCCTGCATGCGAGTAACGTCCAGGAGCGCTGGAACGGGCCCGAAGATATCGGGCACTCGCGTATCGACACGGTGCTGTCAATCGTTGCCGGCGGCGTGATTACGATCACTATCATGGTGACCGCGGCCGCAGCGTTCGAGCCGGGAACGCAGATCAGCGATATCGGTCGGATGGCCGAACAGCTCCGACCCATTGCCGGGCCGTACGCGGAACTGTTCTTCAGCATCGGCATCTTCGCCGCCGGGTTCACGAGCGCGACGACCGCACCGCTTGCGGGCGCGTGGGCGACAACGGGTGCCTTGGGCTGGGATTCAGACATGCAGAGCACGCAGTTCCGTGCCGTCTGGGGGACCATCCTCGGCGTCGGGATTCTCTCGGTGGTGCTGGGTGGTAGCCCCGTCCAGATCATCGTGTTCGCACAGGTCGTCAACGGGATTTTATTGCCTATCGTCGCCGTATTCCTGATCTACGCGATGAATCAACGGGACCTCCTCGGCGAGTACACGAACGGGTCGATAGCGAACGCGCTCGGTGTCATCGTGACACTCGTCGTCATCTGGCTCGGCGTTCGCACGATTCTCGACGTGGCGGGGGTAATATAAATGACCGACCGGAAGATCGGCGTCGACGTGGGGGGAACGTTTACCGACGTGACACTGTCACTCGACGGCGAACTCGTGACGGCGAAAGTTCCGAGCACCGAAGACCAGAGCGAAGGCGTGATCGCCGGGATCGAGAAGGCGTGTGCGGAGGCCGGCATTGAGCCCGAGACTGTGAGCGAGTTCTCCCACGCGATGACCGTCTCGGTCAACGCGCTCCTCGAAGAGGACGGCGCAACGACCGCACTGGTCACGACCGAGGGGTTCCGGGACGTTCTGGAGATCGGTCGCCAGGATCGGCCGTCGCTGTATGACCTCTCCGCGGAAAAGCCGACACCGCTGGTTCCCAGACGCCGACGCTTTGAGGTGTCCGAACGGACAACGACTGACGGCGTCGAACAGTCCGTTGACGACGATGAAGTCCGGGAAATCGCCGATCAGCTACGCCAGATGGATGTCGAGTCCGTCGCCGTCTCACTCTTACACGCGTACGCGCACCCCGAAAACGAAACGCAGGTCACGGACATTCTTCGGGATGAACTCGACGTTCCCGTGTCCGCGTCACACGAGGTCCTCGCCGAGTTCCGCGAGTACGAACGGACCTCGACGACCGTCGTCGACGCGTACGTGCGGCCGGCGATTGACCACTACGTCAGTCACCTCACCGATCGGGCGCAGGAACTCGGGGTCCCACAGCCACGGATCATGCAGGCAAACGGCGGGATTACGGACGCCGATACCGTCAGACGGAACGCTGTGACGACCGTCCTCTCGGGCCCCGCTGCGGGGGTCGTTGGGGCCGGGTCGATGGCGGCCGACGACACCGACGAACAGGACGGGTTGGTCACGTTCGATATGGGCGGGACCTCAAGCGATGTGAGCCTCGTCCGTGACGGGGACGCCGAACGGACGACTTCGGGTGTCATCAACGAGCGCCCTATCAAGACCCCGATGGTCGATGTCGAAACGGTCGGGGCCGGTGGCGGGTCCATCGCCTGGGTCGATGCCGGGGGCGCACTCCGGATCGGACCGCGCTCCGCCGGGGCCGACCCCGGCCCTGCCTGCTATGGGAAGGGGGGGACTGAGCCGACTGTCACCGACGCGAACCTCGTGCTGGGATACATCGGCGAAAGCACCAGTCTGGGCGGCGAACTCTCACTCGATTCGGATGCCGCCTATGACGCGCTCGCGGACCTGGCCGACGAGGCCGGTCTGGACGGCCCGCTGGAAGCCGCGCGTGGCGTCTACCGCGTTGCGAACGCGAACATGACCCGCGCCATCCGTTCTGTAACAGTTGAGCGGGGCTACGACCCGCGGAAGTTCGGCCTCGCCGCGTTCGGGGGTGCCGGGCCGATGCACGCGATATCGATCGCGGACAGTCTCGATATCGACCGGGTCGTGATTCCACGTGCTTCGGGCGTGCTGTCGGCCTACGGCCTGCTCGCGGCCGACGAGAAGCGCGACGCGGTACGGACGTATCAGCGGGCACTCGACGCGGCCGACCCCGACGATGTCGACACCGTCTACGAGGAACTGTCCGAAGAACTGCTAGCTGAGGTCAGCGACCGAGAGGCGGCGACAGTACGACACTCCGCGGACCTCCGGTACGCCGGTCAGAGCTTCGAACTCACCGTCGATGTCGACCGACCGTTCGATATCGCAGAGGCACGGGAGCGATTCGCGGCGGCCCACGAATCCGCGTACGGCTATCGGGCCGACGAGTCGGTCGAACTGGTGAACTGTCGCGTGACGACGACAGTCGAACGAGAGGCGCCGCCGGTCGAGTACGATGCCGATGGGGACCCACGGAAGGGGTCTCGGGAAGCGGTGTTTGCCGACGATGTCCGCGAAACGCCGGTCTACGAGCGGGCACACCTGCCTCCGGGGGACGACATTGACGGTCCCGCCATCGTCGAAGGCGATGAGAGTACCATCGTTATCCCGCCCGCCTGGAACGTACGGGTCCGCGATGACGGGGCACTGACTGTAGAGGTGACCGACAAATGAGTCCTGACGATACGATGACGAGCGAGAAACAGGAGCCGATCGACCCCATAACGCTGGAAATACTCCGGAATCAATTAGAGAGCGTTGCAACTGAGATGGGGCACGTCCTCATCCGTGGTGCGTACTCCCCGAACATCAAGGAGCGCCAGGACTGTTCGACGGCGCTTTTTGATGCCTCCGGTCGGATGGTCGCCCAGGCCGAACATATCCCGGTCCACCTCGGCGCGATGCCCGATGCGGTGGATACCGTCCTCCGGAAGGACCCGGAGCCGGGCGACGTGTTCATCGTCAACGACCCGTTCGCCGGCGGGACACACCTCCCGGACATCACGCTCGTCTCGACGATTGCGCCCGATGACGAGGTGATCGGGTACGCAGTCTCGCGAGCCCACCACGCCGACGTGGGCGGGAGCTCGCCGGGGAGTATGCCACCGGGTGCGCAGGAGATTTACGAGGAGGGGCTGCGACTCCCGGCGGTTCGCCTCGTCGAGGGCGGCGAACCCAACGAGGCGGTCCACGAACTCATCCGGGCCAACGTCCGGACGCCCGACGAGCGCGAGGCGGATCTCCGGGCGCAACGCGCCGCGAACGACCGGGCCGAGGAACGGGTCGGCGACCTCCTCGCGGAACACGGTTCGACCCTGATTTCGGCGTTCGATGCCGTCATCGACTACTCCCGCGACCGAGTCGAGGCCGAACTCGACGCGCTCCCAGATGGCACGTACCGGGCGCGAGATGTGCTGGAGGGCGACGGCGTGACCGATGACGATATCCCGATCGAAGTGGCCGTTACCATCGACGGCACCTCTATAGAAGTCGACTTCGCCGGGACTGCCGACCAGGTGGCTGGCAACCTGAACGCGCCGCTTTCGGTCGCGAAGAGCGCGGTCTACTTCGTCGTCCGAGCTATCACCGACCCTGAGATTCCGCCGAATCACGGCTGTTACGAACCGGTGTCCGTGTCAGCCCCAGAAGGGTCGGTCCTCAATCCGAAGCCGCCAGCCGCCGTCGTCGGCGGCAATGTCGAGACGAGCCAGCGCGTCATGGATGTCACGCTGGCGGCGCTTGCCCAGGCCGTCCCCGACAAGGTTCCTGCCGGCGGACAGGGGACGATGAACAACCTCATCATCGGCGACCGAACCGGCGATTTCACCTACTACGAGACGATCGGCGGCGGGTTCGGCGCACGTCCCGATAAAGACGGCATGGACGGCGTCCAGGTCGGGATGACGAACACGCTGAACACGCCCGTCGAAGCGCTGGAGGCCGAGTATCCGCTCCGCGTCGAGCGGTACGCGCTGCGCCCCTCGAGCGGTGGCGACGGCCGTTACCGCGGTGGACTGGGTCTCGAACGGACCGTCACCGTCGAGACTGACGCCACCGTGTCGCTGCTGACCGAGCGACGGCGGACGGCCCCCGCCGGAATCGACGGTGGGGAAGACGGCGCGACGGGAGCGAATCTGATCGACGGCGAGCCGGTCCCCGCGAAAGCGTCCATTGATGTCGCGGCCGGGACGACCGTTTCCGTCCGAACGCCCGGTGGCGGCGGGCACGGCGATCCAGCACAGCGGGACCCGGAAGCGAGGGAGCGCGACCGACGCGACGGGAAAGTCGACGACCGGTGAGACGTATGGGGGCGATTGCCCCCTCGTTGAACAGCCCCAGCGAGCAGACGATCCACAAGAGTGGCCTGTTGTGGCGAAGTGTCTTTTACCCACTCGCGGCTAGAACCGGTAGTGATGGACCGCCAAGACCAATCGGCAGGCGACGGCGAGCGGCTGCCAGCGGAGACGCTCTCGCCGTTGGCGAGGCGGGTCGACGAACTACTGGCCCTGTATCGATACGAGCTCACCCCCGCTATCGATGCGATCAATGCTGCCGTGTCCGGATATGGCGGATTGTTCGACCCGGAGACCACCGCTGATGAGATACGGGCAGCAATCGATGACCTCTTCGAAGGCGACCCGCCACTGTCACAACAGGACGCCCCCGGTACCGCTGTCTCACACGCTGTCCTCTATGTGGACGGCAGTGCCCACAGCAACGGGCCGGCCGGTGCCGGTGCTGTGATCCAGGCCGACGGGACACGGATCGCGGGACTCGGCCGTCCGGTCGGCTCACGGACGAACAACAACGTCGCCGAATACGCTGCTCTCCACCTTGGGCTCCGGTCGTTGACTGCACGGTGTGCCCCCGATTCTGTCGAGGTACGAATCGACTCGATGACTGTTATCAACCACATCTGGGGCGACAGTGAGAGCGCCGTGCAAGCGACGCCATACAGCACGGCGATAACTGACCTCCTCTCGAGGCTGCCCGCTCACGAGTGGACACACTTGGCGGACAGCGACCCGAATCCGGCCGATGCACGAGCGACAGTCGGGGCTGATATCGCGGCACTCGGACCCGGGTGAAACAGGGCTGCCAGTAAACGGGATTTATCGTGGCTACCGGTATTCAAACCTGAAGCCACGATACTGAATGGCTGTGTTCTCAGCTGCACGACTGACAGGCAGTTCCGGTCAGTCGAACAACCCTTCTTCGTGGAATCCGGTCATCAGGTCGTCGATAAGCGCGTCGGCGGACTCGTAGGGGTAGTCCTGATAGTCGGCGTACTCCGATCCGAAGTCCATCACACCGACGCGTACATTATCTGCTTCGAAGGTCGTGCCTGCGCCGTCCGGAAGCACTGGTATCAGTTCCATCGGTTCCGAAATGGGGTAGTCTGCCTCGTTGAAGACCTTCTCCAGTTCCTTTCTTAGCTTTGAAGCGGTTGCTTCGGACATAGCGACTGCTAGGTTGAAAGAGACAAAAGGCTTGTTCTGTGCCACCTAGACACGCCCTGCCGAGCAGTCGAAACAATTCTATGGTTCTATCACCTAAACGTGGTACTATGCGGTTCCGTCATCGGATCCACGCCCTCACAATTCCCGACGGCCTTCGGGACGCGATAGCGGCACATATTTCGGCGTGTCACCCTCACGAAGCCGGGGGGTATCTCGCGTGTGAACGACGAGGCGACCGGTTGTACGCGACTGATCACGTCCCGCTCGACAACGTCTCACCGAGGCCACGGCGTCGGTTTGTCGCCACGTCTACCGATGCGGTTCCGCCGGAGCCCCGCGTCTTCTATCACTCACACACGTCGGCGTCGACACTGTCTGGGCTGACGGGTATCGACCGACAAAACATCCGTGACCGGTTCGCACTCGTCGTGTTCGCTCCCCACGGGGAGCCCTACAGTTACCGGCTGTTCCGACTGGGGTTGATTAATTGGCACGAAGTTCCCGTGATGACGGAGAAGCAGGCTCCTGAGGGAACTGAGGGGCAGTCCCCCGAGGGATCGACCAGACTGCCACGGCTCGTCTGAGTCGTTGTGGATCGCGCGTGGAGTCGTTTCTGCCGTGCGCTGTTCGAGTTCGGAATCAGCGACCGGGGCGGTAACGCGGTATCCGGCTAGTCTTCCTCGCCGCCGGCCACGATGTTGGGGTTGCTCTGTTTTTCGACGCTGTATATCGGGTAGTCATCCTTGGTGAAGTACGCGATCACGAGGAACGAAACGAATCCGACCGCGGCGGCGATGAACGTCGGCAGGCCATCGAAAGCAGCGGTAAAGATGTCGTTCGGGATGTACAGGAGCGTGTTCTCGTAGGCGTAGGTGGTCGGTACCAACACGAAGAGCACGAGTCGGGTCGCGGAGCCGGAGAGCATCGAGCCCAGCGCAGCCGGCGTAGTCGCGATATCGGACCAGTACAGCCCCATCACCAGTGGGACGAACGCACCGGCCAGCATGATGTCGAACGCAAGCACGAGCAACATCCCGGTCGCGGACACCCGTATTGCGAGGAACACGCCCAGCAGCGTGATCGGCACGGACATCAGGCGCGTGACAGTGAGCAGTTTGTCGCTCTCCGAGCCGAAGAAGCCTTTGTCAGCGCCGCCGTCCGCGGCCGTCGCCGGGCTGTCAGCACTCTCTTCGTCGACGCGGATATTGCCGATGTTCCGGGCGATGACGGCCGACGTTCCAAGTATCGCGCCGTCGCTCGTCGAGAACGAGGCGGCAACGATGCCAGCGAGGACGAGTGCGGCCAGCCACGGGGGGATGGCGTTCTGTAACAGCGTGTACAGCACGGCCTGGTTCCCGGCCTCGACACCGAGCGAAGCGAGGATCGGGTTTGCCGAGAGTGCGACGACGGAGAACGGGATGCCGATGATAAGCGTACCGGCGGCGCCGATGAAACAGGCCTTCTGTGCGGTTTCGGGGCTGTCAGCCGCGAACACGCGTTCCATGAAATCGATGGCGACGATGTCACCGAGACCCAGGGCGACGATGGTGGCGAGGTTGATATACGCCCCCTGGCTTGGGTCGGTGAGCTGCCCGAGGTTCGTCGGCCCCATTCCGGAGGGGATCGTGAGGCCGTAGTTGGCCGTGACGTAGACGATGAGCGCGATGGAGCCGACGAACGCCACCCCCGCCTGTATCACGTCGGTGTAGGCGACCGAGAACAGTCCGCCGGCGACAGTGTACGCGAGGACGAGTCCAGCGATGATGAACACGCCCAGTTGGAAGCTCGTGCCGACGAAAATCTGGAAGAGGTAGCCGCCGGCGACGAGGTTCCCCGCCAGCAGGAACGCGTAGGCGACGGACATGATGATACTCGCGACGATTTCGGCGGTACGGCCGTACTTCCGGCGGTAGAAGTCCGGCAGCGTCGTGAGGTTGAGCCGGTTCATCGGTTTCGCGAAGAACAGCCCGGTGAGGAACAGACAGGTCGCCAGTCCGACGGGCAGTGCTGCACCGGCCCAGAAGCCAAAGCTAGCCGCGAGGTCGGTGTTGCCAAGCGTCGCGTTCGAGTCGAGCGACTGTGCCATCAACGTCGCCGCTGCCAGCGGGAGGATGAGTCCCCGACCGGCGACGATGTAATTGATGCTGTCGCCGTTGACCTTTTTGGCTACGTAGAAGCCGATCGTCATCATCGTCACGATGGTGGCAGCGAGGCCGTAGAGAATGACGCTCATGGCGACCTCCTCTGAACAACGATTGAACAACTAGATTCGATTTTACTGGCTACTTCGACAGCTATAGCCCCCTTCTGGTTTTCGATTGAACGGTATCCAGTCACATGACTTCCGTTTTGAGCACTACATAAAGACGTTATGACAGTATTGTTTACACAGTAGAGTTATCCCGCAACGTCCATGGACTGTACTCACATGTAGATGGGCATTCGTACAGTATGAAGCCACATGGGCTTCCTAAAATTATTTAAATACTAGAGACGGATAGAGGGATTTCAGTACTGTTCAGTTCACCATGCGATTATAGAATTTGTTCCAACCGAAAGTAGAAAACGTGTCCCAATCAGATACCTAATAGAGATTTCGATGGACGAACTGCAAAACAACTGGTGTGCTAGATAATGACGCCCGATCCCATTCGAATGAAACGGAAGGTCCAGCAGTTGGGATCATCCACGCTGGCGGTGACAGTGCCCGTCGACTGGGCGCGCCACCACGATATCTCGAAGGGTGATGAAGTCATCGTCCAGCGCGACGAGAACGGCGGGTCGCTGCTCGTTGTCCCCGAACAGCCCACTATCGAGGACGTGGAAGCGACCATCGACGCGGACGCGCTGACCGCCGATGCCTTGGAGCGGGCTATCATCACGCAGTACGTGCTGGGCCGACAGCTCATCCGCGTCGAGGCGACAGCGCCGCTGGGTCTCGAACACCGCAACGCCATCATGAGCGCCGAACGGCGACTGATGGGGCTGGGTATTGTCGAACAGGCTGAAACCACGGTGACGGTGCGTTGCTCGGTCGCACCGGAGGATTTCGACCTCCCGACGCTGCTCGGCCGACTGAGCCGCACCGAGGCGGTGATACGCGGGGACGCACTGACCGCGCTCATCGAGGGTGACACCGACCTCGTCGAGACGGTGAACAGCCGTCAGGAACAGGTCGAGAAGCTGTTTTACCTGTTCCTGCGCCTGGTGTTTACCATCTACCGGAACCCGCGGCTGAACCAGGTTGTCGGGCTGGAGACCGGCTTCCCGCTTATCGGCTACCGCTCGGTTGCCCAGGACGTGGTGTTGATGACAGACACAGCCATCGATATCGCGGACTTGGCCACCGAGTCGGCGACGCCCGACCCGACCACTGCGTCGAAGCTCACTGCCCTCGGGGAGGCACTCGACGACGCCGCGAGCGCGACCCGGTCGGCGGTGACGACACCGGATTACGACGCGACTGAAGACGCACGCGACGCGTTCGAGCTAGTCGACGACCGAATCGCCGAACTCAACGCTCACCTCGAAGCCGAGCGCCCCGAACCGCTGCTCGCACTCCAGCGCGCCGTCGTCCTGCTGGAGCGAAGCGCCAGACACGCCCGCGACAGCCTCTCGGTGGCGACGCATCTGGCTTTCCGGAACGACCCCTCGCTGGTCACCGGAGAGTGACTGCCGCCTGGAGGGCGGCGAGCGACAGGCATCCTTAAATTCCTTTAGGAAACTCGAACGGTACATGCTCACTCGTGGACATTGGAGTGGGTTTTACACATCCCAAGGAACACTTTTCAGTAGTTCGCAAGCATCTATTTCTGTCGACAAACACACTGGGTTCGACCAGTTCGAATCCGGAAAACTACCATATCATGACTGACCGAAACGGCGACGATATCTACGGCGACAAGCACAAAGAAGCGAACGAACCCATCTTCAGCGGCATCCCGACGTTTCTCAAGCTCCCCGAGGTCGACCGCGATGCCCTCGATGCGGAGGATGTCGATATCGGCATTCTCGGCGCGCCACTTGACACGGCCACGACCATCCGCCCGGGCACCCGCTACGGCCCACGTGCGGTCCGGGCCGCTTCGACGGTGCCCTCGCCACCCTACGAGCACTTCAACATCGAGACCGGGATCGACCCCTTCGACACGTTCAGCGTCGCTGACACCGGCGACGCGGCTGTCTCTCCGGGCGATACCCGCCAGAGCCAACTCAACATCGAGGACGCAGTCTACGAGATCAGCGAGCAGGCGACGCCCATCGTCATCGGCGGTGATCACTCCATTTCCTACCCTGACATCAAGGGCTGGGCGGAGGCTAACGGCTACGAGGATATCGGCCTGATTCACTTCGACTGTCACGCCGACACGGGCGATGAGGGGCTGACCGGCTTCGAGTACGATCACGGTGCGTGGGTCAAGCGAGTCTTCGATGACGGCCTCATGGCCGGCGAGAACTACACCCTCATCGGTCCGCGTGGCTTCTGGCCCGGCCCCGACACCTACG
Organism: Haloarcula terrestris; assembly: GCF_031624315.1. Taxonomy (NCBI): domain Archaea; kingdom Methanobacteriati; phylum Methanobacteriota; class Halobacteria; order Halobacteriales; family Haloarculaceae; genus Haloarcula; species Haloarcula terrestris. The sequence continues at coordinate 616 of NZ_JAMQOM010000017.1, read as the reverse complement.
AGGAGATGCGGGAAGCCGGTATGAAGTGGTACACTTCGATGGAAGTCGGCGGGATGGACCTCGACGACATCGTCACCGACGCCGTCCAGCGTGCCACCGACGGGACCGACGCCGTGTGGGTCTCCTTCGATGTGGACGTAATGGAACCGGCCTACGCGCCCGGTACGGGCGAGCCCGAACCCGGCGGCCTCATTCCGCGTGAAGCCATCTACATGGTCCGTGAGGTCGTCAAGGCACTCGATCCCGAGGACTTCGGCTTCGACGTGGTCGAGGTCTCGCCGGCGTACGACACCAGCGACAGTAGTTCCTACAATGGCGGTGTCACCAGCGGGCTGGCCAACCGACTCATAATCGAGGTCATGGGAAGTATGGCACTCGCCGAGAAGGGCCTCGAATCGGGCGACCCAATCAAGCCCAAGGAACCGCTCGGTCCCACGGAGGAAGCCGAGACGCCGGCCGACGATTAACCCCGGCGCGGGTCGACAGTGCTGACTCGATGGAAACGCTGCTACGCCATGAGAGCGTGAATTAAGACATGGGGCGCAAGAGACCGACCGCTATTCCGTGCCTTAGAGCACGTCGTGTTGACTGGTCCGTGTGCGAAAGAAGCCGAGTC
>NZ_JAMQOM010000016.1:0-42425 GCF_031624315.1 Haloarcula terrestris | reverse complement strand
CTGATTTAGACTTAGCGACCGTAACACGGGTGAAGAGGCGGATTTCGGATGTCAAACCAATCTGTCTCTTCGCTTTCTACCAAGATAACGCAGTCGTAGCTGTCGCGGCTAGCGAAACTACAGAGCCCTAAATTCAGTTTCTTAAAGATGTTGTTACAGTGTTTATCCGATCTAACTGGAACGTGTGCAGGTTCACTGAGCAATAGATTCAGCAACGGCTATAAAAGGTTCTATCAGTATCTGCTGTACTCAGCCTCTGCATGTTTCACCGGTCTTCTGATGAATCTCATATAGGTCGCCACTCTCGCGATACGTGTACTCTCTGTACTGCTCATTAGCGGAGCAGACCCACCGGTTTGGTGGAACTACCGTCGGCTATCCAGTCCACCCGCCGAGCTCAACCTGTTCACTGTCTGCCGGAGCATCGCCTGCTGTCTTCCCAATTGAGTCAAACGGGGGCTCGACGAGATGGGGCACCTCGTTGTCGTATGTCCGATCGGGACGTTTCACACAGTCAACCGTCACGATAGGACTACACTCACTACAAGAGTGCGTTACCCCGTCGAAGCCGTTGATACTCACCGACCAGGAGATGATGCTCGCGAGCCGATACGTGTCCGCTGCTGGACGGCGAGTACTGGCAGACTGGCTACCAACGGCTCCACAGGTATCGCAGGTAAGGAGATAGTCCCGATCTGCCTCGTGGAAGAGCGAAGCGGCCTGCTCAACGTTGTCACGGTCTTGAAGAGCACACTCCCGACAAATCGTGAACCGGAACACGCCGTCTTCTCGGTCGACCTCGTCGGGCCACCGGACATACGTGTACGCCTCGCCGGAGATATCAGCCCTATTTCCACAGAACTGACAGCACTCAGCCGTTGCCTCGAGCTGGACGTCGGTCACTGAGACCACCGTGCAAGTGTTGACTGCTCGCGAGCAGTGTCCACAGGACAGAGAAAGCGCCACTTGTATCGCTCACGAATCGGCTTGTCCTCGCGGTTGCTTGCCTGCCCTGGTTCTCGGTAGCCCGTACAGGTCCAGCCCTTGTCTTTCAGCGCCCGAACCATCGCCCCTTCGTAGTCCGAGCGTACCCACGTCAAGAGAAACCGGGTGTCACGGTCGTCAGCCTGCAAGAATCGCTCCTGTGAGCGGGCCAGCGCTGCCGAAGCGAGGTTCGGCATCCGAACGCCCATGCAGATCCGCGCGGCCTCAACGAGCGAGTCGCCAGAAACCACTTCGCTGTCAACGACCTGTGTGTCCGTCGACGGAAGCACCTGGCGGGCGGTTGCTCGAATTTCTGCTGGAAGGCTCGCGATGCTGACTGGCTCGGGACAGAGCTGGCCGTCGACGCCGTACCGGATCCGCTTCTTCGAGATCAGTGGATACCGGTAGGTGATAGCCCCGACTAGCGAGTCTTGAAAGTACAGCCCGTGGTGAGCGAGGTTGACCGACGGCAGTGACCCCATGTATGAGTGGTGGGCTTCGTAGACGGCGGCCGCAGTCTCTCTGTCGATTGGTTCGACGGCGACATGATCAGCAAACCGAATCCCGAGGGGTGCCGTGAACGGCTCGCCATCGGCGTGTATCGGACAGGAACACTCCCCCGTGTCTGCTGGCGGGCGATGCTGGAACGACTTCGACGCTGAGTGTGTGGACATCCTCTCACCCGCCAGAGGAACAGAAAATCGCTATCGAGTTACCAGGGAGCTATCACAATGCCGGCGTCTGGACCTTCGATATACACTGGTTCGCACCCTCGGTAGAAGATCGTGAACCGCTCAGGCTGGTACGCAGGATGCTTCGCAAGCGTTGCGATTGCACGGCTCACGTCGGCTGGCGGGAACTGGGGGTCGCCTGATCGGAGGGCAAGGCGACCAGACTGGAGTACGTCCCACGACTGGAACTGGTAGTCAGCTGGGGGAGTGAACGTTTCTCGGGCTGTTGCCACAAGATACTCAGCACCGTCGACAACCTGTGCGGCTATCGGATAGCGGGCAGACTCCGGACGCACGGTGATAGCCCCATCGAGCGCGGGGACCACTTCATCTTGCCAGACAAACGCCGATGGTGGCTTGACGACTGGAATTGGTTGCTCGTCGACGGGCGATTCGCTGCTGTTCGTGGCTGATCCATCACGGGCTTTGGAGGCTGGTTCTGTCATCCTCGCACCCGCCAGAGGAACAGAAAACCGCCGTCTCAGTCGAGGCCGGGGAGTCGTTCAGCAATGATGATGCCGCCCCTCGGCCCCTCCAAGTACAGTGCTGTGTGCCCACGAAAGTAGATGGTGTAGCGGTCTGGAACGTACTGATGTCCGGTCGAAAGCGTCGCGGTGGCCTTCGACAAGATCCGCGCCGAGAACAGTGGGTCGCCGCGATGATTCGCCAAGCGGCCAGATTGCAGTGGGTCCCAACTGTCGAACTCGTGGTCCGCTGGCGGTGTCAGCGTTGTCCGAGCCGTCGCAATCAGGTAGTCAGCCCCGTCGACAACTTTGCCGGCGGTGTTCGCTACATCTGGAATATATTGGACACTATCCTCGAAGCCGGTCACCGTCTCGTTTTCCCAACTCAATTCTTCTGGGTGTCCAGCGACCGGCACAGGCGGGCCTTGGAACCCCTCGCTTCGGATATGGGATTTTGCTTTGCTCTCGCAACCGAATGTCTCCCCGCAGGTACACTCGAACGATTCATCATTGCGATAGTAACCGTCGGTATCCTGTGAGCGGACGAGTTCGCCGTCGTCGTCCATGTAGATAGTGTCGACATAGCCCCACGAGTACGACACCTCGATCTCATGCTCTTGACTGGGCTTGCTGAAGTCGAACCCGGCTTGCTGGTCTGGCTGTCCATTCTGTGTCTGAGTCGGATCAGTTGTAGTCATCCTCTCACCCGCTAGAGGAACAGAAATCGTCCGACACAGCGCGTTACCCAACAGAAGCGACTGGAGCAGAGAGACCGCAGTTACACCTTCGTTTTGTTTCCGACCGGCTCTTTCAGCTCGAACTCCTGCGACTGTGCTTCTACAACCTCGATGATGGCGACCTGTAGTGAGAACACGACCCCAGCGAAGAGGACGACGAATGCGATCGTCAGCAAGGCGGCCAGCGCAAGTAGGGTGACGGTGAGCAGTCCCATCGCCAATGCTGGCGTAGGATGATGAACCAGCCAGCCGAGGCCGAAGCGGGCTGCATCAATCACGCCGTCGCCCCGGGCCAGCCTGTCAAAGGTCGGCATCAGCGCTAATGCGCTGTACGTCGCAACGTATGCGGCGATCAGTGCGATGATCTCTCCGGGGATTGACCCCCGCTGTAGGGAGGTGACACCATATGTGACCGCGACGGCTCCGAAGACGACTGGCACACCACTGAACAGGAGGCTGGCGACACCGTTGCAATGTAATATGTGCAATACATGTTCACGATTGATCTGGTTTCGATCGCTCCGCAGGTCCTGGATCGCAACATAGGCACCAAGGGTTGCCGGCCCGATCGTCACGAGCGGCAGCGATGCCAGGAACCAGGCGACGCTCACAAGGACGAGCGAGAGGCCGTTTCGGTAGACGAATCCCGGAACGCCAGCCACTGCGTGTCGAAACGCCTTCTGATCCCCGGTCATGGGTTATCCCGTTCCCGCCTGCATCTGGACGCTGGAGATGAGTTTGTCCTGGAACAGCAGGAAGACGATGAACAGCGGCAGCGACGCCAGCGCCAGTGAGGTCATAATGACGTTGGGGGCCAGCGCGTTCACGTCCCGTAGCGTTACGACCCCGATCGGAAGGGTGTACAGGGCGTCGTCGTTCAGGACGATCAGCGGCCATAGGAATTGGTTCCAACTCCAGATAAATACGAACAGACCCAGTGCCGTCAGGATCGGCGTCGACAGCGGCAGGATGATTCGTGAGTAGATTCGGAGCGTAGAGAACCCGTCGAGGCGGGCTGCTTCCTCAAGCTCCTCTGGGATGTCTCGGAAGAACTGGATGAGCAGGAATACGCCCAATGGCCCAGCAGCGAACGGGAGTATGATCGCCCAGTAGGAGTTCATCAGCCCGAGGTTGTTAACCAGCGTGTACAGCGGGATGATGTTCACATAGCCGGGGATCATGAAGCTCGCCATGATGATGCCCAGGACGGCCGACTGGCCCGGCCACTTGAGTCGCGTGAGAGAAAAAGCAATCATCGAGTCCACAACGAGCACGATGAGCGTCGTAATGGTCGCGATCATGAACGTGTTGAACGTCCACTGGTAGATGATCGGTTCCTCGAAAAGATATCGCTGCCAGACGGCAAACGTGACCTCCGGCGGGATCCAGTGAAATCCTCCCTCGGCAATGACGCTCATCGGCGTCACTGAGAGCTGGAACATTCGCCAGTACGGGACGAAAAACGCGATTGCGATCCCGTACATGACAATGTAGAGACCTATCTGATACAGTGTGTCGCGATCGAAATAGCGATTCTTCCCCGACACCGAGTTCGAGCTTGTGTTACTCATCGCTGGTCCCCACGATCTTGTAGTTGACGAGCGACACAAGCACAAGGATCACTAAGAGAGTGTATCCGACTGCAGCGCCGAAACCCAGTTCGCGGGTCTCGAAGCCGAGCTGGTACAGATACATCACGAGTGTCTCTGTGCTCCCAACCGGTCCGCCCTTGGTCATCAGGTACGGTTGCCCGAACACCTGAAACTGAAAGATGGTCGATGCAATGACGACGAACAGCAGGGCGTTTTTCATGTGTGGGAGAGTGATGTCCCGGAACATACGCCATGGACTGGCGCCATCGAGGCGCGCGGCCTGATAGAGTCTCTCTGGGACGTTCTGGCGCGCAGCTAGCAGTACTGCGAAGTAGAAGCCGGCCTGCCACCAAACGGTCGCGATGACGATAGCCGGCATTGCCCACAGCTCCGAGTTCAACGGAGACCCCTCGAACAACCAACCCAGGAACTGCGTCCCGACGCCCGCCTGTGCGAACATCCGCGACCAGACAAGCGCGATGACGGAGACCGTCAGCACGTACGGGCTGAAATAGAGGAACTGGAGGACTCGCGATCCCATCAGTTCCTTGTTCAGACCGAGTGCGAGTACGAGGCTGACGACGACGATCAGCGGAACCGTCAAAACCACGAACTCGAGCGTGTTCCACAGTGCATCCCAGAAGGCCGGATCGCTCAGAAGTCGAGCGTAGTTGTCCAGTCCTACGTACGTGGATTCCGCGGGATTCAGGAAGTTCCACTCGAAGAGGCTCATGTACAGTCCCTTCAGGAGTGGGTACAGCAGGAAGACCGTGAACAGCGCAAGGTACGGGCCCGCAAACAAGATTCCGGTGAGTAACTCTCGCGTCGACCGCTGGTGGAACCACTCTCGAATCGCTCCGATCTGCCCTCCAATCGAAGACTGTTCTACGTTGCTCATGGCTAATTACTGTCGAGGGCGCGCTGAAGCGCGGAGGCACTTTGCTCGATGGCGCTCTTGGGGTCTGTGTTGTGCTGATACAGGTCCATGAGCGGACTCCAGTACTGGTTACTGTTGAGGTTAATCGGCGTTTGTGGCTGGTAGCGAACTTGCCCCTCCTTGACCATCTCGTACATGCTGGAGATGGTGCCGTGTTCTTCCCAGAGTGGAGTGCTCTGGACCTCCTCTGAAGTTGCGACTGACTCAGCTGCTGGCAGGTGTCCTCCTGCGGATGCCCACAGTGTATTATTCTGGGTAACGTATTCGGCGAACTCGACAGCAGCCTGCTTCTCGGTCTCCGTGTGGTTCTCATTGGTCGGGAAGTATAGCGAGTTGGACTCCGCCCAGGCAACCTCCTTGCCGTCGCCTGGGAACATGAACGGCTTCTCGAAGCTAAAGTCGAGGGACTCCGGGATTTCGCCGTCCTCGTTCTCGAAATTGTTGATCGACCAGGTGCCAGCGATGAACATAGCGAGGTCCCCGCCGATGAAGTCCTCGACGCGGGCAGATTCGCTCTGGAACTGGGGCACGTCCCAGCCGAAATCACCGGTGATATCAGCCATCAGCTGTCCCGTCTCCAAGCCGATATCATCGTCGAAGGTTACCTCGTAGTTGCCCGGTTCGCCGGTCAGGAACTCACCGCCAGCCTGTGTCAGAGCGATGCTGTAGGTACGGAACGCGGCTTGGGGCGAGTCCCAGTTGAGGAAGGAAAACGCCCGAGAGTCGGTTTCCGAGACGATAGTGTCGCAAGTGTTCGAGAATCCTTCCCAGTCAGTGAAGTCGGGTTCGACGCCGGCGGACTCGAGGACGCTGTCGTTGGTATACAACGCCTTTCCGTGGACATCGATAGGAAGCGCGTATGGGCGCCCATCGACCTGCATGTTTTCCCACGCGATGTCGAAGTATTCGTTTGCGGCCCCCTCGGAGAGATAGTCGTCGATGGGATCTGTGATTGGCTTGAGGTGTCGCCCGAAGGAACCGTAGTAACTGGCGACGTGTGGAGCTTCGCCGGCGTTGACTGACGTGAACAGCTTGTTCAGGAACTCGCCAAAGGGGACGCTCTGGGTGTTGACGTGGATCCCGTTGTCTTGGCTGTTGAACTCCTCAACGAGCGTCATCATCTCTTCGTTCTCCTGTGCGCCAAAATACAGCCAGTAGTTAATTTCGACATCCCCACTGGATCCACTTCCGCTGCTGCTGTTGTCGTTACTGCTGCTGTCGCCAGCGCCACCACCGGTCAGCCCTGCACAGCCAGCGATACCGGTCGCAAAGGTGGCCCCACCCGCTCCAAGGAGGTGTCGACGGCTAATTTGCGTATTATTCGACTCGGCAGTTGTGTCGTTATCGTGTGTCATGATATTCTTGTAGTTTGTATTATATTTGTTCCGTTACTCGAAGCTATGCTGTGACAGACGAATCGTCAGTCTCCGTCGATGCGGCTTCATCGAGGACCAGATTCTCCCCCGTTTCGGCGTCGAATATGTGGAGATGGTCGGCCGGAAGTGTGAACTCGACTGACTCGCCCGGCTCGAAGCGGGTGTTGCCATCCACCCGGACAGTCCATTCTGTCTCGCTCTTCGAGAGGTAGAGGTAGTTGTCGCTTCCCTCGTGTTCGAGGACCTCAAGTGTCGCCTCTATGGTGTCCTTGCCCTCGGTATCAACACTGATGTGCTCCGGTCTAATGCCGAGCACTAGGTCGTTACTCTGGCGATTTTCTCGGACTGTGGTGGCCAGTTCTGGTGGGATTTCATACTCGAAGTCCTCGCCGTGAAGGACACCATGTTCCAGCCGCACGTCGAAGAAATTCATCGAAGGCGATCCAATGAAGTCCGCGACGAACTGGTTAGTCGGCTGTGCGTACACCTCTGCCGGTGTCCCAACCTGCTGGATGGACCCATCAGAAAGGATAACAATGCGGTCGGACATCGTCATCGCCTCCGTCTGATCGTGGGTGACGTACACTGACGTTGTCTCTAAGTCCTCCTGAATACGCTGGAGTTCGGTGCGCATGTGCAGGCGAAGTTTGGCATCTAAGTTGCTGAGTGGTTCATCGAAAAGGAACACATCCGGTTGCCGGACGATGGCACGGCCGGTGGCTACTCGCTGTTGTTGTCCGCCTGAGAGGTTATTTGGCTTCTTATCAAGTAAGTCGCCAATGCCCATCATCTCCGCCGTGTCCTCAACCCGCCGACTGATCTCTTCCTTACCGAGGTCCGTCGTTAGTTTCAGTCCATAGGACATGTTCTGACGGACGCTCATGTGCGGATACAGCGCATAATTCTGGAATACCATCGCAACCCCACGGTTCTGCGGCGCGATGTTGTTAATGATCGTGTCACCGATCTTGATTTCGCCGCCTGTGATGTCTTCCAGTCCGGCTATCATCCGCAGGAGCGTCGACTTTCCCGACCCCGACGGTCCAACGATGGTGAGGAACTCACCATCAGCAACGTTGAGACTCACATCTTCGACAGCGCATATCGTCCCAGCATCGGAGTCGTACTCCTTTCGTACATTGTTGATTGTGATACGACCCATCGATACAAACACTCGACCCCACCTATTTCAACTTTTCCCCACTAGAGTGGTTAATCTTTAATCCGACGAGAGATCCCACACATCGAGCGATTTGACGGTCACGTCACAGTCCTTGGCATACAGCGAAATTCCTGTGCTGTCCCGTCGCGTGGGATAAATTCGGGTTGTAAGTGCCTGTGCGTCGTTAGTGAACAGCTCGATGACAGAGCGATCCAGAAACAAATGGAGCGAGAACGTCCCGTCTTTCTCCAGGGCTATCGGCATGGACTCTGGACTATCGGCTACCGCGTCGCTGGTAGAGGATTGAGAGCGGTCAACGATTAAGGATCGATGACGAATTGAACAGCGGACGACGGTGCGTTCTTCGCTGTCAGGCGTCTCCCGCAGGACGAGGCCGAATTCCCCCACGTCCTCGGCATCGACTGTCATCTTTACCTCCAATGTATCACCCGCTACATCGGGGAGCGGGTTCGACCCATCCGACGAAATAGTGAAATCACGGAACGAGTGGTGAGTCTCACGCAGCGTCTCTAATTCCGTCGGGAGCGATAACTGAGGTGTCCCATCGTCGGTTAGCGAAACCACTCTCGGGAGTGACATTGCGCCGGACCAGCCAGCGTCCCACTGTGCCTCTTGGTCCCGGTCCTCTTTTAGCCATCCGAACATCACTGTGCGGCCGGCATCGTCCTCAAAGGACTGAGGCGCGTAGAACACTCCGTGGTCAAGTACGCCGTCGTCGTTCGGTCGAAGACGATGTGCTTCCTCATCATACTCGCCGGTGAAGTACGCCACCTTCGAGTAATCGGAGACATGCAACAACGCCCCTTCCTCGAACTGTAGAAGTTCAGGACATTCCCATATCGGCCCGGTTTTACGCCAATTACCGGTGAGCAGCGGATGGCAGTATTCCCACTCTACGAGGTCCGAAGACTCGAATAAGAGGGCTGCCCCGCCTTGGCCGTTCAGTCCCGAGCCGATGACCTGGTACCACTTTTCGCCCTCCTGCCAGACACAGTGGTCGCGGAACTCACCGTGCCAGTCGATACTGTGGAGGACGTCAATCTCTTCGGGAATCGACTCTAAGAGTGGATTCTCGTCCGATTTCCGCCAGTTTCGAAGCGAGTCGTCGGTCGCTCGAGCCAGACACGGGAGTTGGTTGGTGCCTGCTCCGCCTGTGTACATTACTGTCGGTGTCCCACCATCATCGACGAAACACCCGGACCAGACACCGACGGAATCGGGGCCGTCCGGATCAGGGGCGATCGCTATTGGCTCATCGGTCCAATTTACGAGGTCCTCGGAAACGGCATGGCCCCAGTGTATAGTGTCGTGGAACGGTCCAGCCGGGTTATACTGATAGAACAGGTGATACATACCATCCCACTGAACGAGGCCGTTCGGATCGTTAAGCCAGTTCGCGGGCGGCGTGAAATGGTACGCGGGGCGGTGGTTCGCGTCGGGGACAGCTTCACGGAAGGCTTCAAACTCTGCCCGTCCCTTCGGTCGGCCGACCGTCTGTGGGTCCTCACCGTTGCCAGCAGCATAGGCCAGGCAGTTATCGAGCAGCGTTTGCTGGACATCGGTTGCGATGGTATCGAGGCCATGGCCGACTCCGACGACGTGGCCGTCGTCAACAGACCAGCAGAGCACCGACTTCCGTGCTGGTTCGTCCTCGCCATCCGTGCGACAAGCCGCAAGCACATCCGCATCGTGGGGATAGTGCGACTCGTAGTGGACAGTAATGGCGTCGCCAGTGGGCGCACTCTCGGGGCGGAGCGTCTCGAAACCGTCAAACACCGGATGATCAACATACGGTCGTCGGAGGAGGAAGCCAGTTTCTTCCCCAGCAATGGTTTCAACGGCGTCTGGTTCGTGTGATTCGATACCCAGAGCGGACGCGGCTGCGACGGCCCCGTGGGAAAGGAGGAGACCACCACCATCGGCTACGTAGTCGAGTAGGGCGTCAGCAACGTCATCGAGAGTTGCTCGAGTAGATTCATCCAGCGCTGACTGTTGATGCCACCACACAACCTCATACTCTCTGAGTTTGTCAGCGTCGAGGTGCGCAAGCGGTAGTGTTTCACAGCTGGAATCGGTAATCTTCGTGTTTTCGGTCGTCAGACGCCCAACCTCAGGGCATGCGTCATTCAATACAGGGATATCTTGGCTATCCATTTTCACAACTATCGTGATGAAAATCTACAGTCTTATGTGTATCGGTCATGTTAGTATCTAACATGAAGCCAATCACGGGGTTGTTCAGCAAACGGCTTATTTCAGAAGCACAATGACCGCACAATGACCGCCGAGGACGACGCGAAACTCGCACTCCTGCGTGAGACACTCGAGGAAAACGTCGATTTTACGACCTACGAAACGGAGGTATACCTCGCACTTGTTCGAGGAGGAACGCAATCAATGACGGATATCGCCGAAACGAGTGAGGTCCCCAAACAGCGGGTCTACGATATCGTCGACGACTTGCAGAGCCGGGGGTTTGTCGAACTCATTGATGACTACCCACAGAAGGCGTACGCTGTCGACCCGTCCGAAGCACTATCTTCGATCCGGGACCGCCTCTCAGAAGCCGAAGAGTTCCTCGAAGAACTACATGACACCGTCGAGACGGTCGAAAGTGGTGTCGCATTGTTCAAAAGCGAGAGTACTATTCGTAGATACGTTCGTGATCTCCTTCAGACCGCAGAACGCGATGTCCTACTGTTGCTCCCCGTCGATAAATTTCCGTCCGTTGTCGACGATCTTAAGCAATGTGAAGACCAGCAAGTCCGAGTTGTCCTTTCGAATGTCTCGCCCGACTCAACAGATATAGAGGAGATGGATATAGCCGTACCCGACACTGTTGACGAACTCAGAGTCGTCTCGACAAAGGAAGATTTCGCACTCACTACTGATCGTCGTCGGGGACTCTACTGGGCACAGGCAGGCTACGAATTTGTCGATAGTGAGGAACACGGGTACTACGTAACAAATCCCAGCCTCGCGATGGTGCTTGATCGATTTATCTCCGAGTCAATATGGCCACTCGCAAAACAGATTATGAACGAGCCACGAAGCCCGACCCTCCCCAAAGAATACATGCGGATTCGGGATTGTCTGGCCGATCTCGCGTCGCTGACTGACAGCCAGACAGTCGACTCGTTCGATATCACGTTCCAAGGGTACGACACGGAGACGGGTAATAAGGTCACGAAAGAAGGGACGCTGACTGGCTACTACTACACCGAGTATGACATCCGCGCTTCGCTCACACTTGACATCAACGGGGAGACTGGAGGTGTCGAATCATCTCTGGTAACCATTGGTGGCGTGGGAATGCGGAATGCCGATTACGTGGCATATTATATCACACTCCGGGAGAGCGATACGATCCACTCCAATCAACTTGATGAGGAAACGAGGCGACATCTCAAGGCTTGTCATACAGAACTTCCAGCGGAGTTCGGGAACAGATCGGTCGTCACTGGGTTCGATGCATATATCGACCGTATGCGTGAAATCGTCAAACCAAAATCGGGTGGAGACTACGAACGGGTCCGGAAGTTCGAGGCGTTCCGCGAAGCACTCATCAGGTTCGAAGCTAGTGAATCTGCTCCAAGAGTACAGTGGCGACAGATCAGAACAGAGCCTGGCGGTAATGTCGCCCACACTGGGCGGGTCTTTGACGAACTTGGATACGACCTGACACTTGTCGGTCAAATGGGCGATCCAATCCGGTCAGAATTCGTCCGCGAGTTTCCTGACCAGAAATTGGTAAGTGTCGGCCAAACGACAGTCACTGACTTCGTCTGGTTTGAAGGTCGGAAGCTCCTCCTAACCGAGCCGAACCTCGAGCGGTTGGATTGGGAACGGCTCAAAGAACGAATCGAACTCTCCGTGCTAGCCGAGTACATCGACGGGACTGCCGTTCTATCTCTCGGTAGTTGGTTTACGAACTCAACTCTCCCAGACATTCTTGACGGACTTCGAACGGAACTCTGGCCTCTTCTAAATTCGCCGCCGCCACATATTCACCTCACATTAGGAGAGATCACGCAGTACTCGCAGGCAGAAATCGAGGCGGGAGTACAGTCGATATCGTCGCTCGACGATACTGTTCCAGTGACGGTGGTTATGAACCGTAGCCAAACTCGACAGCTTCGCGAAACCCTCGTCACAACCGACATCCAAAACACTGAGTCCACGATCGAATGGATCCGCGACCAAATCGGTGTTACGCGATATGTAATGCACTCCCAGTGGGGTGCGACGATGGCTACGCCTGAAGAAACTCTCTCTGCAAGAGCGCCACAGGTTGTCAATCCACGCCAGATTCGAAACGTGGACGAACACTTCACCAGTGGGATGGCACTTGCCCTCTCTGAGGGGCTGTCTGACGGTGCAGCGTTAGTGCTGGCTAATTCGGTAGCAAGCTACTTCATGCGTCACAAGAAGGCACCTGACCCCGAGGAACTTCGCTCATTTGTTACGGAGTACGGCGAGTTCTTCGCCGAGTCATAGCCTCGGTTCATCAGTAACAAAATATTTCAATTTATAACCAATAATCATACGACGATATCGAATATGGGTACTGGGCTTGTTTAAACGTCTGGTCTCACGGGATTAAATCCTCGATAGCGCGTTCGATGTTGTGGATGGAGGATTTCATGACATGCCCACAGGATTTTCCAAATTAGGTTCGTGCCCAGAGCGTATTCGACGAACCGGTACTGATGCCGACGGTGCCGATCCGCGAGAGTCGCCAGTCGACCGCTGTCGTTGCCCGAAGGTCGCTTGCTGGCGAGAAGAAAAAGTACACTCCTCGGTCGGGCCAGTCCAACCGGCCGTTGACATCCCCGAGGTAGTACGGCCCTCCGATCTGGTCACGCAAGTCAGCTAAGACACTCAGAAACTGTCCGACAAGACTGCCACCTGACGCTGCTGTGGAACGCATATTTGACTCCCCCGGCCACCAGGGGAGTCACAAAACAATCCTCTCAAGCACGTCTGGAAAGACACCGCTCCCTCTCAGCTGGCACCTTCGACGGCGTCGATCAAATCCGCTGCAGTCGAGGAGATACGGTCCAGCCGGTCCCGCAACGTCTCTGGTGCGTCGCCGTCCCACGCCGCCAAGTAGAACGCCGAGTTGTCGGGGTCCAGTCCGAAGTGACGACTGACCACGTAGGCGACTGCCTCGGCTTCGACTTCACGCTTTGAGCGCTCCGCCTCATCCTCTACATCGAAGTGAAGCTCGGCGTGTGCGAACTCATGAATCAGTGTGCTCGCCAGTGCGGCCCGATTGTCCCGGTCAACCGCTTCGACCATTGGATCCGTGGTCGTCACGCTTCGGCGCTGGCAGACGCCCCGTGCTGACCCGTGCTCCCATTCCTCCGGAGCGACGATTCTCGCGTCGACGCCGATCTCGTCGGTCGCATCCAACAGGTCCTCGACAAGTCCATCCGGGTCGCCGTGAGCTTCTGTTTCTAGCTCTGGAAGTGGCTCGCCCCCAGTCTGGGAGATATCGAACACTGACGTTGGCCGGAACCCGACCAGTCCCCGATGCCACTGCTCAGGGTCTGTCTCGTCGTACTCACAGTCCGAGTTCTCGTGATACGACGGCGAGTTGCCGCATTCGGGGCACTTCTCCGTGATGATGGGAGCCCAGATCCAGATCGCGTCCTCGCCTTTCTGGACGTAGCGGTCGAACTCATTCTGCCACGTATTGTACCCTGCAACTCGGGTTGCTTCGGGACACTGGAGCTTGATGAGCAGCGTGTTCCGGGCCGAATAGTCGTGGAACTTGCTCTGCACATCGAGCCACTGCTGGAACTGCTCGCTGGCCTGGGCCTCGTTCGTGAGGTCGGCAAGATCCTCGACCCACGCATCAAGTTGGTCGCGCATCTCCTCGCCTCGGGACTCGGAATCATCGAAGGTACAGGTGCTTTGCTGGCTAGGCTGCTCTGGAGTATCTGACTGTATCATTGACATTGGTCTATCTTCGGGACGCGCTCTCGGGCACGCCCCCGCACCTCCACTGGGGGACAGAAAATCGACTGTGTGGCTCAGGTGAGAGTGTAATGAGCTGGCTACTCCTCGCCTCTGGCCTCCCAGCCCTTGTGAAAGTACACCAGTGCCATGTCGGAACTAAAACACTGTCCGGAGGGAACGTGCTGCAAGACCTCTTGTTCTGGGATTGGCTCAACGACGCCCTCGTCAAGCAGACTGGTGACCACCTCGCGGCCCCGTGGCTCGTCTATTTCGACAGTATCGGGACGCCGTCGGTCATGGTCCTGTGCGATCTGTTCGCGCTCGAATCGCTCGTAGTCTGGAACTGTTTCTGTCGGGTCCATAGAAGAAATCCCTCACCCGACCTGGGGCACACAAAATTGGCAGCAAGGAGCGCGTCGAGAAATGTGTCAAGACTCCTCAAGCAGCGAGCGGGCCCGTTGCACGTAGCTGTTCGCATTCCAACTGCG
This sequence comes from Haloarcula terrestris, assembly GCF_031624315.1. Classification (NCBI taxonomy): domain Archaea; kingdom Methanobacteriati; phylum Methanobacteriota; class Halobacteria; order Halobacteriales; family Haloarculaceae; genus Haloarcula; species Haloarcula terrestris. Next base: position 27,969 of record NZ_JAMQOM010000016.1, on the reverse strand, counting down.
AGCATCGCTAATCTCGTCAAGAAGTATCCGGGCATCGGCCGCTGGCAACTGCTCGGTTCGAACGAGTACTGAAAGTAGCGTCGGCGTCGTCATCAGACGAGTATCGGCGAGTGACGCATGAATCAGGCCGAGCTGGTTGAACTCGTCACAGAGAAACAGTGCAGCATCGAGGTCGTTCGCAAGGGTGACAGCGGCGTTTTCGCCGTCATCAAGCGGGAACTCGGTATCGAGATCCACCGAGCGTGTTTTGAGTGTCTCAGCTTGGTCGAGCACAGCAGTTGCGGCGCGACCATGAATATCGTCGTACGAGGCAATTTCTCGGAGTTCCTCGATGACCGCCGTTGGGGCGACGATTTCGTATTGGGTTATACAGATTGAAAGTGGATCAGGATCGTCGTCAGCAACAATCCCGAGACTCACAAGGGCGGACGTATCAACGACAAGCCGCGACATCTATACGTTGGCGACCTCGTCGATGAAGTCCTCGTCCAGTTGCTGTTTCAACACTCGAAGGTTCGACGCCTCTTCGGCACCGACGAGTGCTTTGAGCTGCTCGAAAGATATTTCGTCATCGTAGTACGCAGCCGCAATCTCTTGGGTGAGAGCATCGTCGTGAGCGGCCTCTTGGAGGTATTCGCGGAGTGCAGTCACAAGGATATCAGTCCGATCTTCCCCAAGCACGTCCGCGAGGGCATCGGTACGATCAATGAGCCGATGTGGCGCTCGGAACTGGACACGCTTCTTGTCGCTACTCATTATGTGTACATTGTGAGCCATCCTATTTAGCCCTTGTCGTGTGTACAATGTGAGTGTCTCTGAATTCGGGCAACTAGATTCCTGTTCAATGACCAGCCAGACACACAATGCGCTTCAAGAGCGCATCTCCTGTAGGTGGCTGGTCTCCCGGATTACAACGGGGCGCACTGATATCGTCGAAAGACAGTAATAAAATCCCCACCAGAATTGAGAGGTATATCGTCTCGGGTGTCTGGTGGTCCATCACTGAGATGATTCTGCTTGTGGAACCACCCTTTCAATGAAGGCAGCAAGAAGGTCATCTGGATCACGCTCAATCCCGTCTGCAGGTGGTTCCCAGAGTTCGACAGTAAACGCCGTTGCTTCTGTAGCGTGTCCGTCAGTGGCAAGAAGGACGAGAACAGCGCTTTGATAGATTACGATCGTCTTGTGGTTGTCAACATCGAGATATTCAACTCCGGTTTCGTCAAGGGTAGCTCGGAGGTTAGCCGGCTCGTGTAATGTACAGTGTTGGACCGGCTCGTCCTCACTCGTCATATCAGTAATTGCCAGTCGCCATACAAGTACCTCCGGTTCGAACTCGCCCACAGTACCACGTATCTGCGTTCGGATTCACAACGATATCTTCTGAGGACCGTTGTTCGTACCGCATTCCGTAATTCCGTGGATACGCGTGTCACATCTTTCGTCGACGACAGTCCGTCTAGATATAATCTTTCGACAAGTAGCTCATAAGTTTTTTCTTCACTGAGATATCAGAATATTCTGAAGAGTTAGATCAAGAGATAAAATAAATAAATAATAAGATATAGAGAGAATAGAAACCCTCCGACGCTCGATCAGCCAGTAAGAACACTCCAATTAGAGACATCCATGAGCAACACATCACACGGACAGACCGCATCGAATTCACGAACGACGCTACGAAATCACGCGAAACGGCGACTTGCCGAGGTATGGTGTACTCCAGCCGTAAGACAGAGTACCCAACTCCTCCTTGTACTCATACTGTTCTCTGGCACTGCGATGGGCCAGACCGACGTAGGGAGCATCTACTGTGACACTGCTGTCGAAGACGGCGTCTCTGTCGTCTTTGGAGCGCTGGCCGGTCTGGGCCTTCCTGCAACGATGGTCTTCGTCGGTCGCAGTGGTCTTTCGTATATGCGTGCGTCAGGGAACCCGAACCAGCAAAACGAGGCCCGGCGGGACCTCATCCTCTCGCTTGTCGGCCTGGGCGTCGTTGTGCTGGCAATCGTGGCCCCAGAACTCATCACGAAGTTCGGGAACAACGTTGGCTTTGGCTTCTCGGACTGCGTGACGCCATTCTAAACGCACGATGCCAACACTCCGCTCACTGCTGGTGATTGCGGCTTTCTGCTCGCTGCTCTCGACAGCCGCAGCTGCGGGGCCTACGTCTGCCACTGGCAGCGACCCGGCCCAGATAGAGCGGGGGACGGCACAAACCCTCACCGACGGGAGTCCCAGTGGCGTGGGGGTACTCCAACAAAACGCCACTGCACCGAATGGCTCCAGCGGAGAGGGATCGCAAGCGAACGACACTGAAAACAATGAGTCCAGTGCCCGAGGACCAGCAGACAACGGAACCGAGGGCAACGAGTCCGGCGATCGAGGGTCAGCAGCGAACCAGACAGCAGTGAACAGGTCCGTCGAAGTCGGAACAAGGCAGAACCTCAGCGCGAAAGTCTTGTGCTACGAGAACGCCTCGAATCCGCCGGCCAATGCCTCTGTCGGGGACAACGCGACAGCAGGCGTCGTGCCTCCGAACCGGTCCTACAACCACAACCACACGTTCTTCCGTGCGCTGTGGTCTGGCGACCCTGACCATCCGAATCTTACGCGGGCCGACCGGTCAGAGGCTGAGAACGGCACACTGGCCGTCCTGCCTTCATGCACGGGCGATATGGTCTCCCGCGAGCCATCGAACGTGACGCTGTGGAATCGGCCTGAACACGATTCATTCCGGACTGGGATCGAGAACTCCTCGCGACCAGTGAACGTCACAGACACTCGCTCTGGACTCCTGATTCGAGACGCCTACGTCGCGTTCTTCAGTGTAGAGCCATCAACAGTTGTCCATCGAGAGCCGGGGACAGAGCGCCTTGTCCGCCCGAATGGGACCGTCCGTGTGATTCACGATTACCGGATAGTCCTCTCGGAGGTCTTCGAGGATGACTATCGGCTGGTGAACACGTCGACGAAGACGACGCTGTACGCTAACGGGACGAAGATGGACAACAGCACTGCCGCCCAGCCCACACTCAACTACACCGGGATCACCGGAACCACCGAATTCCGATTGGAGACGATAATCTCGGTGAACCTCTCGAATCGTATTGGTAGCGGGATCACCGAGTATGGACTGACGGTCACGGACTCACGGACGGTCCAAGTAGAGAACCTGTCCGAACGAGAGATTACCGTCGAACCCGGCGTCGTCCCCAACGGCAGAGGGGCTACAACCGACGACTATCGGATCGGGACTGTAATCCCCGGCAGCTGGCAGCGCGTCCAGTTCGATGCCGGATACGAGGTCCAGAGCCAGTGGCGGTTCTACACTCGCTCACCGCCGGGCTGGGAGAACTGGTCGGAGAACACGACAACGCCCGTTCGACCGCTTGAAACCCACGCTGTACGGACTACAGAAGGCCCGGAAGTCACGGTCGAACGCGTGCAAAATGAGAGTTCCGGCGGCTGGCAGTTCGTGCCGTCGCTGGAAGCAACATATCCGATGAACGCGACGGGGAACGCGACCGCCAACGCGACCAACAGGACCACGCTCCCGCCAGAGATTCGGATCGACCGTTCGGAGTCATTCACGACAGCGGATCGGTTCACGATTCGGAGCGCAGAACAACTTCGGACGGAGACATTCGAGATTCGCGGGCTCGTCCGTGGGAATAGCATCAAACAGCCCACAGACTCGACGAACCCGACGCCGATCCGCGAGGTCAATATCACTTCCGAGGTCGTCAACTTGACCGACAACTCGACGGACCTGCTGGTCCGGGTCGAACCGACGGCTGGCTTCCCGATTGCGGCAGGGAACGTCACTGTCGCAACGGGCCAGTCCCGGGTCGAACGGTCACTGTCTGGCGATGATGAGATTACGGTCACCGTCGACCAGGGCGAAGTCTCCTCGGCGATCATCCAGTACAGCCCGACCCAAATCTGGTGGGAGCAAGGGCGTGCTGTCCCGGTACGAGACACCCAAGAGCGGGTCGCCTACGAAGTGAATCTCCCAGACCTTGCGGAGTTCATCGATCTCGCTGTAGTGACGCTCCTGACGTTGTTGCCGGCTGTGCTGGCGCTGTATGGCTACGACGTCTGGACGAGAGGCAAATTTGTTGGTTGGTATAATCCATGACAAAGCAAGATATACCACGAAACAGCAGTATCGACCGCAGAACAGTACTTGGACTCCTTAGCGGAGGTCTTGCCGCGCTTGCAGGATGCAGTGGCGGGCTGTTTGATAGCAGTGACAGAGGTGACGGAAGCGCCGGCCCGCCAGAAGAGCAGTCCGACTACATCGAAGAGACATCGATTGAGATTGTAGAGAACGGCCGCCAATTGGCTCTGGAAGTGGCTGTGACCAATGAGATCGAGCCGTCATCGGTCAGCATCATCACAGAGTCCGGTCGGGAGTTCTCCAGTGACTACTTCAGTGCTGGTGAAACCCGGACACGCCTCTCGCTAACAGAAGGAGAGGACTCGTACGAACCGCTGCCTCGGGGTCAGCACACGCTCTATCTCCGTGGTGACGACATCGAAACTGAACTCCCACTCGAACTGGGTACCACGTTTGAGTTTGAGGAGGTTATCCCTGGGACTGAACATCCAGACTTCGTCGATGGTAGCTTGGCGATGGTTGTGCGGAACGTGGGCCAACGCACAGACGCAGCATCACAGACGCTTCTAGATGGTGAAACGAGAAGTGAGCGCTTTGTACCAGTGGAGCCCGGTGAATCTGCTGCCGTTAAATTTGATTTTCTCCTCAAGGATGGCCCAGGAATATGTGCAAGAGCTGATGAAGCTGGTGAGATAGCTGAGATCAACCACCATCTGGCAGTTAACTTCCTCTGGAGTGATACAGTTACAGTTTCTCAGACCATCAAATATAACAATACTAATGGGTGCAAAAAGTCGCTAGTTGGTGAGCCAGAGGAAGTCACCACAACCCCGACGAAGACGGAGACGGAGACGTAGCAATGCAGTCGGGAATTGCTGGGGAAATCGTGAAGGAGGTTGTCGAGAGGGTGGTTGGAGAACTCTCGTCGGCAATTACAGCTGGTATCAGTGGCTTCCTTGATCAACTCAGAACAGACATAATTGGGTATTTTGAGGGGTTCTTTGAGTGGCTTATTGACCCGATGGTAGGCACACCTTCTCCCGAAGGACCGAATTCAGCAGCCCCTGTCGACATTGCATTTGAGTCTGCGAGTAATGCTCCGTGGAACGCGTTAATCTCGAATATATACTTCGATGCAATCGTCGGGTTAGCGCTCGGCATCCAGTTTTCTGTTCTGGCGATGATCGGGCTTAGATACGGGTCGATGAACCCGGTTATCCGGAAGAAGCTCCTTCGCCGACTCGGAGTTGCCTTCCTTTCGCTGTTCTTCTGGCTCCCAGTAGCCTCACTGGGGACGCAGTTCTTCGATGCGATTGGCCGAACAATATACAAGGGATCACACACCCCCAAGGAGGCAGCCGCACTAATCAGTTCAGCCCAGCAGATTGCGGATCTCAGCCTTGGGATCTTCGTCGTTCTGATGATCGTCGGACTGTACGTCTACCTCAAGGCGGCGTTCATCTTCATCACCCGATGGCTACTCGTCTTCCTGCTCACACTCTCGATGCCGCTGGTGGCGACGTTCTGGGCAGTGGAAGTCTGGCCAATGAACCGCTTCTCGGGACTGGCAAAGCAAATCGCCGGCGCGTATCCGGGCGTCCTCGCTGCGGGCATCCCGCCTGCGATTCTGATCCGCATGAGCTTCGAAGCGACAAACTGGGGACTGGCTTCTGAGCTGTCGCTGTTCATCAGCCTCGTGACACTGTACTTGGCGGCGAAGTCACAGAAAATCCTCATCCAGCGGAGTAGTCGCGTAGCGATTCAAGTCAGCGAGCAGGCGCTTGCTGGCGGTAAAAAGTCGGTCGCAAAACCAGCAAAGATTGGAGCGGCGGCCACTGGTGCAGCGGCGACAGCCGGAGCGGGAGTGGTCGGTGGCCCCGGCGCAGCAATGGCGACGGGTGGCACGATTCGAGCTGCCTCAAGCGCCGCAAAAGGACGCGTTGGCGGCGCTGCCACGGGTGCTCAGATGGTCCACCGCCAGATGGCAGCCAACCCTGCTGGCATGAGGAGCAGTCCCAACGGCGGAGGTAGCGGCGGAAACAGTACTAACGGCTCCGGTGGTGGCGGAAGTAGTACCAACGGCTCCGGAGGTGGCGGCAGCAGTGGTTCCGGTGGCTCAGGCGGTTCCGCCCCACCCTCCGGAAGCAGTGGTAGCAGTGGGTCCGGTGGCTCTGGTAGCTCCACACCGCCTGCCAGTGGTTCTGGCGGGTCCAGCGGCTCATCTGCTGGCAGTGTTCTCAACAGCAAGTTCACTAATTCCAGCAACGGGAGTTCTGCGTCCGGTGACTCCGCTGGAACTAGTCCATCTGACGGCGACTCAATCAGTGAGCGCCAGTCACAGATCAACTCCGGCGATACCAGAGTCTACGAGTCTGACGTCGACCCGCCGTTCTCCGACGAGGACTTCGACGAAAACGGGACCGATACCGACACCGATGGGTCCGACTCGTATGACACGCTCAAGGACGTGTTTGCAACTGATGACGATGTATTAGGGCCGGATGTGTACCGAGATGGCCTGCCAGATACATACTCAGAGGACGATAACTAATGGCTGACTCACAAGAAGACTACAACACGAACATCATCCACGAATCTCTTGGAGATACAACCAACTTCTGGGGAGACTACACGCTTGGGGAACTCATTCTGTTCCTCATCCCGCCGTTTGGCTTCCTCGTTGCCATGGGAATGCCATTCGTGCCAGCAGCGCTGTTCTTCCCAGCGTTGGGTCTAGCAGCGCTTGGCGAAGTATTCCTCTACATCCTCCACAAAGTCCGGCCGGATCACTACCGGCTGACGGAGTGGCTGCGGGTCAGACTCTTCTGGCTTGTCAAAAAGCGCCACTACACTCACGACAATGGCAATCAGGATAGTCGCCAAGTCACGCGACTTGAGCGGATCATGCCCCACGGCATCGAGCGCGTCGACGGAGCGTACGTCGGCGCGGTCGAGGTCGAACCCGCCAATATGGCGCTGCAGGACGACGAGAAGTGGGACAAAGCCGTCACATCACTCACACGCCTGTCAGAATCTCTGACTGGGCGAGCGAAACTCCACGTCACGACGACCGAGGTCGACAACGAGTCCCATATCGAATCCCACATCGACCGACTCGAAGATCCCGACGCGAAGAGTCACCCGATCTTCCGAGGGGTGTTGACAGAGTTCATCAACCGCTACACCGACGACAGCGGCACCGTCGAGACCGAGACTGAGATCCAGCGCAAGTACTACATCGTCGTCTGGGTCACCGACGATGATATTCATGACCTCCAGATGACCAATGACTCCATCGCTGATTACATGGCCGGGATGCCAGTCGTTGGTCGACTATTTGCTCGATTCGACAGCGATACGCTAACTGAGGCCGAGCAAGAGGAGTTCAAGGCCAAGAAACTCCACGACCGGCTCGGGACCGTCGATAGGGCAGTCAATAACCTGTATCGGTGTCGTAGCCGCTCGGTTAGTCCCCACGAACTGGCACACCTGACCGAGGACTACTGGGCTTGTGAAACCCGGTCGGAACGCGAGTATGAAGCGGCGGCCTCAGTCTCGCCAGTCACGTATTCCGCACGGGAACTCATTAAGCACGGCGACGGTGCTGCAGCCCACGACGCTGCGGAGGGCATGGAGACCGACGACGTTGGCGGGACCGACTACGAGGTCGATGAGACTGACTTCGTCTCCCAACTGCACAGGCCCGGAGAGAACCACCGGTCGCTGGTCGCGCCGACAGATATCGAGTGGGCAGCCGACCACGCACTCATCGATCAGGAGACGTACACGCGCTGCTTCTGGATCGAGACGTATCCCGAGCATCCGACCAATGGGATGCTTGAGCAACTATTGCTGGATACGGAGCTTGCCGTCGATGTCTCAATCCACATTGACCCATACGATTCTGATGCAGCAGTATCGGTGATGAAAGAGTGGATCTCGTCACTGAAGATGCTGCAAAACGACAAGGGAAAGCTTGAAGCGGAAGATATCGAACAGGAGGTCAACCAGGCGAAGTACATCCGGCAGATGGTCCGTCGCAACCACACGTCGCTGTTCCGTGTTGGGGTGTTCGTTCGGCTCACTGCAGAGACCGAAGAGGAACTCCGCAAGCAAACGAACCGGCTCGAAACGCTGCTGCGGGACTCACCGTCTAATTGCGGGGTCAAACGAACGACCCGCCGGCAGGAAGAAGGACTGGTGACAGTCTCACCGATCGGGGCCAACGAGCTGGGCCAGAACCGGCTCTCATCGATGACTGGGGATGCCCTCGGGTCGCTGTTCCCGTTCTCGTCGAACTACCTCCGGATGGACAACGGAATCGAGTACGGACTGCACGGGCACAACGATTCCTCGCTGTTGATCGACCCGTGGGCGCTGGAAACCGGCCACTCGGAACTAGTAACTGGGATGCCCGGCGGTGGGAAGACACATGGTACACAGGCCCGGGCGATGCGGATGCTGAAAAAGCGGTCGGACGTCAAGCAGATCTACATCGACCCGGTTGGGGATATGCACGGCAGCGCGCAGATGCTGGATGCAAAGACAATCACAATCAGCGGGGAGACGCCGCTAAATCCGTGCGAGATGCACCCGACGCCGCCGCATGTGCTCGAACAATCCCCGGATATGCAGCCCGTCTCAGCCAAGAAAGACGAAGTTTACGGCGTCATCGAGAACTTCCTGCAGTCGCGGGATGTCGATCTAGAGATGCACAGCGGGCTGATCACATTCCTGATCGACACAATCTTCTTCGAGTCCGAGATCGACCCAGCGGACCCAGCGACACATACGCCGGAGAACTCACCCAACCTGAGTGACTTCCTGGAAGTGGTTGACCGCCTCCAAGAAGAGCCGGGTATGTTCCCGGGAGCGACGACGGAATCTTCCCGGGAGAAAATTCAGCAGTACGCAAACGAGCTCTCGATTGCATTGCATCCGTTCCGCCCGGGAAGTACCTTCGGCAACCTCTCGAAAGAGTCGGACCTGCGGCTGATTGACGACAGCAGCAAGGCAGTGTATCTGGACCTTCAGCAGGTCGAAGGATCGGGCAGTGGCCTTGGCAAGCAGTCGTTCATCATGCAGTTGCTTCTGAGCACGCTGTACCAGCAGGCCAAGAATATGGAGCAGAAGGTCGAGATCATCATTGACGAAGCTCACTACTTGTTCAACGACGACGCAAATCTAGAGTCGCTGAACCAGATTGCTCGGCACCAGCGCCATGCTGGACTGCGACTGGTGATGCTGTCCCAGACGCTCTCGGAGTTCGAGGATAAGGGAGCCGCTGAGGAAATCGCGGGGATGTGCCCAATCAAGGTCCATCACCGTGAGCCAGAGCTAGGCGACGAGACAGCAACAAGCGCTGGACTGACGAGCGAACAGCAGTCCTACATCCAGCACGCTGAAGCTGGGAAAGAGTCACTGGGTGACGGCCAGGGCTACTCGCAAGCACTGGTTCGCGTCGACGAACATGGTGACTACCCGCTGACGATCAAGACGTCGTGGGAAGAGAAGCAGATTATTGACCTCGACGCTGACGCGGAAGATACGCTCGACGTTGTTGCTCACGAGGTTGACTCTCGCGCTGCTGACTTCCAAGAGTTCGTACGCTCGAAGGCAGTTGAGCAAGAGCTAACCAACCACGGACTGTCGCCTGAGCAGGCTGAACACGTCCTCAATGGACTCAGTGAAGACGAGTTGGTGGACGTGGTGTCTGTAGCACTTGACCAGGCACAGCCGGATGCAGTTATCGCTGATGGTGGTATCGAACCAGAGACTGATTTGGAGTTCGACACTACGGAGAATTCAAATGAGTAACGTCATCTCGATTCGATTGAACCCAGAACAGGGAGAACAGGTTGTAAAGCAGGCGCAGAAAGCAGATGAAAAGCCATCGGAGTACGTTCTGAAGGCTACGGAACAGCGCATTGATCGTGAGTTGAAGGAGCAACGAGCCAACGAATTGAATCTTGAGTCGGAACTTGATGATTTAGCAGATATTGTCGCAGCAGAGGTTGACGGAGCAACAGACATTGACACGGATCAGGAACTGTTCTACTCGGTCGCTCTGTGGGACTTAATTTCCTCTGAGTTCCCGGCAGACAAGCGCGCTGCTGCGATGGAAGGAGCGTCGGAGAAAGTCCAAGAAGAGGTTGAAAGCATCCGAAACAAGGAGGGTCAGGAATGACTGAGAGAGACACTCTACTCCAGATTTACACCACCGAAGCGTACAAAGAGTGGTTTGATCAGTTGGCTGACGAGGCGGGGACATCTACCTCGAAATACGGACACGAGGTTATTGAGGAACACATTGACCGGGAAACTGGGGAGAACCAGTATCGTCGGTACAACACTGACACGAGCATAGATCTACTGCTGGAAGAGGCACAGCGCGAGGTGAAAGAGCTGGTAGCGGAGTTTGAGTCTGGAACAATGGAAGAGGTGAAGACCATTCAGGAGGTCAGAACAGCATACACCATTGCGATCTGGAAACTGCTTCAAGATGACTACTCAGCTGAGCAGCGACGGCTTGCGCTGAAATTTGCTGGTGAACACGTCGGACAAGATCCGGGTCTCGAATCGAGAGCCGAAGGCGACTCTGAGTCAGATGCCTCGACTGCTGCTGAATCGGCAGGTGAGAGCGCATGATGCTGAAAACAGATTACCGAGAAGGTGGTGCAGGGAACCTCGTCGACTACATTCAGCGTGATCGCGAACAGGACGCCGGAGCGACAGTTGACCTACGGAATCCCGCTGGCCGAGAACTGTCCGATCCAGAGGTGAATCGGTTTGTCGACAAGAGCCGAGAGTTCGGATTCCAGCGGCACATGATCGTCTCCCCTGATCCCACGGGACAATATTCGCCAGAAGAAGTCCGTGCCAACACTCGGGACTTCATGAACAGTGAGTTTGCCCAGCAGCCGACGACTGACTACGTGTATGGGGTCCACCGAGACACAGAGTTTCCCCACGCACACATCGCGGCGACTGGCGAGCGCGCAGAGTTGGAGATGGATCGGGAAGATATCCGACAGTTGCGCGAACAAGCAGCGACCGCGTATGAAGAGCCCTCCCGGACGAGGGACCCAACGACTGCTGCTCGCGACGCCCCGGATGACATTGGCCGGGTCGTGGATGAAGAAGCACGGGAGCAGTACCACGAGGCAGAACTGTCGTTGAACCCCGAAGCCGAAAAAGCCCTCAAGAGGACGACTGAGAAGAGTCAGCAGAAAGACGTCGGACAGCCAACGGCTGAGAAAGCAAGCGATGAGCGGCAAACTGAGACACTCTCAGAACGGCGTGAGGAACTACGCGACGATGACGCCGAAGTTGCCCTCGAACCCGAAGCTGACCCCGAACGCAAGCGTGGGTGGTGGCAGTGAGTTCTAGTTCCTCTGCACCACCAGGACAACGCTCCGGCGAGGTTCCGAATAGTCTCAAGTACGACAACGTCGTCGGGTTCGTCTGGGCTGGGTTCATGCTGCTGTTCCCGCCGATGATCGTCGATAGTGACAAGGTCCTTCCGAAGCGGTTCTGGGCGTGGCGCTACATCTACCTCGGGTTCGGACTCATCAGCGCGGCGTTCTTCTACGACGTGCTTGTCCAGACTCCCAGCGCAGCGCTGTTGTTCCCGTTCGCGCACGTTCTGGCTGCCATCTCAGTGGGGACACTGTTCGCTGACTTCACCGTGCCCGGGCTATCGTTGCCGATGGTCTCGTACTCGATCACGGTGATCCTGTATGCCATCTCAATCGGTATCGTGTTCTCCGGGGAACTGCTACGCCGAACGTCACCGGAAATGCTCGCGATGAACCGATGGGATCACGACGACGGGGAGTCCGTCGTCCCGCTGGAAGAGATCTCTCACGAACACCAAGAGGCCGAGATGCCGTTCACGCTCGATCAAGATGTCTCCACAGCCGTCGTGGGCGAGACCGGGTCGGGGAAGACGTCGATGATGAAGCTGTTGGCTTACCAGTTCCCGTACTACAGTAACACGGCGGTCATCGCCCACGATACTGGGGAGGACTTTCAAGTGTTCTATGAGGGGCTGGGCTTCGACGTTCAGCGCATCCGCCACGAAAATAGCGACGTAGTCTGGAATCTCTTCAAGGACGCCGATTCGGAGTCGGATTTTCGTGAGGTCGCCGGCGCGATCTTCGGCGAGGCTGATGGCCACGACCCGTTCCACCGGCCCGCCAAACAGACCTTCGCGGAGATGCTGATGTACCTCCATCTCAGCGCGAAAAAGAACAATCGCCGTCACGCGCTCTGTCACGCCGATATCGTCTCGTTGCTCAATGAAGGCCACATCGCGCTGAAGGAGGCTCTTGATGAGTTCGACCGACTGGACTCGGGCCATATTGACCCTGACAAGGGCAAAGGCGCACAGAACGTCTACCAAACGATCAAGGAGAACGTCGACCCAGTCTTCACTGGCGACTTCGGAGAGTACGGAGAATTCTCCCTGCAAGAGTACATTGAGAACCCTGAAGGCAGGGTCCTCGTCATTGACTCGAACCCAACAGAACTGGAAACGCTCGGGCCGATGTACCAACTGCTCGTAGACTGGTCGATCCGCTACGCGATGAACGCTTCAAACCCGACGGTCCACATCCTCGACGAGATTGACGCGTTGCCGGCGCTTACTCAGGTGACGAACCTTACAGCCCGAGGTCGGAAGCACAAGGCTCGGGCACTGGTCGGCGTACAGACAATTGGCCAGCTCAAGGACACCTACAGTACCATCTCTGGGATTGTCGGCAACTGCCCGCAAGGAGTCTACTTCGGTCCGGGTGACAGAGAGTCGACGGACTTCATCCTGGACGAACTTGGCGAGAGTCGGCAGTATGACCGTTCCGAGATGGTCTCGATGAGTCACCAGGGGCGCGGCGCAAACCCACGGACACAAGCACGGGACACCTACCGAGAGAAGGACAAAACGCCGGTCACATCTGGCCTGCTCCGAGACTTCCAGCCCGGAGAGTGCGTTGCTGTCTCTCGGACGACGTGGGTCCACGGGCAGTCCTACGAACTGGCGGATGTTCGCGATAGCCTCCCGGCACAGGGTGCGGAGTCGCCGGGCAGTTCGGAGCCGGAACCCTCTGAGGACAACACCGACATAGAGAGTGACAGCTGGTTCTCGTTCACTCGGGCGCGACTTGACGATGTACTCCGTGGGTCAGTTGGTGAGGACGCCGACGATGAGTCCAGAGACAGGTGGCCGGATCGTGACCCCGAAGTCGAGACGACCGTCGACGCGACAGACGGGTTGGGCGACGACGATTCGAGCGACCCACTTGACCAGACAACAGCAAACACTGCCGTCACGTCCCCGGACACAGACCACCCAGACCTATCAGATTCAGAAGGTGAGTACGACGGTGTCGATCACGACCAGCAGTCTGACGACAACACTGGGGGACTCTTCTCTGAGTCGGATCCAGACCCCAGCATAGGTGGGGCGGAATCTGCCGAGCAGGAAGGCGGTGAATCACCCACTGAATCAGATGCAGAGGGAGACTCAAACGAGACTGAAGAGCGGGACGAAACTGAGTCAAGAGAGGAGGGGCGCGACGTATCTGAGTTCATGTAATCTGCCGTTGTGAACTCGTTTCTGTGTTTAGAATATCTAATACTTTTGTGCTGTTCTGCGACTGTGATTCTCTCTACTCCGCCGGTAAGAGTGGATACCAAGAACGTCCATCCTCAGTTCTATCATATTTTCACACTTCTTTTTATTGCTACTATTACATCACTGAAATCGCAAGACTGCGGCGGTTTTCGCCCGGTTTGAATTACCGGCAGTGAATTACCACCCTCGACTGAACTAACACTAAATCGCAAGACGACGTGGGTATAATTCACCGGAACCCCCGATTAGTTACACTCTTTATCTTGTCCTCCAGTGATTCAGTCGCGAGACGAATGCCGGCAACAACAATACATAAGCAATAGAACATAGGAACCGGTGGCGCATCGCGGGCCTCGGATAGAGTGAAGGCTGCCTACTCAAGCCTCGGCAATAACTATTGGAGAACAGATATGTCTTGTCTCGCTTCTTGGAGTCCGATTGGGACTGCACACGACGGGCCAGCCCCACCGAGCATCATGCGAATCCACTGTGCCACGCACGTCGCCGGCCACGGACGTCCAGGGCCACGCCGATCACGACCACACTCGAGTTGAGCCAGCGCTGGCAGATCCACGCTCGACCCTCGCTCACTTCGGCCCCTCGTGGCGCACAACCCGACAGTCACCGGCCGGCGACCACACCACTTTGTCCGGAGCTTTGTATCCGATTCCCAACAGTTACAATACGCCATGTGTTCTCATTCTTTGAGTATCGTAATTTAGTGTAGCATTCAGCCGAGAACCGGCCGATTCCCGGCGGGGATCACGCCCGCCACCGCAGGCACGATGGACCGGCGTGAGGCGCGCGACCGCGCCGAGCGCAGCGCCCCGTCGTCCTCGTGAGCAGGAGCGAACGAGGACAGGACAGACGAGCATCGCGAGTCTGTCAGTGGCGTCGCGCGCTGGGACGGGCCACCAGCCATCCAGCCTTGGTTCCTCCCGGGCCGACAGACCCACGCCTGCGATCTATCCGACACTCCATGGGACTAGTACCTCGACGTGTGCCAGCTGGAGCCACCCCGACCCGGAGCTTTTTGAGCGATGACGGCCAAGTCTGAATCGCACCGTTCTCATGTCACAGCCACACTTTTCTCCAGAGCAACAGCTATCCGACGAGCGTCAGATTCCGAGCATCGAAACGATCGGGCCGGTCGTCGACGAAGTGATCGACATCGCTCGACGAGAACTCGATGCACCGCGGTCAGTCGAGATTGAGACGTGGGAAGATCGCGAGTTTCTGGTGCGTATCATACACTGGTCAGCACCAGGCGTGAACACTCGGTATGGATACGAGACAGCAATCCAGTATCACAGTGATCGGGAAACCGTCGAAGCCTTCCTGATCGAAGAGGATACGCATACCGACGAGCGAGAGCGACTACTGAAGACGGAATTGGAGACAATCCCTGACCCAGTTGGCGAAAAAATTGCGGAGTAGAAGACCCGGCTTACTTGTCTGTCAGTTCTCGGTGACAGCCCTCACAGACTTGATCGTACTCCTCATCGCGCTCTGCGTCGTAGAATGACCCAGCGCGAAACCGTTCGGGGTTATATTTGGTCTGGAACGTCTTCTTGCAGCGTGGACAGCGAATTTCTCCCATTTGAGATATCACCTCCCAGCAGCCCTGTCTGGCCGCCACCCGCCTGCGGCCACACAAAATCGAGGAGTGTCTATCCGAGATACCGGGCCGAGAGATTACCTCCCGCCTCACCGAGAAAGGTTGGCTCGACCGGCTCTTTCCGGGCACATATCTCATTATTCCACTGACTGCCGGTGAGGAAGGCGTGTACACAACGCACGAGTACCTCATCGCTGCCCACGTCGCTGCACCGATGTACATCGGCTACGACAGTGCCCTCAGCCACCACGGGCTGACCGAACAGGTCCCTCGGACGGTCTACGTCGTCACGCCGACCCGAGCCCAAAGCCGGGAGATCCACGGCGTTCCGTACCGCGTCACGACAGTCACTGAGGGGAAGTTCTTCGGCTTTGAACCGACGTCCCTCGATGGGACGACCGTACAGGTCAGCGACTTAGAGAAAACACTGGTCGACTGTGCGGACCATCCCGAATTCTCTGGTGGCCTTCGAGAGCTCGCATCCGCGATGCGAACCGCCGACCAGCAGGGTTGTGCCTGGGACACCGTCGGCGAGTACCTCGAACGACTCGATAACGGAACAGCGACCAAGCGAATCGTCTACCTCGCCGACCAAGTCGGGATCGATCTTCCCACCCGCGAGGTCCTCGTCGAGTCGTACACGAGTGGGTACTCTCTGCTGGACCCGACGCTATCCGACACCGGATCACCCGACAGTACGTATCGCCTCCGGATCAACGTGGAGCCAGCCACGCTGGATCCGACCGAATCCTGATCATGAGTGAGTATAGCCCTCAGAGCGGGCAATAGCCTCTTGTTAGTCCCGAAGATCAGCCACAGACTGGCCAACTTCGCGGACATGCTCGCTCCGCTCAAGATTAAATTCTTCGGCGAGGTAATCGACGGCCTCCTCCAGGTCCATATGTCGTCGACTCACTCATCAAGTATAATCGTGGTGTAGCGTTAACGGTCAGTTGATTCAGCTCGCTGGTACGTATTGAGCCGACCGCTGCGGTCGACGGTGATCTGCCCCTCCTCCTCAAGCTTCCGGAGTTTGTTGTAGATCTGATGATCGGGGAAGTCCAGCTCTTCTCGGAGGTCTTCGATCGTTTTTGGGCCCTCCAGCGACACGAGCAATGCGTTCTCAAGACAGTACGAGACGAGCCGGTCCGTGATTGGCGAAACAATATTGTGCCGCTCGTCGAGGACATCGAGCGTATCGAGCACAGCAAACGAGAAGAATTGGCCAGTGCGATTTTCCTGGGTCTTGATCTCTTGGAAGATGCTCTTCCAGTCGAGGTCGGCCTGTCTGGCGATCAGTGCGACGTCTTCGAGATCTCCTTCGCGTTCCGTGATCGATTTGAACACGAAGATGTCGGTCAGCGAGAGCAGATGTACGTGGAGATTGCCGTACTCGAATGATTGGTCGCACCGCTCAATCATCGCCGGCGTCAACTGGAGCTGGCCGGCGACCGCCTCCACGAAAATATCCCAGCGCGGAAACCCTTCCTTCTCCAGCACAATACTGGGATCGAGCTGGTTGTACGCCGCTTCCAAGTCACTACGCTCCTCGTATCCCAGGTCCTGGAGCGATTCGGCGATTACAAAGAACGTCTGTCCGTCCGCAACGACGAGGTCGACGTCTTTCGTCGAATCTTTTAACCCACGCAGAATGAGGTTGCCACCCCCGAGCAGATACACGTCGACAGGCGTCTCCAGGTGGTCTCCAAGCTCTCCGAGCCCCCGTCGAAGGCTATCTTCCGGATGTTGGCCGCGTGGGTAGACCCCATAGTCGTTCGCGAGATCGATGAATTCCGCCCACGGGAGAAAGAGCTCATCGTGTTGGACCTCCCGCTGATCGATGTATGCAAAGAGGTCAGCCCATTTCTCGACGCACTGCCACCTGTTTGCGAGCCGCCACAGGTCGCTGGCGTCGAGGGTCGCGCGGTGCGTCAGATAGAATACGCCAGCCATGGCCATCTGTTTCTTGGTCTCAGCGACGGTCACCGCATGGATCAGAACCTCTTCAAGTCCCAGCGAGCGATCACCTGGATAGACGTAGGTCTTCGCTGGGTGATAGTCAACACCGTAGCGAGTGAACGCCGAGAACGCAGTCGGCATCCCATCGACAGTGTCCTTGCTCGTCGCGACGATTCGGTCACCGTTCGCGCGGTATTCGGTTTCGAACGGTGTCGTTCGGGTTCTGGCTTTGAGAAACGACCGGAGCGTGTCATCGGTGATGGCATACCCGTCGTCCGTGTGTGCGATCGCGCCGGTCTCCTGGATCTCGTTCAAGTGCTTGTAGAGCGTAGATTTGGCGAAGCCCTGCCTTTGTAACTCCGAAATCGTCTTTGGGCTGCTAAGCAGCGCACTCAAAATGTCCTCTTTCGTCCCTGTCAGCACTTTCTCGAGTGCGTAGCGGTCGAGGAGCTCAGCAAGCAGTGACGCTTCGTACGTGGTGGCCAATTGGACTCCATCCGTTCGGTCCACAAGATGGGCGTTTTCGAGGTCGCCAACGACCTCCGAGGTCCAGCTCTGACTTTTGTCGATCGCATCGGCCAACTCGCCAACCGAGTAGGACTGATCCCGCAAACAGTCGATAACCCGTAGCTCCGCTTCCCTCATAGATTCCAATTCCACCGATTTATTAATAAGTATATCGGTGAGAATGGAATACAGACTCTTGGAGCTCAGATCGGGCCGTCAAATAGTTTCTGTACGCTCTCCTGAAAACACTCCGCGATGTATCACCCGTTGAGTCGAGAAACAGCACAAGTGGGCGGTGGTCCGTCGTTCAACAATCTGAGTTCGGCATTCGGTTGTCTATACTGTGAGCGTTGGTAACACACCCCGACTAATTTTAATACGATTGCCACGATATTCTGGACTGACTTCCGAGATACCCCTCAAACTGGAAGAGTTCAACACGATGATCATCACTCGCCTCACCCCGCGGCGTGTTCGTTCTCGCTTAGCCGTGGGTCCCGTGTTCGGCGAGTGCCTACAAGATCAGCGTGCGAAGAGACCGGGCGCAAACTGCCGGATCCACGTCGGCTTCGAATACGAGAGTTCGACGCAATCCGGCGACAGCCGGACACTCTCACCCGCATAACTCGGCCCCCATACGGACTACCCGTCAGGGGTCGGGGAACACGGGATTGCCGCCTGCCTTTGCCCAGTACTCGCTCAGTACACAGTGGGAAGCGAGTGCGGGGTGCCAGGCTCGCGGCCGACTGGTTTCTGTTCGTTCCGATACAGGGGCGAACCGGCTCCGTCCGCGCTAAGCGTACGGAAGTCGCTAGTCAACAGCTCCACAGCCATGACATCCTCCGCGCCGTAAACGGCGCGGTTTCCTCCGTGGGAGTCTCAACCGGTCTAAGAGTCCCCGGAAGCAACATTCCCGTCACGGTGGACGGTACTCGGGTCTGTGCGCTGTTCTTTGGGACTTTCCCTCGCGAGGGAGTGTGGTGACTCCGACCATTCGTGGTCGTCCCACTCGAACCGCACGGGCCGTGCCATCGGCCTGACTGCTTTTTCTGTGTGCCGCTTCAGGAACGTCTCTGACGCCGTGAGGTCGGCGTGCCCCTCGAACCCACACGGACAGGTGAGCGTGTCCTGGTGCCGTGTCGTTCGGTCTGTCGAACCGCACTGTGGACACTCTTGGCTGGTCCACGCTTCCGACCGCACTTCCACCGAGATACCGTATTCTCCAGCGGTACACGCCAGTCGCTCGGTGAATTGTTTGAACGCCCAAAAGCTGTGCGTCTTGGCGTTGGTCTCGACTGACCAGTGTGTTTCGAGTACGTCGGTCAACCCACCGATATACACCGTGTCCACGCCCTCGACGTACAGTCGTTCCAGCAGGTCACGACAGAGTGCTTCTTGGGCG
Organism: Haloarcula terrestris; assembly: GCF_031624315.1. NCBI lineage: Archaea > Methanobacteriati > Methanobacteriota > Halobacteria > Halobacteriales > Haloarculaceae > Haloarcula > Haloarcula terrestris. The sequence goes on along the minus strand of NZ_JAMQOM010000016.1, from coordinate 8,726 downwards.
TGGTCGCGGCGACGGGTCCGTTTGCGGTACAGTCGCCGGATGCGCTTGCTACTGTATCGCCCCTCCCGTAGCTTGGACTGCAATCTGGCGATTTCTCGCGTCGTCTCACGGAATCGCCCGAACAACTCACTGCCTTCGTACAGATATTGCTCGCCGGTCGTCGTGGTACAGGCGACCAGATTGTTTGCACCGATGTCTAGAGCGGCCGTCTCTGCGGCCAGTGGAGTCACCCGTGTATCAGTAATCGTCACGGGTTGCGAAGCTCGGAAAGTGCTATCAGTCTCGTCGTACCACAGTTCAAGGCGGCTTTGGTCCTCATAGTCAGGCCAGTTCGGGTCGCCCACGATTTCTAACCGTAGGCGGCTTTTCGGGCTGTTGTGCCTGTCTCGGAGTTGTTCTCCGACAACTATCTCAAGGCGAGACCGGTCGCCCCATTCGACGGTGTATGCGTCCTTTCGGACGACGCCTTTGAGAACACGTCCGTCGTCCCCGTTGCCACGGAAGCCCGGCGGTTCCGGGTGTTCCGTTACCGACGTGTTCGACTCGTCGTGGTACGCCTTCTTGTTCTCGAAGAACGACCGCCACGCTTCACTGTTTGCTCGGCGCACGGTCTGGGCGGTGGAGGCGCCGAGAACGCCTTTGTACTTGCCTTCGAGTTTTCCGGTGTCGGCGTCCCACACGTCGCCCTCGAAACCGTCCTCGTCGTTGTAGCGCATGAGGCGCTGGTAATTGATTTCGTTCCAGAGAGCGGCGGAAGCGTCCAACAGGCCCCGTAGCACCTGCTCTCCATCGTCAGAGAGTGGGCGCACGGCGAACGTGTTGGTGCGCTTCATCAGCCGTTCCAGCAGACGTTCGCTCGGGACTTGAATGTCAGCCAACCACAGTGAAAGTAGAACTTGATCACCCCCGTTGGAGACTCACAACCGGCAGTAACGCGGCGGTTTCTCACCAGACCTTACGCGATTCACTCCCGCCCTGCTCAGTCCTCGGTTCCGGCTGAGCGTCGGAACACTCGTCCTTCGCGGGAAGGACGGGATTCTCTCGCTGAATTAAGGTAGTGAGGTGGAGATCAGAGACAGATTTGCTGATGTTTCGGGCTTTGAGTCGATCATACAGATTCGAGAGGAGAAAGACGTAGCTTAGTCAAATGGATCCTTCAGATTTTGCGAACGGACCGGGGTGGATATCCTTCAGCAAACGGGCAGTATCTTCGCCGTGAACACGACAGCGTCCCATGCCCGTAGCAAACGCTTATGGTTTCTAGTTTCGTAACACTATACAAAATGAGCTACGATACAGAACACGTTCGAAACACGGGAGATACCCCGGGGATGATCACCGGGATTCCGACGTTCACAGAATTGCTCGAGAACCCGTCCCTTGCTGCCCTCTATACATCGATTAAACGCTCAGAGAGCACAACAGGCCCCGAACTCGTCGAAGCAATGAATGTCTCGAAAAAGACGGTGTACGACTACCTGCATAAACTGGAACAGGCAGGCCTTGTCAGCAAGGTTGCTGAGGATACTGGTACCGCTGTGTACACTGCTGAAGAATTCGAACTGACGTTAACGGTCCGCGAGACCGAGGTCTCTATCACCCCGGAACTTATCGAAGTGATCGCACACAAAGACGAATATCCAGCAATCGAGCGAGTTCTTGAAGACCACGGTATTGTCACATTCGCGCTAGCACACGATCTTGTGAAGGAGCACAGTGAGGGCGATGTCACAATCCGTCAAATCGCGAGTCTCACGGATCTTTCGCCTGGAATCGCGTATGACCTTGTTGAAGCTCTCTATTCGATTCTTGACCTCGGTGACAGCGAATCGGCTCCGACGACGTACACACCGGGTGATTTCGATGAGGACGACAGCGATCTCCTCGAAGAACTGACCGACACGTAGACCGAATGACGAGGAGATACACGGCGAACATTGCGGACACGGTGATGTTTCGGAATTTAGGAAAGCATCCCAGTCCGCGACTACAATCGCTCAAGAGTGCTGTTGAAGAAGCTGGAACCGAAATCTGGGTGCCAGCAGCAGTCTACCACGAGTTGGCGGATACTGGGAGTGGGGATTCACCGACGAATCCGTACCTCGATACGGCTATCGAAGAGGGGTGGCTTCGGGTAGCTACCCCGCTGCCAGGTGACCGAACAGAAGACTTTGATAGTACCGCTGGGGCGGTTGAGAAAGCCCGGTTCGTTGCAGATGCCTTTCTCAACCAGCAAAGCAAATATCCGGAGACGAACAACTGGCGGGATGCGGCGTTGGTCGCGTTGGCAGTTCGCTTATTCGACCAGAATGCCCGAATTCGTGTAATAACCCATACAGCGGATGAAAACCTGGCAACGGCGTGTGCCCGTATCCCTCCTGAATTCGGCTACTATGATGTCCAGTCCAGATATTATAACCCACCACAGACAGCGAAAGCTGAGTTCCCAACTGTTGACCGGCTTACATGGGATGGGCCAGAGTAGGTAACGAGATGTGAGCGAAATCAGCTAACAGGTCTGTTAGGTTTGTATGCTTGGTAGGGATCGCGCCCGCCACTGCAGGCACGATGGACCGGCGTGAGGCGCGCGACCGCGCCGAGCGCAGCGTCCCGTCGTCCTCGTGAGCACCAGCGACCGAGGACACGACAGACGAGTATCGCGAGTCTGTCCGTGGCGTCGCGCGCTGGGACGGTCCACCAGTCACCCAGCCCGGTTTCTCTCGGGCCGGCTGGCCCACATCAACACACACCAGGACTCCAGCGCTCTCAATACCCAACCAGACTAACCCGCGGATTCTGCTGATGCAAAGCCATTGCGTGAGCATGGTTTTCTCGTCACTCAGTTGCCGGTAGGAGCGAGTGAGGTCGCGTGCACGAGGTGGCTCCAGCACAGATCGGGTGAAGGGCCCGGTGGGACTTCCTAACTAGCAGTCAGTTGGCTGTCGTGTGGGCTATCCAATACCGGGCTTTGACAGGCACACCAAACCGAGTCCCTAGATAGTGGTTACTCACCGCTTGTTCGCCACTTCAGCCAAGGTGGTCTATCGACCTCTGAGTGTCGCCCTCGTCACTTCTGTTGCCGCTTGAGAAAATGGAGTAGTGTCTCGATATCCTCGGCTGATGCGGACCAGTGGCCAAACATACTCTTGAAGCGATGATCAAGGCCACCGTCTTCGATGAACGCTACGAAGCTCGGCTGCATCGTCCGCGAGGCCGACCGTGACGAGATACTCTAGGAACTCATCTTTGGGTCGGAACGGGCGGGCCGTCCCGCACCCCTTGCGCGACGGAAAAACACCAACCGCGGCTGGAGTGCTTGCTTACCGAAGTCGAATCGTATCCCCGTCGTGCTTGAGAACCTGCTTTGCAACGAGTCGCTCAATCGCGTCGTCGACGGGGTCCTCCTGGTCGTCCGACAGTGCTCGCACATTCGCAAGGACTCGCTCCCGGATGGCGTCGACGGTGTCGATACCGTCGTCGACCGCTCCCAGAACAGTGTATTCCACCTCGAACTCCGTAGCAAATTCCGTGATCTGGGAGGTGAATGTGTTTGGCAGTCCCGAAAGCGAGTTTACCGCCATTTCGACCGTGAACAGCGGATGTGAACGGTCACGGATCTGTTGTGCTTCCGTGGATCCGGTGTTAAATGGCCGCTGTTCGTCGATCTCGGCCAGAATCGATTCGTAGTCCAGGCCACGCTGGGCGTATTTCCGCATATCATCGATGTCGCGTCGACGGCCACTCGCGAGGTCCCCGCCGGAGACTGCTTTCAGCAGGAACATATCCTCATCTGAGAGGATGAACGCGGTTACACAATGCCCGGTCCAGAACTCTTCGGCCCGGTCATGCATCCGATCGGTGATCCAGACTTTCCCGACGATCTGCCGTTCGAAGAGATCGATCCGAAACCCGCGATCTTCGTGATGTAGTTCGACGGTTTTTCCGACGCCCTCGAACGACTCCGTAGGTTCATCGACAACCGTGAATCCTTCAGATGTGAGCGTCTGGTGGACGTGCTCGAACTCGGACACCACACCCACTGCGAGATCGATATCTTCGGTCTGGTCTTTCAACCCACGAACTGTCATCGCAGATCCGCCGAGGAGATACACCGTCACGGACTCCGACAGCCAACTGTCGAACTCCTCGAGGAACTCTTTGATGGCCTCACCACCCTTGAATACAGTCATGCGACTCCGTACTGCTCTTTGAGCGCCATAAATTCTGATTCACTTGGAAGGACGACAGGGAGCTCGTCCGAGTCCTCAACCCCTACCTGCAGTGCCCGGTACATCGCAGCGATCGTGGATTCCAGATCGTACCACGTTGCAGTGACTGTGAGCGTCTCTTGGTCGATGTCCAACTTTTCGATCAACAGCATTGCATAGCTAACGCGGCGGGAGCCGCTATCGAGGACGAGGGTGTGACACACTACGTCGGCGGGCGTGAGTTCCTCGTCGGGTGCATACCAGAACGCGGGTTCCCCCGCGAGGAAGAACTGTAGCCCGTACTCCTCGAATCGACCGATTCCAGTGACCTGCCAATCAGGTCTGTCTAGGAGCGTGTCCGTATCCTCGGTGGTCTGCACGCGGACGAGTGCGTGTTTCGGATCGCACCACTCGACAGTCGCACTCGGCGCGAGCTCCCGTGCTCGTGATCTGTGCTCATGGATCACGACGGCCTGAGCGAACGTCAGCAGCGGTTCGAGGTCCTCACTCACCGCATACTCGGGGCCGGACGGGGACAGCATCGCCCGATGTTTGAGCGGCGACAGCGCCTTATGAACGCCTTGTCGAGTAATCTCGAGTCGCTCTGCAATCTCGGATACTCGGCGGGGCTCGTCGAGAAACCAGCATACTTGGAGGGTAGCAGGTGAGAGGAGGTCGGCCCATTCAACGTGGCTGAGTTCCGACTGCAACGTCCGGTATGCTTCAATGACCGGGTGGTCCGCGACACGGACTTGCCGCTGGTTATTGGGCCCACGGCATTCGACCAAGAACCCCGCGTCTAGCAAGTCATCGAGCACCTCGTAGATGTGTGCCTGTGAATACCCGGTTTCCGTTGCGAGGTCTACTGGTATCGCCTCGCGACCGGTACTCAGCGCGTCAATCACGGCGAGTCCGGCCTTTGAAATCATTTGTGTATACCTTAACACTCACTCGTATAAATACGTTTTTGGATTTAGGTTGATGAACGGACTATCCAGTAACCAGGTTTGTGAGTGCCTTCTCAAGCGGGCCGTGGGACTGCCAGCTTGCTCGCTCGGAGGCTTCCTCGGTCGGGCCATCCCAGCGCGGGAACGCGGAGTGTCCACTCACCTTGACGGTCAACTTGGCCGGCTCATCAAACGGGTTCCGCGTCGGGAGTTCGACGATGTAGAGGTACTCCTCGTCGCCGTGGATCCCGTCAGCCGGGTTTTCGACACCGTGTCCCAGCAGGAACAGCGGCTGGTCAAGATGCTCCATATTGTCCGGCTCGAGGAAATCCAAGAGTTGGTCAGCGTGGATGCTCCGATCACGACCTTCATCCACGTAGAGAGTCATCGTCGAGAGCGTTTCGAGGAACAGGAACTGGGCAGCGGCGTACGCAGGCCCGCGCTCTGTTCGTGTCTCGTCTAATAACTCCTTCAGCTGGACAAGGTCACGGAGGACGCTGTCGGGATAGCCGTCCGAGTGTCGGTAGATTTGTGCGATGCGGTCGGTATCGGACTGTTCGCCTGCGGTCTCGCTCCGTTGGATGAATCGGAGTTGACTTCGTGTCGACATCGATCACCGCCGACGCGTGTGCGCCGGCACCCATCGCCGGCGCTCGAAAAAACTCTCCTCGTGACGGCGGATTCTCAGGCCTCGTCCGCTTGTTCGACAGTGATGGTGAGGGCGCCCGATTCGTAGTCGGCCTCGAAGTCGACGACGAATGCGTCCGCCTCGTAGGCGGCGTGGTAGGCGCGGTGGCGTTCGAGCGAGCCAGTTGCCTTGAAGTGGAAGAATGCGGCCGCCGTGTAGGGCTTGCTCTGTGTTTCGACCTGCGACTCGACGGATGCGGGGAGCGCGATCTGGGGCGTCTCTGTGTCGATACTCGCAGCGAACTCTTTCGCTTCTTCGACGGTTGCTTGCGAATGTGCCGGTGTTTCGCCGGTGATCACGTTCACCGAGGTTTCCGTCTCGTCGGTGAACAGGACGTCTTCGAAGGTGTGTGTCCCGAGAATCGTCTCAGGATCCAACTCGCAGTTGTGGAACGGGTCGTCGTCTGAGGTCATCGAATCACGAGCCTATGGCGGGGCTCACCCATTCCGGCCCCTGAAAAACAGCAGCTGCCACGAAGCAGATCGAACTAGGAGTGGTTCAGGCTCGCCTTCTCGAAGGGTGATTCCCCGGTCGGAATGAGCAGCGCCTGTCGGTCTCCGACTCGCTCGGCCAGCTTCCGTTTCAGGTACTGTCTCGCCGTCGACGGCGTGAAGACGCTCTTGTCGAGCATATCGCCGATGACGTCTTTGAGGGCCGCGAACTGTCCCTGCAGGTGGCCGTCGCCGACCGGCTCGCCGCCGTACCAGCGAACTGTTTCAGCGGAACACGTCGCGATACTTCTTGACTTCGGAGCTGATCTCTCGGCTTTCTAAGAGTGCAAAGCCGGCGATAATGATCCCGAATCCAGTGAGCGTCAGCGGATCGATACGCTCGCCCAAGAGGACCCACCCGATTATCAGGGCAACGATAGGGGTGAGATAGGTTGTTAGGTTCGCTTTCAAGGCACCTATCTCGCCCATCAACACGAGATACAGCACGAGTCCGAGGGCCCCGATGAAGACGCTGAGATAGATTACCAAAGCCACTGCAAGCGGCGTCAGTTGGATGTTCGAAATCGACTCGCCGACTGCGAGTGCGATGACCACGTGGACGGTTCCACCGAGCAGCATCGCCCACCCGGTTAGCGCCGGGATTGGCATTGACGGACGGCTCCGCCGAATTAGGACAGCGCCAAGTTCGACGACGATCAAGGCAGCAAAGAACAGCAGTTTACCGAGAAGTTCGGGATCAAGGAGGCTCGCCGGGTCGGGACGGATGACGACGGCGATGCCAACGAAGCCCACGACGACGCCAGCATAGTCCCGGCCCGATAGGCGCTCTGCGGGGAGAAGCGGCCAAGCGAGGACCGCGGTGATAATCGGAGCGAGACTGAAGATGATTGCCGCAACGCCGGCGGTGATGAACTGCTGGGCGACGAAACCGATACCCGTCCCCCCGACCAGAAATAGCCCCCCAGCCAGTACCGCCGTCACGTCTTGTCGTGAACGAGGATGCCAGTACTCAGTCGTTATGCCGACATATACCAATAGAAGCGTAGCGGCTAGGTAGCTCCGAGTCGCTGCGAATAGCAGTGGCGGGATGAACGACAAGCCCGTCTTCACTGCAGGAAACCCTGACCCGAATAGGAGTGTAACGAGAAGGAACAAGCCGACTATCCGGTTGCGAGACAAGGTGAAAGTGTGTTTATTATCGGCTGATAAAGTAAGAAAGTCTCATATACACGTAAGCAGCCCTTATCGATCAACCACGACGTGCCACATACCTGCTCTGCATATAGCACTTCGTTCCTACCATTCTATAGAGACATAGACGATCCGACCGATAGTTATGTCCCTCTACTCACCGGCTGTTTCAGCCTCTATTGTGGATAAAAAAACCGTATCGGTAACTACTTCTACTCGTCGATCGGGTCGGGGAACCTAAGGTTCGCGTGGAGGACTTCGCCGTCACGAACGACGTACCGCTTGGCCAGGACTGGGAAGCGGCACTGTTGAGTTCTGTTATTAAGCCTTACTTCATTACGCAATTTGTGACTTGTGTTAGATAGATTACTAGATATTGTCACAGTTGCGCAGTTAATTCCGAGCTGTGGGCAGAAGTAAGTCTGATTTTTAATAGTCGAGATGACCGCAAAGTCTCCTTTTGGCATTCTATCCACCACAAAAACCATCTCGTTGTCCGTATTGTCTCCAACTATGGCTGATATTGGAGCTATGAGTCTCGATTGGCTTGGAAATAATCGCGTTCGGCTGTCCGTCACTAGTGGGAATGCATCATCTGGTCTCTTTCTTTCCAATGTTAGTGCGAAAAACTCTCAGGCCATTCTGAAGATGGATCGAGGTCGGTTTGAATATGAATCTACAAAAATACAAAATACGGGTGAAATATCACTAGAAATGCAGATCAAAGAAAACCAGTACTATCGGAAAATAGACGATCTTCTATTTCAGTATAATGAAGACATACACGGACAAGTTGAGGATGGTATTAAAAATGCGAACTACATTTTCAGAACGGGTGTTCAAGGAATCAGGGTTGGTGACAAACGAAACCCTCGAACTACAATCGGTGTCTCGCAACCAGATAGTGACAAGTATCTGAATTTTCTCATACTATTTTTGGATGATGCCTTCTACGCTGTCGCAGGAGATGAGATCTGGAGATTCGGGTATGGCGATATCTCAGATGCAGAATACTCGTTTGGGTTCACTAAAAAACGGATTTCATTTGTCTACGACAATGATGAGTGCCATATGTGGGTATATTCGGCGGACAAAGACGATGTAAAATCAGCTGGCCGTGGTGAATCGCCAGACGTAGCTTGATTTCACTGTTTCAGAGATTGCTTGATGTTGTGAACTGCACACATCAGGACAAGTTCACGAAATTCACCGTACCAACTTCGCGCACGCACGGCGTCGC
>NZ_JAMQOM010000015.1:0-42645 GCF_031624315.1 Haloarcula terrestris | reverse complement strand
TGATTTAGACTTAGCGACCGTAACACGGGTGAAGAGGCGGATTTCGGATGTCAAACCAATCTGTCTCTTCGCTTTCTACCAAGATAACGCAGTCGTAGCTGTCGCGGCTAGCGAAACTACAGAGCCACTCAATCAAAAAGAGGTTCCAGAAGAGGCGCCTGCCAATCAGACAGACTTCGAGTTTCGGCCCGTCTCTGAGTGATTTCCCTCCCAATTGCCAGCGGCTGGATTTTCGTGTCTAAACTAGTGCAATAATTAGATTGCCCGTCGTATCGGTGTCCATCGGACTCTTTAGATGGGGTGTTACGGTTGGAAACGGTCGATTGCAGCGGCGGCGGCACCATATAGTTCGAGGTCGACACCGAACGAGGTGAGTTCGATCTCCGGCGTCGCTGTCATACAGTACGCATCGAGGTCGACCGGTTCGAGAGTGTATGGGTCGTTCTGATAGTCAATCAACGCTGGATTGTTGAGCGCAACGCCGCCACCGACCTTCACGCGGTCGGTCGAGAAGAGATCCGTGATCGTCCCAATGCCAGCGGCGTTGATTCGTTTGAGCCGGGTGTAGTAGTCGCGTGCGACGTGATCCCCGGAACGAACGGCTTCGAAAAACGCTCTGGCGTCTTCGTTCCCTGTGAGTTGTGTGTCTCGTTCCTCGTCCGCGAGCCACTCCTGGACGCGGTTTGGGAATAGCGATCCAGACGCATATCCTTCCCAGGGATCGTTGACCCCCGAGTGCTGGATCTTACCGTCCCAGTTCACATTGACGAAGCCGGCCTCAGCACCGGGGATGAGTTCGCCATTACGGAGGATCCCCGCCCCGATACCGGTGCTGAGCGTCAGATACGCGAGGTTCGCGTCTGGAGCGACATCACCGTACATTTTCAGTCCCAGCGCGCTCGCATCGGCGTCGTTTTCGACCGCGAGTGGAACGGAAAACGAGTCAGCAAGCGGGGTCAGGTCCCACCCGGCCCAGTTCGCAACGTTCCGGAGTTCGTTGGTCTCACGGTTGACCACAGCAGCAGCGGCAACACCGATCGCATCGATATCGGAGTATCTGTCACTGATTCGCTCTACAAGCGCATTCGCAGACTCAACTGTATTGGTCGTGAACGTCCACGGGTCGCCCTGGAGACCAGACGCATCAGCTTTGACGCCTCTGATTGTCGTCCCCCCAATATCGATAGCGAGTACAGACCCCATAGATATCGTAGAACGGCACATGTAATAAAAATAAACAATAATGATGAATGGGTGGCTGTTCGGTGATAGTTCACCGTTACTGTGTTTGTTCCCCTACGATCTGGACTCTCTATCGTTCATACCCTTCGCCTGCTTCCAGTGACCGGAGCAGGTCCTGTGTCGCATCGATGAGTGTCGCCAGTCGGTCTTGATCGAACGTCGTGATCTGTTCAGCCTCGGCATCATAGGTGATGACACCCGTCTTCTCGAGGACCGGCAAATGCAGGTGATGCAGTGCTTGCTCCTGGCTGCTGGCAGACTGTGTGGAGACAGTCGGTTCGTCCGGGAGTTCCCCGGCGAGTGTCGCACAGTCAAGCGGAACCTCGGCTGACGATAGTGTCTCGACGATCTGGATCCGGGTTTCGTGACGAAAGATTTCGAACCCGTGGATGGCCTCCTGTGTTGGTGTATCGCCAGTCATTCGGCCACCCCACTGGTGCGAGGTTCGGGTTGGCTGTCCTGGCTGGAAGCGACCAGACCAGTACACGTCCACTGCCCGAGCTCGCCAGGCTGTTGGTCATGCTCGATTCCAGGTTTGTGACTATTCCACTGCGTCTCGTCGCGTGTCAACTGTGTCTGAGACTGCACAGTCACTCGGACTGGATGTCAACGAATGAGTGTTAGTACGGAAGTATCGTTACAATCATTACTATCTGTATGGTTCACCAGTATACTGTATAGCTCAGGCCAGTTGCTCGATGGCCGCTGGATCTGCAGACTGGTCACTGGTTCACCATGGATTTTCCAGAGAATATTCACATCATGCCGTTTGGGTTCGAGAAGGACCGCATCGTCGAGACAGCACTCGAATCGAACGCCGACAAGGTTGTCTTGCTGGACTGGCTTGACGGGATTGAACGCCCACCGTACCATGCGGACGTTCGCGAGGCATTCGCCGACAGTCCGATCGAGACGACCGAAATCGAGTGCAATATCTTCGACCTGTACGAGACGATCTCGGTCATCGCCGACCTGATCGTCAGCGAACACGCAGCCGGCAACAGGGTCTATGTCAATCTCGCCACCGGCAGCAAGATCACCGCAATCGGAGGGATGATCGCGTGTATGGTGACCGGCAAAGCGGCACCGTACTACGTCCGGGCCGAGGAGTATGCGGCCGGTGACGAACCTGTCGGCCACGGCGTCGAGACGAAGATGGACCTCCCACAGTACCCGATCGCGAAACCCGATCCACAGCGCATTGCAGTCCTGGGGTATCTGGTCGCCGAACAGGACAGCCTGCGCGAGGGGCTCAGTTACTCCGTTCGCAAGAAGGATCTCATCGATTTCGGCGAACAGGAGGAATTGCCGTTTGCAGCACATTATGATGGCGATTCCTACAACGGCTATTATCGACGGCTGGAAAACCATATTCTCGACCCGCTACTGGAGAAGGAGTATATCGAGATCGAGGAGCGGGGCCGCCAGAAGATCGTCAGGCCGACCGAACTCGGTCGGAAATCGTACGTGGCCTTTCAGTATGTGGATGGTGGGGACTGAATTCGGCAGGCGTGCAGGTATCTGCCTTTGCAGGCGTAGCTTTGCAGCAGGTGAATGAGGGGGAGTTCTGAAATCCCTCGACCCCGATGTAGTAACTGATGCCGACGATCTACATTACAGCCCCTCAGGAGGCCGCAGCGGAGATTGCACAGACACTCGTCGAGGAACGACTTGCAGCCTGTGTGAATCGCGTTGCCTGTGAGTCCGTGTATCGATGGGAGGGCGATGTTCATACTGACACTGAGGAAATCCTCCTGGCGAAGACGACTGATGAGCGGTATCCCGATCTTCGTGACCGGATTGTCGAGTTGCATCCCTACGAGGTACCGTGCATCGAGCGTTTTGATGAGAAAGATACGTTTGAACCGTTCTCGAACTGGCGAAACAAGACTGTGGACACAGCGTAACGTATTGTGTTTCCCCATTGACCTCCACGCACGGCTGAAAATCAGGCCTTCTCTTGGAACCACTGCGCAACTTGACGACTATACGCATCATATACCGCGAGTCCCGTTTGGAGCGTTGCGTAGACTTCCTCAGTATCGACGTGTCCATATTCGTGTGCAAGGACGTTTCTGAAACCGACTGCAGCGACGAGTGTTGTCATCGTCTCTTCGTCGATGACGTCTTCCTGAGACAGCGTACGAATCGCTTCTTTGGAACTACTGCCACTGAAGTCGAAGTCGTTGGTGGCGATGTGGTTAGCAAGGTCGGAACACGCCTGGATGGCGTTTTCGAACATTCGCTCAACAGCACGCTGTTCGGTTGTACTCTCAAGAAACTCGGTGCGGGACAGAGTCTCCTGTTTCTCCCTCAGTTCCCCATGGTACTGTTCGATCTGTTCGAGTTTGACCGAGACAACACGTTCGTCAGCCACGTAGACCGTCCTCCGCGATACGGTCAATGATATCTCGCTGTTGACGGCGAATTGTCTCCCGTTGTTCGCTGAACTCTGCTTCGATTTCCGCTTTGAACTGCTCGAACGCTTCCTCGTCGCCACAGACAAGCTCTCCGTTAACCACGTCATGGGCTACGTCCAGTGGGAGTGCTTCAATGTCTGTGACGTCGATGAATGGTGCGTCCTCCCGTTGGAGGTTGCCCGAAAGAAAACACCGCTTTTGAAACTGCTCTCGGTCGGAGAGGTCGTCAACGAATTTGACGGCAAGGTCTAGGTCGGATGACGCCGTCGGCTCCCCAGAAACCTGTGAACCGAAGACGACCACGTACTCGACATCGGGGTCGGGGCAGACCGACGCAGCGATTTCGTCGAGAACCTCGGAACGGTCACCGGGGATCGTCATGTTTCAAAAGATGGCAGTTCGTCACAAAAGAATTCCGCTGGCCCGAGCGCTGGGCAAAGCCCGATATAGCGACCGAGCGTTGCGAAGTAGCTACACACCGTACCGTACTGTGTGTCTCCATTGACCTCCACACACGGCTGCAAATCAGCAGGACATTCGTGTCAACAACAGCAATGGCCTGCTCCGAGACACTCGGCCTGCCTCACCTGTAGAGGTCGTCGAGGTTTGCATACAGGAGCAGATATTGGGGGTTGTCCGTTTCCTGGCGTGATATAATACTTTGAAGTATCATACTCTAAAGTACGATTATCGGAAGTGCTATTATCAGAAGCATCTGGGGGATGTCACAGAGGTCCTGTTTAGTCAAGGATGAAGAGTGGGGCGGACGGATTTCCTGCCCGGTAGCGAGTGCGTACGGGTGACTGGCGACACTTCTATATAATTGTACACACAACGTGCATACAACAATGAGCACGAAGCGTGTGAATTTCCGGCTCCCGGAGGAGCTGATCGCTCAAGCGGATGTCGCTGCGGAAGTCACGCATAAGAATCGGACCGAGATCCTGATTGAGGCACTACGGCAGTATCTTGAAGAGAAAGAGTCTGATGAAAGCTTCCGGGAGGCGGTCGTGGAACTGTATCTCGACGGCCAGATCGAGTTTGAGAAACTCGCGGACGTCATCGGTCGGCAGGATGCCGAGTCAGTGCGTGCGTCAAAGCACGTGCTAGATCGGGGCGAGGAACTCGCTAACGATCTTGCAGACCTGTGACTGTCGTCGTCGATACGAGTGCGCTCATTTCACTCGCTGTCGGTGCTGTGCTCGATCAGACGCTGGCAGCGTTCGATGTCGTCACGACATCGACAGTCATTGAGGAACTCGAAGAGACGGCTGAGTACGATGATCGACACGGCACAGCGGCGACCACTGCACTTCGACAAACAGACGCATTAACGGTGCAGGATGCTGACGGCGCGCCGTTTGAAACGAGTCGTATCGATACTGGAGAAGCGAGTTGCGTCGCCGCAGCCCGCGATGTTGATGCCGCGTTCCTCGTGACGGACGATTATCGAGCACTTCCCGAACTAGAGGGACTGGTCGATGCGGAGGTGGTGGTGTCACCGATCGTGCTCCGAGCGCTCGTCAAGCGTGGCGCGCTCAGTTCTGCGGATGCGGAAACCGCATTCGAAACGATCGCTACTGGGCGAGACTGGCTTGACGCGCCGATCTACCGGTACGCGCGCCGACTGTTCGATGAGTCGTAAGAAGTGACGCCTCCGCGCGGTTTCTCGCCTGTCCACCAGGCAATAGCCAATCTGCGGAACGTGATTTCACCAATAACCACTGAAATGGGGCCATCTTTTTGCCACTGGTTCTCCTCCACTCTCTGTGCCCATTCAGCGCGCGAAGTCACTGGCTAAACTCTATGCGCAGGTCGCTGGGTACGACCTCGTGCTTGTCCCTGACGCCCCACTTGCGAGTGCCCTCAACCGCCGACTCGACCGGCCACAGTTCGGGACGTTCGCAACCACCCCACGCCGACTCGCCGCTGGGCGTCGCGAGCAGGCCGAGGACCGGACTGCCTTTCTGGAACTCGCAGATACTGTCGACGATTCCTGGAAAGCCCTGTCCTACGCTATCGGGAACGTTCTCCAGTGCTGGGAGCACCACGGACAGGCCGAAGCAATCCTGGAGTATTCAGCCTACGATGACCCGACCACACAAACGGTGGTTGATGGTCTCTCCTCGCTCCAGTCGACGTCACAGCAACTGACAGAGTTCACAGTGGATTCGGACCAGTCGGTTGCTGTCGTCGGACTCCCAGAATTCACCGAACTCGAACGGTCCGTTCTGCCTTCGGAGTATGATACGTATTCCCTGTTGACCGACGACGCCTTCGACTACCCGGTGTTCAATATCTTCAGGTCACCATCGGCGATCGTCGACGCGGTCGTGGATACCATCGACGAAGAGTCAGCTGACAATGTGGCCGTGGTGCTGGATAGTTCGAGCCAGTACTCACCGTTAATCGAATCGGCGCTTGAAGCTGCGGATATTCCTTACTATGGAGGGCCGGGGTTTATCCACGACCCCGATGTGCGAGCAGTACTGCGGCTCTTGCGCGTGGCCTATCGTGGCTCCGAGACGACTGTCAGCGATGTAGCCCCGATTTTGTCACGACTCGGGACCGATGTTGATATCGAGCACACTGAGAAGCGCCTGGCAACGATTGATCTGCCAGCAACCGCGTGGATTACCGACGTGTGTGAGACGATTGAGGACCGAACCTTTGGCTCGCTTCTTACGGCCTACGAGGAGAAGGCCGACAGAACCCTGGACCGTCTCCGGGAGGAACTTGTGGCACTCGGGCTGGACGATACAGCGATTACGGAACCGCGGGTCAGCGATTTGAGCTTCTATCTGGATACCTACGAGGTCCCTGTAGACAGAGAAAACGAGGGCGTGTTGCTCGCGGATGCCAAATCTGCCGGCTATGTCGACCGCCAGGCCGTGTTCTTCCTCGGACTCGACGAGGGCTGGACCAACAGTGCTCCACAGCGGCCCTGGGTTGATACTGAGGCACAGTTCGATCGGTATATCCGTCGGTTCCAGCGATTGATTCAGAGCGGTGACGACCAGTACTATCTCGTCGAGGACACCGCTGGGGGCCAGCCAGTGACGCCGTGTCTCTACTTCGAAGAACTTCTCGAAGAGACATTCGAGCAGTTCAGCGACCTCGAATCAGTCAGGTATGATCGGACAGTTGACGGCGAGCGTGATGGCTTTGCCAGGACCGCCATCGAGCCGCCAGTCGAGTCAAAGACCGTCGACACCATCAGTCAGACCAGCCTCAACAATTTCGTCAACAGCCCACGGGAATACCTCTTCAGCCGGCTGGTCAACTCCCCTGACAAGGATTACTTCCGTGAAGGGAATCTGTTTCATGACTTCGCGGAGTTCTACGTCAACTACCCAGAGAGCATCGACACAGACACGCTCTCGGAGGTGGTCGATATCATGCTTGAGGAGGCCAAGCCCTTCTACCCTGAGACGGATCGGGTGTTACGCCGGCGTCAGTATCGAATCGGGCTGGAAACCATCGTCGAGTATCTGGATGCCCATCCACCGACGGCACCTGCCGATCTCCCCCCGGCTGAAGACCCCGATGAGAACTTCTTCGCATCGTATTTCGATCGCCCGGTTGACTCGCCGCTTACCGAACGCCAGTTTACTAATCCAGACCTCGGCATCAACGGAAAGATCGACCTCGTGGAAGGGCCCACAGCCCTGCTCGATTACAAGAGCGGATCGAAGAAATCAGCCTATGACGTCTGCAAACAGGCTGCGATGGACCCGCCCAGCGACACGGTCAATTACCAGGCGATTGCCTACCTGGCACAGTTCCGCACCCACCAGCCAGGTGAGGAGCTATCCTTTTCGTTTTTCCACTTCCTCGAAACGCTTGAAGATGCGATCACCGGCGACGCGGACATCGACGACACGCTGACGACGGTCTCTTACTATGCCCAGTCGTTCGACGAGTTCGTCGGAACGCGTGCAGCGTACGAGGTCCTTCTGGATGGCTACAAGGACTGCGTGGCGACGTTTGAGGACCTCGGCTTCACGGCTTACAGCGATATCATGACAGACCTCACGTTCCCGGACACGACAGATCGGTCGGCGGTACGGGAGTCCGACTTCGCCGACCGGTTTGCGGAGGCCGTACGTCAGGAAACCAGCGACAACGTTGATGCCGAGAAGGGGGCCGACCAGGCGATTCGAGCGCTCAACGGCGTCCGGAAGCGCAACTTCTTCGAGGGTGATCTCGACCAGTTCGAAGGATTCGTTGCCGACCGACTGACGGAAATCAATCGTTATCGGGCTGGTGAGGAGCGATTCCCCATCGAGGGCCTGGGTGGCGAACCCAACTATCGCCGGATCGATCATCGCGATATGTTTCTGGAGGATAGCCGATGAGCGACGAGCCCACCCCGAACGAGGACCAGCAACAGTTGATCGATGAGACCGAGGGGATCTACCACGTCGACGCCGGGGCTGGCACCGGCAAGACCTTCGCCATCACACGCCGGTATGCGAACATCGTCGACCAGCCTGATGTCGAGCCCGAGGACATCTTGCTTGTCACCTTCACTCGGAGTGCAGCCACCGAGATGCGCGAACGTATCGTCGAACACTGTTCGTACGGGATGCGTGAACTGGCCGACGCACCGATCCAGACGTTCCACTCGTACTGTCACGACCTGCTCGACGAACACGGCTATCAAGCCCCGACGCATCTGGGCATCGACGACCGGATCACCGGAGGGACACAGATCCTCGAGGATAGCCAGCTCGAGGACGAGCTGTTCCGTGAGTTCTTCGGTCAGTTTCGGGACCGCCATCCCGAGTACAACAACATTTTTCGGGCACTCTCGGAGCCAACTGAACCCCTTTCGCTCATCAACGAACTCGCTGCCAAGGGTGTCTTCCCGACTGCAGACGGCTGGTATCGAGATGGGGCACAACACCTGCTGGGAGACTACGAGACGTTCAAGGAGTACTTTGATGCCCAAAATCAGGCCCGCAACGACGGGCGCAAGCAGTCCCCGCTTCGGGACGATCTCTCGCGGTTCGGAACAAACAAAACCTACCGGCAGTCCGCGCCATCGAAGTCGGACATCCGGGGTGGCCGGGGGACCAAGGAACTCGATGACAGCGTTGCTCGCGAGGTCTTCGAGGAGGATCGGGATGAGCTACTGGCGTTCATCCATGACTGTTACTTCGAGTATCTGGAGTTCGCACTGGGACGAAACTACCTGAATTTCGGGTTCCTCCAGCTGTTTGCCTTCGTGGCGCTGTGTGAAGAGCCAACACTGCGAGACCGCGTTGGGTTTGAGTACGTGATGGTCGATGAGTTCCAGGACTCCAGTGAGATTCAGTTCAAGCTGGCGCTGCTGCTTGCTGACACAGATAATCTCTGTGTCGTGGGCGACTGGAAACAGAGTATCTACTCGTTCCAGTACGCCGCTGTCGAGAACATTGCGGAGTTCGACACCAGGCTGGAGCGATTCCGCAGCGAGTTGAACGCCGATTCCCAGCGGGTCGAATTCGGGACGGATGGGATCACGTACATCGAACTCAAAGAAAACTACCGGTCGACACAGACACTGCTGGATTTCTCGACGAATGCGCTGACCACGCCAGCGACGAGCTCTGAAAGCATCGACGAGCCCGTCGGTGTCGACCCGCTGTCCTCGAATGCCGTCTTCGACGAGACCAGCATCGAGGCCATTCACCACGCGGACGAACACGAGGCAGTGCTGGCCAAGATTCAGTCGATCGTCGGCAGCACGGAGTATCGAATCGAAGACGAGAATGGCGACCCCACACCCCCGAGCCACGGCGATATTGCGGTCCTGACGAGGACACGTGACTACGGACGAGAGCTGCTGGCTGCAGCTGAAGAGTATGGGTTGCCGATGGCTTACGACGGGGAGGTTGAACTGTATCGCAGTGACCCCGCGAAGCTACTACTGGCGTGGCTGCGGATCGTCGAGTCCGATGGGGACCGCGGGTGGGCCGTCGTCTTGGAGCGGGCCGGCTATACGCTAGATGAGATCGATGCGCAGCTGGAGCGAGAGAGCTACCCGCCAGCGATGACCGAGTTTCGGGAGACCCTGCGGGAGCTTGAGGCAGTAAGTTCGCTGGCCCGACGCGTCTTCGATCGCTACGGGTTGACTGGTGATTATGCGCGGGAGCTGCTGGCGCATATCCAGTCGGTCCACGATGCCACGACATTGACCCGCGGGGATCTGATCCAGTTTATCGAACGCGCGATTGACCAGGGAAGTACCCATGCGATCAATACGACCACTGATATGGATTCGGTGACGGTCCAGACGATCCACGGCGCGAAGGGCCTGGAGTATCCGATCGTCATCCTGGCCAATATGAACGAGGGGCGGTTCCCGCCGCGTGGTCGGACCAGTGGCGTCCTCCAGTATAACGAGGCGACGGGTATTCGACAGCGCAAAGTCTACGCTGAAGAAGCGGAGTATCCACACGTCTACGACAACTGGCGCTACGATGTCATGCGGCAGTGTCTGCCAGACAACTACGACGAGGAACGGCGGCTCCTGTATGTAGCCATCACGCGGGCCGAGAGTCACGTTGTGTTCGCTGGTGGGTCCGACCCCAATACGTTCCTCTCCGAGCTTCCGGTAGAGCTTACTGAGGGGGCGCCAGAGATTGCGGCGAGCCAGCCCGACGAGTCAGTCCAGGCACAGCTGCCGTTCAGCATAGCAACACCCGATGGGCCGGTTGGCTACAGTCCCCATTCACTGATGGATGACTCCGTGTTTACTGAGTCGGAGGCCAACGCCGGTGAGGCCGATGCTGACGAAGCGAGTGGAGTAGACTTTGGCTCGCAGGTGCACGACT
Organism: Haloarcula terrestris; assembly: GCF_031624315.1. Classification (NCBI taxonomy): domain Archaea; kingdom Methanobacteriati; phylum Methanobacteriota; class Halobacteria; order Halobacteriales; family Haloarculaceae; genus Haloarcula; species Haloarcula terrestris. The sequence continues at coordinate 32,162 of NZ_JAMQOM010000015.1, read as the reverse complement.
TCGCCGAGGCCTACGTGCTGGGTGAGTCGGTTTCACCGTCGAATCCCCATGAGGAGCGTATCCAAGCGTTGCTGGATGAACTGAATGGGGAGTTGTACACCGAGGAGGATGCCATCCTGCCACTCGAAATCGATGGCCAGCGTGTCTCGATTACGGGTATCGTCGACCTGGTCCACATCACGCCTGATCGCGTCGAGATCATCGACTACAAGACTGACCGAAGCCGACGGGCACAGGACGAGTACCGCAAGCAACTGAGCGTGTATTATCACGTGCTCGCCAGTGAGTATCCGGATCGGGAGGTGACCACGAGCCTGTTTTACTCCACGAGTGGGGAGCTGGTGTCAATCGAGCCAATGACGAAGCAGACTCTCCGTGAGCTAGTGCGGGACCATCAGTAGGTCAGAATAGAAACTTATCCTCGTGGGGCTTGATGTTCGATACTATGCCTCAATAAGGCGTCCAAGGGCTACGTAGCCAGATTTCACATCTCGTCAGAGTAGGCAAACAGACCGTCTTTGCGATGGATTTCCCTCGCTCTGGCACCTTCGTTCGATTCCGCAGCCTGTCGTGAGTTACAGCCAGTGACTTCAACAACAGCCTGCGGTGGAAGCGAATTGGTGAAATTCACACCGCTCTTGTCTGTGCCGCTCATATGCTCCTGAATCCGTTTGGTGGGATCGCTTGTCGAACCAACGTAGTAAACTCGTTCCTGCTGATTCAACGCGTCTGTGGCACGTTCCTTTGGTTCCAGACGTGACAGTGGAATCCCCGCCTCGATTTTGGTCTTGACCGCCCGACGTCGATCCCAGATTTGTCCCGGTTCATCGTTGAGCGGGGGCGTACAATCTAACACGTATACATAATGGGAGGCCTCCGGAACGTCGAGTTCCAGCGCTGTTTGTGACGTATCGAGGTCAGCAATGACACCGAATGGTGACGCAATCGTATCTGCTCTGTCTGGCGGCTCATCAACGAATCCAGAGACATTTTCCGGCAACGTTGTCGGAGTATGAAGTCCTCTGCCAGACTCCATCCCATCACGAAATGCATCGATAGCCACAATACACTCAGCGAAATCCTGTTTGACCAGTCGTTCGACTGGTTCGTATAGTGGTCGACCAACCTGCTCGTGGAGTAGGATCTTCAGCGCGATCGCATTCGTGGCGACCCGAGAGGTGTCCGGAGTGTAATACTCACTTTGACGCGCATATTCGACCGGGCGTGTCCCGGGCTGGAGTTCCTCAAACATGGCCGTTGTGAGGGGGTTAACACTTGTTGTGCGCTCGCCCAGGCGTTGTGCCAACTTATCTTTGAGTCCAGACTTGGTGTTGTTATCCTGGAGTCGGTTGATGTCCGTCCGAAAATCAGCCATGACTCGCACATTTAATTCCAATTTATTTTAAGTTATTCATTGACATATTAGCGGGTGAGTCGTATACGAGATGGAGCGAGAGTTCCTGTAATCATCCCGCATTCGATCACAACAATCTGGATCGTCCCTCAGCGCTGGCTGCGGTAGGTTTCCGGCGAAACTTCTACTCGAATTGTGACCTATCTCTCTCAAGGCCGTTTTTTGCGGAATACTCTATAATGCTACCAGTCTGCTGTGAAGCTCAAATCCGCTGTCGTTTCCCAAGTGCAAACGGATAGATCGGCCCACTGTCGGCATCTCGAAGCGTCATTCCGGCCTCCATGAGCGTCCACCGAGAGTTGACGGTGGCATCAACCAGGAGACCTGGTCCGGACCGGACGGCATCCGTCGCTTCGAAGACGCCCTCCACGTTCCAGCGCTTCTGGTAAGAGTTCGCCAGTTCCTGTTGTGGGTTAGTGGGTTCGACCTTCCGCAAGGCTGTTTCATAGGGCAGGTCCAGGCGATATGCGATTGCCTGGGCGAGGGTTTCGACCCGGTTCGAGCCATCGTAGGCAGGGACAGCCGTCACCCACGCTGGGGCCGGCTCGGGATCCCACTCGGTCCGGAGATGCTGCACAGCAGCTGAAACAACCGTGTCACTGTAAGGGGCCTCTGATTCGTGTTCCTCGCGGACCGTCTCTCCGAGGCCAGGCGCGCCATACTCACACAACACCCGGCCATCCTCGGGTTTGCGATGGTCCGCGATCTTCGACCGGCCGCCCTTGCGAGATGGCATGTAGTACCGAGCATCGATAGTGTCCCACGACTCGGCCCGATAGTGATCCTCAGCGGCCGTGATGAGCCCCGCATCCTGTATGGTTGTCGGGAGCAACTCCCCGACACAGTTAGCACACTGGCCACAGGGGCCGTCCATGGTCCCGTCCAGTGCATCATCAATGAACTTGGTCAGGCACGCATCAGTTTCGACAAAGGCCTGGATCTGGGCCAGCTCCTGCCGGCGCAACTCGGTGATTGATTCGATGCGCTCGTGATCATAGGTCCACTCCTTGTTCGTCCGTGTGAACCCGTCATCAACACGGAGTATTGCGTTTTCGACCCGCAAGATACCGAGACACTTCGAGGCGACCTTCCAGGAGATGTTCGCCCGTTGAAGAAGTTCGTATTTGTACAGCGGCTCGTCGTTGGCCTCAAGCGTCTCGAGAACGGTCTCGAAATCACCTGGTTCGGGGAACGCGCTCTCGATGAAGTACTCCGCGATTCGATCATCTTCCTCACCAGTCAGGACGATGGCATAGGCCTCATCGAGGCCACGTCCTGCCCGGCCGATCTCCTGGTAGTAGCGAATGAGATTCGGGGGCCGCTGGAAATGGACCACCCAGCCCAGGTCCGGCTTATTGAATCCCATTCCCAGAGCGTTGGTTGCGACCAACGCGTCGACATCGTTGTCCAGCAGTCGTTGTTCGAGGGTTCGCCGTCGCTCCCCATCCATGCCGCCATGATACGGTTCGACGGTCAATCCCTGGCGCGTAAGCCATGCCGCAACGGTTTCGACTTCATCAGTGGTCAGACAGTAGATGATCCCAGCGGTGGGGACATTGGTGATATTTTCCGCCAGCCAGGCCAGGCGTTCAGCCCGAGAGCCAAGCTCAATGGCCTGGATGCGGAGCGAGTCCCGGACTAATTGGCCTCGGATAACGTCGAGCTCGGGGACTTGTTCGGTGACGTCCTGTACGACACGATCGTTGGCTGTGGCCGTCGTTGCTGCGACCGGGATGTGATCGGGCAACTCCTGCAGGATGCGTTTGATCCGGCGGTAATCCGGCCGGAAATCATGGCCCCAATCGGAGATACAATGAGCCTCATCAACTACGAGCAGGCCGAAGTCATCATCCATGGGTTCCAGGACGTCTTCTTGGAACTCGCGATTGGCTAGCCGTTCCGGCGAGATAAGCAGGATGTCACACTCACCATTTCGGACGCGTTCCTTGGTTTCGGCCCATTCCTCCGTGTTGTTGGAGTTGATTGTCCGGGCGTCAAGTCCAAGATCGTCTTGGGCATCTTGGATCTGGTTGTGCATCAGCGCCAACAGAGGGCTGATAATCAGCGTCGGCCCGGCCCCGCGGTCGCGAAGGAGTTTTGTCGCGATGAAATATACCGTACTCTTCCCCCAGCCGGTTCGCTGGACGAGTAACAGCCGGGCTTGGTCATTGACCAGAGCGTCGATAGCCTCCCACTGATCCGGACGGAACTGGGCATCGGGGCCAAGGGAGCGTTCAAGGAGTTGTTGCGCCTGGGCTTTGGCAACGGGGTTAGTAGCCGACGGCACACAATTGATACTCCCATCAATCCTGATAATAGTTCGGCTGACTGAGGGGCTGTTTGGGGATTGGCGAGGATTCAGTGATTGAACAGATTGAGTTGCCAACTGGCCGGGCACTGACGAGACCATTGTTAAGACTGGGTGGCTGTTTCGTTGTCAGGTAATCTGAACAGGTATCAATCGCCCGCACGATCTATTCGCCATCAGTATGTCTCGTTAAGCGGACTCGAGCAGCAATGTCAACTCCTGTGCTAAGTTGGTTGCCGGCTCGGAATCGAGACCGACCGTCTGGAAGTGCTGCTGGAGTGCCTCCTGGGCTGCTTGCTGATCAGGTTCGTGTTTGCCGATAATCTGGCCAGCCTGCCAGATTATCGAGTCGATCCGTAAAAGTGAGACGTGACGCCCCAGCTGGTCGCTCGTTACCTCCATCACAGCGGCCCATGCATCGAGGACGGTGTCAGTATCGGTGGAGTCGGTGATGCCTGCGGATGTGGAAACACGTTCGACTTGGAGATCACAGGGAATCGGAATCTCACGCGGGAACTCCAGATAGGTGTCATGGCGGATAAGATGGGCGATATCGTATATCTTCATGGCGAGCACTACGGTTTTCGATTCCATCCGGGTTTGCATATCGTCGGCAAACCGTTCCCACACTTCCAGCGGCGTGACCGACGCATGGTTAGCGACGAACCATTCATCGAACCCGGCTTGCAGAACACGGACTAACCGGTCACGTTTTTGTTCGTTCAATCGGGCGTTGACATCCGCTTCCACGAATTCACCCAGGAGATCGCGGACAGCTTGGGTTGAGTTGAGGTGCTCAAAATTAGTGGCGGTGTCTTCGAGGGCTTGCCAAAACTGTTGGCCATCGCCATTGAGTTGGTAGTCTTGACTTGCCGCAAGAAGCCCGAGGAGTTTGACGTGGGCCTCGGAATCATAGCGGTCGTAGAGATAGGTGAGTGTGTCATATTCGGGCTCTGTCCGATCGAAGGCTGTAATGCCGTCATATCCGATAGCCGCGAGGGCGTCGGCGACTGCGTTGATGCGTTGCTCGTTCATTGGTTGGGTGTGACTGTGATGCGTCTTGATGATTGGGGCGAGCTACAATCTCGGAAATCACCATGAGAGATCATAATAGAACAAATCACACACCCTGCAAGTCGCTACAAAGAATTAGGACAGCAAACACCGCCTATGATTTCATTCGACTGCCTCGCTCGACAGGTCTTCTCCGTCTCCGTCCGACGATGAACCTCCACAATAGAACTGCATAGCGCCACCGATACCTCGAAACACGACCGGATACAAGACTCCGGCCTTGAGAACCGCTCCGATCACATTGACAGAATTAAGTCCCGCCTCAGTGAATGCAATTGGGCCAACATAGGCAGGTACCAGAAACGCCACTGCGGCTATTACGAGTACATATCCAACCGCAACACTGGTGCCGTCAATGAATTCAGTCGATAGCGAGTCGGAAGACCGAATCAGTATATTTGATGCTTCACTCTATTTTGAATAATCTGCTGATGTTACAGGAGAAGGGATATGACTTATCGACAGCTGAGAGCATTTCAAGTGGATAAACAATAACCTCAACCATCACCCTAACAATATCTACAAAACGAACATGGCAACGAGGGTTGGCAAATCACAGACTCCCAGCCGGGCCAATGCTTTCTTCCACATCACTACAGCACGTAATTTTATGCACTTCGAGGAGCTAAATACGGAGATTCGGGGGTGTTGTTCGCGGATAATTCCAGTCGCTGAAGCTCAGCTGGGCCACTCATTTAAACTACAAGTATCATTCTATGTGTAGACCTGAGACTCTAAAGCACGTTATGGTCCGGTGGGACGACGACAAAGCCGGGGTATTTGCTGACGAGTGAGCGCTAGAACAGGCCGCCAGTCTCGATAATAATCGCTCAGAATTCTCGTCCATCGAATACCTGTACTCTCACGTGTAACAGCCACGATCCTATTAGATATATCTATTATGATAATGCCGGGAAGCGTTTAAGATACTTTAAGTATAAATAAGCTAACTGAGGTACAGATCTAATGGAGCCTATCGACAACTCGGGCGTGAATATCGATCGCGTCATTTCTCAAGCAGAAGGCCACATAGACCGCCAACTGCTTACCGGCCAAGGAAAGGGAGGGCTATTTTCAAAGGGATATCTCTCTGAAAGACCGTTTTATAGACTCTTTTCCGTGAACGAGATACCTCATTACCTATTCGCTTCAACAAAAAAAGCCCCAACAATTGATGGGCACCCCCAACGAGAGTCTCTTGATAATTACCGCGCGATGACAGCTGTGACGAGTGAAAGAATTCTCTATGCGGTTGGCGCGAGCGAGGGGGATATTACGGGTGATATTGAGTATACCGAGATTGATACGGTTGATATAGTAGATGGTGGGTCACTACTTTGGTCGGACCTGGTACTCCTCGTTGAGACTGCCGAACAGACGTACCGGTTCTTCGGTGCAAATGTCAAAAACCACGATTCATTACTTAATTTCATTCGCGAACAAATATACAACGTCTACGAGTCGAAGACGCGAAAGCACGTCGCTGACGCAAAGGAGGCTATCAGCGATGGCGACCTGTCGTACGCAGCTGATTTGATAGATACAGCCCGGGAATGCTTCGGCGTTGCTAGTGAATGGAAAGAAGCAATTGCGCGCGACGGCGGTCTCGAAGATCTCGACACAGAGATCGATTCGCTGACTGACCGTATCTCTGCTAGCCGCACTGCCCAGTCGGTGCTCAAACATGTCCAGGAGGCTATGCAGGATGGGGACGCCGCATTCAAAAATGGCGATATTAATGTGGCGAGTGACAAGTACCAGAAGGCTCATGCCTGTTTAGATGATTTTGTCGAAACCATTGGTGTTGAACTGGATGATATACCGGAGAAAAGCCATATCAAGCGAGTGCGCACAGAGTTGCGAGTTCGGGACAACGCGATAACACCTACTGAAACTCATCGGAGGTTGCATGACTTTCTTAGAACTGCACGCAATAGCGAAACGGCATCACAAAAAGCGAGCGATCCGAAGCAGGCAAAAGCTAAACTCGAAGATGCTGTCGGGAGTATAAGAGAGTATCTCGATGAACTCCATAGCGCCGATATTGAATTTGCCGAATGCAACCCAGAAGAGCAATGTGATGGCTGTGGTCGGCCGATTGGTATTAAATTTGACATCGAAATCGGAGAGTCTCCTGTCTCAGTTTGTGCACCGTGTTCCGAATTTGGTGCTGATGGACTACTTACTGTGGAACAGGCAGAAGAATACATTGAACAATTAGAAACAAAGCGTAAATTAACTGGGCCACTTCCGGACGCAGTTCGCCGTATCTATAATAGCCACGACCGGACGCCTACCCGTGATGAAGTACTTTCTGAGACCGAAGTATCCGCCACCACCTTACAGGAGCGTTATGAGTCGTTCGATAGTTTACTCGACTCACTTGATCTCGATCCGGCATCGGATCTCTTAACGGATTTCCAAAATGTCGCAGATAGGGTTGAAGGACAGCCGACCAAAGAGGATGTTCGAAAGCATGGTCGTTACATTATTGAACGGTTTGTTGCTTATTTCGACGACTGGGAAAGTGCACTCCAAGCAGCCGATCTGAACGCAACCGAGGAGGGCAATGGATTCGCCGGAAGCGACTCCAAAGACGCTGATGATTGTGGTGAAGCTGTTAAGCAGGATACTTCTACTACAAAAGAACTCCTCGACCCCGTACGAGAGGCTGCTGATGCACTTGGACGTCCGCCAACGTATCAGGAAGGAATGAATCGAAGCGAATTCTCAGGCAGCCAGTACGGTAGTCAGTTAGGTACCTGGAACGATGTCTTAGAGGCCGCTAATCTCGATGTTCGGGACGCATTGTGCGAGGATTTGCGATCAGTAGCTGACGAGGTGGGTATGTCTCCGATGCGGCGAAACCTTGAGGAACATGCGACGTATCCACCTCGGCTTCACGAGGACCACTTCGGGTCAATTGAAGCAGCGATCAAGGCCGCAGGGTTCGAATCGGTCAACACTGATCGATACAACTGGATCAAAAGCCTCCGAAAATTACACTTGGAGAAAGAGGAAGTTCCGCTACCATTCGGCGTACGAGAACACACACTAGATCTGCTTGATGAAATCTATGACGATGTTCCAACATGGAAGAAGGCTTTGAGTAAGGCTGGGATCCAAAACGGCAGTCAGGACAATTTCGCCGAAAGGTTACTGATGGAACTCCAGGAAGTCGGCGAGGAGCTTGGTCATCAACCATCACGACAGGAATTCGACCGTTACGGTTCATTACCAGCTACAGAGCTCGAATCACATTTCGACTCATTCAAACAGGCACTTTCTGTGTCTGACCTGGATCTGCCGTCAGGACGACCTGTTCAGGGACCGCTTGACGAACCGCCAGATGCAAGCAGTAAAATACCTTCGCACACTGCCCTACTCCGCGAACTCCACTGGCTTGTCGAACGAAAAGGCAGGTCAGATGCCCGAGAGCGCTTCGAAGAAATCGGCTCATTTGACGTTGAGCACTACAATTTACAGTTTGGATCACTTGATGATGCATTCAACCGGTTATTTGAGATTCAACACTCCGATACTCGCGGCAGCGAGTACGCCCCGCGGCGCGTCCTCGTTGACGAACTCAGCCAGTTAGGTGAATTTCTGGAGCGAGCACCAAAGCTGATCGAACTGCTCTACTATAGTAGTGCTTCTCTGGAGAAATTCTCCGAAAAATTCGAGTCAATAGCTGACATCCATAATGCGGCAGGGTTTGAGTACGATGACGATTTGCCGTCGAATAAAGAGCTGCTCCACAACATTCAGCAAGTTGGTGAAGAACTTGGTCGCCCGCCGACACTCGATGAATATGCTGACTACGGTCAATTTGACTATGCAAGTGCTATCCGTCGATTTGACGGGTGGATTTCGACGCTAAATGCGGTCGGCTACGACCTATTGTCAACGGTTCCAACTCTTCAGTACTATCGAAGTAAAGAGGTTGACCGCGTACGATTCGAGTCTATACTACGATTTCAAACTGGCTTTGGGGAAATGGGGGTATTGTTGGACGATCTCTACCGACTTCAACACCAGTTCGGAGACGAACTTTCAGCTCAGTTGGTAGCCGAATACGGCCGCTATCCGGAAACTGCCTATCAGTCTGCCTTCCCTACAATCGATTCAGCGATTTCGACAATCGGGTTCACTCCCTCCGACGCGGGCATTGATACGCAGAGACTTGACCAGTCGCTTCGGACTTCGTTTAGACATATCAAGACGAGACTGGGTCGGCAGCCGACACGAGAGGAAGTGGACGCACTTGGCGAGTATGTTTCTATAACCTACATTACCCGATTTAGCTCGTGGGATACAACGCTTGAAGAGTGTCTTGAGTCATCCGGTCCCGATAAACACAAGGCTCCAACCCCCTACGCACTGCTCTGGGAGCTTGACCGGGTGGCCGAAAAAATCGGGGATACCCCGAAGCCGGGGGTACTCCTCGCAAAGGGACAATACGATACCAACGTGTATCTCGACACCTTTGACTCCTGGCAGACCCTCTACGAAGCCGCGGGGTATGAGTGGGAACATAACGAGGGGGGAAGAAAAGCAGCTGCTCCTGGGGAATTAGATACTGCTCAAAATAAGTCGGATGACGCGAGCGACGAGGGGCTGTCCCGAACTGATGACGTGAGCGTCGACGAAGCGACGGATGTCACGGAAGCCAAGTCTGGTGACAAAGCAGATGCTTCGGAGGGACTGGAGGCTAATTCCCAGCAGAATGAAAAGCGGCAGGCGATGATTGCGACCCTCCAAGACCTCTATGACGACCTTGGTCGGATCCCGCTTGCGTCTGATATTCGGGAGCAGACAGAATACTCTCAACACGACTACACATCCGAATTCGATAGCTTGGATGAAGCACTTGCAGAAGCAGGATATGACAAGCGTCAGGCCCTGCTAAAGGAGGTGAAACGGGTCGCAAATGAACTGGGCCATCCACCTAGTACTGTCGATTTCCAGGAGCATTCTGAGTTATCTGGGGTATACAATCAGTATTTCGAGTCTTGGGACGATGCACTCGAAGCGGCGGATGTCAACAAGGAAGACGCGTCGGAGGCTGACAATTCTCAGGCTACTGAAAGGCGGCAGGAGATGGTTGATGCTCTCCAAGACCTCTACGACAATCTAGGTCGGATCCCGCTCGCACATGATATCCGGGAGCAGACTGAATACTCCCAGTACGACTACACATCTGAATTTGGTAGCTTAGATGATGCACTTGCAGAAGCAGGATATGACAAACGGAAGGCCCTGTTAAAGGAGGTGGAACGGGTCGCGGGTGAATTAGGCCATCTCCCCAATACTGACGAGTTCAATAAACATTCTGAGTTCCCCTCGGCATACACACAGTATTTCGAGTCTTGGGAAAACACACTCGAAGCAGCGGGCGTTAGCAAGGGAAATAATGATGAGAGCGAGGGGGAGGAGACAAGTAATAACGAAAAGAACGACGATCCCACGAAGGAATCTGAAACTCCTGCGAAGGGCGCCCTCATTCGTGAACTTAATCGGCTCTCTAACGAGACTGATGGCTTAGTGAAGGCAACGGATATGCAGGAAAATGGGGCGTACGCAGTTAATCAATATACTGAACGATTTGGGTCGTGGGACGAAGCTCTCAGTGAGTCCGGAATTGATCGGGAGGCGCAACTCCTGAGTGAAATCGAGCGAGTTTGGGAGCAACTCGGTAGACGGCCTTCAACGGTCGAGATGAATAAACACGGATGCGTATCGGCTACGACCGTAACCAAGTATTTTGATAGCTGGAAGGATGCTTGTAATCTGGCGGACCCGAACATCGATTCAACGGGTGACATTAATTTCGGTAAAGATGAGCAAAAATCAGAAAAATCTAATCCTGAAAATGAACTGGATGAGGAGGAGCTTAATCGGCTACGCGATATAGTCCGTTTACAACCGACAAAAAATGCCGAATTGAAAGATCAGTGGGCGCTTAAAAGTGGAAGTGAAGTCCATTGGTACCTGGAATCTCATCTCTCAGAATACTACTACCGCGACAAGGATTCATATATTCGGGCAACTGAGATGGGAGAGTCGTTAATTGAGGATCCCGAAGGAGGGACCCCTGGTAACGGCAAATCACCTGATAAGACGGATTTACAACGACGCGACCTGATTATATCTCTCGTTGAGCTCACAGAGAAGGTGGACCATCTTCCCGGTCCAAATGAAATCAAAGAACAAAGCGAGTATGCTCTTCAACGATATCAAGAAGAATTTGGTAATCTTATTAATGCCTACAAAGCGGCAGGTCTTCTCCCAGGGGATGCTACGAAGGAAGATTTCCACAGAGAGATCGGATTAAGATCAAATTCCGACAGCAGATACAGCGAATCCGAAGAATCAGATGGGGATGCAGATTCCAAAGATAATTCGGGAGAAATAGATGATGCATTAAAGAAGAAGATGTTATTTGACGATGGTATTTAAAACCCTGGCGATGAATTAATGATACCCGACTAAAACGGACATCCAAACATGGATCGAACCAATACTCGGCTAAAGGATATTGAACTTCCACTATTGCAGGAAACTGCTACAGATGACCTGATAGAAGACTTTTATACCCCTTGTCTACAGGTGGCGACTGAGTACAAACGCGCAGTTGGCTACTTCACTAGCAGTTGGTTCGAAGTAGCTGCTACCGGGATGGCGGGTCTTGCTGATAACGGGGGGACAGCGAAATGGATCATTAGCCCAAAGCTGGCCACCGACGATTGGGAAGCAATCAAGCGAGGTGAAGCCGCTCAACGTGATAGGGAACTCTACTCTCAAATGGATTCGTTAGTTGGCGATCTTCACACAAACTTAAAAGAAAACACGCAAAATACTCTCGCTTGGTTGATTGCGGACGGTTTATTACAAATCAAGATTGCCGTCGCTCAGGACCCCCTTGGCGGTGATTTCCATGATAAATGGGGAATCATCATTGATGAATTCGGCGACAAGATAGCGTTCCACGGTTCACAAAATGATAGCCGAAAGAGCCTCACAAACTATGAAGCCAATTCGATTTTCACGTCATGGCGGTCAGAGTTGGATGAGACTAGAGTTCAACAGCATGAGCAGCGCTTTGATGATCTCTGGGATAATAAGAAATCTGGTGTCCAATGTTTCAGCCTCCCAGATAGCGTGAATCTGGATATCGTTGAGCTTCGCTCTGACGAACGCCCATATCAAGACCCCGGAGAGAAAACTAAATTAACAAGTCCATATCGTTGGCGGCATCAAGAAGAGGCGGTAACCGCGTTTATCGAAGCCGAAGCCGGGATACTTGAAATGGCGACTGGAACGGGGAAAACAAGGACCTCGCTCAAAGTCCTTGATCAACTGCTTCGAGATGATGAAATTGAAAACCTTGTCGTAGCAACTCATGGAAACGATCTACTCAATCAGTGGAAAAACACTATTTTGGAACACTTTTCTCCTCATGAAATGTTCCTCTACTGTCAGTATGGTGGTGAAAAAAAGCTCGGAAACTACTTGGCATCGAATAACAACCGACTTGAGGTACTGTTGACTTCGTATGCGAATCTCGGTGATGCTATTGAAGGAGATACAAAAGACAAACTCGCAGATTCTCTTTTAATTTGTGATGAGGTACATAATATGGGGGCGGAAGCGAAACAAGAGCAATTAGGGGGGAAGTTGGATGTATTCCCCTATCGGCTCGGTTTAAGTGCAACGCCATTTGATCCCTATGATCCGGATCGGAATGAATTTCTGAAAAATGAAGTTGGGCCAGTAGTATATGAATTTGGACTGGAATCAGCAATTCGGCGGGGCATACTATGCGAGTTCGATTATACTCCCCTCACCTACGAATTGTCAGACGATGATAAGAAAGCACAGAAAGAAGCCTTTAGTAAATTTGCTGGCCTCAAGAGACAGAACCCATCTATTCCTCAGAGTCAACTTTATATAATGTTATCCAGAGTGAGAAAAGAATCGCATCAGAAGCTCCCGATTCTACGAGAATATTTGAGTGATAACCCCAACATTTTAGACAGCTGCATTATTTTTGTAGAGACTAAGGATTTTGGACATGAAGTGCAGCAGATAATATTCGACTACGTCGATGACTTTCACACTTACTATGGGGAAGATGATGAATCTAACTTAGAGGCATTTTCACATGGTACACTGTCAACTCTTGTAACAAGCAGAGCCATCTCAGAGGGGATTGACATACAGTCGGTTAAAAACATTATATTGTGCACAGCACCTCGTTCCCGAGGGACGACGATTCAGCGTATCGGAAGAGCGTTACGCAAGGACCCATCCAACCCTAACAAAAAGGCTAATATCGTAGACTTTGTGGTTGGAAGTGATATCAATCGTGAGATTATTGAGGATGCAGACGATGAGGATCAGAGCATGACCCCCCCTGATAAAGACCGCTATGAATGGCTTCGAGAACTGAATACGGTAACTCAGTTGGAATAATTTATGTCTGATAAATTCTCATATGAGGAAGTTGCTACGGAAGTTCTAAAAGAATACGAGCAGGAGGACACTTTCAAAGAGCGATTTGTGGGATTCTGTCAAAACGCTATGGAAGGTAAAGCAGAGGATGATGACTTAGAACGGCTCATCACGAATATCAAGCTATCTGAGGAGGATATAGATGAAGCTTAGAGTTGAGAATATTCGGTACGAGAATATTCGAGAGTTCGGCGATTTACGACTGGACTTCACGAGAGACGGATCCAATGAAACGCACAATATCTCGTTAGTCCAGATGCCGAATGGAACCGGGAAGACAACTACCATGGAACTCATCAGGCATCTTCTTCTCGGTAATAAGTTAGAAGAAGGGGAGGTCCAAGATTTTGCTCCGGATCCAGAGTACGCCCCAGAATATGATCCTGATCAAGGAGAGTTTTCGATGACCTTTGCCACGGATTCTACTCGGTTTCGGATCCATATGGAACTCGACTATGAGATGGGGTCGGTTCAGTATCGCCACTCCTATCCACAGCGAGAAGGTGGTGGAACTGATAGTGGCCATTTTCTACCACTCGAACTTGAGGACACTCTTACTGAGGAATTCGTAAACCTGTTCGTCTTTAACGGCGAATTGACAGATGATTTTATTGAAACAGGTCATGACACGGCCGAAAACGCTCTTAAAATAGTTAGTCGACTAGACCGAATTGAACGCCAAAGGGAGCGTATCGACCGAATAGTTGAAAAACGCCAGGAAAATAAAGGTGCGAAAACAGCTCAGGGACTTAAACAGTTACGTACACGGCTCAATTCGCGTCGCGATAAGCTTCAGACATTGAAGAATCGCCGTGATCAGCTTAAACAGGAAATTAAGGAGCACAGTTCCAAAATTAAAGAAAAAAAAGACGAGCGCGAGGACATCATCGCTGAGGATAAAGAAGCATTAGAACGGTATAAAGAACTGGAAGAGGAGATTCAGCGTCTGCAGACGAAGCTCCAAAGCGATGCGAGCGACCTCTTAGATGATATGAGGAGGCCCAGCGCAGTTTCAACTGGTTTTAATGAAGACTTCTCAGAATTGCTGGAACATATGACTATTCTGAAATTACCTAAATCTACGTCTGAGGAATTCTTTAATGAGCTAGCTGAGGGAGAGGCTTGCATTTGCGGGCGTATATTAAACGAGGAACATAGAGAAAAAATTCGTAAGAATGCTGAGGAATACCTATCTGACGAGGATATTGGCGTACTAAATACACTCAAGGAACAGTTGCGTAACACAGCCGAGGTTGAAGATTTCGAATCTCGGTTTGAATCACTCTCTGACACCCGCCAGCAACTCAAGGAAAATGAGATGGAGCAAGATCAATTAGATTTGGACGATCCAGAGTTGGAAGAAAGAAAGCAAGAACTCACTGAAGAGATCGAATCTGAGCGAAACGCGCGTGATGAAAAGCAACAAAAGGTTGATCTCTTGACTACGGATGATAAAGGCCAACGCGAGCGATTTGACTTAGATTGGAAGACCAACATCCCCGAAGCAAAGCGTGAAGTCAACAAGTACAAGGAGAAAGTTGAACAGGCGAGTGATACGGTAAAGTTCAGTAAACAGGCCGACAAGCTAGAAAAGTTATTTGATGAATTCATTGATCGTAGTTTGTCGGAGCTTAAAGAGCGTCAGATTCAGGAAACAAATGAACGTCTGAAACAGATCCTAGGGTTATCTGAAGTCCAGATTGAGTCGGTTGATGATTCAATCAAACTCCGGGGTAAGAGTGGGTCGTCAGAAGGGCAATCTCTGTCAGTTGCATATGCTTACCTCTCCACGCTGTTCGAGGGTTCGCAAGTAGATATGCCATTTATAATCGATAGTCCGGCTGTCAGTCTAGATCACAAGGTTCGGCGTGAAGTGGCAACGATCATCTCTGGACTGTTCGATCAACTTGTTGCATTTGTCATTTCGACAGAGAAAGAGGGTTTTGTACAGAATTTAGAGCCTCGGTCGCACAATGGGTCTGCAGACATACAATATTATACCGCTCACAAGACCGAAACACCAGGAGTGGTTAGGAAGCATATGGATCGGGACTTCTTCATGGAGTTTACCTCGGAGGAAGAGGAAACAACTACCACTGCGGGGATAGAGTAATTATGTCGTTCAGGCTTAGTTCCTCGGCTCGTGATTATTTCGACAAGATTGAGCAGAACAGCTCTACAGGTGACTTCGACAGTATGTGGGATAAATACTACCTGGCAGCGATGGTCGGGATTAAAGCCCGAGATCGGATTCGAACTGATGACGAACCAACGGATGAACCCTTCGTTGACTCCGTCATATCTGATTACGACGATCAAAAATATGAGATTTATGCAGCACTAATAATGGCAGAAATTGAACGACAAAATATACCCAAAAGAGCTGAAACTGAAATTAGACATCTTATGCTGGAGATCTTAGATTCTACAGACCCAACACGTCTGACTTCTCATGGTAAAACGCTACTGAATTGTTATGCTGAACGGGGTTATCGTATTCTGGAAAATGAAATCCCAGCTCCAGGCGAGTTTGACCAATTCCTTCGACAGTATCACGAAGCTTTAAACGGAGTATGATCTGTTGTCTCGTGTTCATTCATTTTTTTGCTAGCTAATCTATTTGAATGTGGGTTTATATATGGGTATACTGCATGCCAATTTTAATTTTAAAAGACCGCTCGCTTGACTAGCTTTTCGATAACTCAGCAGCGAAGATTGACGGTAAAGTAGTCTCGGGCCGATTGCGGAGAACCTTCACACGTACACGCTTCTATCCGATCAGAGAGCTTAATGCTCCTGGTATTGCTATCTGCTAAAGAGGGAGACGAGCCCTCGAATCACGAGAATTGCCGGAGACGGGAGATAGAATCAACCATCCGGTCGACAGCGAAGTCGATCTCTTCCAAAGTGTTGTCCTTTCCCAAACCAAATCGGATTGCCGAATGCCAGTGTTCTTCATCGCCTCCTAGAGCTTGGAGCACATGTGAGGCCTCTACGGACCCTGTAGTACAGGCACTCCCAGCAGAGACAGCCACATCTGACCGTAATTTTCGGACAATAGCCTTGTTTTCTACCCCGTAGAAACTCACATTGAGATTATTGGGCAACCTATCGCCGGTAACTGGCGGACCATTTAATATGATACTATCAACCTCGTCCTGCAGGCGTTCCCACATATGATCCCTCAGTTCCTGCACATGGGACTTCCGAGAGTCCATGTTTTTATCCGCCAATTCGACCGCCTTCCCCATGCCCACAACTCCCGGTACATTCAGCGTGCCTGAGCGGTATCCACGTTCGTGACCACCGCCGTAAACCAGTGGCTTGATTTTTACTTTCGGCCGCCGTCGACGGATGTAGAGGGCCCCAACACCCTTTGGTCCATACACCTTATGTCCTGACAGCGACATCAGATCGATCTCGTGCTCATCTACATCTAGATCTCGATATCCTAATGCTTGTACCGCATCAGTATGGAACAGTGTTTGCGTCTCGCTTGTAATCTGGCCAATTTCTCCGATAGGTGCCATCGTCCCGATTTCATTATTTGCAGCCATGAGCGAGACGAGAACCGTTTCAGAATGGATTGCGTCACGGACTGCGTCTGGGTCTACGAACCCGTTTTCATCAACATCCAATATTGTAGCTTCAAACCCTTCTTTCTCTAACCGCCCACATAACTCGAGAACAGCCTCATGTTCGGTGGCTGCTGTGATGAGGTGGTTACCATGGCCCTGCTCCCGAGCGTATTCCATTGTTCCTCGAATAGCCAAATTATCCGACTCCGTTGCTCCACTGGTGAAGATTATTTCCTCTGATCTGGCATTAATTGCCGAAGAGATCCGTTCTCTTGCCTCTCGTACAGCTCGGTCAGCTTCAACTCCATAGCTATGATCATCGCTAGCCGGATTTCCGTATACCTCGGTAAAATACGGCTCCATTTCGGCGACGACAGACTGATCCACAGGTGTCGTGGCGTGATGGTCTAAATAAACTGGATTGTCATCAGTCATGTATCCTCAGTTGTTTCTGCAGCATTCATATCGGCTGGGATCAGATCCTGGATATCTGTGAGGTTACTGATCCGGCCCGACATCTGTTCGACACCTCGGTTGATATGCGCGACAAACTGGTCATAGAATTCTGCCTCTGGGTCTCGATTCTCCTCGATCAGTCGCTCCTGCGTGAGTGCAATATATAGTGGGGCATCCTCACCGAGCAATAGGTACCGGTCAAGTTCCTGCCCGTTGGAATCGTATTCTTCGGGGCTTGGAGGAACCGGCTCACCTAGTGAATAACATAAGCCGATGCGACACAGATAGTTGCGTGAAAGTCCGGTGCGGGCCTTCATATTCCGGAGCAGGTGTGTGACACCCTTATCGAGCTGTACACGGTTGAAATCTGATCCTTTACTCATTGTATCCGTCTATTGTGACTTGGCTGTCGTTCGTCTCTCTGGCTTGCTCAACCGGAGTGTCCGTCTGTTCATCATCAAAGTATCCACCACTAATCTCAGTGTACCCTTCGTCTTCATCATAATTCAGGTGGAACTGGCTTGCGATCTGATCTGAGAGATACTCATAGTATTCATCGGTGATTTCAGTGTCAGTGGAGAGGACAATCACTTGATGAGATGCCTGGGGGAAGAAGTATTTAACAAGGTTCTCCCGATGTTCTTTGTCTAATCGACCCATCGGCGTATCAACAATGAACGGTAATGGCCGATCAGAGATTTCTGCAAGAGCCCAAATAATAGCCGTCGCGAAAATCTGGCGCTCGCCTGCGGATAGCTGTGATTGTTGTTTCATCGCTCCATTCGAAGTTTCGATCTCAATGGCTAGGGACTCCTCATCAATATGGACGTGCTGATAGAACTCACTCTTATTAGAGAGCTGGCGGTACCGAGTGGTCAGTACTTCTTCCAAGCGCGAGAGTTTGCGCTCAGTGAGTCGCTGTTGATATTTTTTTACAGCCTGGCGAGAGCTTTTCGCCAGCTCAGCCCGATCGGAGATATCCTCCAGCTCCGTTTGCTTCTCTAGCTTTCTGTCCCGTTCTGTTTCCAGATAAGTAATCCGCTTATCGAGATCTTCCCGCTTAGATTCCAGCGTATCCAGCTGGGACTGTAACTCGCCTTTTTGTTCGTTCAGCTCATTGATTTCCTCAATTAGTGGCGATATCGTTTCTTCCTCTGGTGCCCGGTTGATCTGTTGTTCAACCTCGTTGAGTTCGCGTGAGGTAGCTTCCAGTTCAGTCGTTAATTCAGCCATCTTTTCAGGCACTTCGGCGAGCGCTCGTTCAACCACCGAGTACATTCGTTGGCGTTGTCGCTCAGAGAAGGAAGCGGCCAAATCATGTTCATCGGTCGTCTCATCTGGCTTATCGAGCAAGGCCGATTGTAATTGCTCGGCGAGATCCGCACGCTCATCCGCGGACAGATCAGATTCTGACAGGATCGTTTCCTGATCTTGCAGAAGAGTATCGATCTCTTCTGCGACTTCCTCACGGGCTGCTTCGATGTTGTGCTCCTTTGCCTGTCGCTGTAACCGATCGCGAACATTTCGACAGAGGTCAGGTACGAGAGTGAAGGCAAATTGGCCCATAATAACCTCACGAACTTGCTCCTCGAGCGATTCTTGTTTTGATTCGAGTTTCGCGCGCCGGCCTTTCAGTTCGCTCCGTTTTTGAGCAAATGCACCACCCTGTTGGGCGAGGTCCTCTTCTCGTTGAGAGATCTCTCGTTCAAGTTCGGATACTTCATCGCGTTTGTCTGCTATCTCATACTCGACCTCGTGGAGTTCGTCACTCAGCTCATCCAGTTCGTCATTCAGTTCCTCCATTTCGGCGCGTAGTTCGGACTGTTGACCTTCGTCCAGCTTGTTAGAAAGATAGATTGACAGATCAGCTTCCAGTCGTTCGACCAGATCTAACCCCAATAGCGACCGGAGCGAATCCTCAAAGCTGGAATTATTTTCAATGGCGCTCGCCAGCTTTTGGACTTTTTCGCCATCAAAAAAGAACAGTTGCGAGACACCAGGCGGGACCAATTCTTTCAAAAAGTCTTCCCACTGGTCGGAATCTAGATCTGAGAGCTCCTCACCGTTCCGTTTGACCGTGAGATCCTCTGCAATACTCTTACCTCGGTCCCGCCAGCTTCGCTTGACTACATATGTATCTCTGTCACCAAGATTGGCGTACTGAAATTGCAGCTCCACTGAAGCCTGGTCGGCCTTCCCATCTGTGCTTTGGTGGAGCTTGGCACGGATCTCGTCTTCATATTCACTGTTGCTAGTCCGTCGGCCGAGGGCGCTCTTCCCATGGAGACACAATTGAACAGCTTGGAAGAGAGTCGTCTTACCCGCGCCATTTTTTCCACCAAAGAGAATAATTGGCGACTCGGGAGTTGTACGGAGGTCGAATCGATTCTCGCCACGGTATGGCCCGAAGTCTGTGATAGTCAAGTTATCAATTTTCATTGGTGGCTCTTACAGTTCCTCGTATGCAACATCATACACCCAACTATCCGAATCCTCATTTTCATACTCATCGAGAATTTCTTCTTTCGTCCGCCAGTCCTCCTTGAGAATGGAATCAATTTGGCCATAAATCGAAGCTCGCCGCTTCATACCATGGTGTTGCAATTCCGTATCCAGGAGCCGTTTGAGGAGTTTCGGTGGAATGTCTTCTTCAGCAGCGACCTTTCTCAAAACCTCTTCCTCCTCTTTACTGAAAGAGTCAAGATCATCATCAACCCAATCCAGGCTGTCACCCATTACATCTTCGTAAATCTGGGGAACAGAATCTTCCCAATCCGATTCCTCATTACGCCAGAGACGACGGATCTCTTTCAGTTCTGGATCGCGAATCAGTTCCAAGTACTCCTGATCGTCACTCCGGCGTTCATTGACTTCCTTTTCGGTTTCTAAGAGTCTACGGAGCAAATCTTTCCGGAATTCTAGCTTATATGCTCTTGGGATAATCTCCCCCTCAGCGCCGTTGGTTTTGGGCTTGACTTTCCCGTAGCGGCGCCCTTTCATTTCCCGGTAGGTAGATTTCTCATCAGGATCTTGTGTTGACTTCAACATGTCCCGAAATTCGAGAAGTGGTTCCATCCACTCATTCCCAGCATCGATCATACCTTCCATCGCTTTGTCATCAGAGACGACAGTACAGGTCCAGCAGCCGAACCGGCTATTCCCACAGGAGGGCGTGGATGTATCGATTACCATTGGGCATTCGTCATCTGCTTCCTGGTACAGCGCAGCGAGGTCACGATTGCTCTTGCCCCAGGGACATTCAACCTGCAGTAGGTAGTCCCAGACGTCGTCAACAAGGAAATCCTCAATTGGGGTGTAGATATATGCGCTTGAGAACTTCGAATGGCGACTGAGAACTGACCCATCGATACTATTCAGGTTCATTACCTGCTCGCGGGTGGCACTTTCAGATTTGCGAGCACCCAAGATTACGACTGCTTCACCATGCTCTGAGATTGTTTCTTCGATGAACCGATCCGCTGGGTCAATTTTCAGCCGGTCAGTGCACCAACGGAAATTTTGATTGGGTGCCGGGTACCCTCGGCCGATCAGATTGACCCAGAATGAATCATCAACTTCAGGATAGACTTTGTGTGCCTCAAATGGTAACCCTGCTTCCTCTGCATATTTGTCAACATTCTCGAGAGTAGACGTGATGTGGTTGACGATTTTGGGCGTCTCGACTAATGTATCGCTTGAGATCACGTGGACAGTTTTCGTTAACTGGTCCTCTTCTAATTCACTGAGAGCATGCCAAATTAATTGGAGAGCAGTCGTCGAGTCTTTTCCCCCGCTATAACCAATGACCCAGGGTCGTTCGTCGCGAACGTACGTTTCCCTGATTTCTTGATGAATTTCTTCTAAACTCCGGGTACTAAATACGGACTCGCGATCCCTTTCATTCGGGTCAGATCGCCCAGATTCATTGGCATTCGTATCGTCTGTACTCATAGAGGGTCTGGTAATCACTCCCCCCTCAGAACACTTAATAGCTGTCTTACCGCGGTGGAAGTGAAATTTGACTCTACAGCTTCAAGTCGATCCGCGATGTGTGACAAAAAGATAGTATTTATAGCTGTAATATTTCATTAATTGAAAATATAAATGAAAGTATAGTTCTTGATTTGTTTTCAGTTGTGCCTTTAATATTACTGAATTATACTATAATTTGCAGTTATTTAACCAATGGTGGCAGTTGGTAATCATACTTGACCATTTATATAGGTAGACACATATCCTGGCTCATGGAAAGTGTATTCAAATGCCAACTATAGCTGAAGTTCTTTCGCGGGCACCCAGGAACGAACTGGATATGTTAATCCCAGAGTCAGTTGATCGACTTTTGGAGATATTAAATAATGAGTCGCTATCCTCGCAACGAAGGGTGGAGATCGCTCTCAGTATAACTCCCCCAGAACAGCTTCTTCGTAACACAACCTACCGTGACCAACTCTTCACTCGATTAAAAAAAGATGAAGCAGACCAGTTAGTTCAAAAATTAGGTCTAAACGATGACAAAAACTCCTTCTCTACCCTAAAAGGTAGTCAATTCTATAAATATAGTAGTCGTGAGACGAGTTTATTTGATTATTTTGATGTCCCACTTCCTGATAGAGATGATGACGGAGACCTACCAGGATTAACTGATGTAACGCCAAAGTACGGTTTGTTCGATTATCAACGGACAGTTTTCAATCGTGTTATGAAGGAATTCCAGGGAGGGGAAAACCGGGTATTTCTTCATATGCCAACTGGATCGGGTAAAACTCGAATCACTATGTCACTGGTATGTAGTATAATCAGAGCGTCTGATCCCGGCCTGGTTTTGTGGTTGGCCGAAGGTCAAGAACTTCTTGACCAAGCAGCTGACGAATTTCAAACAGCCTGGAGCCATTTAGGTAATCAAGAGGTTCAGATCAGTCGCTTCTATGGGACCCATGAGTGGAATGAAATTAATCAAGGATTAGTCGTTGCAGGGTTGCGCAAACTTTGGAATAAAGAGAAAAAATCAGCAACATTCCTGGCTAACTTTTCTAGTGATGTTTCATTGGTAGTATTTGATGAGGCTCATCAATCAGTCGCCGAAACATATCAAAAAATGATTGATCGTCTAACTCTATTCAATGAGAGCTGTCGACTGTTAGGTCTCTCTGCAACACCTGGGAGGAGTTATTCTGACCGATCTGCGGATAGGGAGCTAGCTAAACTATATGATCAGAATAAAATCGAAATCGATGTCTCGGGTTACAGCGACCCTTTCAATTACTTGAAATCTGAAGGATATCTATCCAAACCGGAGTTCCACACATTAAAAATCAACAAACAAATTCTGAGTGAGGATCTACGAGAGGAAGTTGAGGGGATGAGTCAAGGACAGGATTATTCAAAAGCTATTTTGAGGGAATTATCCGAAGATGAACGACGTAATCTGTCGATTATACGCAAAATCTTAGACCTAATTAAAGAAGGTCACAACCGGATAATCCTCTTTGCGACAACCGTCGACCATGCAAGAATTATTTCTGCCGCATTGAAAGGTCAGGATGTCGACTCGGCAGTCATCACAGCGGAGACGCCGAATTATATTAGGGAGCGACAAATTGAGCGATTCAAATCTGATAACGATGGGCCCCGTGTGTTATGCAATTACAATGTATTGACGACCGGATTTGATGCCCCACAAACTAGTGCAGCCGTAATTGCAAGACCAACGACATCACTAGTGTTATATTCACAGATGGTGGGTCGGGCTATTCGAGGTCCTAAAGTCGGAGGTACTGAAGATGCTGACATCTGGACAGTCATTGATACTGACCTACCAGGGTTCGGGGATTTAACAGAAGCATTTTGGAACTGGGAGGACGTCTGGTAACTATGTCGCAACAAGAAACGATACAAGATTATCATTTTGCCAGCGGAAGCCAGTTCTTAGAATCAATCCGAAGTAGTGGTTACAAAAACGTAGCGAGAGCCCTCGCGGAACTGGTTGATAATTCAATACAGGCTGGGGCTTCCGATGTCGACATTCTCGTCTCAGAAAAAGAAGTAACTCCCAACAAATATACTGTCAATAGGGTTAACGAGATAGCGGTCCTTGACGATGGTGAGGGAATGGATAGTGATCTCCTCCGTCGCGCACTCAGGCTTGGTGATGGGACACACTTTGACGATCAATCGGGTATAGGAAAATTTGGAGTTGGATTACCTCAAGCCTCTGTCTCACAAGCTAAACGGATTGACGTTTGGACATGGCAAAATGATATTGAGAATGCATATCACACTTATATCGATCTTGACGACGAGGAGTGGGTCAAAAATATGTCTATTCCAAAACCGGAACAAGATGTAGAAATCCCTCAAAAATGGAAGGACACAACTAGTTTCCCAAAAGACTCTGGGACACTAGTCGTTTGGTCTCATGTTGATCGGGTCAATTGGAAACAAGGTAAAACCATCTACAAAAATTCTGAAGATCTGATCGGTCGAATGTACCGGAATTGGATCCATACAGATACTGAGCAACCGGATGCATCCATATCACTCAAGATTTACAATGAGGAGACAAAAGAGGTTGACCAAACCTGGAAATTCCAACCCAACGATCCTCTCTATCTCATGGAGAACACGAATGTCGATCTCCCAGAAGGCGTTCCAGATCCTATGTTTGAACAGATGGGAGAAAAAATCGAGAGAAAATACCAGGTCACAAAACCCGGCGAAGGAACGACGGAGGAGACGGTCACACTTACTTTTTCGATTTGTAAACCAGAAACTCGGCAAAGAGTTGATGGAACACCAGCTGGTGCTGCATCCCATGGTAAGCATGCAAAGGACAACATGGGCCTATCAATCGTTAGAGAAGGACGTGAACTACTCCTCGACAGAAGTTGGACTACTAAGGATCCCCGTAACAGATGGTGGGGAGCACAAATCGAGTTTGGTCGTCGGATGGATGATATCTTTGGTGTTACAAATAACAAGCAGGGAGCCGATCGACTCGTCGAAGTTGCTAACAGTGACTGGGAAGATTATGCGGAAGAAGGCGAAACGACAGCAGAAACGCGAGAGCGTTTAAAGAGTGAGGATTTTCAAACATATGTTTGTCTTGACCTCCGACAAAAAATTGACGAGGTTATCGGTGAACTTGCCACAAAGGTTGAAGAGATAGGTGAGTATAATGTTGACGATACAGAAGACAATGATGAAGATAACCGTCATGAGGGGACTCCAGAACGAGTTGGAACGGCAGTAACAGAGGAACGGAAGGAACAGGGTCAGACTGGCGAAAGCGATGAAGAAGAAGAGCTATCAGAAAATGAGAAGGAAGAAGAAATACAAACTAGATTAGAAGAACAAGGATTGGATGAGAGAACTATTGAAGAAGTGAAAGGAGATGTGGTTGATTATGGACTCAAGTTCTCTTTTGTAGAGAAGCCACTGGCTAGCTCACAAATATTCTCTGTCGAACCTACAGCAGGTAGTATTATTATAGGGGTCAATAAAGATCATCTTGCTTATGAGGAATTGTTTTCTTCACTCGAATTCGAGGATGAAGAAGAATTTGATGAAGAAGAGGCAACAGAAAAACTTGAAGCAGCAAATATGGCTCTGAAGCTTCTGTTAGAAGCATGGGCTCGTATGGAGGATGAAGAATCTGGCGAGACAAAGCACCAGTTGAAAGATATCCGGAATGACTGGGGTAGAGTTGCCCGGGAATTCTTAGCCCAAGATCAAGTACCAGAGTGATACAAATCACTCGAATACTAGTTAGATCATAAATATGAACTTTGAGTTTTCTGGGACAGACCAAATAGAGGAGTACTTTTCATCTGAATCTGGGGATATCAGATATATTTTTTCTCCATTTATCCAACGGGATACAATTGCTCGCGTATTACCCGAAAAAAGTGTAGATACCATTGTAATTACACGGTGGCAGAGAGATGATCTGCGTTCAGGGGTCTCTGACCCTGATGTGTATAAATTTTGTGAGGAACATGGATATGTACTTAAAATAAACCCCTATCTCCATGCCAAAGTCTATTCTTGGGACTTGAATAAAGCGATTGTTGGAAGTGCGAATTTAACTGATGCTGGAATGGGTATCGGTCAAGAGACAAATATTGAGATATTGACTGATCCACTTCAATTATCTACTGAAGCTCAGTTCAAATTACGCCGAGCCGAAAAAAATGCACAACTTGTGACCGAAGCTGGTTATGAAAAAGCGCTTGAAGTTACTCAGGAATCGACTATAAATTCAGATCTAGATGATGAATCCATTGATATTGGTAATCAACCTGAATTCCTTGTCTCACAGCTTCCGACCACTGAGGATCCTGAAGTGATCGTATCTGTGTTAGCGAGTAATTATGATCGAACACTCACAGATTTGCCAGCACCTCAGCGACATTGTGTCATGCATGATATGACATCTTATTCATTGAAGCACCTACAGGGTCGAAGCGAAGCTGAAGTCAGAGATGGGATGAGGCAGCAATTTGAGAGTCATCCTTTTATCAAAGAGATCATTGCACGTATGGAGCCATCAATATATTTTGGAGAAATGAAAGAATTCGTACAACAGATGTGTGTGGACGTACCGACTCCATCACGCCGGGAATTAACAGAGGATATTCAACTCTTATATAACTGGTTTCCAAAAATATCGCCAGAACGATTCACTTGCGATATTCCGGGAAAACATTCAGAAAGACTTCGTGATACTGAATCATCCCAATACGAGTAGAAATAGGTTGGATTTGCTAGTTTGGAATGGAGGGATTACTTTTCCACTTCATCTTTGATATCTGACGCCGTGGTATACCTATTTGATTCGGGGATTGTGAATACCGCCAAAACCAGACCCTTCCCGCGATCAACTCGGAGATTCAATCCGGCTAATTGCGCTGGTCGGGAGTATTGACGTACAGCAATACCGGTAATTCAAATCTCCGCTCAGTAGGTGTGATAATTTCCTAGTGAAGGGTGAGAGTAGGTCAAGAAGATACCTCTAAAACTTCTGGTGATCATGACTGATTGGGCTCGGAACAGAAGTCACCGGCATATATGTAGAAATAGCCAGTATTCAGTCTATGGACAATACGGATACTATATCAATTTACTTAGCAGGACCGATTAGCGATGGCCCTAATCCCTTCGCTTGGCATGAAAAGATCCAACAAAGATGGCCAGATATTACATGGATTAACCCGTTCAAATCACATTCCTACCCACGTTCTGAGGCACATGACCACGTGCAGGAAATCATCGTAGAAGACCTGGATCTTGTCCGGAGCTCAGACGGGGTCCTTCTACGAAGAGTTGACGGACAAAATTTGGCAGGAGCATCGATTGAATGCTATGAAGCTAATCGACATGGAATCCCAGTCATTATATGGAATGATACCACCTCAGAGGTTCCATTATTTCTCAAGGGACATTCAGAGGAGATCATGGAAGATCTCTCTGACGCGGTCAACGCAGTACTTCGATTATCCTAAAGCAATGTCGGCAAACCAAATATCGCTTATAGATTTTAATGTTTTCGACTTTTTTGTAGATATTATTCCAGGCTTCCTATTTCTGGTTTTCATGTATCAGCAATTCTCTCCAGATATAAAGTATTCAGTAGAACCAACTGGTCTATTTACTATATTGCTACTCAGCTACATTCTTGGTCATTTTATACAGCGTATTTCAGAGTTCTTATATTGGAATCTGTTTGGCAATCCGAGCGGATTTGAACAGAAGCTCGAAAAAAGGGGGGTGAATGAAATAGAGGAACAATATAAGCAAACCAGCCCTAAACAAACGCCAGACGGAGGAGAGATAGATTCTGAAACGCTTGACTATTGGCTGGTCAACTCTGATGATAAGCTCCATTTTCAGACGCTTGAAGCTAAGCTGATATATTTTTTATCGATTGGCTATAATATGAATAAGTCGATTCAGCGTATCCAAACAGGCAAAGCAAATGAAATATTCCAATTGTCGTTTACATATGTGGCGTCACAGGGTGTCACTGGACGAGTTGAGCGCTTCTTCGCTATCTCGAATTTATTCCGGAGCTTGTCTTTTTTATCTTTTTTGTTGGCTTGCCTTTCAATATATGATATATTTCTAAGAAATGGTCCAAATATCCTGGAGATGCCTTATTTCACCACTGTTCCCGCTCTTGCTCTATTTGTAGCTGGAATTCTATCATATAAAGTGAGTCAGCAATATCGGAATAATATGTATAGAGCATTGATCGCAGACTTTGTATCTGATCACTGCCGTTTCGAGTCAGATTTGGGAACCTGAGACTGGAATACTATATTTTGAGGCTACCGGGAGATAATTGCTTATATGTTCTATTGAGAGTAGTGGGCTAGTGGGCAAGATCATTCGTGAGGCTACCAAATATAGATATGATGATATTAGCGCAGATCACGAGGCCCGGGCAAGTACCGATCGGTCGTTGTTTGGCATCAAGAAGATGTTCGACGAACAGCCAGAGAAAGCAGCTGACCTGGCCGAGGAGTTGATCAAGAACACGTATCGGACACTGATGACACGGGGGATGAAAGGCTGCTATCTGTACTGCTGTGACGATCAGTTGCAGGAGTACATGCGGACACGGATTGGAAACCTGGAGGTCGGCGAAGAATGAGTGAGTGCCTGTGTGACTGAGATCACGAATCCAAGACACGTCGTATAATACTACCAGTCCGTCGCACGGGTTATTGTACCAGTATGGATATGAACACACCATGACAGACGGGTTAGAGCCAACCGAAACGACAGATGACGAGATTACAGTCATCATCTTGGGGAAGCCAAACCGGCGAGAGCGGATTGCGTGTTCTTCATTCAAAGAAGCGATTCGTCTGGTCAAAGCAAAAAATGGTCCTGAGACCACTGTGAAAATTGAAAACCGAAGTGAAGAGATTCTGTTCACGTCTGACGAAATGGATATCGACGACTGGGAGAACGAATGGGGGCGTGCGAAGCGACGACTTGCTGTCGACGTTGAGGACTACGATTGCCCGTACGATAGTGTCGGGTGTGTCGTTGACGACCTGTGTGTTCAGTGTAAGATGGACAAGGTTCAGGACCAGTACTGACGGTACCTGCATCAATGTCTGACTGTTATCTAGACAGCATCGGTAGTGTTTAGTTAGTAGCATTGAGCCATTGAGCGAAGCTCTGCAACCAGTTTTCGGCGGTTTCCGGTTCGACGTGACTGAAGCAGTTCGAAAATGACGAGGTTCGACGCTTTAGCTCTCGAAAAATCCGTTCGACAGCGTTCCGATTTCCGTGGCGACACATCTGAAATCGGAGTCCAACTCGTTGCAGTGCAGTTTGGAGGTGTTTCGCACCATCGACGAGGAACACGGCAGTTTCGATATCGTGTTTCTGCCGTAGTTCGTTGAGAAAGATTTCAGTCAGGGCGGTGGTAGTCGTCGAAAATAACCGGACGTGAAGCAGTTCGTTCGTCTGTGGATCGGCAGCGGCGTACAGCCAATACTGCTGGTCGTTGATGCGAATCACCGTTTCATCGAGCGCAATTTGATTCGGAGATCGCCCAGATTCTGGCTGTAGATCGGCTTTCTGCACCCAATCGTGGATCGCTTTTCTCGAACGTTGGACACCCAGTGAGTCGAGTAATTCGACGGTATTCGACAACGAGAGCCCCGCAACGTGCGATTGAATACCCAGCGCCATCGCCGGCTCGGGTGTCCGCTCACGCTCCACAAAATCCAAATCAATCCAGTCTCTACATCCGCTGAGGCGTGTGATTTCTGCCATGGACAGCTGAAATCACTCTCGCCTCACTTTTCACGCTTAACTAAACACCGCCACAGCATCCGGCCGAACAGTGATACGGCTTGGTATACATACCCCGCCAATGGACATCCAGGCCGGGGCTGCAGAGTGGGCAACGATCGATCCATGGTGGGCCACCACGAGTGACGATCCCGTCGCCAATCTCGAGAACTCTCAACGCTATATCCTCGATTCTGACTGGCTGACCGAGACATGGGCCGACATCGAGCCGTGGTGGGATGTCTATGCAACCGAGGCCGAAACTACCTACCGAACCCTTCAGAACACTGTGGCCACACTCACAGCCCACTGGAAGGCCAGTGACAGCCACTTCGACACGGATCCACTCTCGGAACCCTGGAACCAGAGCACGGGCAACAGTGGCCCGTTCCGAATTACCCACGAAGAAGATTGGTCGCAGCTCCTCGCGTATCTCTGTCGGAATTCTGCTGGCCCATTCCTTGAGGCGGTGTTTGGAGAAGCATTCGCAACCACACCGACACGGGTCCGTCGCGAAGTCCCATTTCACGCACCGGACAAAATGAACCGTCGTATCGATATTCTTGTCGAATATCCAGCCAAGGCCATCTCGATTGAAATCAAAGTCGGTGATGAGCATTACGGCAAGACCCCGGATACCGCTGCGCTCATCGAACGCCACGACACACGTGACTGGACCCACGTATTGCTCCTCCCCGAACAGAAGCAATCTGTACTTCAAGCGACCTTCGGCACAGCATTCGATACGAAGACGGATCCACCGACAATCGACACCTCACGGAAACCACAGATCCAAGTGCTGTACTGGCAGGGAATTGCACGGGCACTTCGCCGGGTGCTGGTAACCGACGCGGAACCATCGTCACACTGGCTGAGTACAGCCTATCTTTGTGTCGCACTCATAGAACAGAAACTTCTCGGATTCGATCCTGTCCTAGGGACAGCCCACAGCGATACAGCTGCTGAAGGCGTCCCGGATCTCTGGGCGCTCGAACGATCGGATATCTCGGCCCAACTAGCCTATTTCGACTCGTTAGAGACGATGCTCTCGTCAGTTGAGTAAGGCCTAATCGTCGGTATCGGGTTCAACACCCCAGTATGTGCCGAACTGCTCGAAATGGTCGATGAGGTTGTCGGTCGCAGCCCGCAACTCGGTTCCGTCCGTGACCGGGATGTAGATAATACCCGCGGCATTGTTGAACTGATCAGTGCCGAAGTTCACTTCCCAATCGCCCGCCAGGGTCTTCTCTTTCACCACCTCGAAATCGTCGGCGTGGTCGTGGTTTATTTTGTAACACGCTGCACAGAGTGCACCAACATCGGTATTCTCCCCCCAGTCCGTGGGGTCGACCCACCGTACCGAGATGTTGAGTTTGAGTTGGTTCCCGGTTTCGGGGTTGATACGTGTCATCGGTAGATTGTCGCGTACGTTCGCCAGAATTGTCCCTGAATCCCAGTGATATTTGATATTCGCAGGGGCATCCGATTCAAATAGCTCTGGTTGGGCGGCCTGCATCTCGGTGCCAACACGGCTGAGTTCGGCATGGAGTTCGGATTCGAACCGGTCCAAGAGTCTTTTCGCCTTCAGACACCGATCGTTAGCAATAGCTTCGGTGACGAATTCATCGTTCATTCACTGTGGCCTCTGTGCCAGACGTTATGTGACCGACTAGATAGAGTTACTGGCAATCGGGGTTCTATCGTCTCCCATTGGTCTGCGTTTCGCTATCCTCACAGGGGCCGCTCCTTTTTCCATGGTCTCTCTAGTGTACATTCAGATAGCGGGATACCTATCTTTGTGATTCGGGGCATCCTGTCAGTAGTGGACGTCTGCGGGCACGATCCAGAGCGTCTGGCCGTCTTCGTCTTCCTCGAGAATCCGGTCGAGCTGACCCCGATGTCGAATCCCCTGTGCGTGTTGGTCGTACATCGGGATGGACGGCCCTTCGTACGCCCCGACCTGATGGAACGCATGGCGAGCGAGGTCCTCGTCGCGCATGATCGCCTCGTCGCTGAGTTCGTCAAGAGCCTCCTTCACGCGGTCGAGATTCCGTTGGAACTCTTCTTTCGTGGCGTTCCAGGCCCGATCGAGTAGCTCGCTACCTTCCTCGGAGTTGATGGGTGCTGCCGTCGGCAGGTCTCCCCAGCGAGCCTTTCCAGCCATCGTCACATCTTCCTGCTCGAAAGTGACGAAATAATCAAAGACCGCTCGAGAATGGGGTCCAGTGCCAACGAGTCGATTGAACACTGCCTTTCCTGCAGCCAATGCTTCGTCTTCTGTCGATGCCTCTACCAGCGCGTAGATCACCATGTGCATTTTGTACACCTCAAGCGCCGACGCATGGGTACGGGGCGAGCCCGTCCCAACTTCGCCGGCACCCATCACGGCGGAAAAAACCACACCCGTGGTCGTGGCTGCGCGCGCAGCGTAGCGAGCACGGAGCGGAGGGTGGGGCGGTGGGGTCTGGGCTGGTCTGGCGCATAATAAAAAAAGAGAGGGAGCGCGCAGTCGTGTACCTTCTCGGAAAGATAGGTGCAGAGCTGTTGGATGGCCCCTTGTGTCCATCCTGTCGGTGCAAACACAGTGTTGGTGGGTTTGCAGTCCTGAGCGTAGATGATACTTGATCAAAATACAGAAAGACCACAAAATGCAACCAGCCTAAAAGTACACTGGTCGACTCTCCGAAACGATTAGCTCCCAGTAATGATCCTTGATATACTGACAAGAGGACGGGAGAATATTGATTCGCTCATCGTAGAGCTTTATTCTATATGTCGGATATCGAATTGGAGTGGCGACAGTTGCTCCCAAACGCCGTGATGACCTACACAGAGAGTGATCAAATTACTCGGGCGATTCGCCTGATCAGTATCAATATCTCGGCTCTGTAGTTTCGATACACTGCGCTGGATTTCACGGATATCGGACGCTCCGACGAAGGTTGTAGACGGTGGCTTTGAGGATGATTTCACGGAATTCGAGCCACCAGCTTCGCGCACGCACGGC
>NZ_JAMQOM010000014.1:0-43537 GCF_031624315.1 Haloarcula terrestris | reverse complement strand
AACGTCTCGGTCTCCGCGACATTGAAGAACGACTCTACCGAAGGCTCATTCTGCAGGGTCGCTGAGTCCATACCACCTCAGCGTTCACCCTGCTCTTTGGTGTGGTAACCGTTCTATGACACCCTCGCCGGTTTCCAGTAAATCTACTTTGTTAACGGTTTTGTCTATCCGGTCACAACAGTACATATGGAATTCGACTTCGTGCGCTCGGTGGCTCCTCTCGTCGTAATTGTCGCCGTCGCAGCGATTGCGCTCACGACCGTGATGACCTCCTCGACAGTCTTCATGATGGTTCTGCCCTCGATGATTGTCTTCTCGGTCATCGCGTTCTTCTTCGGGATGAAACACGGCGAGTTCCGTGCCAGTCCGTAACAGCCCGATCCGGTAGCCGGAATCCGCCGGGTTGCGGTCCACGCAAGCTCCTAGCGGTGTCGATTCCGATTCGTTTCGATGACCGATTCGGAGTCCGAGCGACGGCTGTTTCAGCGGGACGATGTCGAACCACCAGGAGTCTACCAGAGCCGGTCAACCACTATGTTTCAGTTAGATCCAGTTCTGGTCGTCATGTAGAGCGCCTCTACGTGGAGTAGCCGGCGTACTCCATGAGCTGGTTGAAGATTTCCGTATCCATGACGGACCGATAGACCACGCCGGTGAGCATCCCGCCGGGATAGAACGTGCCGTTCATCACGTGATTGACCTTATGGCAGTGCATCAGGTAGATGCCGGGGTCTGCATCGGCAGTAAATTCGATCGTGTGTCGTTCAGCAGGGGCAACGTTCGTGACGTCCATGTCGTGGCGGGCAGCCTCCGGAATCGTCCCGCCATCCTTTTCAACACGCTGGAAGCGGTGGTTATGGATATGCATCGGGTGCGACATGTACCCACCGTTGACGAGGTGGATACGAACTGAGTCGCCCTCGTCGACGATGATCGGTGACCCTTCTTCGGGGTGCAGCGTTCGGGGTGCGCTCTTCCCGTTGACGGTAAACACGTCTGGATTGCGACTGGCCGAATTGTAGGTGAAGTCCGCCTCTCCGGCCCACTTCCGTGGAACCCGCGAATCCCAGTCCTTGATCGTCATGAAGTATTCGCGGTCCGCCGGTTCGTAGCCTTCGGGATCGACTCGGTAGATCCCGTACATGCCCATGTCGATATGCCGGTGGGTCTGGAAGTGACAATGGTAGAAATGCGTCCCAGGGACGTTCGCGGGAATCTCGTAGGTGTGACTCTCCCCTGGCGGGACCTGAATGCCGGTCGTCGTCGGGACGCCATCGTTCTCCCACGTCTTGCGAACCCCGTGGAAGTGAATCGTGTGGGGACGTCGGCCATCGGTGTTGTCGAGTGTCACTTCCATCGCGTTACCCTCGGTCGTTCTGAGAATTGGGCCGGGGACGCTAGGGTCGTTGTCGTCGGCCTGGAACGCCCAGACGCGTGGGAATTCGACGGACCCACCCATCGTATCGAGCGGGTGGACGGCGTGGCGGGCCTGCTGAGTCCGCATCGTCACTTCGCCGCCCTGCTCGTCGACGTTGACGACTGTTGGAGGGCTGGTGTAGGGGAGATCAGGCGAGTCAGTTTGTGCCTGCGTGGGCGTATCGCTCGTTGCTGCTGGCTCGTTGGCTCCGCCCGCAGAACAGCCTGCTAACGAAGCGATACCGGTCGCGCCAGTTGCCGCGAGAAACTCACGCCGGGACAGTCCGGTTCCGGGTGCGCCGAAACGTGTTGTCATGATACACTCGGCATTTTGGTTGGCCTAAACATAGGGCGACTGCGGTGTTCCAATTCACGGGACAGCGCGTGGATATGTTCGGCACAAGGCGAATGGAGATGGGGGCTTTTCACCTAGACTTGTTCGCTGTCAGGAGTCCGAAATTGGGCCTAGAAAGCGATCAGATTGTTAGAGCCCGCCAGTGGACGACAGATAGACTCCTGCGAACTGCACCGCATTATACGTCCCGTGAATCA
Organism: Haloarcula terrestris; assembly: GCF_031624315.1. NCBI lineage: Archaea > Methanobacteriati > Methanobacteriota > Halobacteria > Halobacteriales > Haloarculaceae > Haloarcula > Haloarcula terrestris. Next base: position 41,569 of record NZ_JAMQOM010000014.1, on the reverse strand, counting down.
CAGCCGGCACTGTGAGGTTGTCCGTATACTCGTACGCTGCTCCCAGTACTAAGGCTAGGACGAATGCGATACCGATGTACACCAGTTTGCCTTCCCCTGACAACGAGAAGAGATGGATCGATGCGAACAGAGCGCTTGCGAGGACGATTGCACGGGCCGGATGGAGACTTTCACGGAGGGTGCCCTGAACGAGGCCCCGGAACAACAGCTCTTCTCCCGGGCCGACCAACAGGAATTGGAGGGGGATCAGAAGAAGGAAGACACTCGGATTTTGTCGCCCGACCTCGACGATCTGATTCTGAGCCGAGTTCAGACCGAGGGCTGTGATTACTGAGGACGCCACAAAGAGCAACCCCAGGATCGCTATACTCCCCCCGACAATCACCGCCCCATCACGCTTGTCAGGTAGACGAACTGGAACGAACCCAAATCCGAGATCACGGCCTTTGAGATAGAGGATGGCGATGCCTCCAAACGTCACTCCTTGGAGGAAGAACGTACTCAAAACCAGTCTGAGGGCTGGGCGCGACGCGAGGTTGACTCCGAACAACCCGACGACCGTCGCGACGGCAAGGATGACGATAGCACCCGCGACGTATGATCCATACGTGAGACCAATCGCCGAGGCGACAGACCGGAAACGAGATATCGACGACATTAATCAGATGTGAGCGTAGGGTTCCACCCTACAAGCTGGCTTCGATAGGTCGACTCCGGCGCTATTCATTCCAAGACTTCCCGCGGTAGTGATTTTATTCATGGCTGATGTTCAGGTTCGACGAGGTTCGATCCAGCGAGGACTGTGATCGTCACGAGCACGAACGCGATGAGTGAGAGATTCGGAATCGTGAGACCGAGCACCGGTGCCTGCCACTGGACGACTGCACAGGGACCAGCAAAGGTGCATGAGGCCGTCGTTGCTTGGAGTACGGAGTGATATCCCGCGATTGAAGCGCCCACCACGGATAGTGGCACGACTGTTCGCCAGACTGTGTTGTGACTCTCGAAGGCGCCAACGCTGAGAACGACGACAAGCGGATACATGAGGATACGTTGGTACCAGCAGAGGGTACACGGAACGAGACCGAGGCCGAGACTGAACCAGAGGCTTCCTAGGGTCGCAACCGCCGCGACACCTGCCCCGCCTGCAAGCCAGAATCGTCCGTCGGACAGCCATGACTCAGTTTGATCCAGTTGCATCTTCGATCAACTGTCTTGTTCGTTCTTCGTTCCCGAGTGGATTGACCGTCGTGCCATCGATGAGGAGCGTGGGTGTGGCGTCGACACCGACATCGCTTGCAGCACTGTCAGTCGCCCGCAGCGCGTCGTCGTACTGATTTTCTTGGACCGCCGTGCGGATCGACGCTGTCTCGGAGACGCCTGCGGCCTGAGCAAACTCGACCAATCTCTCGGCGGTCGCCCACTGGTCGCTCTCGGGTGGCTGATTCCGGAACACGTATTCGTGAAACGCCCAGTACGAGGCTGGGTCGATGTTCCAGACGGCTAATCCGGCCTGACCGGCTGTCGGTGCATCGGGGCCCAAAAATGGGTCGCCACCGAAATATGCGAGATTGCGGAACTCGAGCGCGATCGTTCCTGGTTCCACGTAGTCAGTCACGAGTTGTGAGAGCATCCCCGTACTGAACTGGGCGCAGTACGGGCACTTCCAGCTCCCGAAGTATGTCACCGTGACATCGGCATCAGCGGATCCCATCATCGCATACCGGACGTTCCCAGGCGAGTCCGGAATTGGGGCAGTGGTGACGGCACCCGCATCACCTTCAGTATTCGCGCCGTCATCCGGTTCAGTCCTCGTATTGGTAGAGAGAGCGGTGGCGCCGATCACGACACCGGCAGTGGCGGCACCACCACCGGCGAGGAGAAGTTGTCGGCGGGTCAATCCTCCGACAGCAGCTCCGACACCGCCCTCAGAGAGCCGCTCTGAGAACGTGAGTGAATCAACGGCTGTATCGGCCCGTTTGTAGTCCACACGTGAGAGGTCGTCAGGATGCACGGCGAGCCAGTGTCTGTAGAGCTGCTCGTCAGTCTCGTCACCGAGTTGTTCGCCACAATAATGGCAGGCGCTATGAGCGTTCCATGTGTGGTCACGCGCTGCTCCAGCTGTTTCGAATTGATCTGTACAGATCGGGCAGGTATGGGCAGTCATTCGTGATCACTACTCCAGGTGGCAGATTTCATAGGCTCCGTGCTGTTCTCTCGTAGTGAGCTGAATCGTCGGTATCTGTGGCATTGTGTTATACGCAAGGGGTCATCAGCGGCGGAGATATGCGACGAGGAAAGTCGTCAGGAGACAGAGGAGAATGAGAATTGCCACGCCGAGATGGGTCGTCACGATGATTGGTTGGAGATTTTCCGTGACGGTCAATCCTCCGAGGATAACCTGTAACGGAAGGAGGGCGAGAGCGGCCGTGGCCGACCATTTGACAATCGGGGTATTCCGGTGTGTCACCCACGCTCCGATAGTCGTGCCGACGATCAGAACCCCGGCCGTCATCGCCAGTCCACGGTGAGCCCACTCTGCGAAGATTTGGAGTGCAGAGTATGGCGAGTTAGCAATGATCTCGGGTTGAAGGAAGGGAACCCACGTCCCGTAGCAGGTCGGCCAATCGGGACAGGAAAGTCCAGCACCGATTGCACTGGTGTAGGCTCCGAGAAGCATCACGATATACGTCACTAGTAGCGTGAAACCGGCGATATGCCTGTACTCGACCGGAATCCTTGAAATCGTGGTTCGTACGTCGTGCCCGCGGAGTCGGCCTTGAGACATAATATTGGGTAGAGACGCTGACTGGCGGTGTGACGAGTTGATGTCTTGGAGACAAAGTGTTAGGCCGGATTCCCAGCGAGTGGGACACCGCCTGCTATTCATTGAGGAGCCGTCCCACGGTACTGTTAAGAAGACCCACGGTTTGTAGGGAAACCCCCTATACGCCGATAGTATGATGGCTCAAGAACATACCCAGGAACGATCAATAGATGAACGCGACCGCGAGGTGAAGTCTGCTAACGACAATACCTGTCCCGAGTGTCAGGGCCATATTACCCTGAATAGCGACAGCGGTGAGGCGACCTGCGAAAGCTGTGGGTTGGTTTTTGAAGATGATCCAATCGACCACGGCCCGGAGTGGCGTGCGTTCACGTCGGACGAACGCGATGAAAAAAGTCGGGTCGGTGCTCCCACGACGCAGCTGATGCACGATAAGGGCCTGAGTACGACTATCGGCTGGCAGGACAAAGATGCCTACGGACAGGCTGTCTCCGGTCGCAAACGTGCTCAATTACAGCGCCTTCGGACGTGGGACGAGCGGTTCCGGACGAAAGATGCCCACGAGCGGAATCTCAAGCAAGCTCTCGGGGAGATCAGCCGGATGGCGTCCGCTCTGGGACTTCCGGAATCGGTTCGGGAAACTGCAGGCGTCCTGTACCGGCGTGCTGTAGAGCAGAACCTGCTCCCCGGTCGCTCGATCGAGGGTATGTCGACGGCGTCGTTGTATGCGGCTGCTCGACAGCACGGAATGCCACGGCCGCTGACGGAGTTCGCCGATGTCAGCCGTGTCGAGAAAATCCGGATCCAGCGAGCGTACCGATATCTGTCCCGAGAACTTGGGCTGGAGATCGAGCCGGAGGATCCCATGCAATATATTCCCCAATTCGCGTCATCGCTTGACGTGAGCGACGAAGCAGAACGGCGCTCTCGAGAACTACTTGAGGTAGCTACAGATAATGCCGTCCACAGTGGAAAGAGTCCAGCCGGATTGGCGGCTGCCGCTCTGTATGCTGCGACCCACCTCACGAACGAGCAGCTCACACAGGAGACGGTGAGTGAGGTCGCCCACGTGAGTCGAGTCACGATCCGGAATCGATACCAAGAGCTTCTCGAGGTGTACGCGCAGCATGACTGACCGGATAGCCCCTGCCGGGCGAAATCCAGCTGCTGATTGGGTCATGATACGATATTTACTATGAGCGAGTTCTCAGTACAGACCGAGGTCGAAGTATTGGAGCTGCTCGTTGACGAGTCACCGTGCCATGTGATGGATATCACTAACGCCGTCGATGGACACCCGATCACTATCGACCAAGCGTGTGCTCATCTTCACAGTGAGGGCTGTATTGTTCCGCGCGGGAGGGGTCTCTACGAGATTACCGACGCCGGCGAACAACGACTCGAAACTCAGCAGGAATCATAACGTTTCATAACTGTGTCACTATGTTTACCCTCATTGGATGGATCAGCCATCATCACTCCCCAGCCCGGATCCGTAATGAATACGGGGTGCCGATGGAGCCTCTCGTCCATAATCGGACTCCATTTCCCGACGAACACGTATTCTCGAATAATGGGAGATAATTCAGTGTCTTCCGAGGACCCTCCGGAGGTACAGGATGTCCTCGATGCGCTGGATGACCCCGCGTGTCGGGCTATTCTCCAGGAAACTATCGAACCAATGACTGCGAACGAACTCCTCGACGCATGTGACATCCCCAAGTCGACGCTGTATCGAAAATTAGAACTCCTCAGTTCCGCTTCCCTCGTTCGAGAACAGGAGACGATCAACCCCGGAGGTGGACGGGTCACCTACTACGAGCGGTCGTTCGAGGACGTCACGATCTCTATGGATGACACAGGTACGTTTTCAGTGAATGTCGATCGGCCGCCGCAATCTACCGACGAACGGCTTGCAGATATCTGGTCGATGATGGGGGACGAAGTATGAACGGCGTCATCACGGCGATTGCAGTCGTCAAGTTTGTAATCCTGCTTCTCGGTGGCGGGATTACCTACATTGCATTTAAGGCCTATCGACGTACGGGTGCGGACTCGCTACGCGTCCTTGGTGTCGGGTTCGGTATCATCACACTCGGGGCAATCCTGACTGGCGTGGCCAACCAGTTCTTTTCTGTCGGATTGGCCCTCGGCGTGCTCATCAACAGCCTGTTCGTCGCCCTTGGCCTCGCGGTCATCATGTACTCGCTGTATATCCAGAAATGAACCCCGTTCCTGATCTCCGTCGGGGTAACTATCTAATCCTTTTCGGCGTGGTTCTGTTCGTTCTCACGCTTGTTAGCAGTGCAATGCTCGCCCCTGCGATTGGGGCGGCTTCGGAGACAGACCAGACGTCCCGAACCTTGGTCGGGTCTCAGGGGGGTGGCCCAGGCTGGCACGAATACGGTAGCGTCTACCTCCTCAACGGTACGAACACTACCTGGCGTGAATCGAGTGCTGATAGCTATTTTGATGTCACGCAAACAGAGAATGGAACAGTGTTAGCCGGGTTCATGGACAGCGGGTACGCTTCGTGCGGATCGTACGAGTCTCCCTGTACCCGAACGGGATTCCGAGTCATTGACCCCGGGAAAGACCCGCAGGTGCTTTCGGAGTATAGCTTCCCGGTGCGAACGAACAAGAACAGCGAAGTCCACGATGTCGAACGACTCGAATCGGGAGAATACTTGGTCACCGATATGGAGTACGAGCGTATCTTTACTGTCAAGAACGGCGAAGTCACGTGGCAGTGGAATGCGAGTTCGTTCTACGACGCCCCACAAGATCCGACGACGACCGACTGGCTGCACATCAACGACGTGGACGTCATCAGCACCGGACGCTATCTCGTCTCAGTGCGGAACGCCAACCAGCTTCTCGTCATCAAGCGCGGAGAGGGTGTCGTCGACGTCATCAACGAGGACACGACCGATTCAAACGATGCCAACTGTCGTAAATCAGGCCAGTTAGCCGACTATGACAGTGATGGCGATATTCGATGTGGTGACCCCGACGTGCTCAACCACCAGCACAACCCCCAGTGGCTCGGGGACGGTGCCGTCCTCGTCGCTGATAGCGAGAACGACCGGGTCATCGAACTCCATCGAACGGCGGCCGGTGAGTGGGAGCCAGCGTGGGCCGTGGATCAGGCAGAGGGGGTCGCATTTGATTGGCCTCGGGATGCAGATCGCCTCCCAAACGGAAACACGCTCATCACTGACACGCTCAATCGGCGACTCGTAGAGGTCGACGAATCCGGGACTGTCGTCTGGAGCGTTCGAACAAAGCGTATCCCATACGAAGCAGACCGGCTGCCATACGGCGAGCCTGTCGGACCCCCGACCTACACGAGTAACGGCAGCAGCGTCGACAGCCCTGATGCCGGCGTGCCGGGCCTCTCACTACTCCTGGTCGGGCTTCGGGCAGTCGTTCCCTCAACACCGTTCTGGTTCCGGGAACCACAGCTCGGACTGACGCTTGTCTCCGCGCTCCTCATCGTCGTCGGTGGTGTTGAAAATCGTCGACCCTAATCAATCAACGCTGTCGTTCTCAATCACGTCTTTGAAGTATTCCAACTCGATGAGAGTGTGTTCGTAGGCTTCCTGTTCGATGTCCCCGAAGAGGGTCAGCGCCCTTTCAGCAGCTCTCCCCAGTACTGTCGGTGGCACACGGGCCCAGACGCGGTGGGAAAGGCGGGTCGATCCGTCTGTCGGCTCAAGCTGCATTGTTCCGCCCTCTTCGACGGTAAACGCGACCGGGAGTGGCGGCAGTGTGTAGGTACAGGTTCCAATCCAGCTGAATCGTTGCTCTTCGACGACGTCACGGAGATCTGCTTTGATCATTCCTTTGACCGGTCCGACAAACTCCCGCTGATAGAATCGAAGTCCATTCCGAAGTGGCTTCTTCGGGTCCATGACCACCCACGTCCCGTCGTGGTCTGGATTGGAGTGTTCCCAGAGAGTCTCGAACTCTTCTAAATGCGACCAGACGGTCGCCGCCGATGCATCTATTCTGACCGCGGCGGTTGCTTCGATCATGTACTGTCAGTCTGGTACCGGTGAAAATGATACTATATCCGAGTATACTCGGGTACTTCTTAATTCTGGCATACCCACGGAACACTATGCGCTACGTCTCCGGGGTTCTCATCTGGAACGACGGGACACTCCATCCACTTGAGACTGCTATCGAAACCAGTCCTGCCGTGACGATAGAGACGACACATCAAATCAATAGAATCGGTGAGCAGTTCGTCGAGTTGAGTGAGTTTTCGGGTGACATGGCCCGACTCGAACAACTCCTAGGAGCCGAAGACTCCGTTCGCGACTTTGAGATCACGCGAAATACCGGCCTCGCATATATTGAGTATAACCAATCTCCGTCGATGACGCAGTTATTCGCCATTCTCGCTGCCTATTCGCTCATTCTCGTCCCACCGGTCGAATACACCGATGACTACGGAGAGCGTGGTGTTCGCCTCACAGTCGTTGGAACGGAATCCGCAATAACACGGATCACCGCGGACTTGCCCTCCGAGATCGCTCTCTATCCGGAGCGCGTAGGCGAGTACAGCCCCGAGCGTGGCCCACTCGAAGATCTGCTCACCGACCGGCAACGAGAAGTCTTCGAGACCGCCGTACAGCTAGGTTACTACAAGGTGCCGCGAGAAGCGACACATGAAGAAATCGCGGCGGCGGTCGAACGAGCCCCCGCGACAGTCTCGGAGCAGCTCCAGCGGATCGAGGCTAATTTGCTGCCTCGCTATCTCGAAGCGGAGCTTGGAGATGTATGACCCGAGTATACTCGGAGTTGCCGCTACTATCGAACCTCACGGAATCCCAGTATGTTCCGAACTGACTCGTCTGTTCTCGTCGTCGGTGGCTACGGCACTATCGGCCGGACTGTCTGTACCGAGCTCGCCGAACGTACCCGGAGAGAGATTATTGCCGCTGGCCGATCTCCGGAGAAGGCACGCAGCTTCGCAAGTTCGGTCAACGGCGTCGAACCTCGGACCCTTGATGTGAGCGACAGGGCAAGCTACGCGGACGCTCTCGACGACATAGGGACGGTAGTCATGTGTCTCGATCAAGACACGCCGCGGTTCGCTGAAACCTGTCTCGAGCATGGAATCGACTACGTCGACATCTCGCCGACGGATACACTTCTCCAAGAAATCGAATCGTTCGACGACCTTGCTCGCGAACAAAAGGCGACCGCCGTCCTCAGTGTCGGTCTGTCACCCGGAATGACGAACCTCTTTGTTACCGAAGCGGCCGATGAATTCGACAGCGTCGACCGAGCGGATATCACCCTCTTACTAGGTATCGGAGAGGCGTTCGGTCCAGATACGGTCAAATGGACTATCGAGGATGCCCTCGGGTCCTTCTCTGTTCGAAGTGACGGTGAGCCTCTCTCTGTAATTGGTCTCACCGAGCCTCGGGTCGTCAATATTCCCGGGTGGGGGCGACGTAGAGCGTATCGTGCAAACCTCGCTGATCAACACGTCCTCGCCCGAGCAACGAATATCCAGACGATCGAAAGCAGACTGTGTTACGATTCTCGTATCGTCACCCGCTACCTCGCGATGTTACGCCGAACCGGAGTGTACCAGCCGGTCGTCTCGTTGCTCGGAGTCGATAGAATCGTCAGGTTGGCCGACGCCGTCCCATTCGGCTCCAACGAGTCGGTTATCAAAGTGGAGATTCTCGGCCGACTCGACGGCCGAGCAAAGCGAATTGAGCGATGGGTCCGTGGGCCCGACCAAGCCCGAGCCACTGCCATCGTGACTGCACGTGTCACGGAGGCCTTGGGACCGTCATATCCTACGGGCGTCCACCACATTCAGGAGCTGTTCAGTAGCACACCACTGTCCGACGCCCTGATTGAGGCCGGGTATACCGTGGGACGGTCAGAACAATGTGGAGACATTGCTTGAGCGGAGATAGTCACAGGCAGACTCCACTGTGCTGTCACTGTTGCTGTCGGCGAACAGCGTCACTTTAGTGTTCCTCCTGTAGCCAGTCTAGTGCGCTCTCGCGGTCGGCCGTGGGGAAGTAGCGCATCTCGTCCGGCGCGACCGGCCAGATTGGTCGGATAACACGCCACCAGTCGAAGAGGAGTTTCGCCCACCTCGAATCGCCGACTGCTGCGTATCGGTCGATATCGAAGTCAGGGCCGTACCGGAGATCGGGAACCACCCCGTGGAGGTGTGTGAGAAACGTCCCGAACGTCCAGTTCGGAACTTCCTCGTATACGTGGATGTGCCCGTACTGGTCGCTCTTTTCGACGAGGAGCGAGTACAGCTCTTGATAGCCTGTTCGCGTGCCCTTCCCGACGCGAATCGCGATGAGGTTCTCGTTCGTCTCGTCCAACACCTCGAACATTCGATCAGGTGCTGTGTGGGACATCGTTAGTGGGAGTGATTCGTCGTACCGACAGGGTCACTATCGGGGTCGGTACGCCCGACGAGCTCGACGGTTGCGTGGTCAATTCCTCGATCCGTGAGATAGCCGTGAACCCGTGACTGGATTCTCCGTTGCTCCTCAAGTGTGGTCGCCGTATCTGTCAGTCGGACGGTTGCGACGGTGAGTTGACTACACACCTGCCAGACGTGGAGATCCTCAATCTGGTCCACGCCATCGAGTGTCGTCAATTCATCCCGGAGTTCTTCGGACGACACCGGACTCCGTTCCAGCAGGATCGAGGTGCTTTCCCGGAGGACGTTCCCGGCCGACGCGAGCACCAGCAACCCGATGAGTACGGCCGCCACAGGGTCTGCAATGGGGAGATCGAACACTGCGACAGCGGCGGTCGAGACGATTACCGCAACAGAGCCACCGGCGTCACCGAGCAGGTGGTAGAACGCCCCGCGCTCGTTGAGACTCATCTCGTCACCCTGTAACACGTACACGGAGCCGATGTTTACCAGCAGGCCACCCGTAGCGATGATCAGCGTCAACTCTGGATTGATCGCCACTGGCTCGAGGAACCGCTGGTAGGACTCCCAGACGATGTATCCGACCATTGGAAGGAGCAAGACGCCGTTCAGGAAGGCCGCAACCGGCTCCAGTCGATGGAGACCGTACGACCACGACTCGCCGCCTTCGAACCGTTCGGCGGTGTAGCTCGCCCCGAACGCCATCGCGTACGCGAGCATATCGAACAGCATGTGGAGGGCGTCGCTGATGAGAGCGACCGACCCGAACAGGAGTCCACCAGCCAGTTCGACGACGAATCCGAGGAAGTTGACGACCGCGACGAGCGCAAGCCGGCGCGTACTGCCACTTGATTTAGACGGGAGGTTATGCTCTGCGGTCTCCTCATCGGTATGCTCGTGAAAAGTCATGAGTTCACATTAGAGGGGGTTCTATTTCGAATCTGAGGATTCCGGGTGTTCCTGGGTAGATTCCTGGGCCCCGTTTTCGCTCGTCACCATCGAATCCTGCGCCGTTGATTCAGTGCTATCCGAAGAGGTAATCTCCCCATCGGCTCCCTCCGTTTCTGGTTTGGACCGCTCCGATTCCTCGGTGAGCGATGTATCCTGTGCAGAGGAGCCACCGAAATCGAGCGGACGAAGCCAGATGAACCAAACGACAAATATGGTTGTGCCATAGCCGACGATCCACACGAGATCAGCTACGGCAGAGAGGTTCGCCTGTTCGAGGGTGTATACCAGTAAACCGGGGCCGATGAGCCCAACGAGCACAACGAGCACAACGAGGACGGCAAATTGCGGAGACGAGAGTCCGAACGGGTATTTTTGCTGATCTGCCTCCGTATGGGATGTTGCATTCCCCTCGTTCTCTGCACCCATGTTACCCCTCCGAAGCGTTGGTTTCGGTGTCTGTATCCGGCGTGATTCGAGAGAGTCGCATCGCGTTCCCGGTGACGGCCGTCGTCATTCCAGCGTCGCCGGCGAGGACGGCGAGCCAGATCGGGACGTATCCGAATGGAACTGCGACTGCCAGCCCGGCTTTGACAGCGAGACTCGACCAGATGTTCTGTCGGATGACCCCGTTCGCATCGTTGGCGAGTTCGTAGAGGTACGGGAGCTTTGCGAGGTCGTCACCCATCAAGGCAATGTCGGCGGTCTCCAATGCGGTATCAGTCCCGGCAGCCCCCATCGCCACGCCGACTGTGGCGGTGGCGAGCGCCGGTGCGTCATTGATCCCGTCTCCGACCATCGCAACGCCGTCGTACTCCTCGACGAGCTCCTCGATCGCCGTCACCTTGTCCTCGGGGAGTAATTCGGCCTGGTACTCGTCGACGCCGACCTGCTCGGCGATCGCGCGGGCAGTCCGCTCGTTGTCCCCCGTCAGCATTACTGTTCGCGAGACGCCGAGTTGCTTGAGTCGCGTGACCGTTCGCTTTGCCTCCGGGCGGATCTCGTCGGCGACCGCGATGACGCCCTCGAGCTCGTCTTCGGTCCCAACGAGGACGACAGTCTTCCCTTCAGCCTGGAGTTCGGGGACGGTCTCTTCGAGGAGATCGAGACAGTTGTTCCGGTCACACATCTGCCGGGCTGTCTGTGTCACGACGCCACCGTCGGTCGTCGCGTGAACGTGCGAAAGGTCGAACTCTAACTCCTCAAACAGGCCCGGTTTGCCTGCGAAGTGAGGAGTCCCGTCGAGATCGGCACGAACACCCTTTCCGGTGATGCTCTCGAAGTCATCGACCTCGCGCTCGGCGACCCCTGCGCTGCCGGCTTCGGCGACGATTGCCTCGCCGATGGGGTGTTCACTCCGTTGCTCGAGCCCGCGTGCACACCGGAGCACGTCCTCCTCCGAGTTCCCGTTCAAGGGAACGACGTCGGTGACGGTGAGTTCACCTTTGGTGAGGGTTCCCGTCTTGTCGAACGCGACGACGTCGACGGCTCCCATCGCTTCGAGGTGATTGCCGCCCTTGATCAGGACGCCGTTCTTCGCGGCGCTCGTAATTCCCGACACCACCGAGACGGGCGTCGAGATGACGAACGCACAGGGACAGGCCAACACCAGCAGCGTCAGTCCGTAGACGACGGCCGTGGACCAGGTTGTGCCGAGGATGTACGGGCTTGCTACCGTCGTCAGGATGGCGAAGGCGACGACTACTGGCGTGTAGTACGTCGAGAAGCGCTCGACGAACTGCTCGCGCTCTGTCTTGTTCGACTGTGCATCTTCGACCATCTCCACGATGCGGGAGAGCGTGTTATTACCGGCCTCGGAGGTGACCTCCACCTCGAGATACCCCTCCTCGTTGATGGTGCCGGCGTACACCTCGTCGCCCGTCGTCTTGTCGACAGGGACGCTTTCACCCGTGATCGGTGCCTGGTTGACGGCGCTTTCACCGTCGACGACGCTTCCGTCCATCGGGATTTTCTCCCCTGGCTTGACGACGACGATGTCACCAACGGCGACCTCGTCGACGGGAATCGTCTCCGTGCTCCCGTTCCGCTTGACGGTCGCTTCATCCGGTGAGAGATCCATTAGCTCGCGGAGGGAGTTTCGGGCACGGTCCATCGAGTACCGCTCCAGCAATTCCGCGATGCTGAACAGGAACGCAAGGGTGGCGGCCTCGAAGTAGAGTGCCTCACCGAAGACAAGACTCGCAACGAGTGCGCCGAGGATAGCCACCGACATCAGGAAGTCGATATCGAGGTTCAGATTTCGCGCCGAGTAGTAGCCGTTGCGAAGGATCTCTTGGCCGCCGGTAGCCACTGCAATCAGAAACAGTACGTCGGCGACCAGCAGCTCAGTACCGAGAAGGCCTGCGATCTGTATATTCTGTCCGGTCAGGAAGAACTCGAAGAGTAAGCCGAGGGCGACGAATCCACCGCTCACCCACGTCTTGAGTGCGCGCGAACTCGTCCAGATACTCTCGCGCCCTCCGCCCGCGTCCTGACGCCCCGATTCGTCGCCTGTCGTGTCCGTGACCTCGTACCCAGCGCTTTCGATCGCGTCGATGACGTCAGCTTCCCCAGCCCTCGACGAATCGTACGTGACAACGACGGTTCCGGTCGTCGGCTGCGTCTCATAAGTGGTCACCCCACCGACTCTGTCGAGAGCGTTTTCGATTTTGCCCGCACACGACGGACAATCCATCTCCGGAACCGTGAATTTCGAGGTGACCTCGCCGGTGTTCTCCACGGTGTATCCGGCCTTTTCAACCCGATCTTCGATCGCGGTGGCACTCGTTTGCTCGCCGTCGTACGAGACGGTCAACGTCCCTGTTGTCACTTGCGGGTCGACGCTCCGGATTCCGTCCAGTTTTTCGACGCTGTTTTCGACCTTTCCTGCACAGGACGGGCAATCCATCTCCGGGACGGAGAATTGTGCAACGTCTCCCTGGTCTATCGATGGGGTAACGTCATCACCATCTTGTCCTGTGTGCTGGATGTGCTCGTGATCCTCGTGATCGTGGTCATGTGTATGACCCTGCTCGCGAGAATCCTCTCCGTGGTCGTGGGTGTGATCCGGTGGTTCACCACTTCCGTCGTGGGATTCCTCGTTAGATGAGGTCATTACGTACTGCTAGCTACTACAGACTTATTAAATCGGCTGCTACTAAAAGCCCTTATTATGGCAGGCTCTAATAAAATATCTAGTCTGAGTTATTAACTCAACCGTCAATTCGTCCCATTCCCCGGACCTAAGTCCGGATTGCTCGATACTCGCCGTGTTTGATCCCGAGGAGGAGCTTACGGACTCCAAAGACGATGAGACCGGCGCTGACCACATCACCACTGGTACTCATCGTACCCATTATCGTCCCCTGGTATCGAATTCTACTGTCGTACGGTCGCTCAATCAGATGTTGTTTCCGACGTCTCCGTTGTCGATACCGTGGCGCGGGTCCTCCTCCGAACGAAGCCTACCCAGACAAGTGCACCAACGAGACACAGGATGCCAGCGATCGCAATCGATTGACCGCGGATTGTCGTCCCGTTCTGGTTCTGTGTGATCAGCAAGATACCGAGACCGACAAGGATGAGTCCTTGAACACCTGCTGCTTTCGCTGGTTCAGCGATATACTCCGCCTCTGTGAGAATGCCAGCAACAGATCCGACGAACAACAGCAGTCCCGCAACAGAGACAGGCCGAAGCCCGAGGACGACACCGACCTCCGAGAGAGCAAATCCAATAGCGACAAAGAGTGGCCATGGACTCGCTCCTGTGAAGGTTGAGTCCGAGTCTGATGAATCGCTCATCATCCTGATTTGAGGATCGAGATATAATAAATCGGCTGCTATCACTCCCCGAATTTTTAATAGAATATACCAGAATTCCAGCGGTCAGTTAGTACTCCCGTGGTATGGGGAACACTCTCCTGAGCAGAGGGGCTCTTCAAATATTGAACCAGAACCGTTTCAACGCTGACTGGCCTACGGCCGAGTAACAGCTATCGAGCCTATGTCATACGAAGGCACTATGATTCCACGGAGTGGCTCACCTGCGGGTAGGTGTGATTACTGTGGGCATCCATTTCCCACGACCGACCGTCTCGTTCTCCACAAAGGCTTAGAACATCCTCAGCGACTTGATGACGACGAGGAGGACGCATTCCTCTCTGCTCGAGCGGACGAAGAAGACGAGTTACGCACACTCCGTCTGAAAGCGCTTGGAGCGCTCGTGCTCCTGTACTTCGGTTTCTTGATGCTATATGCTATCGTCGCGTGACTCAGATACGAACACCGGGGCAAGCGAAGAGGAACACATAAAGTCAGGTCCAGGGTCGAGGCTTCGTCATTGGGTCGTCTCGAACACGAAGCTCAGACTCTTCGTGCAGTTTGTAACCTGGGTCTCGATACTGACGCTGTTTACCGAAACAGTCGCTGCCGGGAACGGAATGACGCTCTCGAAGCAGCCACGAGATACCCTAGCCATTCCCCGATGGCTGTACCTTGCCACCGGAGGTGCCACAATCGGAGCCTCCGCCCTGCTTGCGAGTTTCGTCACTGATCGGGCGTTTATCCGTTATCTCCACAGCTGGTCGGTTCCTGGCCCAACAATTGACGACTGGCGAACACCCGTTGTGTGGATCGGACGTGGACTCGGGATCGTCGTCCTCGGACTGGCAGTGTACCTCGGAGTGACGGGCCCACAACTCCCGACAGCGAGCTTCACCATCCTCGTCACGTTCGTCGTCGTTCGTGCAGGCTTGCCGATGCTCACGTATCTCGGAGGCAATCTTTGGCCAGTGCTGAACCCCTGGCGAGGAATCGTCTCGCTCCTTCCAACTGGATTCCGGACGTATCCAGAAGGATTAGCCCGATGGCCAGCTGTTGGTGGCCTATTACTTCTCGTGTGGGTTGAGGTGATTTTCCCTGTCAGCACGATCCCGTCAGTTCTTTCGATTGCGATCCTCGGCTACAGTGTCGTCACAATCGCAGGCGCAGTACTCGTCGGTCCCAACGCATGGTTCAAGAACGCAGATCCGTTATCTGTCCTGTTCCGATTCTTTGGGGCTGTCGCCCCTGTAAAACGGCGGGATGGGAAGCTCGCCGTAAAACTGCCCGGTAGCGACCTGACTGATTCAGACTTCATCACGGACACCTCCGATGTCGCGTTCGTCATTGCGCTAATCTGGGAGCTCACGTACAGCGGCTTCATCACGACGCAGACGGGCGCAGCAACTATCGAGACACTCGTCAGCCTCTCAAATATCGGAGTGGGAGCCGTACAAATTCGTGCGATCCTCATCTATACGCTCCTTTTCGTCAGTGGTTACGTCGTGTTCTTCGGCGCGTATTGGTATGCGGGCGTAGTCTCTCGGCGACGGACTGGAACATACATCACAGCGAAACGTATCGCCTTTCGGTTTGCACCCTCGCTATTGGCCATCGCAGCGGGATATCACCTCGCTCACTACACCGGACTGGCCGTATCCCTCAGTCCGGCCCTAGGGATGGCGATTGTCTCCCCACTGTCGCCCCCAGCGAACCCTCTGACATTGTCTCCACCTGGATGGTTCGAGGGCTTGAGTATCGCCTACGTGCTCGTCGGGCATCTCCTCGCTATCTGGGCAGCGCACGCGACCGCCTACGAACTCTTCTCGAGTCGTCTCGTCGCAATCCGGAGCCAGTACCCGTTCATTGTTGTGATGATCGGTTACACCGTCATTAGCCTCTGGATTCTCTCACTTCCCGGAGCGACGCCCCCTTATCTACCCTGATTCTGGTGGATTCGAGAGGTCAACGGATCGCTAGGGTCGGAGCTTGACTAGGGGGGGATCACTCGACAGTGAACTCAATCGGCTCCATATCGAGGAACGCGGTTTCGTAGCCATCGTGCCGCGCCAGTTGAGGTGGTGTCTCGACGGTGATTCTGACCGTATCGTCCGTCTCAAGTTCATCGAGACCCATCCCATAGAAACTCCCGAGGTCGGGATCGAGGGACGCTTGGAGTGTCCCTTGTGCGATTGCGTCCCCTCCTCGATTGAGTGTTGCTGAAAGAGCCATCCTTGGGAGCATCACGCGATTGTAAGGTGTTCGAGGAGAGACGATCAGGAAGGGACCGTCACTATCGCTAAACCGATGGTCACCGTCAACGAGAGCAACGAGTATCGTCGCGTCACCGGATTTCCCTTCGTGGAGAAGTCGACCAGGAAGCTCGGATTTTGTCGGTACGACCGGTTCAGGGATCATTTCCATTTCCATCAGATCGACTGTCCCACGAATGCCCGCTTTTTCTCCCAACCGGCGAATCTCCAAATTGTACGTCTCGGCCGTATCGAACGTGAACTGCATCGTGGCAGCCTGCCCCTCTGTAAATCGCCCATCGAATGGACTCGTACGAGCGGTCTGCAACGGGCCGACCTGGAGCGTCACATCGTACTTCCCTTCCCCCGGCAGCGCAATATTGTCGCCGTAATGGAACCCCATATTCGGCGAAATCATCGGCCAGAGGTTGGTTGAGGACACTCGACCGTCGCTGTTACTGATTTCGACAGAGACGTCGACCGGAAGGATCGTCTCCGTCTCGGTGTCCCAGACACTCGCCATCAGATGCACCGAATCATCCGACTGAACGATGACTTTTGTCTTTCGTGAACCAGTGAGGTTCCAGAAACGGTGCGGGAAGGAATGCATCAGTGCAAATCCGAGATCGCCGGCCGTCGTCGTTCCGTACATTCCCATCCCTTCGATGATGGCAGGATAGTAGACGGCGTCAGGTCGATCCTCCACGAGTGGTGGATCACGCCATGCAGACTGCGTCTCGAATCCGAGCCGCCCCAGGCAACCAGACAGTACCAGGCCACCCGAGAGAGCAGTCCCCTGTTTGAGAAACGTTCTCCGATTCATATTCTCCTCTGAGATACTATGTTTGGTAGATTCATTGAGTCGACCTCGCTGTCGTCAACTGGGGGTTTCTGTAACTGCCCGTCTCGGCCATTCTGTGACTGTCTACGCCAAGCGAACAACGAATCCGGTGAGTACCAGGAGTGAGACAACGCCAAGTAACGTCGCCAGTAGGAGGTGCTTCTCTTCCATAGGTTTGGCTTCGATTGGATTTCTAAAGACACCTTTGAAACTACAACGTCACCTTCACATCTGGCATATCAACGAAGGCTGTCTCGTATCCTTCATGGCGAGCCGTTTGTGGGGGCGAATCGACTGTGATCGTCAGCTCATCTCCCGTCTGTACGTCCGCAACCGTTGTCCCGTAGTGATAGCGGAGTTCTGGATCGATGGTTGCCTGTAGAATTCCGTCGAACACTGACGTCCCATCACGGTGCAGTGTTCCCGAAAGCGACATCATCGGCAGCATCGTTCGATTGTAGGGTGTGCGCGGAGACACAGCGAGGTACTTCTGCTCCTCGTCACCACCGAAACGTGACGCGTCTTCGAGGATCGTAACCACGAACTTCGCGTCTCCGCTCGTCTCCGACCCACGCACGTTGCCGGGGAGTGCGTCCGGTGTCGGTACCTGCGAGTCCGGTAACATCTCCATGTCCATCAGGTCGACAGCACCCTTCGTGCCTTCCTTGTCGTCGGGGATGTCCGTGTACGAGATCTCATTGAGCGTCGATTCGCTGAACTCGAACTCGAACGTGAACGATGCGTTCCCCTGATTCTCGGCCAGCGACCCAGTCCGTCGCGTCGACGGCCCGCCGATGCTGACCTCGACAGTGTATGTGCCGTCGCCCTGAAGTTGTGCGTTATCACCGAAGTGAAAACCCATCGGCTGAGAGAGCATCGGCCACGGCGCGAACTGATCAATCGACTCCCCGTTCTGTGTAACCGTGAGCTGTGGATTGATATCGGGTGGGATGATCCCCGTCTGTGTCTCCCAAACGACCGGCATGAGATGAATCGAATCCTCGGGTTGAATCTCGACCTTCGTGATCCCATTCGGCTTCATCAGCCAGAACCGGTGCGCATACGAGTACGTGAGCGCACACCTGTACCCGCCCTGTTCCTTCATCCCGGGCATTTTCATGCCCTCATAGTGGGTCGGATAGTAGACTGCGTCCGGCCGGTTCTCGGGGAGCGGTGGTGCCCGTGCTGATCGCGTCTCGAACAGGCCGGCACACCCCGCGAGCCCCACGAGTGACGTGCCCCCGACCGCCCGAAGCACGTCACGACGATTCATGCGTCACCTCCTGTGCGTTCGACCGGCTGTGCAGGTGGAAGGGCACGCAACGACCGTGGGGGGACGAGGAAATTACCACGCCGCTCCGTCCGGACGTACTGCAGGATGCCGTTGTTGTTCCGCTGACCGACAGCCGACTGCTCGGTGACATCAGTTCCGTTCATCGCTTCTCTCGTGTCGACGAAATCGGTGATCCCTCGCTGGAGCGCGAGGAAATGGAGACTAGCGCTTCCATCATCGGTAGAATCGAAGTCGCGCCGAAGGATGAGGGGCGAGTCATTGTCGTCGCGAGCGCGGGCAGATTTCTGGGAGTGACCGACGACGCCCATCTCGCGGGCCGTCTCATCCGTTGGCTGACAGTCGTCGATTTTGCTGCTGGTTCCGAGATTGTCTCCAGCGCCCTCGATTACGTCGTTCTCGGCGTGGTACGGACAGAACATCTTCGCCTCACGTTGCCAGCGATCGTCCTGGTTGTACCACTGGTTGAGGTTGAGTTGAAGTTTGGAGATGTGCTGAGTCGTGCCATCGGCGAACGGCCCCGACTGAATCGTCACGCGATCTTCACTGGCCTGGTTCTTTTTGAAACCTGATTTGAATCCCATAAACAGGGGTGCGTCCTCGGGAACCTTATCGGCCGGAACACCCTCCGCATCGTCTGCATTCTCCGCCGGGAGTCCATCCCCGATAAATCCCGTTCGCCGGTCGGTGAGTGAGAAGACGTCGGTCAGTGCAGCGTCAGGCTGATCGACACCGTTGAGAGTCGATTTGTTCCCTTTGAGGGCTTCTTCGGCACCGAGCACCACCTGTGCCGTGTTACTTGCAAGATGGACGACTGCATCGGGCGTATCGAACTCGGGTTCCTCGAACGGAGCAAGTGCTTCCGGATCGGGGAGGTCAACGTCTTCGGGAAGCGATTCGTCGAATCGGTCGAAGTATGCCGGAGAATAACTCACCGTGAGCAATAGCCCATCCCCGCTTCGCTCGTAGGCGTGTTCGATGCCACGGAGGGCTGTCTCAACCTGTCCACGGTCGTCTTCGCTCGGTTGCCCGTCTCGTCGGTAATTCAAATAGAGGAGCACGCGATGGCTCGGAGCAACGACGTTCCCGTGGTCGTCCCGTGGGAGGGCGTCGTTCCAAGCGTGCTGGCGTTGTGGATGCGCCGACAGATCATCTGGTCCCGTCGGGATATCGACTTCTTCACGGCCCAGACACGCACTGAACGCCGCTGCACCTCCAATCGCGACGGCCGACTTGAGGAAGTCTCTTCGAGGGATACCTCTCTCATCACTCATTACCCGACAGTTAGGAAGTCAACGGAAAAGCGGTTCTGGTAGAGTTCTTGAATCTCCCCCTCAAGGCCGGTAGCGGACTATCTGGTGATGAGCTTCTTCACCAAGTTCCACCCGATAAATCGGGGGGTCCGCTCGCGGTATTCATCGTATTCCTGGCCATACTGCTCTCGCAGCCACGGTTCTTCGGCAAACGGGAACAGTGTGTACACGAGGATGGTCAAGACGCCGTGTACAGCCAGTTTCCTGGAGTTCACTGCGATGATCGCGCCGACGATGAACGTAATGAATCCTACGCTCTGTGGGTTGCGTGTGTACTGGTAGATACCGTCCGTCCGAAGCTCCCCTTCTCTTCCACTGCTTTCCATCCACCCGAGTTCGAAGAGTGCTGAGAGGGCAAACCCCATACCGAGTGCGGCGATACCGCTACCTGCGAGTTTGTTCCAGCGTTCGGTGAAGATGAACGAGTCTTGGTCGAGCGCAGCCAGCACCGGAAACCCAGCGAACACGACGGAGAGCGCTGACCAATTGAACCACCACCGCCACGAGCTGTCGCCGATGGGCCACACTCGACGGTCAGGATGAACCGCACTGATGGCGTACCCGAGAATCAGCGTGATATCCGCGACGACTGCCGTCAGCAGCGCGCGATCTGAGAACGAGAACATATGTGTATGTAGTGATTGTGCAGGACAAAAAAGTGAGTCAATCGTGGTTCGTGCCTAGAGACTGCCCCCTCAGAAGAAGTTTGGAACCACCAACCACTCGCTATAATTCTAACATCCGGGGATAATTCGAATCGACGTTCTCAGGTAACTGCGTTTCAAATTCAGACCACATGGCGGGATTTGTCCCACTTCATAGTGGGTTCATCGATCCGTGGTCCCTTCCGTTGCTCGCGGTGATCACCATCGCCGCTGCTGGTACAGCGGTGCTTCTGGGACTTGCGATCGGCGCGTTCGTTCAGCGCCAATCCCGCCCATATCTGTTAGTCGTCGCTGCGCTAGCTGCCCTTTTTGGACGCTCTGCAGTTGCGGGGATCACCATCGTAGGCCTGTTTTCACAAGCCGAGCATCACCTTCTCGAACACGGACTTGATATTATTCTTGTCGCGCTCGTCATTGCTGCGGTCTATCACTCTCGAACTATTTCGAACGAGACCAATTTGGATACATGACACACCAACGTGACCGGATTCACGAGTATATTGCCACCCACCCTGGAGAACACTTCAACGCACTCACGCGGAGACTCGACCTCGCACCAGGACAGGTACAGTACCACCTCAAAAAACTCCAGGCTCAGGGAAGTGTAGTCGAACTACCCCTCTATGGCCGGACTCACTATTACACACCTGGATATGACGCGTGGGAACGGGGAGCGATCGCTGTCCTTCGCCGGGAAACGGCACGCGACATTTTATTCTGTGTTCTCGAACAGGGGCCATCCAGACCGGACGCTGTCACAGAGTCTCTCGAGATTGCTCGGGGGACCCTCGAGTGGCACTTGAACCATTTGACGGAGCAGAATCTGATCGAGAAACATCGAGATACCAATAATCACGTGACGCTGGTCCCCGCCAAGCCGACTGAGACTACTCGTCTCCTCGAAGAGATTACACCCTCGCTGTCCGATCGGATGATCGACCGGTTCACCCGCCTCGTCGATAATCTACTGGCGGAGGAATCGTAACGAGTTTGCGAATGTGTTTCGTCGGAACGAGAACTTGATTGTTCGATTACTTTACTCGAACTGTCCCGACCATTCCAGATCCCTCATGTGGGATACAAAAGTACCCGTACGTGCCTGGTTCCTCAAACGTGTGCTCGTAGTTCTCGCCCGGGGCGATGAGTCCCTCGGTGACCCGGTTCCTCGCAGTACGTTCTGACTCGAAGCCACCACTTGCGAAATACGCGGCCGCGTCTGGAATCTCGTCTTCATAAGCCGTGACCGTGTGATCGATGTCACTCTCGTTCGTCCACGTAACCGTCTCACCAGGTTCGATCGTAGCGGTCTTCGGCTCAAATCTGAGGTCGCCGGGCATCGTGACGGTCTGGGCCGCCGAGGACTGTCCGCCCAGACACCCAGCCGTGCTAAGCATCGCCAGGGTGGCAGTGCTGAGTTGCAACACCGTCCGCCGATCGAAAAATTCGGGTGACATTGATACAGAGATGGGTGGTGCCGATTAGAGTACCACGAAGAGGTCAGTCACGTACATAATTGCGAGGCCGAGCAGGAATGCGAGTAGGTTCGTCGCACTCGCCACGCGACCGCCGGCATCACGAACCATTCGCGCGATCTCCCAGTCGACCTGTAGGATCGCACCAACGCCGATCGCGAGGAAGAAGGCACCGATCGTCGGCGAGTACGCGAGACTGCCGATCCAGCCACCGAGGATGACGGGTGCGCCGGCGATGACGCCGAGCGCGGCGAAGTGCTTGAGTGCCGGACGTTCCCCGCGAGCGACCGGCGCAACGACAGCCGGGCCTTCCGTCACGTTGTGAAGCATGAATCCGATCACGAGGAATGCGCCGAGCGACACGCGCCCGAGTGCGAACGAACTCCCGATTGCCAGCCCCTCCGCGAGGTTGTGCAGGCCGATCCCGACCGCGACCAGATACGCGATCCAGAGACCGCTGCTCGCCCGGCTATCACCAGCGGCGACGCGGCCCTCACGCCACGCACTGATCGCTTGGACGAGGAGGAGTGCGCCGAAGATTCCGAAGACGACCAAGAGGTTGCCCTCGTATGCGCCTGGAATCCGCTCGGCGAGCTCGAACGCCTCAAACCCGGCGTCGAACGCCAAGAAGCCCAGTACGCCAGCTGCAAATAAGAGAACGGCATGCAGCCACCGATCGCTCATCGTCTTGATGTAGGGGAACCAGAGCATCCCTAAGGCGACCGGAATCACGCCGACAAACAGTCCGATGACTGCAAGCGTCCCGAGCAGACTGAGGCTAAAGCCGGGCGACTGACTCGGCGCGACGATCGTATTATGGAACGTCGCTCCGTCGGAAAGCACGAGCGCGACTTCGAGGTCCCATCCCGGATTCCAGTGATACGGAATCACGATCTGTGCGCTTTCCATCGGGGCGAGCGTTTGGTCACCACCGGCTCCTTCGACCCGGAAATCCCAGTAGGCCTCGTCGACGAGAACCTGCGATATCGTCACGGATTCGGGCCCGTTGTTCGTCACGTGCAGGACGACCGTTTCGTCGCTCGGAAGCGTCGTGTGCGTGATCGTCACGTCGGGAAGCGGTGTGCCGCTCTGAACACCGGCGAGCGGGGACGTGAATGCGAACACACCCAAGACGAGTACGAGCAACACGACCGGGAGTAACGCGCTGACCCATCGCGGAAGCCCGAGCGGTTGTGTGATCTCTTCGTCAGCCGTTACACCACCGTCCGTCGTCGTGTCTTGTGTCTTATCCGTCACGTTAGACCACCTCGAAGAAGCTCATCCAGCCGAGTTCTGCGAACTCAGACTGGTGGGCGTGGAACATGTACAGGCCCGGCTCATGATCGGAGTAGTCTATCTCGATGATGCCGCGCTGCGCCTGGCATTGCATGATCGTGTCCACTGTCTTATTCGTCGGCGTCAGCGTCGTCCCGTGGTCGTAGTAGTCGAAGAACTGCGAGTGCGTGTGGAACGAGTTTATGAGGTCGAACTCCGTTGCATTGGAGAGGTAGACGCGCTGGCGTTCGTTCTTGTCGATCTGGATGGGGCGTTTCGTCTCGCCCGCCGTCCAGTTGCCCTCGCCGTCGGTGTCACCGACTCCGTAACCGAACGCCCGTGTGTTCGCCGCGTAAACCTCGTTGCCGCCATCGAAGTTGGTGTCGAACGAGTTCATCACCATCACCATCTCGTTGACGGCGTCGTTTTCGGCGTACTCGTGATTCCGGCTCTTTGCCTCTTCGACGAGTTGCTCCCGGAAGTCGTCGGTAATCGGGCCCGGGTAGTTGACGTACTCGCGTGGATTCTCCCTGACGCGTTCGGGGTCCGGATCGACGATGATCGTGCCGTAGAGTCCGCGGTGGATGTGCTCTTTCAACGGGAGCGAGTGGCAGTGATAGAAGTGCGTGCCAGCGGGTTGGGCGAGCCATTCGTACGTGAATGACTCACCCGTATCGAGTACGCCAGGCCCGTTTTGTGGGATCCCATCCATTCGCGGGTTGAGGTTCTTCAGGTGTGGATGGATCGTATGCGCGTGCCGTCCCAGATTCGTGAACTTCACGCGAATCAGGTCGCCCTCGACGGCGCGGATCGTCGGTCCGGGCACCTGGCCGTTGTATGCCCACGCCGAGAACTCGACGCCCGGCGCGATTGCTATCGTCGTGTCGACGGCGGTGAACTCGAATTCCCGTACGGTTCGGCCGTCCTCCTCGTAGACTTGTTGAGGAACGTTATCCTGCCCACTTTCTCCGGTATTGAACGCGGTGAGGAACTCGTGCGGGTCGAAATCTAAATCTCGGTATTCACCCACCGCACCGAAGTTACCGTGTTCATCCTCATCGTCGTGATCGGATGAGGCACTTGCCCGAGAACTACCGAGTCCGACGGCTGCACTCCCAGCGACACCGAGTCCGCCGAGGACCGTGCGGCGACTGACACTCGTTTCACCAGTGAGTGATTCGACCAGTCGCTCCTCGAGCCGTTCTGTGACGTTTGCTGCGCTACTGTAATCTATCGATGGCATGATCTCCTCCGCTGGTCAAGCCTTCGCATACCCATACACGTCTATTGCCCCACCCAATATATAAATTAGACTCATCTAAACTTAGATTGAGTCTAAACTAATAGCCTCCAGTAGGGAGACTCATTAGTTTAGTTTGAAGCCCCAGCGAGCGTTTGAGCGGATATAGATCGGGCAACTTCCTCTGGGAGTGCAACTCGTTCGTCGGTGCCATCGGGAACAAGCGTCACCATCCCAAATGAGGTAGTCTCAACAATTTCGACTACAGTTGTTGGGGTAATCCCGTGTTCAGACAGGTACCGGAGTAGATCTGGGTCATTGTCTGGCACCCGCTCGATTCGAACCTTATCGCCGACCTGCTGATCAGCGAGGGTTTCACCGGATTGTGGCGGTGAAACGTCCAGATCCGCTGTGGGAATCGGGTCGCCATGCGGGTCAACTGCCGGATCCCCGAGCTGCTCTGCAATTCGGTCAGCGAATTGATTGCTGATATGGTGTTCGAGGCGATCTGCTTCGTCGTGTACCTCAGCCCAATCGTACTCGAGGCGCTCCGTCAGGTATCGTTCTAAGAGCCGATGATGGCGAATGATTTCGAGCGCGACAGGAATTCCAGTCTCCGTGAGTACAACGCCCTTGTAGGGCTCGTAATGGACAAAATCGCGCTCGGCCAATTTTTTTACCATACTGGTGACTGACGGTTGTTCAACGTCCATGTACTCAGCGAGCGTCGAGGTCCGCACCCGTTCATCCGTTTCGTCCTGAAGGTAATAGATCGCTTTGAGATAATCCTCCATGATGGCGCTCAGCATTAGAATGGAATTAGACGGGGCTAAGTTTATAATTTGCCACGGGATGATTTGTCTTGTCGACAGCTGTGGGCGTAAATCTGAGATGGGTCCGGTTATCGCCACAGTCAACACTTGCACATTGATTTTCCGTATCTTCCTGTTGTGTTACTCACTGAGACTCAGAATGGCGGGTCGAGAATTCGAACCTTTATAATATAGACGGGAGAAGTCGGCGATGGAATGTCTGACCTCATCGTCAAAGCAGCCGTGAAGGACGCACTCTCGGACCAGAACGTCTCGGCAGATTTCTACGACGCCCTCGACGAAGAGGTCGCCGACCTGCTCGACGACGCCGCAAAGCGTGCTGAGGCCAACGACCGGAAGACGGTCCAGCCCCGCGACCTCTAATTCGGAAGGTACCACACCGACGCTCGAAGTCACTCCCCGTTTTAAGGGAGTTGTGACTGGAAGGTACTCCTATGAGTGTCACAGCCGAATCAATTCAAGTCGAGAATGTGGTCGCGTCGTCCGATATCGGTCAAGAACTCGATCTGGAAACGCTTTCTGAGGATTTAGGAGCCACCGACTACGATCCCGATAACTTCCCTGGACTCGTATATCGGATGCACGATCCTAAAGCCGCAGCGCTCATTTTCCGCTCGGGGAAAGTCGTCTGTACGGGTGCAAAAAGCGTCGACGATGTGACGACTGCGTTGGAATACGTCTTCGACGAGCTCCGTGAATTGGGTGTCGATGTCGCTACCTCTCCAGATATCGAAATCCAGAATATTGTCTCAAGTGGGGACCTCGACCACACACTCAATTTGAATGCGATTGCGATCGGCCTTGGTCTCGAACATATCGAATACGAACCAGAGCAGTTCCCGGGGCTCGTCTACCGGCTTGACGACCCGGACGTCGTCGCACTCCTCTTCGGGAGTGGAAAGCTCGTCATCACGGGCGGAAAACAGCTTGACGATGCTGAACAAGCGCTTACAGTGATTGAAAACCGGCTCACTGACCTCGGGTTACTGGAGTAATTCAACGACACAGAACAGTTGGCAGGGTACACTGGCACTGGTGAGTACATTTTTGAATCTGCTCTCCCCGTGTTAAGTTAGTGCGATGGCTGATGCCGAACGGGAGGTAGATGATGTCCTGTCCGGGAATGTTCTTTCAGTCCAAGAGCTGAACGACCGAATTGCATCGGTCGTCCAGGACACGC
Organism: Haloarcula terrestris; assembly: GCF_031624315.1. Classification (NCBI taxonomy): domain Archaea; kingdom Methanobacteriati; phylum Methanobacteriota; class Halobacteria; order Halobacteriales; family Haloarculaceae; genus Haloarcula; species Haloarcula terrestris. Next base: position 15,216 of record NZ_JAMQOM010000014.1, on the reverse strand, counting down.
CTGCCCTCAACGGCGTCCGCTGTATTGGCGAGGTCACGGATCTCCACCAGAACAGTACCGCCCTCTATTTCACCCTGACCGACGGCGATGCCGAGCTTCCCTGTATGCTCTGGGCGAACCGCTATCAGAAGATGGACGCTGACCTCGAGGACGGGGCGGAGGTCATCCTCGAAGGCGATATCGACTACTGGACAGAGGGCGGGAAAATCGACCTCAAACCGTGGGAGGTGATCGTCGTCGGCGACGGCGACCAGGCAGCTGCCGTCGAGCGGCTGCGAAGCGAACTCGAAGAGCGTGGCTGGTTTGACGACGAGCAGAAACAGCGCCCGCCGGCGTTCCCAGAGCGAGTCGGTGTCGTGACCTCCCTCCGGGGCGACGCTCGCTACGACATCCAGAGCGCGATCCACGAGCAGGACCCCACCGTCGACATCCTGGTGAAGGATGCGACCGTCCAAGGGTCAGAGGCCCCGACGTCTATCGCGAACGGGATTCACCATCTGGACCGCTCCGAGGAGGTCGACTCGATCATCGTCGGCCGTGGCGGCGGGAGTGATTCGAACCTCCAGGCGTTCAACACCGAGCGGGTCGCGGAAGCTATCTTCACCGCGAACACCCCGACCGTCACGGCGATCGGGCATACTGACGACCGGTTAATCGCAGATCAGGTCGCGGATGTGGCAACGATCACGCCGACGGCCGCTGGCGAGTATATCGTGAATTCCCGCGAGGAGTTCTTCGCGGGCGAGGTCAAGCCGCTGGCACAGCAACTCGACGCTGCGTACGAAACCTTCCAGCAGGAGCACGAACATGAACGAGAGCTTGCTGAAGCAGTCGACGAGGCGGCCGTACCCGAGGGCCTCCCGCCGGTCTACTACAAGGCCGCAATCGCTGTGCTGTTGTTGCTGTTGTTGGCCATCACTGGGCTTTGGTTAGGGGTGATCTAAGCGTGGCAAACGACCAAGAGATCCACGACCGGCTGGCCCGTGTCGAAGAAATCATTGAGCAGCTCGATGCGGACGAGTGTGACCTCGATGAAGGGACAAGGCTCCACGAGGAAGGTCAGGAACTCTTGGCCGAGGTGCAAGAAATCCTCGACAACGGGCGTGGAGAGGTCGTGGAACTCGAGTAGAGCGCCATTCCAACCTTAACCAACAGACAACGGCATCTAACCCCGTTGTTGGTTAACGGTACCTTTGCAAGGTGAACGAACTCTCCAGTTATAATTTACTTTAGATTTTTGCGCCAGTTGGTGGCCAGAAAGCATATACCGATCTTCTAGCTATCGCACCACCATGGACCGGGGCTCAACCGGTGCATACCCACCCCGCACATATGATCACACGGGCAGTCACCATCGAAGACATCGATGATCTGTACCTGACGTGGAACAGCCATATCAACGGTTCCGCCCTCTATCGCCGCGCCCTCCGAGATGAGATGGAGCTTCGCGACGTCGACCCCGACGAGCTTCGAGATCTCTTCGAACGGGCCCGCGAACAGGGCTACACGAAAGACGAGATCGTCGACGAGACCAACCGCTACGCTGATCTCAAAGCACTCGTCGACGACGCAGAGGAGTAACCCGCTATGTCACAGGACAATACGCCCTCCGAGACGGCTTCGAATCGCGCTGAAAGCCATCCGACGGCATCGAGTAGGCTTCCCAGGCAAGCTGTGTTCATCGTCGTCGTCCTGAGCCTGTTCGCTGTGGAACCCGCCGCCGCACAGACGAATGCCGTCTGTAGTGCGGACAACCTCCCCAGCATGATCGAGGGCTTCTTCCAGCTTACCACGGCGCTGGGCATTGTCGGCCTCGCAGTCGTGTGGCAGGCTGACTCCCTTATCGAGATGTTCACGATCACGCCCGAGCAGAAGAAGGGCCTCAAGCGGCACAAACGGTCGGCGATGAAGTCCGCGGTCGTCCTCGTCGCCCTCGGGCCACTCTACACCGTCGCTGGGTCGATGATGAACCTCCCGCTGGCGCAGTGTGTCGACCTCGCCCCCTGGTAGGCAACTACCACCCCCGTCGCGAGCCCCCATGACACAACGAGAGCTCTCCGTGCTAATGGCCGCCCTGTTCGTGACGAGCCTAGTCACGGGTCTCGTCACTGCAAACCCGCCACGGCCAGGCACGGAGGGAAATGGGCTCACTGAGAATGAATCAGCGACGCTGTGGTCTCGCGACGCGGACAACTACATCACCCAGGAAGAGTACCAGCAGCGCTACGGCGAGAGCCGGACCGCGATGCACCAGCTCGCAAACGGGACGGACATCACGTTCAAGCGCCCGCCGGAGACAGCTGCAACGTGGACGCGAAACGATTTCGCTGATCTCGAACCCGGTGGGTCGGATACGTCTGTGCATCCGCGCCACGCGTCGCTCGAAGATGGGGTGTTCATCGAGGACGCCCACGCCACAGTGTTCGCAGTGCAGCCGTCGACGCGAGGTCACTTGGAGTCGGGTGAAACCCCGCTCTATATCGCGCCGAACGGCACGATGCGGGGGTTCGTTGACTATCGTGTTCGCGTCCCGAACGGAAGCTCTTCGGGGAACACGACGATCGAGTGGTCGCTCACGAGCAACGAGGTCGAGGAGGTTCGATTGCAGAAGGACGGCGAAACCATCGTCGAGAGCGACGGCTCGCACACGCCGGCCCTCGACTACCAGATCGAGGACGACTGGAGTGCAAACCTCACGCTCGAAGCCGAGATCAGCGTCCGGTTGAAGAAGACCACGCGAATCGACCGAGGCGACGAGACCGATGTCGAGGTCACGTACCGAACCGAATCGCTCAACGTCTCGGATTCGATCGCCGTCGAGATTTACGACCTCTCGGCGTACCCCTACTACGCCGAGTACCCCAATGGTGACGCTGGTGTGGCTATCTTCCAGTCCAGACCGTGGCAGGGGTACACGCTCACGGAGAATGGAAGCGCACGAGTGCGTGGCGTCTGGCGGTTCTACACCGCTCGGAACACCAACTGGGATACACTCGTCAGGTCGAACCGGACCGACAGCGCCACCGTCGAGTCTGACGCGATTCCGGTCTATGTTCACGCGTATCCGTCGCGAATCGGCCCGCGTGCTGAACCAGTTCGCGATGGCCCAGAGATCATCGACACCTGGGGCACTGACCGACCGTCTCCGGACGGAACGCTCGGTGAGAACATCAACATCGACATCGTCAACCAGTCGTACACGACGACGTACGGCGTCGCAGTTCGCGCGGAGAACGTCGACCGCAACGCGCTCCAGGTAGCGGGGATCGTACGGGGCGTGAACGCCTCGATTGTGGCACCTGACGCTGGCTCTGAGCGGCAGCTCCGGCGCAGTAATCTGACTGTTGAGGTGCTCCAGCAGAACGAAAGTCAGGCCACACTCCGCATCGAACTCCGGGACAACGAGACCGGCGCACCAATCGTGCTCAGCGATCCCGACCGACGATATCCAATCGGTGGGAACACTCGCAACGGGTACATCACCGTCGCGGAGCAACGCGTCGAGACCAACGCCTCCGGGGTGGCGATCGTGACGATCGACGAGCCGGGTATCTACACGGCTCGGTACCATCCGGGTTCGTGGCTCGGGCACGACCCCGCGTATGTGAGTGCGACGGCAACAGCTCGGTGGCATCCGCTCGGCACCATCGACGGTTGGTTCTCGTTCATTTTCGAGGTTGGCTGGCAGCTCATCCCGTTTATTGTGATGTTCTACGCTGGCAAGCGGCTCCTCCGAATGCTCGGTCCAGAAGACATCTTCCAACGGAACCCATAGTCCATGACTAGAAACCACCCACACATCAGTCGGCGAACCGCCCTCCGAACAGTCGCAGGTGCCGCCCTCGTAAGCGTCGCTGGCTGTCTGAACGACAATGACGGTTCTGGGACGCCTGGTGACGGAACGACCTCCCCAGATAGCAACGGCCCACTCACGCGTATCGCTGTTGAGGGGATAACACTCGTCGTCGAACTCTCCGAAGAGACCGACATCGACCAAGTCAATCTCATCCAGCCGAACGGCGAGTTATTCGGAAAGCGTGACGTAGCCGCAGGTGCTCAGCAGGTTTCATTCGAGATTGGCACCGCGTATGCGCCCGGTGAGTACCGCGTACTCGCGTTGAAAGGCGAGGAGACTGTCGCAGAAACCTCGCTCGCTATCCAGCCGGAATTGGTGATACGAGATGTTGGGCTCTATCGGAATAACCCGGATAAACCATGGGATGAAGTCTATGGCGAAAGCCAAACGGATTCGAAAAAGAATGGGGAAGCATTCGTCACCGTGGAGAATACCGGGAGTGGTCCAGAAGCAGTAGTTGAACTCCGATTTACCGGGGACGTTCCCAATCCTGTCGATGATCCCCGTGGAAGTGGGATATACGAAAAAGAACGTGTCATAGTCGGTGCAGGTGAGACAGTAGATATCTTCAGCGACTCGTTCCCGTTTGGCTCGGAAATCGGGGAGGATGGTATGGGTTGTTCAACTGATGGAAATAGCGGGCAGTTTACTGTCGTACTGGAGACTCGAACTACAGGCCAACAAGTCACGAAATCCTACGACGTGGAGTACACTGGCTCTGACGAGATGCAGAATTGCGAGGTCACAATTAGCGAGGCTTGATGTATGGTTGATCTCATTGATGTCGTCTTAGAGGGGTTCAAGGGCGTTGTTGACTGGATTATTGGCCTCTTCATGGATGGCCTGACGACCGGTTATAATACGCTCACCGAGGAATTATTCGGAACTCCTACACCTCAAACAGATGGCGCATTCGTTTTTGGCGAACCATCGAACGCACCCTGGACCACAATTCAAGATTCCCTCGTTGGCGGCGAAATCATGCTCATCGCATTACTGCTGCTCGTAATGAGCGTCCAAGGCCGGCATACAATCCGGATATTCAACATCGGAAGTGCCTATGAGGCAAGGAAGACGAAGAAAACGGCGTGGGTGGGTGCCTTCCTGATTATCGTCTGGTATTGGATTGGTGTACTCTCTCTCTATATCGTGGACGGGTTTTCAATCGCACTGATGCCGAGTATGGCTTCGCTTCGGAACGCTATGTTGGGCTTCCTCACCGTGTCTCTAACGAATCCAGGATTGTCTCTTCTATTCGCCCTGCTCGGAGGAATTTCGATGTGGGCATTGCAGGCACTGTTCTACATCCGTGAGATTCTCCTCTACGTGTATCTCTACGGAATGCCAATCGCAATCGCTCTCGGATATGGGAATATTCCTGTTGTGTCTGATATCGCATTGGGCTTTGCCAAGCGATTTGTGCCCCTGGCTGTCCTGCCATTGCCGGCAGCGATGGTCTTCAAGGGGTACGATTTGATATACGGCGGTGGAACTCTCACACCAGGAACAGCGTTTCTCAAATATCTCGTTGCTGCGTCCCTCCCGCTGGTCGCCCTCTACATCACGTGGAAGACGTTCAAATACGCGACGCCGTTGACGGCCAAAGTCGTCGGCGGTGCAACGAAAGGCGCAGCACTCGTTGGCGGTGTCGCCGCTGGAGCCTACGTCGGTGGCGCCGGCGTCGCGACGACCGCCGCTCGGTGGGGGCCGAAAGCCGCCGCTGGCCACGCCGTCGCGCAAAAAGCGGCTGCCCGCGGTGGGCATGGAGGAGACGATGGCGGGACGCCATCGTACCGTCGAACAGAGAATGACCCTGGTGGAGCGACAGCGGAATCGGCGAGTGACGACCGTGGGATGGAGTTTGATCGAGGAATCCACTAACAATGTCAGCAGATCAAGACGCGGCCGCACGGCGTATCATGGATCAGTTCGGCGAGGAGAGCCGCATCCCGTATCTCAATATCGAGGAAGGAGACGTTGGCATGCTCATCGCCTTCCCCATTATTGGGCTGTTTATCGCGGGCCTCACCGGGATCGAATCACTGGCCCTCCCGTTCGTTGCTGGCGGGCTTGGCTTTGGCGTCGCCGTCATCTACGTCTCACCAACCCACCTGAACGCCTGGACGTGGACGAAAGACGTCTATCGGTACCTCAAACGACCTCAGGTCACGTTCAGTGCGCCCGCCGACGCCGACACGAGTACCAACGAGTCGGAGCGGAACGAAGGCGGACTCGCGAACTACACGCCGTTCAAGCCGGACGAGCGGACACAGGACCTCACGAACATCAAGCGGGCGTGGCCGGGCGCTGGTGCTATCCAGCGTGAAGACGGCGCGATGGAGGCATTCATCGAGATCGATCCGGCCAACATGGACTTCGCGATGTCCGACGACTGGGCGCAGCTCCAGGATGCTGGCGAAGAGTTCGCCAACAAAGAGCTGGACTCGAAGCTCAAACTCCACGCCACAACCCGTTCCTTCCCGGTCGAGCAGATCACCGAGACCATTGAGGAGCGCCTCACTGACGAAGACGTCACGGAGAATCCGATCTTCCGGGAACTCCTCGAAGAATATCGGGAAACACGGCCGAAGGAGATGCGTGACCGGGGCATTCAGCAGGTCCGGTACTACATCGGCGTTGAAGTCAGCCCGATAGAAGTGTACGACCGCTTCCGTGACGAGGGCACCCCCGCCGAGAAGCTGACCCAGTTCCCGGTCATCGGATTCCTGTTCAACCCGTTCGTCACCCGCCGCGAGGACCTCACCGACGTCGAACGTCGTGCGCAGATGTTCGAGAAGCTCGACAGTCGCGTGAATGATGTTCGCTCCGAGTTCATCCAGCAGGCGTCGGGGTGGTCCGCACGTCGACTCAGCACGGTCGAGCTGTTCGTCCTGAATATGGACTTCTGGAACGGCCGCGAACATGACTACGACGAGGCGGAACGTGTCGTTCGCGACCAATCGATCATCGGCCACTCGCGCCGGGAGGACCCACACGATGCGTAACGTGATCCTCCAGACTGATGGTGGCGCGCTTGGCTCCGTCGCCGGGTGGCTCCAGAACCTGACACCAGCAGAGAGTGCAGTACTAGCCCTTGCAGTGGGTCTCGGCCTTGGCGTCGGCAGTAAGTACCTCTGGGACCGCTTCACTGCGGATGATGAACCAGAGGTAAACTTCACCGATGTCCTCGATGAGGAGACACTCGAAGAAGGCGAGGCCGAACGCAAGCTCCTCGACGACATCTCCGAGTCGCACAAGACCGTCACCGCGCCCGGAGCTGTCGAGTGGGAGACGCGAGCGGCACGGGTCGGCGAACAGTGGACGACGACGCTGTACATCGCTAACTATGCCGACTATCCCAACGACGGGTATCTGAGTGACCTCTTCGAGATGACCGATGTCCAGTTCGATCTGACGGCCCACATCACGCCGAAAAATCAGGAGCGGGCCCGGAACGAACTGCAGGACATCGCTGACGACCTCCAGGTCGATGCTGACCTCGAACAGAGTATCCGGAGTGCCTACCTGCAGGAACGCGCCAACGAGGCCGCAGCGACGTACAAGGCCGTCGAGAACGGCGCGAACGTGTTCGACCAAGGGATGTTCATCACCGCCCGGGCCGACGAGAAAGACGAGCTCAGAGATGCCGTCCAGACGGTCAAGAGCGCGCTCCGCGACGACCCGGCGAACCTCACGCCGAAGACCGCAATTTGCCGGCAGGATCTCGCCCTCCAGTCCGCCGCGCCCATCGGCGACAACGAGTTCGGGCGGACGTCGATTGCGCTCGGCGGCGCCGTCGGCGCGTTACTCTCCTCCCCGCACAACGCGACGATTCTCGAGGAGGGTGGCGTCGAGTTCGGAATTCACAAGGACAACCAGAGTCCGGTGGTCATCGACCCGTTTGCCCGTGATAACGGGTACGCGATGTTCACCGTCGGCGACACCGGCTCCGGAAAATCGTTCAGCTCCAAGCAGAATTTCATCCGCTCTATCGAGCAGAGCAAGGACCGCATCGGCATCATCCTTGAGCCATTGAACAACTGGGCTGGTGTCTCAGAGGCGCTCGACGCCAAGCGGATCACCGTCGGTGGGACGCTCGGGCTGAATCCCCTGGAGATCCGCGAGACGCCCGAGCACGTCCAGCGAGCGATGGGTGAGGACGCGAGTCCGTTCAACGAGAAGCTCGACGACGCGATGAGCTTCCTCACGAACTTCTTCGCCCTCCGGGGTATCTCACTGGGAGATCGGCGCACCACGCTCGAACTCGCCCTCAAACGTGCCTACCAGCGCAACGGGATCACCGACGACATCTCGACGCACGACAATCCGAGTCCGACCATCCGTGATATGATGGACGTGTTCGAGGATATGGTCGACGACCCCGAGGAGTTCGTCGTCCGGTCCGACGAAGAGGCAGGGAAGATCAAGGAGGATGCGACGTGGCTCCTCGACCAGCTCCGCCCCTTCGAGGACGACGGTCGCCACGCGAATCTCGGCCAAGAATCGGATTTCGACATCCGCAATGAGAAGGTCATCTACCTCGACCTCGCTCAGCAGGAGGGCAGCGTCGACAGCAGCACGGCACTGACGATGCAGTTGCTGATCTCGCTGGTGTACGAGCGGGCGAAGGTCTCGGAGAAGGAGGTCGTGTTCTACATCGACGAGGCGCGCTACATCATGCAGGACGCCGCGAGTCTGGCGTTCCTCGAGACGGTGTTCCGGCACCACCGCCACCACGACCTCTCGATCCGGCTGGTCACCCAGACCGTCGACGAGTTCTTCGAGCACGCCGAATCTGAGGCCATCCTGGACCAGTGTGCGGTCAAGCAGTTCCACCGCCTCGACGGGATGGATGATGAGTGGGCCGACGAGTTCGGGCTGAACTACGCACAGATGCGGTTCGTCCAAGACGCCGTCCCCGGCAACGAGGACGCCGGCTTCTCCGAGGCCCTCGTGGGCGTCGACGGCGAATGGCGTGGGATCCAGGTCAAAGCGATGCCCAAGGAGAAGCAGGTCATCGACTTCGAGCCAACCGAGCAACGGCGAGACTCACTCCCGGGGACTGGTGAGAATGCTGTGGACGCGGAGGTGCAGGCGTTCCAAGACGATATTGAAAGCCGAACGACCGACAACGGACAACGCCCACCTGAGCAGACGCCAGCAGAGACTGATGGTGGCGCAGCGGGAGGTGACGACGATGCGTGAGTACCTTCGCGTGACGCCAACCTCCGAACGGCTCAATTCGGAGCGTCTGCCGCAGGCACTGGAGAGCCTCCACAAACTGACCTCAACGGACTCGACAGGGCTAGCTGACAAACTCAATCCGCTACATAGCGACACGCCGATACGATTCGAATTTCTCGCGCTGAGCGAGGGGGCGGATGACCCCGTCGAATTCTACTACGGTGCCGATGACCATCTGGATACCCTGAAGAAACGGCTCCGGTCGATCTATCCAGAGACGTTCGACATCGAGCGTACCGAGGTCGACGTCGCATCCCGACTCGTTCAACCTGTCGAATTCGACCGCGAGACATTCGTCGAGCACTATGAGTCGGGCGAGCTCTCGTACGAGTTCGGTCCTGACGAGCAATACGAGCGTGGCAGTGACGACAACAGTCAAGCGGGTCAAGGGGACGCCAAATCAGTCGCGGATGGAGGAACAGTCGGCGACCAGTCTCCCGACCACTTCATCGAGATCGGCGATACTGCCCTCGAACTCGCCCCACCAGATGCGATTCCCGAGGATGAGCCACTCACGACACTTGCCAAACCAACGGTAACATCGGAGGGGACGATACTCGCCCGGCCAGCGACCGAATCCGTCTCCCCACTCGGCGTGCGGTGGCAAGGGTCGGCAACTCGGAAGCAAGACTGGATGACCTCACTCTCGCCATTTACTGCCGACGACGAAGCAGAGCTCCCAGCCGTGGATCAACCAGGGGGTGCGCTCGCGTCGCTCGTCGATCACCTAATGGAGGCGACAGCACCAGTAGCGTTCCAGGTCGTCTTCCAGCGACGCGAGAACTGGCAGTCCGATGCCGACCTTCGCAAGGAGGACGTCATCGACGGACGGGACACACTCGCACAGGAGATTATTGGCTCCCTCTTCGAACTCGACGATCAGCCGGAGAGTCGGGATAGAAACCAGCTGAGCGACGCGGTTGCAAAACGTGTCGCGGCAATCGAGGCAACAAATCCGAAGCGGTCGTTCACCGCGAACATCCGAGCAGTCGGGATTCCATCCGGTGGTGACGGTCGCGATGATCTCGATGAGCGGATGCAATCACTTGTTCCGGTATTCGACCCGCTTGACGGGCCGTACTACCAGGTTGAAGCCGAGCGGTTGCGTGACAGCGGCTTCCGGGCAGCCACGAAAGACCGGAACGCACGAGCGGCGCTGCAGCGGCTCTTGGATCGTGAGATCACGACTGGCCGTGGAAAGACCCGACCGGAGTTCGTCCTGAGTGGCCGAGAACTCGCGCACTTCGTACTCGTCCCCTCCTCGGAACAGCTTACTGTCGAAGGGGCACGTGGGACGCGTGCAGAACAGCAGAGTCGGAATCCGTTGCCCCGTCCTCATCAGGACCTCATGCGTGAGTTCCGAGACGGGATGGCAATCGGGTATGCCCTCGACGACACCGGCGAGGCCGAAGACGAGCCGACACACATTCCACCCGGACTGCTGCCCACTCATTACGGCCGGTTCGGAACAACCGGCTCTGGGAAGTCGAAAGCCCTCATCAACGATATGCTGTCGCTGTACGACAACACCGAGGGGCCGACGATCCTCATCATCCCGAAAAACGACGATATGGCCCAGAATTACATGCGGGCTCACGCGCGTCGGTTCGGAATGACCGACCTCGAAGAGAACGTCGTCCACTTCCCGATTCCGGACGTCCTCCCCGGGTTCTCGTTTTTCGATCTCGAACCGTCGATGGAGAGCGGACGGCGCCGCGAAGACGCCGTCCAACGGAAGGCCGACCACTACGAAGAGATTTTGAAGCTCGTGATGGGAACCGACCGCTACGAGCGGGCGACTGTGGCTCCAACTCTCATCAAGACACTCATCAAGGCACTGTTCGACGAGGAATACGGGCGTGAGAACGGGCTCTACCGAGCGTCGACGGATTACTTTGCCCACCGACAGCTCGAACACGTCGTCGACCAGCTCTGGGAGGCCGGGCCACCGAACGAGAACATCGGCGACGCCCCACGGTCGAGCGACGAGGAAGTCACGCGGACGATTCGACGGCAACTCCAGTTAGATTCGAACACCTTCGCGAACGTGATGGGGGGTGTCGGAAACCGTCTCGCCTACATCTCACAGGATACGCACCTGCGGCAGATCTTCAACAATACCGAGAACCAGTTCGACTTTCGGGATGTCCTCGACGAGGATACGGTCATCCTCTTCGACCTCGGAGATCTCCGCGACGACGCTGCCCGGATCATGACTGGTGTGATCCTGACCAATCTCGATGCAGCTCTCAAGGACCGCAAACAGGCCCTCTCCCAGCACTCGGACGACTACGTCGTGAACTTGCTCGTCGACGAGGCAGCGTCGGTCGTAGTCTCCGACATCATGAATGATCTCCTCGAGAAAGGCCGGGGATTCCGGCTCTCTGTTGGCCTGTCGATGCAGTTCCCCGAACAGATGGAGGCTGAAGGTGGGCGGAAGATCTACCTGAATGCTCTGAACAACATCGGCAGTTCACTCATCGGGAAAATCAACGTCGACCGGGAACTGGCGCGAGCGATGGCCCACGAAGAGATGGACCCCGCGGATTTCGCCAATCGGATTCGTTCGTTGCCACGAGGGGAGTGGATCGCCAGCCTGCCAAGCCCGACGTTCGGTGAAACGGGGCCGTATCCGTTCAGTCTCGAACCACTCCCGATTCCACCGGGCCACCCCGAGAGCGAATCTCCGCTCACAGAGCGTGAAGAGGAGCAGTTCACTGAGACACTCTCCTCGATGCACGAGAACATCAGCGAGGAACACGGCGTGCCGGCTGCAACAGACGCCTCAACAACGAGAACACCGACCGACGGACACGGAGTGCTCGATATCGCGAGCGACGACCTGGACGTCGCGATTGCGACGGTGGTCCGGAGTCTCCAGCTTCGAGAAGGATGCCGTGAGGAGAACGGTTGGGTGGCCGTTGAAGCGGTTGACGACGAACTCAGACGCCTCTTTGACGACGTCGACGCCGAGCCGCCATCGTATGATGCACTCGCGGACATTCGCGAACGATCACGATACCTCGATACGACCGTCGATATCGACGCCGACGAGCTCCGCATCCGGCTCACTGACGCCGGAGAAAAGGTCGCGACACCCGATACTGGTGGCGTGCAGGCCGCCGGTGGGAGTGCCCACGACGCAGCACTCCTTCAGATCGAAGAAGAACTCACTGCACTCGGTTTCACCGTCTCGATCCTCGCACAGGATGGCAGCGAGAAACCTGACGCGAGGGCGAGCCACTCCGACGTTGCAGACCGATTCGCCATCGAAGTCGAAACGACGACACCCGAGAATCCCGCAAAGGTGCTCACGAATCTCCGGAAAGCCCAAGAAGCAGGGGATATCCCGCTGTTTGTCGTTCGCCCAGGAAACGACGAAACTGAGTGGGCCGAGCGTGTCGACGGCATTCTCACACCACCCGTCCGTACCCTCCAGAATGGTGAGACACGGTTCTACACGACTGACTCGAATCTCACGTTCAACGGTGGAGCGACCGAAGAAGGTGGAGTGACGGCCGTGCGACCGGCGACCGACGACGAGAACGGGACCCAGAACATCTGGCAGCGTGATGGCGACGAGATCGTCCTTCGTGATACCAGCGGGACGGAACACATCCGCCTCCCGTCGCTTGGAACACTCTCGAAAGATCGTGTTCCAGCCATCTACAGCTACGACCACGCTGCCGACGAGTACGTCGTATACGAGCACGGTGAGCAACACATCTACGAGACGAAATCGGCGTTCGAGGACGACTGGGTACGTGTCAAGAAGCCATTCGTCCCCGAAGCCGACCTCCCCGTACCAGAATACACACGTTCGACGTACGGCATCCTTATCCTTCACGATGAGGCGAAATCGGTCGTGTATGAAGACGGTGAGAAGCGGCCACTCTCGGCAATCACTGACGGGGCATTCCGTCCCGCATCGCCTGAATCAGCGGCCGCTGACGAACCACCCAGTCAGACCGACCAGGCCGATGAGAAAGTCGAGGAAGACCAATCGCCACCGTCGTTCGAATCGTTCGTCGACGAATATCTTGTCGAAGACGCGGATGGAGCCGTGCCGAAAGATGACGTATTCCGCCTTTACAACGACTGGGTAGAGGCACATGGCATCGACGACCCGCTGAATAAGAGCTGGTTCACACGGAAGCTCAACACCCATATCGAGGTGGACTCCACGAAGAAGCGAATCGACGGGGAACCCGTCCGGCATTACACTGGTGTCCGCATCCGGTCTGAAGAGGACTTTCAGCCATGAAACGGACGTACACAGTCCAATTCCCGATTTTATCGCGAGTTCTCGGGAACTGTTCCTCCCAGACAGAATCATGACTCCATCCGAACAAACTCGCAGGTCGGGAACCACCAGACGGCGGCATGTTCCACCCAAATCCTCAATGGGTGGAACACCAACGAACCGAGCGAAATGGGTGGAACACGCTCACGTCCTGCGATTTGCAACCAGCTATAGCGAGTGTTCCACCCAACAACCAACTAGGATAGAACGGGGGGTCCCCGTTGGGACCAAGGGATTGGATCGCGACGTACAGCAGAGAGCGTTCTGTGCTGGCTCAGAGCCAGTGAGAGCCATGCGAGGTCCTACGTGAGGATGAGTGAACCTATGATCGACGAGCCGGAGGCGATTCCGGAGACGTTACGCGAACGCGACCAGTGGGTGTGCTGGCGCGAAGAGGAGCGAGACGGCAAACCGACGAAGATTCCGGTGACGCCAGGGGCTGGGGGATTCGCGTCAGCAACCGAGTCGGAGACCTGGGCGAGTTTCGAGACAGCACTCGACTACACTGAGACGGAGCACGCCGATGGTATCGGGTTCGTGTTTACTGACGACGACTCCATCGTCGGTGTCGATCTGGACGACTGCCGCGATCCCGAGACAGACGACGTCGACGACGCAGCGTTGGACATCATCGCACGACTCGACTCCTATACGGAGGTGTCACCGTCCGGTACCGGCTATCACGTCCTGATCACTGGCACACTCCCCGACGGGCGGAACCGGCGCGGAAGCGTCGAACTGTATGACACGGCACGTTTTTTCACCGTCACTGGCGACCACGTCGACCGGACCCCAACGCGTGTTGCACGCCGGCAGGACGCACTCACAGCGATTCACCGTGAGTACGTCCAGGAAACCGAGCGTGACACAGCATCCGAGTCCGAACAGCGTGGTGGCGCTGCCGCCCGATCACCGACGACCGACGCAGCCGACGTCGACGTCGACCTCGAAGACGAGGACCTCCTCGAGAAAGCGCGAAACGCATCCAACGGCGAGAAGTTCGAGCGGCTCTGGAACGGGAATACGGTCGGCTACGACAGTCAGTCCGAGGCCGACATGGCGCTGTGCTGTTTGCTGGCGTTCTGGACCGGTGGTGACCGGACCCAAATGGAGCAGCTGTTCCGCCAGTCGGGATTGATGCGGGAGAAGTGGGACGAGGTCCACTACGCTGACGGGTCGACGTACGGCGAGAAGACCATCGAGCGAGCGATTGCGACCACGTCGGAGTTCTACGACCCGAACGCCGGCGGCGATACCGAAGATCCCCACGGCACACCTGACAGGGTCGCAACTGGCGGGACGCCTGACGAGGCAGACCGGAGTCGTGCGTATCTGGTGGAGAAAAACCGCTTGTTGAGTAAGCGCGTCGACGAACTCGAGGCAACACTCGAACAGAAGACTGAGCGGATCGAAACCCTCGAAACAGAGATCGAGCGCCTCACCGACGAACTCGCAGCCCGTGATCAGGAGACTGCGCAATCCCACGAGGAAGACTCCGGTACTGCGAGCGAGACCGGTGATGACTCAGAGCCAGCCTCGCTGTTGCATCGATTCTTCGGTGGCCAATCTTAGTAGCGGCGCCGCTTCACCGCCATCCGAAAACCTCTCTCGAGCGTTCTGATTCTGCGAGCCGAGAAGATTAACCAACAGACTCGCTATATCGCGCTATTTGTTGGTTAACTACGCTCGCTCTTATGTAGAATTGTGGAAAGACCCGATAACGAGACACTCAACCGCTGTCTCGACAGATCCTCCAGCGAGAGTGAGTGATCGAACGATACCGAAGGTGTGAGCGGCCTGTTCCAAGCCCTGC
>NZ_JAMQOM010000013.1:0-48026 GCF_031624315.1 Haloarcula terrestris | reverse complement strand
GCCGTGCGTGCGCGAAGCTGGTGGCTCGAATTCCGTGAAATCATCCTCAAAGCCACCGTCTACAACCTTCGTCGGAGCGTCCGATATCCGTGAAATCCAGCGCAGTGTATCGAAACTACAGAGCCTACCAATTCACATGAGTGGGAGTAGTAGGTTAAATATATCCTCGTTCGTCGTTGTGAGCCTTGAAATCACACCGCACGCGCGATGCGCACTCAGGTCCAGAGAGACATACACTGATTGAACACAATATCGTGTATGGTGCCAGTTCAAGAACCCAACGGACGGCGAGTTACGTGACGAAACCACCGACATCCGACGGGGCCGCCCCGTCTCTCACCGTGGCTCGAAAACGTGGACCGGCCAGTCAGCCTCGTAGTCGAGCGCGACCTCCCGCTCCGCGGCTGTTGGCTCTCGTACCGTGAGTTCAACCGGATCACCGATGGCGACATCAGCGTAGTCGGCGGCCACGCGCCCAAGCAAGCGGCCACCGTTAGCGAGTTCCACGACGGCAATTGTGTATGGTGCGTCCGCTTCGAACGCTGGCGGCGGCGTCTGGACTGCCGTGTACGAGAAAATCTGTCCCTCGCGTGACTGCGGTTCGACGTCGACGGCGCGACTGCCACAGGCGTAGCAGGCCGGTCGCGGCGGGAACAGTACCTGCCCACAGTCTGTACAGACTCCCCCCAGGAGATCTCCGTCCGCCAGGGCGTCGAAGAAGCCCGGCAGTGTCCGCGGATCACTCGCATCGAGGCTGCCGTCGGTCATGGTGCCCCCGCCGTCGTAAGCACGTGGCCGACGGTGACGGCGTCCGCGACGCCGCCTTCGTTGAGCAACAACGCTGTCTCAGCACCCTCGACCGCGCGATCACCGGCCGCTCCCGTAAGCTGCTCGTACGCTTCGAGTGCCTGCAGGAGCCCGGTCGCGCCGATGGGGTGACCGCGAGCTTTCAGTCCACCGCTTGGACTCACCTGCACGTCCGTCCAGCCGTCAGCCCGCTCTGCAGGTGGCAGGTAGCTCTGATAGCCCATTCCCGTGGGGGCAAACCCGACGGCCTCCGCGAGCAGTGCCTCGCAGACGGTGAAGGCGTCGTGCACCTCCGCGATGTCGACGTCCGTGGCGTCGATACCCGCCTCTTCGTAGGCTGTCTCTGCGGCGATGCGCGCGCCCGCGATGTCGGTCATGTCCCGCTCGGCGACCGCGATGTTGTTCGCGGACGCCCCGCTGCCCGCGACGCGCACCTGCGGGCGGTCGAGGTCGGCCGCCAGTTCGGCGGTCGTCACCAGAACGGCCGCGGCACCGTCCCCGACCGGCGCACAGTCGTAGAGCTTCAACGGCGGGGCAATGGGGTCAGAATCCAGGACCGTCGCCACGTCAATCTCTTTGGGGAACTGTGCTCGGGGATTGCGAGCGGCGTTGGCGTGGTTCTTCACTGCGATTTCGGCGAGGTCGCGTTCCGTGGCGTCCGTCTCGTGGAGGTACCGCTGTGCGAGCAGTGCGTACTGGCTGGGGGCGGTGACACCGGAACGTTGCTCGATGGCGCGGTCGAAGGCCGCTGACAGCGCGTCTGTCGCACCGCTGGTGCCTGCGGAGGTCATCTTCTCGACGCCGCACGCGAGCACGGCCTCGTGTTCGCCGTTGCGGACATCCTTGACCGCGTGGCGTAGCGCGAGCGCTCCCGCGGCGGCACATCCCTCGACCCGCTCGGCGGGAACGTGCCGGAGACCGGCCCACTCGGCCAGAAGCGTCCCGTGCATGATCTGGTGTTCGTAGCTCTCCGACTGGTTACCGACATACACTGCTTCGACGAGTTCGGCCGGGTCGGGGAGGTCGTCGAACGCCTCCGCTAAAGCGACCGAGAACAGGTCACGCCCCGGGAGGTCCGTGCGGCCGAGCGGTGAGGCACCGACCGACGCAATTACTGGATCTGGCATGTCGATACATACCAATCCAGGGCCCGTAACCGTATCGTTCTGTTCCTTAATCGTATAACCCCCTTATCAGAATCCGGACGGCTTCGTGCACTTCCGAAACGCAGCGAGCAGACCCCCACCCTGCTTATCTGTGTGCGGGTGGCGTAGAGCCACGGAACGTGGCCCGAAATTACTATCCCCCTACTAGAGTGAGGAGCCGTCGATCACTCCGACGTTTCCCTGTCGTCCATCAGCGATGATACGATGAGTCGTTTGATGCCGCGCCGAAGCAACCCACTAGCTGCAGGTTGGGAGATGTCCAGTTCAGCGGCGACCTCGCCGAGTGTGGCGTCCCGTGGTTCTTCGAAATGCCCCATGTCGCACGCGACGAGGAGGGCGTCTCGTTGGCTATCGGTCAACCCTGCGTCCGTATTCCCGACACTCGCGTAATTATTCACGCCCAGTAGGTCGATATCGATGTCGTTCTGTTGTGCATAGTCCCAGAGATGGACCAGGTCCGTTCGCTCGGAGATCCATACCGTCAGCATCCAGGCAGCGCCGTCATTTTTCATATCGAGGATGACACCGTTGGCCGCCGAAATCACCGGTGAGAGGAGCTTCGCTTCGTCCGTGTACTCGAAACTGTAGATCGCTTCGTCGTCTCTGGTTTCGATGACGCGTTCAAATGCACCAACGGTACGATCGTTTCGGAGTCCCGCTTCGAATCGGTCGAAATTAGCTGATTCGATACGATAAAAGAATTTCCCTGACGTGGGGTCCGTTCCAGCTTCTGACAACGAAGTGACGTTCGAACTCTGGTCGTGGGTCACTGTTCCTGTAAGCACTATGTCAGGGTGTTTTGCTCGGACGACTGCTCTAATATCGGTCATTGGGCTGTCGGGTCGGCGTCTTACTGTACAGAACCATTCAATTGAATGTTGTGTGTGACGGTTGGTTGAAATCGATAGGGCAAACTGTGCGACTGAGATTGTACTGGTGGCCGTGTAGTGGCTTAACTGAGTCGGTCGGTCGTCCGTCCTGACTTCGATTTGGGTATCGGAGTCGTACACCGCTGTACTCCCCACGACTCGACCTCGGTGCAACGACTCTCAATCGTCTATTTCATCCCTGGCATGAATTTTAGCCTGTTCGCGAGCACTGGGATTGACCGATTGCTTGAACGGCACCATCGCTGTCGTCGCATATACGGGTTCGCTGGGTGTCTCAGCGTACTTATCCGGGAGGTGGACCTCAAACTCCACATCTACATCCACGTCATATATCGAGTCGTCAAGCGGCACGTCGGTCGCAGCCTGCAGTTTCGCCGCTGGCACGAACCCGAGGCCGATGTTGGTCTCGAGTTCCGGATTCCATCCCGCCGACGTCATGTAGCCACACTCCTCGCCTGTCTCCGGGTCCGAGATGAGCCAGAAGTCCGAGGCCCACTCAAGGATCGGCTCGCCGGCCAGTTTCAGCCCGACCAGTTTATGCGTGAACGGGAACTCGCCGTTTTCGATAGCTTCCTTCTGGCGTTCCAGTTCGGCTTTGCCGATGTAGTCGGCGTCCTTGTTGTCTGGAACCTGATAGCCGAGATTGACCTGGAACGGCGAGGTCTCGTGGTCCATATCCTGCCCCAACGAGAGGATTCCGGCGGCGATCCGTCGCCGACCGTTTACCGGCGCCGCGGCACCACCGTGGTCTTTGACCGTTTCGAGGACCGGATTCCAAACTCCTTCAGCGTTCGTCGTCGCCTCACGGACGTATATCTCGAAGCCCGCCTCACCAGAAAAGCCGGTTTGACTCACCAACACCGGGATGTCGTTAATAGTCGCTTCCAACAGTCCGTAGTACGGAACGTCTTCAACTCCAGCTTCGATGAGCGACTCAATCACGTCGGGCGATTTCGGACCCTGGACCTGCATCGGCGAGACGTCGACCTCGTCGACGGTGACCGAGAAGTCGTTCCCGACCGTGACGCCCTTCAACCACTGCAAGAGATCCGAATCGGCGATAGAGAACCAGAACTCGTCGTCATCCGGCCGCAACAGGACGAAGTCATTGAGGATACCACCGTCCTCCGTACAGCAGATGGCGTATTTGCCACGCATCGGTTCGATATCGGTCGCGTCTCGCGTGATGACGAAGTCAACGAAGGCCTCCGCGTCGGGGCCCTTGACACGAATCTGGCGCTCGACCGCAACGTCCCACAGCGCGACGTGATTGACCAGCAAGTCGTACTCGGCTTCTGCCCCCCCGTCTTCGGGGTCAATGAAGGCCCGAGGATGATACATGTGGTTGTACACCGTCGCCTCATGACAGCCTTCCTCAACGGAGAGATGCCAAAACGGGGACTTCCGGACTCGATTCGAGATCACGAGATCGATTTCCGCGTCACCCGTCTGGCGCAGATTTCTGGGGACGGAGCGGTCTGACTGGTCCACCCTCGTGTGGTCTGGATGGTGTTGATCTCCTGTCATTGCAATCTATTTCGGGGGTTCAACCTGATGATTGAATAGCGTCGCCCAGACACGCCTGACCCGACTGGCATCGAATGACGGGGTGACGCCAGCGGGCAGGTAGAATTTCGATTCAGTAGCCCTGTCTGCACCATCGGGATGAGTTCTCTGTGGCATCTACCCCGAAAAAAGACCGGGAGCCGCATCGGTCTATAGATTAACCGTATAACCCATTTAAACCAGTTTAAAAGATGCCATGCATTCCTGACCCCTCCCACACGTCGTTCAGTGGGACCAGTGAGAAAAACAAGGAGCAAAACAAAAAGACGACTACCAACACAAAAAACGCCGCGAGAAATCTTCGGTACCATCTTCATTCTGAGACGGTATACCACTAGCTCTGACGAACCGTTCTCATATTTGATGTGTTTATTAGGTACGGCTGCCAAGGACCGTAACCTGTTTCACGCCCACCAATACATAGATATAATATCTTATATATCTGTTTCTTCCCATTTTGTGTATAAAATATATAAGTTGATTGTGAATTGTGCCATTTTGCATTTGACTAGACAGATATGTCGATGATATACTGCTGAAATCACTCGTACTCCGGGACGTTATATCTCAGTCAGTCCGTATAAAAGAGATTTTGGAGCGAGGCATCGTGGTTTCCGTCTTCGACTGCTTCTGTGTTCAAGTTCTGTGTGGTTCGTCACGGTAGATGTGTTTGAATTGTTCCACTAACGACTCCCATGTATAGCAGTCGTTATCCTATTTTTTGAGGGAGTCAAAGTGTATTACAGTTCAGTTATCCCTAATTCACGCAACCTATTTTGTATGGAGCAATGGCCAGACCCACACTTCTAGGAACTCAATCCGCTCGTCGGTGAACCCGAGTTCGTAGTAGCCGTAGAGGGAAACGAAATCTACCGTTTCAGAACCTGTTCAGTTATTCTCGCCCCAGTTCGGGTTCATACTCCTTTTCCAGCAGTTATAAAATGGCTATGGAGGTCGCAGTATAGAGAATTGACGTGTCGCTATCTAACGGCCACAATAGACGGTAGAATTATGCACCGGCTGGCCCCAAATATTTATCAAGTGAGGTATAGAACTGATATGTGTATGCAACTCGACCTGACGGGTAAGACTGCGCTTGTCACCGGATCGGGCAGAGGTATGGGCAAAGCAACTGCAACGGAACTCGCGGAGAATGGGGCGGACGTCGTCATCAACGACATTGACGACGAAGTCGCCGAAGAGACGGCGACTGAAATCGCCGAACTCGGCGTCGACACCGTCGGACTTCCCGCAGACGTGAGCGACGAGGCGGCCGTCGAAGCGATGGTCGAAACCGCGACAGAGGAACTTGGTCAGATCGACATCCTCGTTAACAACGCGGGCGTCGGTGACGCAGGCCCCTTTCTCGACGAACAGTACGACGACACCTTTGATCTGAACCTCGACGTTCACCTCTACGGGGCGCTGAACTGCACGCGGGCTGTCGTTGATGGGATGGTCGAAGAGGGGTACGGCAAGATTGTGAACTTCACGTCGATACACACAAAAAACGGTGTGGGCATGTCGCCCGCATACGACGTCGGGAAGTACAGTCTGCTTGGACTCACAAAGAGTCTAGCGCTTGAACTCGGCCGGGAAGGCGTCCGTGTCAACGCCGTCGCGCCGGGCTGGGCGAACACAAGGATGGTAGAGGGCTTCAGCGATGCCGTCACCGAACAGATCCTCGACAATAACCCACTGGGACGGTTCGCGGAACCCGAAGACGTGGCACAGGTCGTCGCCTTCCTGGCCGCACCCGCCAGCGACTACGTCAACGGCCACGAACTCCGCGTTGACGGCGGACAAGTCCCCATCGATAGCTGGCGACTGGACACTCGATAGCGGCGAGACAGTTGCACTGCGCCCTAATTTTTTATATACCCCCCGATATAACGCAGTGTATGGGTTCGTCAGCAGAATTGCGTATACCGGTTGGACTCGAAACGATAGGTGTAGACGCTCGTCAACGGACACTGCAGCGGTCAGGCGATACTGAGCAACGATGTCACGCTAATGAGTTACGATCTGCTACGCCAGTAAATGCTTCTCTTGGAGGGGGCGTCGTGGAAACGCTTCGAAGACGTACGAAAGCGGTCTCGGGGTGTGACACGAATGGTGAATAAGTATCCAGATTCCCAGACACGTGATGCAGTGGTTTTGTGTCAGAAGCAGCTTCCATCCAGGCCAAGCGGTGGAGACGTGGTATTTGGCTTTGACGGGTACGTCGACAACGTCCGACGGGCGGGGACGAACGCCGGCGCGTCAGACAGCGACCGCATCACGACGCTGAGCGAGTTCGGCGAGGAGATCGTGACGTCGGCGGCCGCCGATAGTTCGCTTTCCATCTCCTGGGAGCGTCACGGCCAGCGGACCGGCGGGCACGTCAGCCACCTGTCTCGCGCGTACCAGACTCTTGGGTTTGATCCGACGCTCGTAGGTATGTGTGGAGATCCGGTTCGCGATATCTTCGAACAGGAGTTCGAAGCCTGTACCCTGTATTCGCTGGGTGACCCGGGTATCACCGACGCAATCGAGTTCGATGACGGGAAGCTCATGCTGATGGAGAACGGCGGTGCTGCGACGCTGGACTGGGAAACGATCCGGTCACGTGTCGGAGTCGAAACGCTCGTCGATGAGCTCGAAGGGGCGAAGCTACTCGGTATCGGCTACTGGGCGGTGATGCCCGAGATGGCAGGCATCCTCGATGGGCTCCGCGAAATGGTCTTTCCGGAACTGACAGATCCACCGGAGCACGTCCTGCTCGACCCAGCGAACATCCGGGAACTCGACCCCGAGATACTGGAGTCGATCGTCGCGGCGACGCGCCGCCTCGCCGACGAGGTCGACATGACGGTCTCGGCGAATCGCTACGAGACGAAAGAGCTCGCGGCTGCACTCGGTGGGCACACGAGCGACGAAATCGTAGCGGACGCCCGCGTCGCGTTCGACTCCTTGGCCGTCGACCGATTCGTCGGGCACAGCGTGGACGAGTCCGTGGTCGTAAGCGATGACGGAACGACGAGCGTACGCGTCGCCCCAGTCGAGTCGCCAGAGCTGACTACCAGCGCCGGCGACCATTTCAATGCAGGGTTGTCCCTCGGTCTCGTCGAAGGAGTTCCGGACGCGGCCGCCGTGGTGCTGGGCAACGCACTCGCCCGTGAGTTTGTCCGGACAGGGGAGACACCGTCTTACGACGACGTCGTCTCGGCTGTCACTGCCTACGCCGCACAGTTCGAGTAGGCCACTGGAGGGTATTTCAATACGGGCCTACCATCGTTGCCGGAGACAGGGGTGTTGTCGGCAAACCCGACGACGTGATATCAGTCCCAGGACATCTCGAGTTCGCCGTGCTCGTCGAACAGCCACGGACTATCTTCGTGGACGTGGATGTCGTCTCGGTCAGCGAGTTCCTCGGCGACCGGTTCGGACACCCACAGCTCTCCAGGTTCCATCGTGCTCTTGATGCGGGCAATCCGGAGGTCACTCGGGCTGGCGACGCCGGTCATCGACGCTGAGAGGACGAACGCCGTCGTGTCGCTCGGGACGACGAACGGAAGCTTGGCCCTGTTCGGTTCGCCGCTGGTCACGATGTTGACGTACGTGTCCTCGAAGTCGACAGTTGACGCGAGGTCGCGGTGGACAAGGTCGGCGAGACCCATACCAAGGGAGTTTCCGTGAGACGCTGGTGTCAACGACCGGACGTAGACACGGGTCAGGGACGGCTCGTCGACCTCCGCCTGGTTGTGGAACCGGACCCGCCCGATGACGTTCGTATCTAGTCCAGTCCCGCTGATTTCCTTGCCCATTTCGTCGACGACAAGCAAGTCGAGGTCCTCGACTGGAAGTTCGGGGAAGAATTCTTTCGACCGCTCCAGCAGCGCCGGCTCCGCCTCTAGGAGGTCCGCCGCGGGGAGGCCGTGGATTTCGGCGGCCTGCTCGTCGGCATTCTCGATGATACCCACACCGCCGACGATAGGCGTCTCCTCGACGAGGATGCCTGCCCACTCCGGGATGACCTCGTGAAAGCCGCGCTCAAGTGCGGCGTTGTGCATGTTGTCGGCACCGTGTTGTTTGCCCAGTCCGACGACAGCCATCTTGCAGAGGCCGCTCTCGACGTCTCCCCGAAAATCGGTATGCAGTTTGATTCGGTTGACCAGCAGGACTGCGTCGGCCCCGAGCGCGTCCTCGGCCGCATATACCTGCCGTCCCGTCGAGTCGGTTCCCACCGCTTCGACAGCGAGCGAGGAGCGAATCTCACAGCCCAGTCGGTCGGGGGTGATACCGAGCGTCGCGAGCGTCTCACGTTGGCCCTCGGGGGTCGCGCCGCCATGGCTACCCATCGCTGGGAAGACGAATGGCTTGAGCCCTCGCGACTGCAGCTCCGAAACGATGGCTTCGAGCACCTCCGGGAGGATGTCGATACCCCTGCTTCCGGCGGTGATCGCGACGCTGCTCCCCGGTTCGAGGTCGGCGAGTTCAGGAATATCGGTCACCGCATCGACCGAGGCCGCTGTGACATCCTGCACGGTAGGCTGGTTCCGGGTGCAACTGACACGGTAGGCACGGGGTAGGTCGGACGGTTCGGCGTCGTTGGTCGCCTCCAACCGGTCACGGTCTGGAAACTCGAACTCCATGGATACCATATTATTACGCATCCGCGGCTTATGTTTTGCCCCTCTCCCCCACTGGTCGGCGTCTGTGCGAATGTTTCTTTACGATGTACGTCGCCATACGACCTATGGACTGTCACATGCAAGCCCGGGGGACGCCCTGCGGGCAGGAGGGGCACCGATGACCCGCTGTCTCGTCGTCGCAGACGACCTGACCGGGAGCTGTGACGCGGGTCACGAGTTCGCGGTGCGTGGGTACGATACTCGGGTCGTACTCCCCACACAGACCGACGCGACGGCAGGGGGAGACGTCACCGTGTACGACACAGAATCACGCTACGCGGATCCCGCTATCGCCGCCAAGCGCGTCCGAGCCGTCCTGGAAGACACAGACGGATCGGTCGTGTTCAAAAAGATCGATTCGACCCTTCGCGGGAACGTCTGCGTGGAGGTGGACGCCGCAACGCAGGCTGTCGAACCCGCTCTCGTCATCGTTGCACCAGCGTTTCCGGGCAACGGGCGGGTGACGGCGAGTGGGTACCATCTCGTCGATGGCCGGCTGGTGACCGAGTCGCCGCCTGGCCAGGACGAAGAGCGACCGCCGACACACGATTCGCTCTCGGATATCTTCGCGTCGAGCGAGTATCCCGTGGCGCACCTCGGTGTCGGGACCGTCGCACGCGGCAGCGCCGCCGTTCGTGACTCCTTGGAGTCGCTGTCCTCGACAGACCGCCCGGTCATCGTCACCTGCGACGCTGTCACGGACAGCCACCTCGCGACAATCGCCGCAGCAGCCGACGAACTCGCTGAGCGATGTCTGTACGTCGGAAGTGGCGGGCTCGCACGCCACGTCGCCGTTCCCGGAGCGCCGTCCGGTGCCGGAATCGACGTCGACCCGACCCGGTCCGTCGTGGGCATCTCGGGGAGCGTCGCACCGGAGACGCTCGGACAGGTCGGGCGAGTGGCGACGGAGAGACGGCGACACCTCGACCTCGAGACGGCAGTCACCGACCCAGTGACGGCGGGGGCCGACCTGGCCGCTCGCGGCGCCGCCAGTGTCGAGGAGCACGGAGGAGTGTTGCTCCATAGCGCCGACGCACGTAGCGACGTTGACCGGGCGATGGAGGCCGGTGAGCGGGCAGGCATCGACGGTTCCACCGTCCGGCGTCGAGTCACGGACGCGCTTGCCCACGGCGCCGCGACGGCCGTCGGCGACGGTCGAGCGTCGAATCTATTCTTGACTGGCGGGGAGACCGCTCGGGCGGTCCTCGATGCCCTCGACGCGACGGCGCTCCGCATGGCCGGCGAAGACGTTGCTCCGGGGATACCTCTTGCGACCGTCGAAGGCGGCGTCGCCGACGGGACAGCTGTCGTTACGAAGGCCGGCGGGTTCGGCGACCAGCAGGCAATAATTAAGTCACTCGGTCGTCTGGGTTTTCGTGATGAGTGATCGATCCCTTACTGTAGGCGTCACTATGGGTGACCCCGCGGGTATCGGAAGCGAAGTCATCGTCAAGTCGTATCCGAAACTCGTCGAGACGGCGACCGTCGTCGTCATCGGCGACGCGTCCGTCCTGGCGGACGCGGCGGATCGGTTTGCGTCGGGTCTGACTGTCCGCCGCGTCGACGCGCCGGGCGAGGCGGCTGCCGACCCCGCGGTGCTCCCGGTTATTGACCTCGACAACGTGTCTGCTCACGAGTACGGCGAGCTCTCACAAGCGAACGGTGCGGCGAGCCTCGAATACGTCGAGCGGGCGATCAAACTGGCACAAGCTGGCGAAATCGACGCGATATCCACCGCCCCGATCAACAAGCAGGCGACCCGGATGGCGGGGAGCGAGTACGCGGGCCACACTGGAATGCTCGCGGACTACACCGGTACCGACGACTACTCGATGATGCTCATCGAGGACGACCTGACGGTGACACACGTCAGTACGCACGTTCCGCTGCGGGAGGCCTGCGACCTCGATGTCGACGATGTCGCCTCGACCATCGCCGTGACCGACGAGGCGCTCCGTGACCTCGGTATCGACGACCCGTCGGTCGCCGTTGCGGGGTTGAACCCCCATGCAAGCGACGGCGGCCTCCTCGGTGACGAGGAAGCGGACATCATCGAACCGGCGGTCGACCGCGTCGCCGAGACCGGCGTCGACGTGACCGGTCCACTCCCCCCGGACACGGTCTATGTTCGGGCCGCATCAGGCGAGTTCGACTGCGTCGTCTCTATGTACCACGACCAAGGGCACATCCCGATCAAGATGCTCGGCTTCACCGGCGACGGCGACGCGGTGAGCGGCGTCAACGTCACCATCGGACTCCCGATCGTCCGGACGAGCGTCGACCACGGTACGGCCTTCGACATCGCCGGAGAAGGGGTCGCCTCCGAGCAGAGCATGATCGATGCGGTGTCGACGGCCGTCAGGCTCGCCCGGTAGACACGGTTTTCGCGTCCTGCGATTCAGGTCTGTCGCCTGCGCACATCCTGCGAACTACACGAGCGCGAAGGCACGGACCGAACACCCGCCAGTCCCCTCGACGTTGAGCGGCGGAAAAAAGAAGTTCGCCCGGCGGCTGTCTGCGCCGTCGAGCACCTGGTCGAGGTTGCGCAGTTCCTCGATAGGGATGACCTCGTTTTCGAGCAGCGGGAGGTGTGAGTCGGCCGGGTGGACGTCGGTCGACGGGCCGTGGGCCGGGACCTCGTCGTACCAGCCGCCGACGCTGGCTCCCTCCGTCCCGACCGCCTTCGGCTCCAGCGAGGCGACGTACTCCGCGGCCTCGCCGGTCAGGTAGGGGAACTCGAAGAGGTACTCGGGCGTCTGGCCGTAGTACTCGTCCCAGCCGGTGTGGAGCATGAGGACGTCACCGGGCTGTATCTCCGACTCGTAGGCCTCGATGTCGGCGCGGGTAATCGCCTCCTCGGGCTCTTTCGGCGTCAGGTCGACGACGACGCCCTCGCCCATGAACCGCTCGATGGAGAAGTCGTCGAGGGTCTTCCCCTCGGGGATGAAGTGCGCCGGGGCGTCGATGTGGGTCGCCGTGTGGCTCCGCATCTCGAACCGTTCCATCGTGAAGCCGTCGCGGGCGGCGATGGCGGTCTGTTCGACCTCGACCGGTGGAAAGCTCGGCCACACGGGGATGTTCTCACGGATCGGGTTGGACAGTTCGATGACTCTGTTTGAATCGAACATGATAGAACCGACTCCCCACGAAAAAATAAGTATTGTGCTCACCGGGAGACGCCCGGTCTCACGAATCGAACGGTAGCATCCCTCCGTTCGTCGTCGGAGCCGCTCTGATTGTCTGTCCCCCAGCTACTCGCTCCGAAAGACGACTCCGTCGCCGGTCACTACGCCTCGTTCGGGTAGACCATCTTTTTCAGCCCTTCGTTGTTCT
This sequence comes from Haloarcula terrestris, assembly GCF_031624315.1. Lineage (NCBI taxonomy): Archaea > Methanobacteriati > Methanobacteriota > Halobacteria > Halobacteriales > Haloarculaceae > Haloarcula > Haloarcula terrestris. The sequence goes on along the minus strand of NZ_JAMQOM010000013.1, from coordinate 35,591 downwards.
CCATCTGGTCGAATGCAGTCTGAATCCCGCCGAGGTCGAACTCATCCGTAATGAGTGCCTCCGTCTCGATCCGGCCGCCCTGTAACAGTTTCACCGCGCGCGAGAAGGTATTCTTGGTGAGCGCGAACACACCGACCATTTCGAGTTCTTGATAGTACAGCTCGAACGGGTCGATTTCGATGGTCTCGTCCTGTGGCGGCACGCCGAACACGACCGTCGTCCCGCCGGGAGACGTGATCGAGTGGGCTTCCTCGATTGTCGCCGGAAGGCCAACGGCCTCGACGGCGACGTCGACCCGGTCGACCAGTTCGTCGACTTGGTCCGGGAGCCCTCGCTCCATCGGGTCGACGACGTGATCGGCACCCAATTCCGTCGCTATCTCTCGGCGGCGTTCGATCGGTTCGGAGACGATGACCGTTCCCGCTCCGTCCGTCAGAAACGCCTGGAGCAGAAGCAACCCGATGGGTCCGGCACCCACAATTACGACGGTGTCCCCGCTCTCGATGTCCGCCCTGTCGACGCCGTGAATGCAGCAGGCAAGCGGTTCCGCGAAGGCCGCCTGTGAGTACGAGAGGTCACCGATGTCCTGCAGGCACTGCGCAGGGGCACGAATATATTCGGCGAACGCACCGTCGAGGATTTCGTCACCAGCGCCCCCCATCGAGACCGTGTTCTCACAGAGGTTCTGCTTCCCGTCGTTACAGAAGTCGCACTCCCCGCAGGGAATCCCCGGGAAGATAGCGACCCGGTCACCCGTTTCGAAGTTCGTCACGCCATCACCGGTGGCGACTACCTCCCCGGCACTCTCGTGACCGGGAACCACGGGAAACTCCGCCGGGAACGTCCCGTGGTACAGGTGATAGTCGGTCATACACACGCCACAGGCACCGACCTCCACGATGACGTCTTTGTCACCGGGTGTCGGGCGCTCTCTGTCCATAACTGCGACTTCTCGCTCGTCAGTTAGCACTGCGCTTTTCATGGGAATATCGTCTGCAAACTCGTTTCGGCCAAGTATAAAGATACCGGCGACCTCTCGAAGCGTCTAGGAAGTGGCAGGGGGCGTGTCGATACATCAACAGCCGTCGAAAACGGTCGTGTCCTGACGGTACAGTGCTCTCCGGACGAGAGACGGAGTGCGGGGCGGTTCAGTCCGAGGAGCCACTGACAGTCTGCATTCGCTCTTCGAGCGCAGTTTCGGCCTTCTCGCCGAGCTGGCGCTGGTGAATCGTCTCGCCGGTTTCGGCGTCGAACAGGTGGACGTTCGCGTCGGGAATCTCGACGTAGACGGTATCGCCTTCGGCAATCGGCCGCTGGCCGTCGGTCTCGACGATGAACGTCTGTTCGTGGCTCTGTGACTGCGCCTGTAGATAGACGTAGGAGATGCTGCCCATCGGTTCGACCACGTCGACGATGGCCTCGAACTCGTGGCTGGCAGTCGCCCGGTCGTGCAGCGTCATGTCCTCCGGCCGGACGCCGAGGACCAGGTCGTTGCGGTTCCCGACCGAAGCCTGCATCTGGTTGGTCAAGTCGAAGTCGAAGCCGTCCGTTCGGAGCGTCCCGCCTTCGACGCTGCCCGCGAAGAAGTTCATCGAGGGGGAGCCGAGGAAGCCGGCGACGAACTGGTTGGCCGGCCGATAAAAGCACTCTAGGGGCGTCCCGACCTGCTGAAGCTCGCCGTAATTGAGGATGACGAGTCGGTCACCCATCGTCATCGCCTCCGTCTGATCGTGGGTGACGTACAGCGTCGTCACATCCAGGTCGTTCTGGAGTCGGTTGATTTCCGTTCGCATCTCCGCCCGGAGCTTCGCGTCCAGGTTCGACAGCGGCTCGTCCATCAGGAAGACGTTCGGGTCACGCACAATCGCGCGACCGAGTGCCACCCGCTGCTGCTGCCCGCCCGAGAGCTCACCCGGTTTGTTGTCCAGCAGATTCCCGATATCCATCATCTCCGCAGTCGAGGTGACTGTCTCTTCGATTTCGGCGGCGGACATGTCCGTGGACATCTTCAGCCCGAAGGACATGTTCTCCTCGACGGTCATGTTGGGGTACAGCGCGTAGTTCTGGAACACCATCGCGATGTCCCGGGCCCGCGGACCGAGCTGATTGACGACGGCCTCGCCGATGTGGATGTCGCCTTCTGATTGCGTTTCCAGTCCAGCGACGATCCGCATCAGCGTCGACTTCCCGCTCCCCGAGGGACCGACGAAGACGACGAACTCGCCGTCGTTGATGTCCAGGGAGACGTCGTCGACCGCAACGATCGACTCGTCGCTCTCACCGAATCGCTTCGTAACCTCGTCGATTGTGATCTTCGCCATTAGTGTTCCTCCAATGTGCGGCTATTTACGCCCACCGCAGGGGCGTGGTTTGCGAGCGATACCTGTCGCGGTGCGGGTCGTGGAGTCATTCTTTGATCACCACACCGAAGCTGAGTCCGGCGGCGAGGTACTTGTTCACCGCGATGAGGAAGATGACAACCGGAACGATCATCGCCGTCGAGGCGGCTGCAAGCATCCCCCACTCGATCGAACGGGAGCCGATGAACGAGTAGACGAACAGCGTCACCGGCACGGCCTCGAAACTCGTCAGTACGAGCCCGAACAGTAGCTCGATCCAGGCGAAGATGAAGCTGATGATCGCGACCGAGAAAATCCCGGGCTTGGCCGCCGGAAGGACGACCTTCCTGAAGCCCTGGAACTGGGTCGCGCCGTCGACCCGAGCCGCTTCCTCCAGTGTCTCGGGGATGCCGTCGAAGAACGCTTTCATCACCCAGACCACGAGCGAGAGGTTGATACTGACGTACATCAGGACCATCCCGATTCGCGTATCGAACAGGTTGAGCTCCCGGAAGATGATGAAGAAGGGGAGCACGACGGCGATGGGCGGGAGCATCCGTGAGGAGAGAATCCACACGAGCACGTCCCGCTCCATCGGGATGTCGTACCGCGAGAGGACGTACGCGGCGGGAACGCCGATCAACAGCACGAGGACGACCGACGCCGACACCATAATCAGGCTGTTGGCGAAGGCCGCGACGAAGCCGGAGTCCTGGAACAGCTGGATGTAGTTGAACACCGTCGGCAGGAAGATCCAGTCCGGCGGGAGCGCGTTCGCTGTTCCGGGCGGCTTCAACGACATCGAAGCCAGCCAGTACAGCGGGAACAGCACGATGAACGACCACGTCAGCAGGATGGTGTGGCGAACGGCCGTGACGAGTTTCTCCCGCGTGTCCTTGTCGAGTCGCTGTGACGCGGTCGCGGAGTCGCCGTCTGTCGTCGCCATCAGTCCCACACCCCCTCGAAGCCGACCTTCGCGATAACGATGTTCGCGATCGCGATGACGAAGATGAGGTAGACGACGGCGATTGCTGCGGCCACGGTTATTTGATTGTTGATGAACATCTGCTCGTAGATGTTGATGCTCACGAGCTGAGTCGCCGTCCCCGGCCCACCATTTGTGAGCCCGTATACCACACCGAACGTCCGGAACAGGTCGATCATCCGGATGAGCGTCGCAACGAACACGACCGGCTTCATGTAGGGGATTATGACGTGGACGTAGCGGCGCCACATCGGCGCACCGTCGACGCGTGACGCCTCGATAAGCGTCTTCGGCACCGATGAGAGGCCGGCGTAGAAGATGATGAACATGAACGGCGTCCAGTTCCACGTATCCAGGAGAATCACCGTCAGCAGCGGAACGTCCGAGAGGAAGCTCGGCGCTGCGAACGGCGTCGCTGTATTGATCACGTAGGGAATGATGCCAATCTCAGTGTTCAGCATGATCCGGCCAATAGTCGCGAGCGAGACGGGTGCGACAGCCATTGGGATGATGAACAACACCCGATAGAACGACTTCGCCCGACCGGAATCGATGCCAGCGACAAGTGCTGCTAAAAAGAACCCGAGAACCGTTTCGAGGAGCAACGCGCTGACGACGACGGTGACCGTGATGACGAACGAATGGACGGCACCACCACGGGTGAACGCCGTCTCGTAGTTTTGCAGACCGACGAACTCTGCCTGGAAGAGATTCAGTGTCGGTTCCGCGATCAGACTCAGGTAGAGGTCATAGGCACCGGGGAAGAAAGTGATCATCACCATTACCGCCACCATCGGTGCCATGAACCAGTACGGGAGATACTCGTTCCAGAGGTCGCTCAACCTGGCAAGACCCTGCTTGTCTGACGTTTCCGTTTGTGTGGGTGTACTCATGAATGTCTCTCAGAATTAGGCCGGTGCGGTTTGTCTTTGGGCCTTATCCGCTATAGATGTCTTCTGCAGTCGATGCGGCCTGTGTCATCGCTTCTTCGGCAGACTTCTGACCGGCGATGGCGCGCTGCAGTTCCTCGGAGTAGCGCTGTCCCCACTGCGGATATTTCCGGTCGAACGGGTCAGGAGAAGCGGCCTGCAGAGATTCAAGCGAGACCTGTGCGTAGTCCTCGCCGACTTTCGAACGGTAGTCGTCGTTTTCCCAAACCGACTGGCGCACGGAGAAGACACCGCTGCTCTCTGTGTTAATCCAGAGGTCAGTCGGTGGGGACGTCGCCCACAGCATGAACAGGAAGCCTTGCTCGGAGTTCGAGGCGTTTTTCGACGTCGAGATCTGCCAGTTGAACGCGTTCGCGTTGAGCTCACCGCCCTCCGGCGTGGGCACTTTCGCGATTCGGACGGTGTCGGCGACACTGGACTCGTCGTTGGTCAGTCCGCCCCAGAACATGTTGGCATCGGCGACGATGTGGCCGGCGCGGCCTTCCGCCATTGTCGCCTGAACGTCTGACCAGGTCTGACTCGACGCGCCCTCAGGACCGTAGTCCTGAAGCAGTTTACTGTACCACTCCGCTGCTTCGATGACGCCCTGGGTGTCGAGTCCGGAGTCAGTCGGGAACTCAGTCCAGAGGCTGGTCCCCTTCTGCCGGAGGAGCGTGTTCAGGATGTAGATGTTCATCCCGTAACCCTTCTGGCCACGCCCGGCCGTGCCGACGATGTCGGACTCCTCTTCGTGGATGACCTTGGCGTTATCTCGGTGCTGTTGCCAGGTTTCGGCGACCTCCAGCCCGTGCTTGTCGTAGAGGTCCTGTCGGTAGAACTGGGTCTGGACCTCGACAGTAATCGGCAGTCCGGTCCAGTTGTCGCTGTAGCCCCCGCCGTGGGCCTGCCAGCGGGACGCCTCGAAGAGGTCGTTTGGCTTGTAAAAATTCTCGTCGTAGAGGCTTCCGTCGTTGAAGTATGGATCAAGCGGCTGGAGCCACCCTTCTTCGCGGAACTGATTGACCACCTGGTCCATAAAGAAGACGTCGAACTGTCCGGCACCAGTACTGGCGTCTGTCTGACGCTTGGTTCGGAACTGCTGTTCCGGCAGTATGTTCCAGTTGACGGTAATCCCGGTGAGTTCTTCGAAGACAGGAATCGCGGGTTTGATCGCGTCGACCCACGGGTGCTGAACAGCGCCGATGTTGATCGACGACCCCTCGAACTGCTGCCAGTCGATGTCTGCGCTATCGTACTCGCTGAGCGGAATCGCGAGTTCATCGCCGGAGCTACCGTCGCCAGAGCTACCGTCGCTCGAACCGTCACCGGAGCCACCCGAGCTGCCGTCACTCGAACCACCGTCACCGCCTCTGGTACATCCCGCAAGGGAGGCGAGAATTCCTGTACTTGCTACACCGGACGCTTTCAAGAAGGTCCGCCGATTAGTGTCGTTGGGCATGGTTAACAGCCTCGTTCCCAATGTCGAAACTATCATATTTAATCCTTTCTATTTAATGGACCTCCCAGGACGATGACACGCATACACGGGGATGCGAGGCCGAGTTACACGCCTCAGTCGTGGCTGCTTCCGTCGAATACGTCTTCCGCGAGTTCCGTGTCGTCGAACAGATCCCGATAGTCGTCGGGCACACGTTCGTCGGTGATGAGGAGGTCGATATCCTCAATCGATCCGAACCGGCGGAAACTCTGCTCGTCGAATTTCTCCGCGGTGGTGACAACGACAGTCCGTGCCGAGTGTTCGACGACAAGCTGTTTGGTTTTCGCTTCGGATTCGTTCGGTGCCGACAACATGCCATCGGGCTCGATACCGTTGACACCGATGAACGCGAGGTCGAAGTTGGAGTTGCGGATGTAGTCCTCGGTCGTCGGGCCGACCAGCGCTTTGGTCTCATCTCGATACTCCCCGCCAGTCATTTTCACCGTACCGTCCGATTTCGACAGTTCGAGAACCAACATGGGGGAGCTCGTGACCGCGATAATGGAGTCATTGTCTGGGGCCATCTTCGCGACTTGCATTGTTGTCGTCCCCGCGTCGAAGTACACGACGTGTCCTTCAGAGATTTCCTCAACGGCCCGGTCGGCGATTGCCTGTTTGCGTTCCAGGTGCTGGATGAGGCGCCGATTGAACGACCGTTCGATGCCAACGTTCGTCATTGGGGCGACGCCGCCGTGCGTTCGCTCAACGAGGTTTCGATCGGCGAGGTCGCGAAGGTCGCGTCTGATGGTCGATTCTGACACGTCGAGACGGTTGGCCAGTTCCTCGACCGAGAGGCTCCCGTGTTTTGTGACTAACTCCGTGATAGACCGACGGCGTTGTTCTGGGGTATTCACGGGACAGCACCCCGAGGGACGTTCGTTTTTTGCACCGGTGCAGTTTGCATGCCGAGGCCTACCGGCGACTCGTATTTAGCTTTCCCGCCCGCTCGCGATAGTCGCTGGCTCCGCTTCGTCCCACGCTTCTTCCACGGACGCGCCTTCGTGGACGATGTCCATGAGTGCGGAGACCGTTCGCTCCGGGTTATCGGACTTCCAGATCGTCCGGCCAATCATCAGGCCGCGTGCACCCGCCTCCATCGAGCCCTCGACGGATTCGAGCATCGCTCGGGTAGTGCCGGTGGCTGCCCCGCCGAGAATCATCACGGGGACCGGCGAGTTCTCCACGAGTGGCTCGAACGACTCGACGCTGCCAGTGTACGGCGCCTTGAGGATGTCAGCGCCGAACTCCCAGCCCATCCGCATCGCATCAGCCACGTAGTCGGCGTCCGTCTCCAGCTGGTCAGGGATCCGTTCGCCCCACATGACCGGCTCGACGACCAGTGGGACACCGGTGCCACGAAGGTCCTCGGCGAGCTCGCCGATGTATTCGATGTTCTTCCGGAAGGTTTCGTTGTCGTCACGGCCGAACACGAGGACGACCTTGACTCCGACAGGGTCGAGTTCCTCGAGGAACTCCGCGTCGAAGGCCGGCGTCCAGAGGTCTTCGCCGTCGTCCCGACCTGGGCTAGTCGAGAAGGTCACGACGTCCGCGGTGAGGACAACGTCGACGCCCGCTTCCTGCAGACGGTCCTGATAGTGACGGGCGAAATGCGGCCCGACGAGCACTGCGTCCGGCTCTCCGGCCAGCACTTTGTCGAGTGTCTCGTCAGGGTTGTGGAACCCGTCAGGGGATCCGAGGCTCAGGCCGTGATCTAGCGCTACAACGACTGCGTTCCCCGATGGAGTATCGAGGAGTTGCTCTGTACTCATTGGCTACAATTGACTCCTGTGGATGCATCTATATAATTATTCGCCTGGCGGAAGCCGACGGTCATATCGTCCGCCACCCGCCATCGACCATCAGCACCTCGCCAGTCACGTACGAAGCGTCGTCACTGGCGAGATAGAGGGCAGCACCGGCAACATCTTGTGGTGTGCCTGCACGTCCAGCGGGAACTGGTTTGATGAGGTCGTCCTTCGCCGCCGCTTCAGGCGCCGTCTCGGACCAACCGTCGATGAATTCAGTTGCGATCTGTCCAGGGCCGATTGCGTTCACCCGGATGTCGTGGTCTGCCAGTTCGAGTGCTGCACCCCGGGTGATCATCTTTACCGCGGCCTTCGTTGAATCGTACTGTATCTGATCGCGCTGGGCCACGAACGAACTGATTGAGGCTGTATTAACGATTGCACCCTCTGTCCCACGGTCAATCATGTCCTGTGCCGCGGCCTGACAACCGAAGAACACTCCTTTCGCGTTGACCTGGTGTATCTTCTCAAACTCGGATTCGCTGACCTCAAGCAGACTCCCCCCGATAAACAGTCCGGCATTATTCACCATCACGTCGACACCACCGTACTCTCCAGCGTGATCGACGACTGCACGAACATCGTCCGCGTTCGAGACATCTGTCTTTACGAACTCGGCCGTCTCACCCTGCTCACGAATGTACTCATGTGTCGGGGTGTCAGCATCTTTGGGCTCAGACTCGATATCTGCGTTTAAGACTGTAGCTCCTGCCTTCGCGAATCTAATGGCAATTTCCCGTCCGATTCCAGAGGTTGCACCTGTGACCACGACAGTGTCTCCATCGAAATCTGAACTGTAGTCTGGCATCGTCACTCACTCTGTCAGGGTTCATGTTAAAGATTTGGGGGACAGCCGGTTACACAGTACCCCATGGCACAGATCTCCCGTTTTCAATCATTTCTTGCTGAACATCATTAATTAGCATTCTAAATGGGTGAATACACTTGCAGCATCGATCATTGGTATACAGTGACATGGCTCGAAACGGCAATCTCAGCCGATTCAAGCATCAATGTTTCTCTGAGCCTATGGATTCTATTGGCTTTTATTTGACTAATTTAACTGATATTCTGCAGTATTAAGTACTGGCCTGCTCATTCTAACCATACAGTACTCAGATGTCATCAGAGTGGATTAAGAATCTCTTCGTCGGACTTTGGGGCAAGTTACGATTTCTTCCGATTCGCTGATTCGGTACTCACACAGTATCGGTGAGATAGATATATCGCCCTTTCATAACACATGTACATCTGTTATTTTATTCACTATACTTTCTAGAGTCAACCGTCTTCACTGTAACCCAGTCTACTGGACGCACCCCTCGTTGGCACGGTAGTAACACTCGGGATCACATAACGTCTGTACATGTGTTACGTGAATGTATATCGCCGGTACATTTGTTAGAGTCGACCACTGCACATTGGCCCAGAATGACGGATACACCGTTCATTGAATCGATGTCTTCGAAAGTGCAGATTCGACAGGTGACAGTAGTCGGCAGAATAGCATTAATCGAGATCAAGTGTTTACCTACATCTCGCTTCTTTCGAAAAGGATTGTCTACATCAACCATACATTAACAAACTACCTTTTGCCCCCATATTTTCTATTCCTATCCTCATTTTCTCTGTCTCATACTTATATTTACTATTTATCTACATTTTGCTAGGAAATAACCTATCTCCCGATAGAATATATCTAAATACAATCTATCCTTCTATGTTTTAGCTCGCGTCAAGATTTCGGTGCAGTCAAACGGTCAAGAGTTATCGTATATAAGTACATTTGCCTTGAGTTTTAGTAAATTACCTGTTGTTGACGACAGACTCTCTGCAGTTATGACAATGGCTAGGCGTTTTCACTGAGGGGCTGTTTCTATTGAGTTTTTAATTACATCGAAACAGCGGTATTTAGGTGTGAGCTGATAGCTGGGACAGTTTTTTATTAACAGATTGTGGGCTGGTATGAGCCGGCTGTTCTTGTTGATAGTTGGAAGAGCATCGAGAATTTCTTAATCTGTGGGAGTTTGAGATTGGTGATACATACATATACGAATCAGTTACCTAACTTACGTCGACTAACGGAATGAAAAATCGAGTAATACAAAGGATAGATTCAGTGCAGGCTACCGTTCATATTTGACCACATTGGAAGCCTTTGCAGCATTCTCTGTAACGTCCGGAAAGGTACGGAATCCACCAAGTCTTCTGAATCCGGTATAAGTGTGTTATACGTTTAATCTACAGAATGATACAACTACGGGTTTCTATTCCTTAGAATGGCTGTAGGAGATCTAGTGCTGACGGGGCTGATGGCCATCCTCCTTGTTGGCATCACCGCACTACTCACGCGCATCGAGAACTGGCGGTCGTACACCCCGCTGGCGGGTGGTGGCGCAGTCACGGGCGATGAGACGCCGGTCATCAACCGGGAAAAGCCCGCAGGTATCATTCGCTGGCTAACAACCGTCGACCACAAGGACATCGGGCTGTTGTACGGGGTGTACGCAGTTATCGCGCTGGCCGTCGGTGGCGTCATGGCGATACTCATCCGCATCCAGCTCGTCGTTCCGGGCGGGGCGATTCTGGGCAACAACGCCTACAACTCTATCTTGACGAGTCACGGCATCACGATGTTGTTCCTGTTCGGGACGCCGATCATCGCGGCGTTCGCGAACTACTTCATCCCCCTGCTCATCGGGGCCGACGACATGGCGTTCCCGCGGATCAACGCCATCGCGTTCTGGCTGCTCCCGCCCGCGGCGCTGCTCATCTGGGCGGGTTTCTTCCTCGCGCCGGTGACCGAGAACATGATCGAACCGGCCCGCACGGCCTGGACGATGTACACGCCGCTGTCGGTCGAGCAGACGAATCCAGGCGTCGACCTGATGTTGCTCGGCCTGCACCTTTCAGGGGTCGCGGCGACGATGGGAGCGATCAATTTCATCGCGACAGTCTTCACGGAACGGGACGACGAGGTCAACTGGGCGAATCTCGATATCTTCTCGTGGACGGTCCTCACCCAGTCGGCGCTCATCCTCTTTTCTTTCCCGCTGCTGGGGAGCGCCATCGTCATGCTCCTGCTCGACCGGAACCTTTCGACGACGTTCTTCGCCGTCGAGGGTGGCGGCCCGCTGCTGTGGCAGCATCTGTTCTGGTTCTTCGGCCACCCCGAGGTGTACATCCTCGTCCTGCCGCCGATGGGACTTGTCAGCCTCATCCTGCCGAAGTTCTCCGGCCGAAAGCTGTTCGGCTTCAAGTTCGTCGTCTACTCGACGCTTGCCATCGGCGTCCTTTCCTTTGGCGTCTGGGCCCACCACATGTTCTCGACGGGCATGGACCCGCGGCTCCGGGCCTCGTTCATGGCCGTCTCCATCGCTATCTCGATACCGAGTGCGGTGAAAACATTCAACTGGATCACGACGATGTGGAACGGCCGCCTGCGCCTGACGACGCCGATGCTGTTCTGTATCGGCTTCGTCTCGAACTTCATCATCGGCGGCGTCACCGGCGTGTTCCTCGCCTCGATACCCGTTAACCTGATTCTCCACGACACCTACTACGTCGTGGGCCACTTCCACTACATCGTGATGGGTGCTCTCGGCTTCGGGGCCTTCGCGGGCATCTACTACTGGTTCCCAGTGTTCACCGGCCGGATGTACCAGCGCACGCTCGGGAAGGCCCACTTCTGGCTCTCGATGGTCGGGACCAACCTCACGTTCTTCGCGATGCTGGCGCTTGGCTACCTCGGCATGCCGCGGCGCTACGCCACCTACGCATTCGACGATGCTATCGCGCCGCTGACGCAGGTCCAGACGTTCCACCAGCTCGCGACGGTGGGCGCCTTCATCCTGCTTGTCGGTCAGCTCATCTTCGTCTGGAACATCGTCCAGTCGTGGCTCGAAGGACCGAAAGTCGAGGACGGCGACCCGTGGAACCTCGAACGTGACGGGATGCTGGACCGCGAGTTCCAGTGATTCGACGAGCAGCTCGAAGCCGAGGAACCGGAGAAAGACCCGTCGCTGCTCGCTGACACCGGCCAGGAAAAGGGGCAATCGGTGCTGGTCGACGATGGCGAACCGACCGAGGACTGACGCCACCGACGTTATTGTTCGAGTTTTTCGGAGTCCATACATTGACATCCTCCCGCGCCTAAAGACGCGGGAATCCACGAAGTGGATATTCAGGTTGCGCGTTTCCTCGGTTCTCAAGGACGCTTTCGCGTGGAACGTCGAAGGTTACCGTCCAGTTGTGACCAAGGACGTGCTTTCCAGCGCGTGTAGCCCTGTCAATGGGGCCTTCCTCCTCGCATACAGCGAGCGTCAAAGACGACTGGCTATTCAACCAGCGAGGTAGCACGGTCCGCGTCAGCCGAACTGCTACGCCGTGCATGGTTCTCCCTGACGTTGAGCGATGTTCTCCGAAGCGTTCAGATCGGCGTGGCGTTCACGGTCGCACTCTGAACATGAAAAGTGGTCGCCATCACGGGTTCCCATCGAACCACAGACCGAACACTCCTGACTGGTCTGGTACGCGTCGACTTTTTCGACACGGATACCAGCACGTTCGGCTTTGTACGTGATGAACCGTTGGAGTTGGTGGAAGTGCCAGGAATGAACACCCGACCACGAACTGTTCTCACGGATTCCTTCGAGGTCTTCTATCCGAATAACGGGGTTCTCGAATTGTTCTGCGAACGTGATGAGGCGGCGGGAGAGTTTGTGATTTAGGTCTCTGATTCGACGCTGTTCTTTGTCACCCACACGGTTACGTGCGCGAAGCGCACCCGCCTCTGAAAGCGAATCGCGTAGGGAACGATATTTGCGTCGAACGTACTTCGCCTCACCACCAGAGATAAGCATCGACTCGTCTTCGCCGTAGGCTGTCACAGCAAGGATGTGGCGTTCACCAATATCGACACCGATGGGTGTCTCACCCGAGGTGTCGGCGTCGTATTCAATATTGAACGTACAGTACCAGTCGTCTCCGCGACGATAGACCTGTAGACGGGTCTTCTTGGCGTCACCTTCGACGAGACGGTCTACGGGGGCAGCAATATCTTCGTACACGTCGATAGGCGTGTACCACCATTGGGAGACACACGGGAAGCCGACAACCACCGTACCGCTCTCAGTGGTGTCGATTTCCCAGTTCTGGTTGTTGACGGCAAACGGTTGACTCTCTCGGTAGCGCACCTCACCGTCCTTGCTGTGGTCAGATTTCGCCTCTCGAATGGCTTGATTCTGAATGGCCGAGTAGAGATCGTTATCGATGCTGGCTGTGGTCACAGATTTATCGAAGTCACCGTTTTTCCACCCATCAATGCAGAACTGCTTGGTATCACGGTAGAGGTGGGTAGCGCGTTGCCACTCTTTCTGCCGCGAGAGAGATGGATTGTGGAATTTCGCGGTGACAGTCACCGTGACCATTACACTTGTAATTAGATGGGTTTTTTTAAATATCTGCTGGAATATCAGGCAAGGTTATCCACGGTGGGTTGTGTAACCGATTGTCGGATTCATCCTGACCCTAAAGGGCCAGGCATTCTCCTCGAATCTCTGTAATCATACCGAAGAAGGCGGACGATGACTCGATAGTCGTTAGTGGCGACTCGGCGACAACGGCGAGTGGATCCTGATTCCACCGACAGCTGTGTTTCTCGAAGTGTGCGTCTGCCCGCCAGTCTTGGAAACGAGCGATGGGTCCGACGCTGCTTCGACCGTGCTCTAACAGTAGAATCCGTCCATCCGGCGCACATACGCGCCCCATCTCCGAGAGCGCCTCGACCCGGTTGGGAAACGTACACGTCGACAGTGAGGATATGACGGTATCGAAACTATCGTTTGGAAAGTCGAGATCCTGGGCATCCATCTCGTACAGTGTCGTTTCCTGTGAGCTGTCGTCAAGACGCTGCTCCGCCTCTGTGAGCACCGCATCACTGATGTCGATGCCAACGTACTCAGTATCTTGGCCGAGATACTGTGCGTTAGTCCGACGCCATGCCCACGTCGACGATGCTCGCGTCACGGACGCTCTCGACACCCTCGAAGCGAACGACCTTGTCACCACCACCGACGGTACCTACGCCCTGACCGACCACGGCCACGACGCCATCACCCAGGCCGCCCGGTCGCTGGCTATCGTCACCGGCCACGACCTGGTCGTCACCGACGGCGGCACCACCATCCCCTCACACACGGCGGCGGCCAGCAAACTCGACACCGTCCTGCAGGCCGCCGAGCCCGCCCTCGCTGACGAAGAACTCGAACTGCTGGACGCTGTCAGCACCTACCTCAGGAACACGGACGGCTTCGTCGTCGAGACGCATGCAGAACCCACAATCCGCAGCCACGCGCTCGACGTTATCGCCACCACCGAAGACGGCCACGGCGCACCCATCGGCGACGTACTGGATACGCTCGCCCAAGAGTATGGAGCCAAGCGGGCGATGACGGCGCTGCTGGATTTGCTTGTGCAGGGCGACTGTTACCAGCCCCAGCCAGCGACGCTCCGGCGAGTCGACAACGATACCGTCGAGACGGGAGGCGACCAATGACGACCTACCACGACCTGACCGGCTTCCAGCGCGACCTCCTGGAAGCCATCGCCGCCGTCGACGACGATCCCTACGGCCTCGCGCTCAAGGACTATCTCGACGAGTGCTACGCCGACCCCATCAACCACAGCCGCCTCTACCAGAATCTCGAGCAGCTCGTCGACAAGGGCCTCATCAACCGCGACGACCTCGACGCCCGCACCAACGTGTATACGCTGACTGACGCTGGCAGACAGCTACTCCAGCGCCAGGCAGAAACACTCGCAGGCCTGTGTGACCAGCCCCGGCCCATCGTCGATGGGGGTGCACAGTAATGGCGCACCGACCTGTACAGCGCCGTTTCTCAGCGGGCAAAACTGGGGACACAGTCGGCCGATGCTGTCAGAGGCACGCAATCACTGGGCAGGTGATGACCGACTGGTACCCTACCAGAATACACGCAAAGCTCATAAATAATGGTTGTTGCCGGGGAATCAATCACAGAGCAATCCGTGGAACAGTCCGCCGTCGTAGTGGACGGCGGACTGCTTCGTGTGCCTCTGACAATTTTCCAGGACAAAGTGGACTACTTTGTACCTGTACTGTTAGATTGGGTCGCCCCTATAATTGTAATTTTCGCCTCGTAATCAATTCTGAATACAGCGCACAGCACCCCGAAAACGGGGGTCCGGGCCCACGGAAAGGGGATAGGGAGATTGGAGAGTGTGTGCGGCGTGTCGATGACAGGGGCCGGAACCCATTCGACCGCCGTAGGACAGTTTCTCAAAAAACTTGCTCACTCAGGTCCACAGCCTCCCAGCCACGAGGGGGTGTGCTGGCATGACTGCCCCCAGCGCCGGCAGGAGCTGACGACCGCTATCAGCCGAGCAGAGGACCTCATGACGTTCCGTGTCCCCGTCGCCGAACTCCGCCAGCGCGACAGCCCGCCCACACAGGCCTGCCTGTGACGACTCCGCTACATGGTCGGTGATCTCGAACATACACCGAGTGGACGACCGACTTCCCCACCATCGATAACTACTACGACCAGTACCGCCGCGGTGACTACGCTCACGATGTCGTCATCGAGCGACGGGAGGTGGTCGAACGATGACCGGCCACGGCAACCGCTACGGCGTCGACCACGACGACTGCGAGGCTCCGGGGTGGCGACAAGAGTCTGAGTCCACCGACACCGGAGCCACGCTGCAGGGAGGCTCCTGATGACCCCTGCAGGTCGCATCCAGTCCGTTGCCACGAGGCAAATCCACTGGACTGTCCGGAGTTGCCACGAGCCAACTACCGCGTCCAGATAGCGCCCGCTACGTCACCGATAGCCCGTGCCGTGGTCGGCACTGCCCGGTTCGATTCCGGGGACGGGCACTGTGGTCACGATGCCACGAAACACAACCCCCGACGACAGCGGGACCGACAGCACAGCCCCCGATCAGGCGCTCGCCGACGAACTCGACATGGACATCGGACAGGGCGGAGCAAGCATCAACGAACTCCAGTCACTCGTCAGCGACCTCGACGGCGACGTGTCACCCCTCGTTTCGAGTGTTCTTGAGACGCTGGTCGCGACTATCGATGACCTCCACGAACGCGTCACCGAACTAAAGGACGACCTCGAACAGACCCACAAGGTTGCCACCACGCCGTCGGTGACGCCGCCGCGAACGACCACCGCCTCAACAACCTCGAAGCCCAGCAGGAGACCACCCGCGATGTCGCCAAGAGTGCCATCGCCAAAGCCCAGCAACTCGAAGCCGATAGCGACCGTCAAGAGGACGCCGAGCAGCTGCCCGAGGGGATCGAACCCAGCAGCTCGCCGCTGGATTTCTTCGCGAACTGCCGCCAAGCCAAAGTCAAGCAAGCGTTCGTCGAAGAGTCCAATCGCCAGAACACCTATCGAGCGATTGCCATCGCGAAACGCTGGCCCGAGTTCGCGACCAAACGCACTGATGGCAGTGGCGTCTTTCTGACCAAAGACGACGTCACCACAGCGTTGACCGCAGAACTCGGCAAACAACCCCATCGCCAGACCATCGCCCGCGTCTGGGATTCCCTCCACGAATTGGGTGGCACCGATATCCAAGCAAAGTCCCGGCAGGTCGGTCGACGACAGGAGTCCACAGAGATTCTCACGATGGACATGGAGACAGCCCAGGGCCTGCTGGAGAAACGCTACATTGGCTTGGATTTGCTGGAGGGAACCACCGACAAAGCACAGACTGGAGGTGTCACACCTGTTGTGACGGGGAGTTCCACCTGACCCCTGTGACAGACCACCCACAGCGACGAATCGTCCCAAGACTACTACGATAGAAGGCGACGCCACGTGCCCTGCCGTCGCCGACGCCCACCCTTCCTAGCTGCAGGACTCAGTAGGACCCCCCTGGTTTCAGAAGCAATGTATGCGATCCTAACAGACGCAAGGTATACCCATCTGAGAGGGCCGTCACAACTGGTGTGACAGTTGATAGATATTAAGCGTATCCTCCGGAAAGACAATGTTGAGTGACCCAGTTCCACCGGTCCTTCACAATTCCCATGCGTAGTATACCGACATGGCTACTGAGGAGGAAGGATTTGGTTAAATTAATGCCCTCCACATCCATCACAAGCGAACTTTTTTATATTCACCTGCTCTAACCTCGGATGAGGACGCAGGTCACTCCCTTGCCTTTGTGGCGGGGACTGACCTGGTAAGCATGTGCGGTCACAGCGCACGTGTGCTGACGTCCGGCGGTTCCTTTCCGTTACAACTCATTCAGCAGATACTCCCGTACAACATCGGATTGTAACCGATTAGCGAGTGACTGGAGTGGCTGACTGCCCCAGACATCATCTGTTGAGGGGCGGCGTCCTTCGATCCATGCAGCTGCACGGTCGTACCGTTGTTGTGACTGTCGACGGTCGCGGGAGCGAAGGCTGTATAGCGTACAGGGAGGGTCATCCGAGACATTCCAAGAATCATCAATTCGCTGGAGATCATAACCGATTCCCTCAATACCAACTTCGGGGAGCTGGCTTCTTATGTATCCAGCAATGTAATCAGCTGCCGTCAGTTCTGGATAAACCCGGTCGCCGTCTTGGAGTTGCGTGAGGTAAACTGGCGTAACCCGGTCACCAAACCCGTTGAATTGCCGTGTCGCTGCTCTTCTAAGGTGTTCTTGACGAGAGCCGTACATTCGGACACCGCCATCATGCACCAGTGCTGCAGGCCCCTGGTAGTTAGGTATAGTCCCAGAGCCACCAGTTAGAGCTTTACTGGCGACGATGCAGGCTGTAGCCGCTCGTTGCTCGACAGTATACGTACCCCATCCAGCGACGGCATACCAAGTAATAGGGCTGGAGTCAAGAGACGTAAGTAATTCCTCAACTGTTCCAGACAACTCCGCATTTGACAAACCATCCGGCGTCGAACTTGATTTGCTCTTCCACGGCTGGAGGCCGAGTTCAATAAGTAACTCAGCCAAGGATTCACCAGATGATCGTGGACACTGCACCGCAGTCATGACGAATGGCCCATCGTGTTGATTTCCAGACTCATCAACACCAACGACATGGCTGGCGTGTTGGACTGGTGGTTGTGTATCAACCAACCCGTGTTCAACCAACTCAATCTGCCGCAATCCCGACGACATCTATATTATTCAATCGTATTCACCTACCGGATAAAAATCCTCACTTAATGGATGACTGGGTGGTTATTCCATCTCTCCGCCAGTATCAGATGTTCTGACAAAGGAAACCGTTCGTGCAGACAGCTGATGAGCGCTTATTCGGTCGCTGAAGAAGTGTGATAGGACGCCCCGGAATCAAACGAGGTCAGCTCCTCGATGCGCTCTTCGAGCTCCGCAATCTCGTCTTGGAGCTCCTGGACTTCGTCATCGTCAGCATCGCTGGCGACAAGGCGATCTTTCAGTCCCTGAAGCCGGGTCTCTTTGGTCTCCTCGTCAACATCGGCTTTGTGGACGTACTCTGTACTCTCGATGTCGTACAGATCCGTCTCGGATAGTTCAGTCACCTCAAGAGCATCGTCTACCTTGTCTCGATCAACACTCGTCACGCGCTCCCGGTTGATCCCGGCGGCTTCCAGCGCGTTCAGCACAGTCTCATCGTCTTTGAGCGAGCGTTGGCGGCGTGCTGTTCGCTGGACGGAGCCAAACTGCCCGCTCACTGGCTGGTCGTGATGGAGCCGACTCAGTATGACGTCAGCGACCTCTTTCCGAAGGTCGTTGGCACTGCGTTGGACATCCGACAGCATCGTGTATAGGTCCACCAGCGTATCCGTCTCGATATCACCAAACGGTTCGACGTCGTGGCGCTCAAGCGCATCAGTCAACAGAAGTGCATCGCTGTACACTTGCAGATCCGGTTCAGTGCGCTCGGTTTCTTCATCCCCATCGCCGGTCGTGGAGACCTGTGTCGTAGTTTCGAGGTCGCTTTGTCGGATGATGCCGGCGTCTTCATCAATCTCCATTCGTGGATGGAGCGACCAGACCGCAGCGAAGGATTCGGCGTCAGGTGGCAATCGGTCAAGAGCGAACTCTTGATATGGTTCGTCATGCACCCGCCGAAACAGCGTCTCGAACTGCTCGCGCTGGAGTGGCCGTGTCTCATCCTTCTCAACGTAGTCGATGATGATTCGGTGTTCCTGGGTCTCACTGATCCGGAACGGCGTGTGTGAGAGTGGCGTCACCAGCACTGCATCGGATGGAAGTTCATCAGCCTCCTCCAACAGCGTATGCCAGTTGACACTGAACGACATATTCGATCCAACACTGCCCTCATCAAATGACTACTGCTCACGCGTGCACACACCACCGTTTCCAGTGAAAACCACCAGACAGCAGTGGTAGTTACACTTGAAACAGGGTGTGGTAAGTCTGCGAATTGACCGTACTCAGTGCTGGAGTAACTTACACTTCGAGTCGCTCCATCGGCTCGACCTCGAAGGTCAGCAAGTGGGACCGGAGTTGTGCGTAGGCCCCATCGCCGTCAGTCGTGACGCAATACCGGTTTGGCCTTGCCTCGCGAGGTTTCCCGTCGTTCTCCCGCCACTCCGTCAGCGTGAACTCAAGCGCTTTCAACTCGCCAGCAGCGCTCTCAAAGACGGTCGCAACTGATGGCGTCCCGTGATTGTCAGCGATGTAGGCCACCTTGACAGCGTCGTGGTCGGCGTCAAGTTTCGTCCACCCATCGAATTCGTCTGGCGGATCCTCAGCGAAGTGCTCGATTTCCCTCCGTGTCCGTTCGGCTTCCGCTGCGTCCCGCCATGCTTGTTTGATATCCTCCGCTTGAGACTGCTCGATCTCCTGAAGAACATTGGTGTCGATACAGTCCTCGGCCCAGGCAAGCACTGTCTTGGCTTTCTTGTACTGCTCCTCGGGTTCGCCGTCTAGCTGCCCGAAGTTCAGTTCCCTGGGCGACAGCAAGAGGACGTGGGAGCGCCAGTAGCCGGGATCACCGACGCGATCCTCATCGGCATCGGGAGCCCACGTTTCCATCGAGGTTCTGACCTCTTCGTGGTGCCCAAAGCCAGTTCGGACGCCGCCGGCACGCAGGATACGTTCTGCGAGGTCGATGGTTCGCTCGCGCTCGTCAGCAGGAACTTCCTCAGGACGGTCAACGTCGGCATAGAACGGTAAGCCGACTTTGCTGATGATCGCTCCTTCATAGTTTGGACTGAGCGGCGGTTCCTCGACGAAGATCGGGTCAAACGGTGGTTCGACCGTAGGCAACATACTGGAAAGCCTCCAGCCACTGAGGCAGCACAAAATCGCGACTAGAGTGAGCCCGACCTAGAGGTACTGGTCGGCGGTCTCGCCGTGGCTCGCTTCCAGCGCTTCCCAGTCGGTCCATTCGTCGTACTCTGGGCAGATCTGGCCGTCTGATAGCAGATCATCGACGAAGGCTTGGACCTGCTCGTCGACAGGTGCATTCTGCAGGTCGTGTTCCTGTGCGACGACCCGGGCACCACAGAACGAACGGCCATCGGCTGCGAGCTGCCAGAGCAGGAGCTTTCGGTTCTGGTAGGTTGCGAGTTCAGTGAGCAGTGCTTCCTCATTACCGTGGTCTGGTGAATTGGACACGTTCTGGTGCCTCCACCCAAGAGGGTGGCAAAAATTGGAGTTGGATTGATATCAAAGATTCAACAGAAGGCCAAAATCACGTTTCCGATTAAAAGTTTGATGCGACAGAACCATCGTGTTCAGATTAGCTGATTCCATGCGAAGCTGAACGATCTGAGCCAATCGCCGGCTGTGTCTGCTTCGGCATTGCTGAAACAGTTTGAGAAACATACAGTTCGGCGTTTTATTTCTCTGAAAACACGTTCGACAGCGTTCCGATTTCCATGTTTTTCGTATCTGAAGTCGAAACCATGTCGGTGACAGGCAGCTTGTAACGATTTAGAGCTATCGACGAGAAACACAGCGTCGTCGACGTCGTATTTCTCGTTGAGTTCAGCAAGGAACGAATGAGCTAGAACCTTCGTTGTGGTCGGTCTAACCTTCGTATAGAGCAGCTCATTTGTCTACGGATCTACGGCAGCGTACAGCCAGTACTGCTCATCATTGAGTTGGATCACGGTCTCGTCAACCGCATTGTGATCCAGTGACTGACCATCTTCGGGCTGTAAATCAGCCTTGTGAACCCAATTATGCACGGTTGAACGGGCGCGTTGGATACCAAATATTTCAAGAGCTGAAACAGTATTCGAAAGTGACAATCCACCAGATGTAGCTGAATACTCAGCTTCATCAGCAGTCGCGGTGTCGCTTCTCGCTCCACAAATTCCAAGTCGAGTTGATCGATACTACCGCTGAGGCTAGCGTTTTCGGGCATGAATCACTCAGAAAACGCTACGCCTCACTCTTCAATCCTTATCTGAACACCGCGGCATCCTAACACCCGAAACTCATCATCATAGAGGATTCTACGCTACGAGGCTGGTTACCTCAGATCGGCCCGGCGGAACCTGAGTTACCCAAGGAGGAGGGGACGATCCCCAAGTGACCAGAAAACCCAGAAACACTCCTAGTTCGAGGTGGACGCTTACCAGGCCGCCTATCTGTGCTTCTACGGCAGTTCAACTACCGAGTAACAGCGGATAGCCAAGTGCATTGTACGCCTAGTCGGACTGGGGTTAACCATTACTGGGAACACAAGAACGTCTGCAAGCAGCGAGAGATAGGCGGAACATGACCGACTGCTAATGTCCGTATCCCTGAGGCCGAAGCGCAATCGGTCGGTTGAGAGTCAAAGGAAGGTCTTCAACACGGTGTCAGGTTTCTGGTGAGGGATAGTTCCCGCGACCGGTTTCGGTGTAGCCCTCAGCGGTCACCCAGCCCGTCTGTGGGCCAGTGGCGCTGAACTCAACTCTGTCAGTGTACTCGTTGCCTGTCCAGCCACCAGTAAACCACTCGTTGTACCCGCCAAACGTCACGAGACCAGCAACACTGGCGTTCGCCGGTGCGTCGTACGCGAAACAAACTGTTTCACCCTGGTTCGGGAGTCGACATTCTGTTGCGTTTCGCGTCACCATCTCTCTAGTGTAAAACGTCGGCTCTGTCCCGATCGGACTCTGGGTTTCGAGCGGGTATTCGGCGTTCACAGAGACGCTGACGCTGACCGTTCTGAATGACACTTTCTGATGGTTCGGATTCGATGGGTCGTACTCAGACTGGGATATCTCCTCACGTCGTCCTTGACTGTCTTCTTCCACAATTTGGTAATACCGGGGCTCTACGCGCAACTCCTCCGTCGTGAGTTCCAGCAATGGACCGTAGTCCGTCTGGACGACCGTCGCATCAAATGAATCGTCCACGGTCCCGTTGGGGGCGACGACACTCGCGTTGATCGCCGTCGTGTTGTTGACCTGGGGAAGTACCGTATTGACGCGGAACGCTCACCGACATTGATTACCGGACCGGTTAAGAGGATCGGATTTTCGCCACTAATGAAATGTGAGGAACGGAGGGATGGTACTCCCTCATCCCGGGAGAAAGAAATTGATTACAGCAACGACCAATCCGGCGAGTCCCATCCGAGCTGCAGCAACGTACCATCGCTGTCCCGAAATCGAGCCCATATACGCGCCAAACACAGCCAATACACCAATACCTAGACCGACTGCAATGAGCGCTGCCTCTTGCATCGTGAGAACGGCCCCCTCAACGACGAACGGGCTTAGCGGGATGAGTATCCCGATAAGTGGACCAAGCCCGCTCATTATCGCGTGCATGATGCGTGCACCACTTTGTTCCCGTTGAACACGAGTATCACCAAGGTCTGTGAGCATTGCTTGTTCGATGCGTCTTATTTCGGATCGGGTTTCGGCACGTTCGATCTCCCAGACACTCCAGACTGCGGATGTTCCGAGTCCAACTGCCGCACCCAGCCCGATCTTGATGACGGTAAGCCCATCAGGAACTCCCGAAAGGACGGCACCAACAATGATACCGATGCTTGTGAGCGTCCCGTCGAACCCGTTTGAGATGAAGTATCGACGAGAGATCGCGAGAACATCCTCTTTCCCGCGGAGTCGTCGCAGAAGCTGTCGAATCGATGGCACGGATCTCAGGTATCCTGTAGCGTGCGTCGATCTTTAACAACATAGTCACCACAAGCAACTTGGTCTACAGAGTGGATTGACCCACCGAGATTTTCAATTGTCTCTTCTATCGTCGCAAAATCTAGGTCCTCACCCTCGAATGTGAGTTTAATGTTCTGAACCTCCTGATCCAATTCGATGAGAGACGACGTCACTCCCTCAACACTTTCAGTTTCCGCAACCCGATTGGTAAATTCCAGCAGAGGTGGATCGTGTGGTTTCAATACATCGATGACGAGGCGGCGGACTGTTGCCATGCCTCAATATAATAACAGTTTACTTTAAAAAAGCGTGTGTCCGCAACTATTCGGCGACAGACGAACCATGCATCAGGATGTCTCCTATCAGGGGTTCTATGCGACTTTCTTTTTTCTGAGCTACAGATGGCGTTCCAGCAGGCAAGACGTTATGATAGCGTAGCCCGTACTTCTCTAGGGGGAGTCCCTGAATATCGATGAAGTCGTCGAAAAAAATCGATTTGAACCCTCGCTATTGGCGCAACAGTCCAGGTTTGGGCAGCATTCGAGAAGGACACAACCGGACGAGGAATCCGTCAATCAATCCAGGAAATTCGGTGCATGATCGACGGTTCGAACAGCTGATCCACGTTCCATCACCAAAACACCAGTATGTACGACACCATCCTATTCCCGACGGACGGAAGCGACCCCGCAGAATCAGTCCTCGAGTACGCACTACAAATCGCGTCCGAACACGAAGCCACGATTCATATCCTCAACGTTGCGGATACCGGCCGAGACAGCATCACCACCATTCGCGGCGATGTCATCGATGTCCTTGAAGAGGAAGGGGAACGTATCGTTGAGGAAGCCGCTGACCGTGCGAGAGAGCACGGAATTTCTGTTGTCTCTGCGGTCCACCAAGGCGACCCGTACAAAACGATTGTCGATTACAGCCACCAGTCCAACATCGATTGTATTGTCATGCCAACACATGGACGGCGCGGGATTCAACGGTTCCTCCTCGGGAGTGTCACCGAGCGTGTCATCAGCACTGCAGAAGTCCCTGTTATTGCAGTCAACCCTGCTAGAGAACGACCACTCACGTATCCTCCCCAGCACGTCCTCGTCCCAACGGATGGAAGTCGTGGTGCAGAACTCGCATTGATGAAGGGAATCGATGTCGCGGAAGCGGCTGGCGCAACGCTCCATCTGCTTCACGTCGTTGAGACAGGCAGCCTCGGTCCCGATGCACGGTCCATCCTGAAAGAGGGGGAATTGACCGAGCGAGCGGACGAAATTATGGCCGAAGCCACCGAGAAGATTGAGGAATCATCGCTTGACGCCGTCACCAAAGTAACCGAACACGGTGACCCATCGAAAGTGATTCGTAACTATATTTCCGAGAATGACATCGATCTCGCAATCATGGGAACACACGGACAAACCGATTTCAGCAGGTACACCATGGGCAGTGTCAGCGCGAAACTCGTCCGCACATCCTCAGTACCGGTGGTATGGATGCGAGAATCTGAACCGGACCAGACATCTGATTGAGAGTTTCCTAACGGGGAGACGTCCCGGTGGCAGCGGCGATGGGAATATACCGTTTGATTGCGCTGACTACAGCGAGGTATCCGGGAAGCGCGACTGTAAGTACAGTACCAATAAGTATCCAGTCGGCAAGTCCCAGCGGTACCGTGCCAAAGTACTGATTGAGTGGGGTATAGAGGACGGCCAGTTGTAGTACTAACGACACCCCCACTGCGAGTGCGAGCCACGGATTCGAGAACGTTGGCGTTTCTCGAAGCCAGCGAATGACGTACAACTTCTCGAACTCCAGTGCGACAAATCCCGTGAACACCATCGTCATCGCGTATGGGGTAATGGCGGGGGCCCCTCTGAGGAGATAGAACAGCAATCCGAGCATGACCACCGTCGAGACAGCTCCAGCTCCTCCGACAAGCCCGAGCATACGGCCATCAACAATACCCCTATCAGGATCGCGCGGCGGGCGCTCCATCACGTCACCGCTTTGCGGGTCCGCACCGAGTGCCAGGGCTGGCAATCCGTCAGTGAGCAGGTTAATCCACAGGAGTTGCACTGCCGGTAACACGAGGTAGCCAAACAGCGACGCCAGAAACACGATTGCGACCTCAGCGATGTTCGCACTGAGTAGGTATGCGACAAATTTCCAGATATTGTCGAAGATGGCCCGCCCACGCTCAACCGCTCGCTCAATAGTCGTGTAGTTGTCGTCCAATAAAATAACATCACTGGCCTGTTTGGCCACGTCAGTCCCGCGTATTCCCATTGCGACGCCAACGTCGGCGTTCTTCAACGCCGGTGCGTCGTTGACCCCATCGCCTGTCATGGCGACAGTGTGGCCGTTCGCTTGCAGCGCCTGCAGGATCCGCACCTTGTGCTCTGGTGACGTGCGTGCAAATACGTCGATTGCCTCAACGCGTTCGCCGAGTTCCTCGTCAGAGAGGTGCTCGACATCACGGCCTTCCATAACCGTCTGCCCCAGGCCGAGTTCGCCGGCGATAGCAGCGGCGGTCCGAACGTTATCACCAGTCACCATCTTCACGTCAATACCTGCACGCTTTGTCGCTGCAATCGCGTCGGCAACTTCGTCACGAGCCGGATCGATCATCCCAACCAGCCCAGCCAAGGTCAGGTCGGCACTGACATCGTCAGCATCGCCGGTTACGTCGTCACGTTCTACCACGGTTGCGTCTTCTGTATAAGCTACCGCGAGGACCCTGAGCGCGTCGTCAGCGAACGTCCCGACCTGCTCCCGGACCTCCTCGGCTCTGTCGGACGTTAGATCCGTGGGGCCGTCCTCGGTGAGGATGTGGGAGCACTTCGAGAGGATTACTTCAGGGGCGCCTTTTATATAGACCGTGTCGTCGTGAACAGTCCCCATCCATTTGCGCTCCGACGAGAACGGAATCTCGTCCGTTCTGGGATTCTCTTCCCGAAGACGTTCGACATTGATTCCGGTCTTGTCAGCCGCCATGACGATAGCCTGTTCTGTGGGGTCCCCTTGGTCAAGAGTGGCATCGCTACACAGTGTTCCTCCACGGAGTACTATGGCAATGCGATCAGACAGGGATTCTTCACCCGTGACGTCTAGGTCAACAACTGCATCGTTGACCCAGACCCGGGTGACTGACATTCGCCCCTCAGTCAGTGTCCCGGTCTTGTCTGTACAGATAACGTCGACGGACCCTAGTGCTTCGACGGCGGGCAAACGCCGCACGAGGGCGTTCTCGTCAGCCATCGCCCGGACACCGAGTGCCAGCGTTAACGTCACAACCGCCGGGAGTCCTTCGGGGACCGCGGCCACAGCGAGCGAGATCGCTGTGAGTCCCGCCTGGACCAGTTTGGTACCTCGGAGAAGTAAGAGTGGGATCACGAGTGCGGCTAGGATCACCACACCGATGCCGAGCGTCCGGCCTAACGAATCGAGTTCTTCCTGTAGGGGTGTGTCGGTTTCCTCGGTCCCCGCGAGCTCGCGGGCAATGGCCCCGACTTCAGTGTCCATACCGGTTGCCGTGAGGACGGCAACACCTGAGCCACGTGTGACGTTCGTCCCCTTGTACACCATCGATTCTCGCTCCGCCAGCGGCGCGTCGGTGTCGACCGGTTCACATCCTTTCGAGACTGGGGCACTCTCCCCAGTAAGTGCTGCCTCATCAACCTCTATGGAACGTCCTTCGATCAGTCGACCATCGGCTGGAACGACATCACCACTCTTCAGTTCGACAACATCACCCGGAACGAGTTCGGTCGCATCAATATCAACAGTCTGCCCGTCACGTCTGACAGTCGCTGTTGGTGCGGTCAATTCCCGTAAGGACTCGAGAGTTTCCTCTGCGCGGTAATCCTGTACGAAGCCAAACAGACCGTTAACGACTACGATTACGGTTATCAGTACGGCATCGACAGTATGTCCCGCCCACAAAGAAAGTCCCGCCGCCGCAACCAGCACCCAAATAAGAGCGCTGTCGAACTGTGCGACAACTATATCGAGTGGTGCTCGTTTGCTACCTTGTGTGATGTCGTTCTCACCGTGTCTTTCACGCCGATTTCGGGCTTCCGATTCCGACAGCCCATCAGGGGCACTGTCAAGTGCTGAAAAGACATCAGTAGTCGATTGCATATGGGCGTCTTCGGGCATAAATCAGTGGTCTACTGCTATCTTCATATGAGTTGCCGTACCGTAAGCGAACCAAGGTTCTTCTCCGCGACTCTAGTATAAGATATGGGCGAACAGGTATTCGGGCCAAACTCCTCCGCATTCAGTGGGTGTGTGAATTGAGATACCCGTATTCAAGTATTTTGTCCGCCAAGACTGTTCTGTTAGTAGCATTATCTACCCATGTCGTCGCCAATATCAGATCGGTTCCTGCGGAACCACCGGTTGACTGGATGCTATGGGGGAACGTGTCTCGTTAGGATTCGACTCGTCCAGTTATTTCATCTGGTACGAGGCGATAAAATTCGAAGCTCACTTCACGGAGTGGGCGTTCGAAAATGTCTATCAGGGGCATGTCAACGTGTTCGAGCCCTCCTAGCGTTTCTGTTTCAATCCTCTCCCGTTCGACATCTTCGAGCCGTCCGTTGGCGACCACACTATGCCACCCCTCATCCGTCTCGTGATAGGTCACGAACGTTACCGGCCGGTCCTCAAGCTCTCCTTTCGACCTGTGTACACCAACAGCCAATCGAAAGTAGAAGGTGCTGGTCGACACATCGTATCCATATGAGACTGGAACCGAATAAGGGGGATCGTCACCAGCAGAGGGTGAAAGTACACCTGTCCCACCGTTGTCCAGAAACTCGTCTCTTTCCTCGTCCGTCATCGTGACAGGGCTGTCCGCAGACATAGTTACTATCACCACAGGAATAGGAATAAGTGCATTATTGAGTTGTCTGTCATTGATGACTAGCTAACCGAAAACCGAGCAGACTCCGAACCCACTCGGAAGAGGACAATCAGGGAGAGCAAGTTTGATTGCAGGACTAGTTAACTCACTGATCTTGAGCGTTAACTGCCAGAACAGGCACATCGGCGTGTCTGATGACCCGCTCTGTCGTGCTTCCGAGGAGGAACCGACTGAGTCCAGTCCGGCCGGGCGTCCCCATCGCGATCAGATCGATATTGTTCTCCGCAGCGTAATCAAGAATATCTGACGCCGGGGACCCGCTCACGACCTGTGTAACGGTTTGTACTCCGGACTCGCGTGCTCGCGTTGCGATCCGTTCAGTCTCTTTCTCATCTTGCGGTTCCAGTGAGTCAATCAGGTCTTTCGGCAGCGCGTATTCGGAGCCGGCTGCAACATCGCCGAGATTGATGACGTTCAGAGCGTGAACGCGGGCATCGAACTGCGATGCTATCTCGCATGCGGGCTTGACTGCGGCCGCTGCGGACGCGCTTCCGACCGTCGGGACGAGGATATCGTCGTACGAGTCCATATTCGGATTCTGTTCGGTCGCACGGGCGGTGAGAACAGGGACTTCGACCTATCGATGCTACTATTTGTCACGCTTCCTGCGAGATATCGTCCGACACCTGAGCGGCCGTGCGTTCCCATTGCAATCAGATCCACATCGTGGTCGTCATGATATGAGAAAATCTCCTCAACGGGACTTCCTTTTCTGACAGCTGTCTGGATTTCTTCAGAGACATCGACAGTGTCCGTGATGGCCACGATTTTTTCGGCGTCAGCCTCCATGCGGTCAATTATTTCATTTTCGAGGCCACCAGCATTGAATGGTCCGCCTGCTGTCCGCATGTCTATGACAGTAATGATATGCAGAGTCGCGTTGAACGCACGGGCTATGGCGGCCCCGTGTTCGCTGCCATCGGTCGGGACTAGAACTGAATCGTACATCGTTGTGTTCACCAACCGATGCTGTCAGCTGATAAACTGCAGTTGCAATTCTCGCGATACTGGAAATCCAGTAGTGTGGTGTCAATAACCTCGTATATCCGGATTGTGCTGCTATGAAATGCTCACCAGAGAACCCACAGTATGATGATAGATATAACAGTAGTACAATTATTATTAGTATTTGTTAGATATATTTTCATTTGAAACGAAATATAAATATTACTGTTATATAATTATTGGATATTACTATATATCTAAATTGGAAATGAATATATTGACATTACTGCTACCGTGTTATCAGGTGTATTAATTTACAACTGACACTACTCTTGACACTACTGGAAATGGACTAAAATTGTCGCTAGTGTCGTTTACTTGCTGATTGGATCGCCGGTGAGATTGAAATATGGGTCCATGCAATTTCTCTCAAGAATGTCTCCGGTCTCCCGAGATGCGCACAGCATCATCGGTTCATACCCTATCCCATATCTTCTGAGTACAAGTATCAGAATGCGGGAGCCTTGGAACCCGTCATGAGTTTAAATAGAAGGTTGCTTTGCCGCAAATCGAACTCTGGACATGCTTGTGTAGGCAGGGGAACAGTTATTCGCGTTAGTCGTGTAGATAGTTACTGCGATGACAATCGACGAACTCGGTAAATATGGGATGTCGAAGATGAGTGATGACGAAGTTGAGGGCTTCCTCTCGAGTCAGAGTTTGGGTGTCCTGGGCCTAGCCACTGGCGGTGCACCGTACATGATCCCGATGTCGTATGGATTTGACGGAGGTTCATGCCTCTACTTCTTTTTCGTCGTGGGCGCCGAGAGCCGAAAAGAGAATCTTGTAGAGCAGTCAGAGTCCGCCAGTTTTCTCGTCTACAATGCTGAGACCATGTTCCACTGGCAAAGCGTCATTCTGACGGGAACGATACAAAAACTTCCCGAGGATAAGCGGGCCGACATCGAGGCGTCGTCAGATCCGAAGTGGCGCCCCGAACTCTTCGAGACTGCAAGCGAGATGGAAGGGACCCACCTTTTCCAGTTCCAAATAAAGGAATGGTCTGGTATCAGACATGTCGGGCTCCCACCTGGATTTGCACCTCGGCAAGAGGAAGAAAAACAAAACTAACTGAGGTTTGCCTCTTTCACAGTGAATGCTTAAGAGGTTGCCTCCGTAGGGGCCATATGTCGTTTCCAGTTAGAGTAAGTGACGTGATGAGTCGGCCAGTTCAAACCATCAGTCCTGAAACAGCCATGGCTGATGCAGCGTCGTTATGTGATCAAGAAGCGATTGGATCAGTTGTTGTCATTGAGGATACCAGACCGATTGGCATTGTCACAAGTGCGGATTTCGTCAAAGTACTCGGAAATATCTCCAATCCCGGAAGCCATGCCGTGGCGGAGTTCATGTCTTCACCAGTCACGACTATCCAGTCCGAGGCAACCCTCGGCGAGGCTGTCGATACAATGTACGATAACGACATTAGCCGATTGGTCGTCATTGAAGACGAATCTCTAGTCGGACTCATCTCAACAGACGATATCGCAGAGACCGTCCCACAGATCCTTCATCGGAGCGAACTCACCAGTACGTCTGGCAAGCATCGGTACCGTGTCCGACCGGGGACGGCTTATGAACACGATGAATGGACGTACGAAAGTATGGCGTCTTCTGATCGCAATATCTCTGTCGGTGACAGAGTCGAATTCGGGAAGGCAATCACTGAACAAGACGTTCGATCTTTTGCTGCTCTGAGTGGGGATACAAACCGTTTACATCTCGACGAAGAGTACGCTTCCGGGACCCGGTTTGGCCAGCGAATCGTTCATGGGACGCTAGTCAGCAGCCTCATCAGTGCCGCTCTTGCACGCTTGCCAGGAGTAACTATCTACGTCTCACAGGACCTCTCTTTTCTCGCGCCGGTTGATATCGGAGAATCAGTCACTGCCGTCTGTGAAATTGTCAAAGAAGTCGGCCGAAATAAATATCTCGTCACAACCGATGTGGTTGACAGTTCCGGCACACGGGTCATCGAAGGACAAGCAGTCGTATTGATCGACGCTCCTCCGGAAGAAGCCTCTATCGAAATCGAAGCCATCTCATGAAAACCAGCCAACAGACGGTTGGTTGATTCGATTCAGAAACCGGTGGAGGATTGCCAGGCCATGTGGTGGAGACATGACAGTACACAGGGGGAATTGACAGAAATACGTCTCCTCTCGAAGAGGTCTCCAAAGACAGGGTCATGACCTCCGTGAGAGTGTCAACCGAGGATATATCGCATCCAGGGATACCGTTCGACGAGTGGTTGACCCCCAATATCGTACTGTTCGATGTACGCGTCCAGACCGAGAATACGCCCGGCTCCGAAGGCTGCGACCGAGACGAAGACCAGCATATACGCGAAGTCTCCGTTGATGTAGCCGTGAGCGATATCCCAGTTACCGAAGTAGAACAGCACCATCATAAACGCTCCCCAGAACGCCGCCAACCGAGTGAGACACCCGACGAGTAACCCGAGTCCGATGAACAGTTGGCCCCACGGGACCGCGATATTCACGAAATCCATAAACCATGGCATCTGGGACATCGTGATGAACAGGTCGGCGAACGGACTGCCGTTCGCTGCAGGGGCGTTCGCCAAGTAGCCCGCTGCACTAAACCCGTCACCGAGTAGTTTGCTCATTCCGGCCTGAAGGAACGCGAGACCCATCATCAACCGCAGTGCAAGGATGAACCACACGCTCAGCGTGTGGAGTTGTCCTTCAACCGTGATTCCGCCGACCGTACTTCTGAGACTTACTTCTTGTACACTCATATCTTGGTATGTGATAACTAATGTATTATACTTTACCCAAAAACAGACCTTGTGGTACAGTTTCGACGCTTCAGATATGATAACAACTGCAATTGGCCGGAGCAGGCGGTCGGCATATGAACTCTTGCCGAAAAATCAGAAGTGAACAATCCTTCCTCCGAGGTTTGGTCGGTGTTTATTCGAGGAACCGAGACAGTTCGACGTTTCCCACCATGCCAACCGCAAAGTAATTGATAATATATGTATAGATATGAACACTGTGACCGCTCGATTACGAACAGCGGTGAGCGGAATTCGTGTATTCGAATCCCCACGGGCTCGGAGACGGTTTCTCGTTCATGCTGCATTGGGTCTTCTTCTGGTAGGTACGATAACATTGTTGGTCCATCAACAACTCGTTCTGTTGACCAACCCGCAGGAGCTTCGCCTGCTCATTCGCGAGTTCGGGATTCTTGGTCCATTCGCACTCGTCGCTCTCCAGGCACTACAGGTCGTGGTAGCTCCCGTTCCTGGACAGGTTCTAGCCGTCGTCGCTGGCTATCTCTACGGTGCGTGGTGGGGGACCTTTTACAATATGCTCGGTATCACACTAGGCAGCACTGCTGCGTTCTGGCTGTCACGACGGTACGGCCGTCCGTACGTCGAGCAAATCAGTCATGCCGAGACGCTGATGAAGTTCGATGATATTGACGACAATCATCAGCGACTCGCACTATTTGTGATGTTTCTGGTGCCTGGACTCCCGGACGATGCCATCTGTTTCGTCGGCGGACTCACACGACTCCCGCTCTGGCAACTCGTCGTGCTCGCCGTTGTTGGTCGAGCACCTGGGTTTTTCCTAGTGAATGTCATCGGGGAGTACGTTGAAGCAGGACGTTTCGACGCAGCTATCCTCCTGGCAGTCGGGTTAGCCGTGGTAACGGCGATCGGCTACCGATATCGGGAACGACTCTTCGAAGCGTTTACCCTGCGTTGACATGGTCAAACCGACGCTCCGCTCACAAATCGCCGGTAGTTCAGTACCGCGCTCAAAATCGTGGGCTGTACATGGGATAAGCACTTCCGATGGAAATGCCTGCTTCAGTTCCTTCGTGTGTGGCACGGAGAATATTTCGTGATTCGCGTGCATCGCCGACAATGTACACCTCAACTGGGTCGGCTTCCAATTCCATGGCGAGGTCGTTGTTCGATTCATGTCCCGCAGCTACGACGACAGTATCCGTCTCGTAGGTGGACTCGATGCCGGATTCAGTCGTAGTGACGACGGCAGATTCCTCGATTGAAACGACTGTCTCCCCGGTTTTCGTGTCTATTCGTCTGTTCTTGTCGAACTGCTGAAGCATATCGATGCGACTGATTCGCTCTTTGTCAGGTGCTATTCGATCCGTCTGCTCAACGATGGTGACCGCAGTCCCTTGAGCAGCGAGATAGGTAGCAACATCACAGCCGACATCTCCACCACCAATTATCACAGCCGTTTCACCAGCAACAGGTACTGACTCACGCAAGATATCCCATGCTTGGACGACGTGAGATTGATCGACACCCGGAATATCAAGTTCCCTGGGACGAGCCCCCGTTGCTACGACGATCGTATCTGGTTCACTGTCACGTATCAATTCGGCGTCGACGCGTTCACCCAGGCGACACTCGACCGCTCGGTGCGAGAGTTGCTCTTTAAGATACTCTAAGTACCACTGGATTTTTTCTTTTCCGGGAGGTTGCGCTGCGATATGGAGTTGTCCGCCGATTCTTTCGGCGGCATCGTAAAGCATCACATCGTGACCGCGGTCTGTCGCCCGAATGGCAGCCTGAACACCGGCAGGGCCTGCCCCTACGACTATGATATCTTTCGGTGTGGCTGCTGACTCTCGGATTGCGAATTCTCGCTCCCGGCCGACTGCCGGGTTGATCGTACACCCCATCTGTTTGTCAGCCATAAATCCCTCACCGATACAGCCTATATTACAGCCAATACAGCGATTTAACTCCTCTAGCCGTCCCTCTTTGGCCTTCCGTGCGAAGTATGGATCGCTGATATGCCCCCGACCGATTGCAACGAACGTTGCTTTGCCCTCTGCGATAATCTTGTCTGCAGTCTCTGGCTGCCGTACCACCCCGACAGCGATGGTTGGAATATCGACAACGGAACCGATCTCAGCAGCCAGATAGCTCCGCCAACCTTCTTCGAATCGCATCGGTTCGAGCGTTTGTGGTGCGGATCCGTAGGTCCCGGCAGACACGTGAAGGATATCTACACCAGCTTCCTCGAGTAATTCGGCCATTTGCTTGCTCTGCTTTACCCCATACCCGTCCTCGACGAATTCATCTGCACTCATTCGAAAAGAGAGGTTGATGTCGGTGCTGAGTTCGTCGCGTATACCCTCGACAATTTCTAGGGGAAACTGCATTCGCCCGCGAAGGCTGCCTCCATATTTGTCCTCCCTACTGTTCGTCCGCGAAGACATAAATTGTTCGAGAAGATATCCATGCGCGCCGTGCAGTTCAACGCCATCGAATCCTGCCTTACGGGCCCGCTTTGCCCCGCCAACGAAGGCCCCAACTAAGTCTTCGACTTCTTCAGTCTCGAGTACTCTCGGGTTCTGGGCACTATAACTTTGCTCGGCCTGTGAGGGCACAACTGGACGGATGCCCCCAGTTTTGGACTCTGTCGTCTGGCCACCCGCGTGGTGTAACTGGACGAATACTTTCGCGTCGTGGTTGTGGAGTCGTGTTGTGAGTCTTGCGAGTCCTGGAATACAGCTGTCGTCGTCGATTCTGAGTTGATTAGCTATCGTATCAGACACCGGATGGTCGACGGCAGTCACCTCAAGAATAATCAAGCCTGTCCCACCGTTCGCCCGCTCAGCATAGTATTCGACGAGTTGGTCTGTAACCTCGCCCCGTTCACTTGCGAAATTCGTCCCCATGGGGGCCATCACGAGTCGGTTTCGGATGTTAGTTGAACCGATGCGACCAGGCTGAAACAGGTGGGTGAATTCGTGGGACATGTCAAAGTATCCGAGACAGATGTTTCGTGATATCGGTTGGCAAGTTAAAAAAAGTATTCGCTCATGTGAAGCGTTATGCGATGCTCCGCTACGCCCTCTGATTACTCGTGCCGAAGGCCGCATTTAGTTTTTCTCGCTCGCCAATAGCCCCGTGGACAGTATGTATGTCAGACGTACAGACGAGGCCTTTTATTGGCCGGAGGCGGGTGTCATTCGGTCTCACGTCAGGTTTATCTTTTTCCGCAAACCCACTTCTCTGAGTTAGTCCTAAACGCGCTGCCAGTCGAGACCAAGAGGTTCAGACTGGGTGTTGATTTCGATCACAATATCCTCGCCACTGGGTGCCTCCACCACAGTATCTCCCAAGGTCGAGAAAATCAAGTTTCGTGATGGATGATCGGATGTGGACTCAGTGGTCTTCTGGTAGTGATACGGTCAGTACGGGGACGTCTGCGACACGAACGATCTTTTCGGTAACGCTTCCGAGGAGATACCTATCTAAGCTAGTTCGGCCGTGCGTCCCCATCACGATGAGATCGATATCACGTATGGGAGTTACGTGGGCGAAGAGATGGACGTTCCCGGAGCCGCGACTATCATTGCAGTGGCGGACGCGATTGTCGCCGTCTTGGCCGGCATCGTCATCTTTCCCATCGTCTTTACGTTCGATCTTGAACCGTCTCTCGGCACTGAACTGGCGTTCTCCACCCTTCCTGCAGCGTTCTCGCTCCTTCCCCGTGGGCGAATTGTTGCGGGGGCGTTCTTCGGTCTCCTCTTCGCGGCTGCGATCACTTCAGCTGTCTCCATGATGGAAGTCGGTGTCTCGACCGTTCGGGGTGCAACACAGTTTTTACGGCGACAAGCGACGATACTCGTCTCTGTCTCGGTGTTCCTCCTCAGGATGCCGTCACTCCTGAGTTACACGCCGTTCCAACTCTACGTGTGGGGGACACCGTTCCTCGACCTCCTAGACAACTCTGTTGGGACGCTCGGTCTTCCAGTCATGGAGCTTATAATTTCAATCACGTTCGGCTATTATGCGAGACATGAGAAGATTCGGCTCTGGTGAATCGCTGGACAGCGTCGGCTTCGACCGTCAGAACTAGGAAGTTGAAGCGGGAAACCGCCGATGCTCTATGTCGAAGATCTCCCGCTTCACGAGCAAAGTCGTTCAGTTAGCTAAAA
>NZ_JAMQOM010000012.1:0-58210 GCF_031624315.1 Haloarcula terrestris | reverse complement strand
GATAGGACCTTTTTACGTCACCCCCTCTCCTCGCGGCGCTTCGCGCCGCTGTGGGGAGCGGGTTCGCAAAAATCTACGCTAAAAACGACCGTCTCGCTCCCGCTGGTCGCGAGACGTGAAACCGCGCGCCGACGGCGCACGGTATGCTGTTTCTACTGCGCCGCCACCGCACCGCGACTGCTTAGTGAGAATGCTACCAGGCGGCCTCTAACACGCCAATAATGTCGTCCTGCGTGGGATCAAGCTCCGGTGGAGCATTCGCCATGAAAGCGTCTTCGAGGACGGCGTCGGCGACTTCATCGAACGCCGCTCGGTCAGGGCCATCGACATCACGGAGTCGGATCGGTAGTCCCAGCGCCGTCACCACCTCACTGACACGGTCGACGACCGCAGCAGCGGGGTCGTCAGCGTTACTGACACCGAGTGCGTCAGCAAGCAGCGACCGCCGGCCGTCGACCTGCTCGAACAAATACGAGAGGGCGTGCGGAGCGATTACCGCATGGGCCGCGCCCTGCTGGACCTCGTAGGTTCGGGTGAGTCCGTGACCGAAGGCGTGGATCAGCGAGAGCGTCGTCCCGTCGGCCCGCGAGATGCCGTACTGGACGAGCATGATGCCCTGCGTGAGTGACTGATACACCCACGGGTCGTCGTCACCGTTGCCAAACGCGAGCAGTCCTTCTGTGAGAAGACCGAGACCGTGCGACGCGGTGGCGTCGGTCATCGGGGTTGCGTTGGCTGCGTATAGCGTCTCAATGCCCTTGTCGAAGCCGTTCATGGCCGACGCCGTGAGGACTGGCTGGGGGGTGGTCGCAATCAGTTCGGGGTCGTAACAGACGGCTGCAGGCATCAGTTCCGGGCCGCTGACGCCACCGCTGGCCGGCTCGTCCACGGGGCAGGTGTCGGGGGCAGCTGTGACCCCCGCTACAATGGAGAGGTCAGCGCCGGCTAGCGTCGTCGGAACGGCGACGACCGGCGGCAGTGCCGCTTCCGGGACAGCTATCGTTCCGGAATCGACGAGCGCCTGGCCGACAGCCGACGGATCACGGTCGGTGGCGGCGAGGATACTGATGATTTTCGCCACGTCGAGGCTGCTCCCGCCGCCGACGGCCACGAGACAGTCGGCCTCGGTCTCGCGGAACCGTTCGAGTCCGTCGTAGGCGGTGCCGAGCCGCTTGGCGGGCGTCGTCTCCGCGAAGACACCGGCAAGTCGGTCGCCGAGTCCGTCCCGAACGGGGTCCATCACGGCCGGCGTCGTTCCGACGGTCGAGCCACAGACGACTAGCGCACGGTTGTAGCCCTGTGCGTCCAACTCCGTGTCCAGCGCGCGGGTGGCATCGAGGCCGTAACGGAGCGTTGCGGGGTCGTACTCGAATCGGAACGGGGCTGCGAGATCGTCGGCAACCGGTGTGTCAGTCATCGCTGTGACTCACTCGCCCCCGTCCAGCCTCGGGCCAGCGAACGGTGGGAGCTGACGTTTGATAGCGCGGGGCGCGTATCGTCCGCGCCTGCAGTCACGAGATGGAGACCGTCTGTGCCAGATGACATTACAGACATATCGTGTCCGACCATTGAGAAGGTTGCTCACACCGCTGATACCGGGAGACATGCGTGTAACTACGTTGCCAGACACAAGTGAACCGTTAACAATCGTCTTTCTGTAGTGTACGCATGGCCTGTCCATATCT
Source organism: Haloarcula terrestris (assembly GCF_031624315.1). Taxonomy (NCBI): domain Archaea; kingdom Methanobacteriati; phylum Methanobacteriota; class Halobacteria; order Halobacteriales; family Haloarculaceae; genus Haloarcula; species Haloarcula terrestris. Next base: position 56,525 of record NZ_JAMQOM010000012.1, on the reverse strand, counting down.
GGAGTACCGCGAGGCCGACGGGATACGTTCGTTCGACCACGAGCGGGCATACTGCGCCGCAACGGAGACGTTCGTACAGGCGATGCGGGCCGACATCTGCAACGACCGGTACGACCTGGACCACGGCCAGCACTGCGAGATATTTCAGTCCCACGCGGAGAGCGAATGACTGGGGGCTACGAAGCGTACCTCGACGCGGACCCGGTCATCATCACGGCGGCACTGACCGGCGGCGTCCACGGCAAAGAGGCGAATCCGAACCTCCCGGAGACGCCGGAAGAAATCGGCCGGGCGGCCGGGAAAGTCGAGGCTGCCGGCGCGTCCGTCGTCCACCTCCACGCCCGGACACCGAACGGTGAGCGCTCCTTCGAGACGGAGCGCTTTCAGGAGATCGACGACGCCGTTCGCCACCACACCGACGACATCATCATCCAACACTCCACAGGCGGGACGGGTGCGCCGGACGATGTCCGCCACCAGCCGCTCCGAACGGACCCGCCGCCGGAGATGGCCTCGCTAGATATGGGGCCGCTGAACCGCTACGACCACCTGACCAGCGAGAACACGCGAGCTCTAGTCGACTCGCTGCACGCCGAGATGGTCGACCGCGGCATCAAGCCCGAACTGGAGGTGTTCAACGACGGCCACCTGAACGAAGTCGGCGGACTCCTTGACCGTCGTGACCTCGTCGACCCGGTGTACGCGACGCTCATCTTCGGGCCGGGGACGCTGTCGCCGCCGACACCGGGGAACTTCCTGAACGCTATCGACAATCTTCCGGAGGGTGCGCTGTTCAACACGCTCGGGTTCGGCCGACATCAGTTACCGTTCGCGACCATGGGGCTACTGTTCGGCGGCCACGTCCGCGTCGGACTCGAAGACAACGTCTACTACCAGCGGGGCGAACTCGCCGAGAGCAACGCCCGCCTCGTCGAGCGCGTGGTGCGACTAGCTGACGAGCTGGGCCGGCCCGTCGCATCGACCGCGGAGGCCAGAGACATTCTCGGCTTGGACGAACTATGACGCCGCGATGGTGACTGTTATCGGGTGAGAGAGAGAGGATATAATATAAAAATGGGATCATGTACTAGGAGTTTATATTAAACAGTAGCTGACGTGCCATTAGCATCCCGACGACAGTTTCTGTGGGGTACTATATCTGGAGACAAACCGACTGAGAAGCTAATTCCGTTCGAATTGATATGAGCAATACTGCAGATGAGCCACACTGTCTGAGCAGGGTGTATGACCTGGAATGGCTGAAGAGTTGATTAGCGACGACAGCGGCAATATCTGGCGCTATTCTATGACAGCGTCTGGTTTCACGCCATATTCTAATTACTGCTATACTTGAGCTGAAGTCTAGATTAATCTATACGTTCGATGCTCGGTATAGTCGTCTCCTACTGCGGCTCCATCCCGGCCATCCCGTCAGTCATCGAATCGAGGTCCGCAAGCGTATCAGCGAGTTCGCTGACGCTGTCTTTCTCCTGTCGGTCCGGGTTCGCGAGGACGCGGACCGGCTGGGTTCCCAGCGAAACGAATCCGAGGTCGAGTTTCGCCGCCGTAGCCCGGAGTCCCAGGCCCGCGTCCGCGTCGCCCGCCATGACCTTCCGGGCGGGGCTCTCGTGGGCTTTCGTCGTGAGCTCGTAGCCGTCGATGGCATCAATGATTTCGGCGCGACCGACGCCCCGCCCCTCGCCGAAGGCGTCGAGCGTGTCGTCGAAGCTCCGCCGCAGTCCGGAGGCGGTGTCGCGGTTGACGAAGCGGTGGTCTCCGTCGACGAGGTCACCCAGATCGGACAGGTCGGTATCAGGGCTGACGACGAGCCCCCACTCGCGCTGCCAGCCGCCGATGTCGGTCGCTTCGTGGTCGCTGCTGGTCGGACCCGCGATGGCCGCGATATCAGGTACGCCGTTGCCGAGGCGGCGAAGTCCCTCGGTCGACCCCAGCGGGAGATATCGCGGGCGGGACACGGTGTCAAGCAGGCGCGAGAGGAGGGGGTCGTCCTCGCCCATGCCGAGCAGCGTCGGCGGCCTGACCGCGGGGGAGAACAGCGTTACGTCGACTGCTTCCCCTTCCGCCAGGTAGTCAGTCCCCGGCGGTACGTCGACGAAGCCGTCGGCGTCGACGAGGCTCGTTGTCGCGCCGCTGCCCTTGTCGACGGGGTAGACCAGCAGCGACCCCGTTTCATCCTCGACCAATCCCGCTGGCATGAGGCGTCTGCGCCCCTCGCCGTAGCGTTCCTGGACCGCCATCGTCCCTGATACCGTCGCTGTCTGTGGCGGGTCCCGCCCGGCGGCGTCCCGAACCGCCGGCGCGACGAACGTCTGGAAAATAGTCAACGCCGACACCGGGTACCCCGGCAGGCCGACGTACGCCGAGTCGCCGATAGTGCCGACGAGCATCGGCTTGCCGGGCTTGACGGCGACGCCGTGAAGCTGGAGTTCGCCCCGTTCCTCGATGACGCGGTAGATGACATCGACCGCGCTCGCGCTGGTCGACCCCGACGAGAGGACGAGGTCGCACTCGTCGGCGGCCTCGTGGAGCAGCCGCTCCATCTCCGCGTAGTCGTCGCCGGCGTGCGGGTACATCACGGGGTCGCCGCCGGCCTCCGCGACCGCGCCGGCCAGCGTATAGCTGTTCACGTCGTATATCTCACCGGCGGCGCTGTCGAGAGGGTTCCCGGGGCGGACGAGTTCGTCGCCGGTCGAAAGGATACCGACCTGGGGCCGGCCACGCACCGGAACCTCATCGACGCCCAGCGCCGACAGGAGGCCGATTTCCCGCGGGGTGATGCGCGTTCCGAGACCGAGCGCGCGTGCACCGGCTGCGATGTCCGCACCGGCGAGCATCACGTTGTCACCGGGCGCGACGGATGTGCGTATCTCGATGCCGTCGTCCGTTTCGGTCGTCCGCTCGACCATCACGACGGCGTCGGCACCGGGCGGCATCACTGCGCCGGTCGAGATTTCGGCGACAGCGCCCGACTCGACGCTTACGTCGGGTTCTTCGCCCGCGTGGACCTCGCCGGCGACCGACAGCGTCACCGGGTCGGCCTCGTCAGCGCCGAAGGTGTCTCTGGCCCGGACTGCGTAGCCGTCCATGCTCGCGCGGTCGAACCCCGGCACGTCGATATCGGCGTCGATCCGCTCCGCGAGGACGCGGTCGCGGGCGTCCGCGAGTGGGACCGTCTCAGGCACGGGCTCGATGTCCAGGCCCGCGACGACCTCGTGGGCTTCCTCGGGAGAGGCCAGGTCGCGGAACTCGCGACGGTCGCTCACTGCGACCACTCCCAGTCTTCGACGGCCACGGTGTCGCCGGCATCGTACCCTTCGACCGATTCCGGCACGACGACCCAGCCGTCGGCGAGCGCGACGCTTGAGAGGACGCCCGACCCGCTGGCCCGCGTTGGCGTCGCGGTCGGTCCGTCGCCGTCCCCCTCATGTAGTTCCACCCGGGCGTAGGTCCGTGTCCCCGGTTCGCTGGCGATCTTCCGCGTCAGTTCGGCCTCGGTCGTCGGCGGGTCAGTCGCTGGAAGGTGGCCGGCCTGACGGAGCGCTGGCCGGAGGAACTGGACAGCGTTGACGATGCAGGCGACCGGATAGCCCGGGAGCATGAGTATCGGCGTTCCCTCGACCACGCCCAGTGCGACCGGGTGACCTGGTTTCAGCGCGACGCCGTGGACCAGCACCTCACCGATCCCGTCGACGACCTCCGGGAGCAGGTCGCGCTCGCCGACGGAGGACCCACCGGTCGTCACCACGATGTCGTGGTCCAGGTCGCCGCTGATTGCGTCGCGGAGCGCGTCCACGTCGTCGGTGACGATGTCGCGGTAGGTCGCCGCCCCGCCCCAGCGCTCGACGTACTGGGTGACGGTCTGGCCGTTCGTCTCGATGACCTCTCCGGGCTCGGGGTCGTCCTGCACCAGTTCCTCCCCGGTCGGAATCACGCTGACAGTCGGCCGCTCGTACACCTCGACGGTATCGTTCCCGACGGATTTCAACAGCCCCAGGTCCGACGGGCGGAGCCGGTGGCCCGCCTCGTACAGCGTCTGTCCCTCGGATACGTCTTCGCCGACGGGCGCGACGTTCTCCCCGCCCGCGACCGCGTCGAACACGGTGACGCTGTCGCCGGTCACCTCGGTCTCCTCGACCATCACGACGGCGTCGGCACCCTCCGGGAGTTCACTCCCCGTGTGGACGCGAGCCGCTGTCTCTGTAGTCACTGTCTCGCCAACCCGGAGCGATGCCGGTGACCGCTGGCTCGCACCGAAGGTATCCTCGGCTCTGACGGCGAAGCCGTCCATCGCCGCCCGGCGGTAGTGGGGCACCGCTCGCTCGGCGGTGATATCCGTGGCGACGACGCGCTCGTCCGCGTCGCGCAGTGCGACGCGTTCCGTCCGCTCGTGTGGCGTCACTGCGTCCAGCAGCGTCTCCCTGGCCGTTGTCACCGGCGTCCGGTCCTTGAATCCGGCCGACTTTCGGGACTCGTTGCTCATGCCGGTACGAATGGCCGACACACCAAAAAGCTCGCCAGGTTCAGGAGGCTGCGAGCGGTAGGATATGTATGAGCGAGTCGGACCTCCGCTGTCGCCTCTGCGGGAGCGCCCTCTCGACAGGACTGGTCGCGACCGACAGTCGCCACTGCTGTCTCAACGCCACCCCTATCGCTGGGACCTGTCCAGAGCACGGTCCAGTCGGACCGCACCACGCTGTGGAGCGGTGAAATACGCCGACTGTATTCCGAATCAGTCGAGACGGGCGAGGTCTCCGCGACGCTCGCGGTGCATGACACCACCGGCGAACCGACGCAGTGTGTCGACGAGTTCCGATTCGGTTTCGTACGTCTCGATCCGTAAGTCCCAGCGTACCGACGCCGACCGAATCATCGCACTCGTGACATCGTCCTCGTGGACGAATACCATTCGATCTCCGTGCGTGTCGGCAAGGCGTTCAAGGATACTGCCAGCCTCTTCACCGACACCAAAGTTGTGACCGAGAAACGGGAGAATAAACGCAGTGGCGTTGCTACATCGGGCGAACTCGATGCTCTGTGTTGCCGCGTCCACGTCATCGGTGTCGATGTCGATATCGAGCGCTAGGAAGGCATTAATGCCTGGGTGGGCCCGGAGTGAACCCTGTACCCGCCGCAACAGCGCTTTCGCTGCGTCGATGTCGTCTTTATTCTGAAACAGCGTCCGGAGTGGCCCTGGCAAGTCAGCAATATCGATTTCATCTCGTTCAGATTCGCTGAGAACGTAGTTGAGATTAAACGACTTATAGGGACCCATCAGATAGAATAGGAACTGGTCGTATCGGACATCTCCGACCTGACCCGTAATTCTCTCACGGGTTATTTCAGTCGCCATACTGACAGTACTTCGCCATAAATATATAAAAGTAGGTATTCTCAGTATTATTTGGCTTGATAACAGCTAAATGTAGGCTGTACGTATACCTAATCAGGATGTCGACAGACAAATCGCGACCGGTGGACGGGAAGCCACCGGACGACCCGGCCGACCTGCTGCCCGACGACAGCGTTCTCAGCCTCGAGGAGTACCTGAATATGCACGCTGCCGTCGGCAACCGGACCCGGTACGAGATTCTCTACCGCCTCGTCCACGGTGGCGCGATGAGCCCGACAGAACTGGACGATACGCTGGATGTCGACGACAGCACGCTCCACTACCACCTCAACACGCTCGCCGATGCCGGCCTCGTCGAGAAGCGCCAGCGGACGGACCGCGGTCAGGACGGTCTCTACACGTACTACAGCGCGACGGTCTTCGGCGAGGTGACGCTTACCGAGGGTGTCGACGAACTTATCCGTGGCGAGCAGGCCTTCGACGGTATGTACGACAGTTCGGCGGAGTGAGGTGATGAAGACGCGGCCGGTACGGAGGTTCAAGTACGGGAACGAGGCCACGACCCGGTATGCTCCCGGAGACTCCCGCCGTCGACCCAACAGCGACGCTCGCGCTGCTCGCTGCGGTCGGGGCGGGAGTCGGCCTTGGAACCCTCAGCGGACTTGTTCCGGGGCTACACGCCAACACCTTCGCGCTCCTGCTCGCGGCCGCGGCGAGCAGCCTGCCCGGGCCGCGGCTCTACGTCGGTGTCGCGATGCTGGCCGCGGGCGTGACACACACCTTTCTCGATGTGGTTCCAGCGCTGGCACTTGGCGTGCCGGACCCAGCGATGGCCGCCAGTGCGCTGCCGAGCCACCAGTTGGTCATCGAGGGCCGCGGCCGGGAGGCGCTTCGGCTGTCGGCGCTGGGGAGCGGCCTGGCCGTGGTGTTTGCCGTTCCCCTTGCGATTCCGCTCACCCTGTTGATGGAGCGTGTGTATCCCCTGCTCAGGCCGTGGCTGTCGGTGCTCCTCGCTGTCGTCGCCGTCCTGCTCGTGGTCACGGAGCAGGGCCGCCGTCAGCAGATCGGAGCGACATGTTCGCTGGCTGCCAGCGGCCTGCTCGGAATTGTTCTACTTGACGCACCGATCACCGGAGCATTACCCGTGTCGGACGTGCTGGTCCCGCTGTTCTCGGGGTTGTTCGGCTCGCCGGTACTTCTGGCGGCTATCGAGGGGGAGGGCGTCCCGCCACAGGCCGATGCGACGGTGACGACGCCACGTCGCACCGTTGGCGTTCTCGCAGGCATCGGCACGCTCTGTGGGGGCGCTGTCGGCTACATTCCGGGCATCTCCAGTGCCATCGCGGCCACGCTGGCACTGGGCCTGATCGCCGATCAGGGACCGCGGGCGTTCATCGTCACGACGAGCGGCGTCAACACGGCGACGGCGGTGTTTGCGCTGTTCGCGCTCATCTCGCTGGGGACGCCCCGAACCGGCGTTCTCGTCGCGCTCGACCGGGCCGAGGTGCCACTGGTGCTACCGGCGCTGCTGGCCGCGGTCGCCATCGCTGCCGTCGCCGGCGCGATACTCGTCCCGACGCTGGGCGACCGCTATCTCAGCGTCGTCGGCCAACTGGACCCGGCGTCCCTCTCGCTGTCGGTGATTGCAGTGCTCGTCTGTCTCTCCGCGCTCTTTGCCGGCCTGGTCGGCGTCGGTGCGTTCGGGGCCGCGACCGCAGTGGGACACCTCCCGCCGAAGTTCGGCGCTCGCCGGGCGACCCTAATGGGGGTGTTGCTCGTCCCGCTGGCGTTATAGGTAGCCCCGCTGGCGGAAGTGAACGAGCAGGACGGCGACGACGATCGCCATTCCGATCATCACCGCCGGGTAGCCGTACGCCCAGCCCAGTTCCGGCATGTTGTACGGGCTGTCGGCGAAGTTCATCCCGTACACGCCGACGACGAACGTCAGCGGGATGAAGATCGTCGCAACGACGGTGAGCACCTTCATCACCTCGTTCGTGGACTGGGACACCGTGTTCAGGTAGATGTCACGCGCGCCCGCCACCAGGTCGCGGTAGGTCTCGGTCAGGTCGACGATCTGAACCAGGTGGTCGTACACGTCCCGGAAGTACTTCTCAGTCTGTGGCTGGACTTCTTTTGGGTCGCCGCGGGCGAGGATACCGATGGCTTCACGCGCGGGCCAGACCTGCTTGCGAAACGAGAGGAGATCGCGACGAACGTCGTTGATCCGTTCGAGCGTCTCGATATCGGTGGACGCTGTCACCTCTTCCTCTATCGCCTCGATATCGGTCTCGATCTCGTCCAGCAGGGCGAAGTACGCGTCGACGATGACATCGATGACCCGATAGGCGGTGAAATCCGGTCCACGGTGGAGGAGTCGCTCGTCGCCGCGACCCACGGCGTCCATCACGCGCTGGACGGACAGCACGGAGCCGGTTGACAGCGTGACGACCCAGTCAGGACCGATGAACAGGCCAAGCGGTGTCGTCTTCACTTCTTTGTCGAATGTCGTCTCCCCGGGCGTGAGGGAGGCGGACTTGACGAGGGCGAACGTGTAGCCGTTGAACTCCTGGACGTTCGCTCGCACGTTGTTCTGGATGTCCTCGATAGCCAGCGAGTGGAGGTCGAAAGCGGAACTGACTGCCGCTATCTCGTCGGTTGTCGCGTCAGTGACGTGGACCCACGTCGTTCCCACTGCCCGTCGGGCGGCCGCTAGGTCCTCGTACTCCACGGCGTGTTTGCCGGAGTACACCACCGCGGAAATCACGTCTCGTCCTCCGCCGGTGTGGAGTGGCCGACGGCGGCCACCGTCAGGCCGACCATGACCGCAATCACTGCTGCGGACCGGCCGGGGTAGGCGACGCGCGTCCCGACGACGTAGCCGGCAATGCCGACAAGCGTGAGCGCCACGCCGGCGACGAACAACCGATTCATGCGTCCGTCATCACCGGCCCGAAAGAAAACAGTATCCCCGGCGTCAGTTGCCTGAATGCGAGAGGCCGCCCAGCAGCGTGTCGACCCTGTCACCCTCCCGGTCGTCGAGGCGCTCTGGGTAGACGGCGACGGCGACGATCACGTCGCCCTCGTGTTCGAAGCTGGTGAGATGGATCAAGACATCCACGTCCTGGCCCTCGATGGTCGTCGTTCCGGAGAACACGGCCACCCCACGGGACTCGCCGAGCGCGTCCACCGACCGGTTGCGCTCGAACTGGGCATCGTTGATCTGGTCGTTCCGGCTGGCGATTTCCTCGATGAGGCGTTCGTTGGACCAGGTTGCGGCGGGGTTCAGCGACTGTCCCGCCACGGTGGCGCTGGGCGTCGAGAAAACGATGAACCGCCCGGCGTTTATCTCACCCACCGGCCCGAGGTCAATACCGCGCTCGTACTGCCGGACGTGGTTCGTGACGCGGATGGTTCGCTCCTGGCCGGCGACGGTGACCGTTCGCTCGATGGTCTGCTCGTCGGCCATCGCCTGCTCGTAGCCGGTTTCTTCGAGCGCACTGTCGCTGACTGACGCCGGTGCGGAGTCGAACTCGACCGTCTCCCCGGTTATCAGGCCGACGCAGCCCGAGGTGGCGAAAAGGAGAGCCACAGCGACGGGGAGCAAATAGCGTGACATATAATGCCAAGAGCCATGCGTACGGAAAAACGCTTTGTGGCCGCTCGGCAGCGGCTGTGCCGGCCGCGTCAGCCGAAGATGCCCTGGAGGACGCCGCCGACAATGTTGATGACGGCCCACTTCACCTGGCTGACGGTCCCGATACCGGAGATGGTGATATCGTCATCGACGACGGCGTTCTTGAACTCCGTCGCGGGGTTGGCGGATGCGATGATGCGGTCCATCGTCGCCTTGTCCGTGCTCATCTGAATCGTGGCGTCGTCATGCGTTCCCAGTGCCAGTTCCTGCATCCGGAGGTTGTCGTCCAGGTTGAACGACACGGACGCCTCGGTTCCGTTTGCAGAGTCGTCCACGACGAGGTTCACGTTCTCGCCCTGCAGCTGGCTGGCCACGAACCCGAAGTCACTCACGTTGACGTTCGCGTTGTACGTCTCGACCATCGGCCCCATGTCCTCGAACATCTGGACGGCCCAGTCGGGCTGATCGCTCTGTGCGACGGCGGGGGTTGCGACTGCACCGGCCGCGGCGACGACGAGCATGAGAGAGACGACCACGCGGGTAAAATCGGCGGTAGTTGGCATGTATTTCATAACGAATATATAAACGTCTGAATAGTATATAAAGCCGTAGTGAGGCGTGTTACACCGGTTTCAGTCCGCCTACCGGGACGGAAGTGTCAGATCCGATAGGTCGGCCCGTCGTCGGTGTCTTGCACCTCGACACCGAGCGCTTCGAGTTCGTCCCGGAGTTCGTCGCCCCGCTCGTAGTTGCCCGCGTCCCGTTCCTGCTCGCGGATGTTCAGGACCAGGTCGACCACGTCGCCGGCCAGCGACACGTCGCCGCTGTCGTCCTCGCCGAACGACAGCCCCAGAATGCCGCCACCGAATTCCTCGAAAGTTTCGACAGCGCGACGGAGCCCCTGATAGTCACGGTGCTCGTGGGCGTCGAGATGAGAGTTCACTGCCGCCGTCAGGTCGAGCAGCGCGGTCATCGCTTCCCGCGTGTTGAAGTCGTCGTTCATCGCCGCCTCGAACTCAGTTCGGGCGTCTTCGGCAGCGTCGCGGAGCGTCTCGTCGGTGACCTTCGCGTAGGCGTCCACGTCGTCGCAGGCCTCGACTGCGCGCTCGTAGCCCCGAGAGAGGCGGTCCCAGCGCTCCTCGGCCTCCTCGATGGTCTCGTCGCTGTAGGTCGCCCGCGAGGTGTAGGCCGTCGACAGCAGGAAGGTCCGGAGCACGTCGGGGCCGAACTCCGCGACGGCGTCGGCGACGGTGAAGTAGTTGCCAAGCGAGGAGGACATCTTCTCCTCTTCGGTCTCCAGCAGGCGGACGTGGAGCCAGTACTTCGCGAACTGCTTTCCGGTCGCCGCCTGGCTCTGGGCCACCTCGTTCTCGTGGTGGGGAAAGACGAGGTCCTGCCCGCCGACGTGGATGTCGATGGACTCATCGAGATGCGTCATCGACATCGCCGAGCACTCGATGTGCCAGCCGGGCCGACCCTCGCCCCACGGCGAGTCCCAGGTCTGTGCGGTCTGGCAGGCCTCTTCAGCGGGTGCGGCCTCGGGGTGCTGGTGCTCGGCGATGTCCTCGGGGTCGACGCCGCCGGCCTTCCAGAGCGCGAAATCGGCCGGGTGGCGCTTTTCCCCTTCGGTGGCCTCGCCCTGTGACTCGATGTCGTCGACGGACTGGTTCGAGAGCTTCCCGTAGTCCTCGAAACTGGTCACGTCGAAGTAGACGGAGCCGTTTTGATCGTAGGCGTGACCCTGTTCGATGAGTCGCTCGACGAGGTCGATGATCTCGGGAACGTGCTCGGAAACGCGGGGGTACACCTCCGCGCGACCGAGATTGAGCGAGCGCATGTCCTCGATGACTTGCTGCACGTAGTGGCGGGCCACGTCGGCCTCGCTGTCGCCGTCCTCGCCGACGCGAGCGACGATCTTCTCGTTGACATCGGTGAAGTTCTCGACGTGGTGGACCGCATAGCCCAGGTGGTCGAGCCAGCGGGCCATCACGTCGACGTGGACCCACCCCCGCGCGTGCCCGAGGTGCGGCGGATCGGAGGTCGTCAGCCCGCAGTAGTACAGCAACACGGAGTCGGGGTCGCGCGGCTCGAAGGGCTCTTTCTCACCGGTCAACGTGTTCGTCACACGAAGCGTCATTATCGGGAAAACTGGGGCCGCCCGCTTTAAGCCGTCGGAAGGCGGCTCACCCCTGTACCGTCGCTTCGACCACCCGGAGGGCGTCCGGTCCCGCGCGGCGGCTCACCACCACGACGAGCGCCTCGTCGGTGACGCCGGCAGCGTCGACGGAAACGTCCGCCGCTCGCAGGCGTCCAAGCACCTCACCGAGTGCTGCCGGAGAAAGGTCGCCAGTGGCGACGATGCCCGTCAGCGAGCCAGCGCCCTCGGCGAAGGCGGCATCGCCGACTGCGAGGACAGCAGCCGTTTCACCGTCGGCCGGTTTGACCCGACCGAGCCCGCTCTCCATCGACACGCGGGCGTCGCTTTCGTTGGCCGGGTCGTCGTCCAGTTCCTCTGCAAACCGACGGAGTGCAGTCGCAATGGCCTCCTCCTCGCCGTCGATATCGAGCATGCGCGCGGCGGCGGTGTAGTTCACGACGCCGGCCCGAAGTGCGTCGTAGAGAAACGGGCGCTCGCGGACGGCGTCCCTGGTCGCGGCTGCGAGTGACATTAACGGCTTGCACGGCCGGCCAGGTCAAAAACGGTACTATCGGGCGCGAACGAGCGGACACGCTATCGGCGGCGACGACGCATTCGGGACTATCGCAATCACTCCCAATCGACCCCACAGAACTGCGGGGCCGCTCCCAGCGAGTGAGAACAGTCAGGGGGGATTGTCCCTCTCGACGCCCACCTTCTACATGAGGGAAAGACAATGGCGATTGCACAACGCGAACGGCAGGTGTTCGGAGAGCCCCTGAAAACGACGGAGCGGGTCATCGGTGGTCTAGCCGTGGCCGCTGGCGCGCTGGGACACGCCGCGCTGCTTGCGGCCGCCGCACTGCTGTGTTACGTCCTCCTGTTCGGGCTGTAGCCGAATGGCATCGTCCCGCAACCACTCAATCTCCGAGTTCGATACCGCCCAGCCCGCCGGCCATCCGGACGGGCCAACGAAGGCCCTAAGGACGGCTCGGCCCAATCGAAGGTATGGACGAAGCGCTCGTTATCGCGGCCCACGGCTCGCACCTGAACGCTGAGTCGAGCACGCCCACCTACGACCACGCGGACACGATTCGGGCGACCGGCGCGTTCGGCGAGGTCCGTGAGTCCTTCTGGAAGGAGGAACCATCGTTCCGAGAGGCGCTACGGACCGTTGACGCCGACGAGGTGTATCTGGTCCCGCTGTTCATCTCGGAAGGCTACTTCACCGAGCAGGTCATTCCCCGGGAGTTCCGGCTGGCGGACTGGGACCCCGAGCTGTGGGACTCTGACGGGACGAGCGCGACTAACGCGACGCTGACCGCTGAAGACACAGAACAGACGGTCCACTACTGCGGTCCGGTCGGGACACACGACTCGATGAGCGATGTCATCGTCCAGCGGGCCGAATCAGTCACTGGCGACCCCGATGTCGGCGAGGGATTCGGTCTCGCAGTCGTCGGCCACGGCACCGAGCGCAACGAGAACTCCGCGAAAGCCATCCAGTACCACGCTGACCGCATCCGCGAGCGGGGGCGCTTCGACGAGGTGCAGGCGCTGTTCATGGACGAAGACCCCGAAGTCGACGATGTGGCGGACTACTTCGAAAGCGACGACATCGTCGTCGTGCCGCTGTTCATCGCCGACGGCTTCCACACCCAGGAGGACATTCCCGAGGACATGGGGCTGACTGACGACTACCGGACGGGCTACGACGTGCCGACCACGGTCGAGGGCCACGACATCTGGTACGCCGGCGCGGTCGGCACGGAGCCGCTGATGGCCGACGTGGTGCTGGAGCGGGCTGCTGACGCGGGTGCCGACGTGGACAGCGCTATCAAACAGGTGCGCGAGGAGACCGGCGGCGCAAAGCCCGCGACCGGAGACTGACGACGCCGACCGTCGCCGTCGGGACAGCAATCGTGACAGAATCCGCCGCTGGCTGGCCGGAACCAGCCGACTTTTGCCGACCGAGTTCCGTTTTCCCGTATGGACGGCGAGTACGTGGACGCACTGGTGGCAACCGCCCCCGACGGCATCGCCTTCGACGACCTCCACGTGGCCCACGAGACCGACGGCTACACGTTCCAGACGCCGGACCTGGATCACACTGGTATCGACGAAGAGACGCTCCGGTCGGTGGCGTCGGAGTCACCGCACGTCCGCAACTGGTACTTTTGGCACGCTGTCGCGCCCCAGAAGCCGGACCGCTGGGCGTTCCTCCGCTGGCTCGAAGGCGCAGAGCAACGGGACGTGGCCGAGCGCTACGACGCGCTCGCGGACGGGGTCTCCGTGACCTGGGGTGAACTCCACCTGACCGTCACGCTCTCCGAGGGGGAACGGACCTACGGCGTCCGACACCGCGCCGACGCCGATGTCGGAACCAGCGCGCTCGACACCCACGACGACCCGCTCGATGCCCGCGAGATCGCGAAACACGACGACGATGGTAACTACCGCCCGCTCAAGACCGCGCCGTCGCTCCAGACCGGCTGGGTGTTCCCCGAGCTATCGGCTGACGAGTTCGTCACGACAGTCGACGCGTTCTACCCGGCAACCATCGCGAACTGGCACCGCGAGCGGGAGGGCGAACTCGACGTGAACCACTGGCGGGACACCGTCGACCGCCAGACGGGAATCTACGGCGTCGTCAGTACCTGGGACCGCGGCGACGGCCACGAACACGTCAACTGGGTCGCCGAGGCCTGCTGTGACGACTCCCAGTGTCTCAAGCGCCGGGAGTGGCAGTACGACGAGGAGACGGACCTCGATGTCGACGGCGGATCGGGTGCGTTCCCCTGCCGCGAACCCTGCTCGCTGGTCATCGCCGGCGCGCGCCAGTGGACGAAACTCGAAGGCGAGGGGACCCAGACCTACGAGTTCGAACTCACGCCAAGCGAGAAAGAACAGCTAGAGGCCATTATCGACGCTGTCGCCGACGGCGAGGCCGAGGACATCCGCGAGGCCGACATCTACGAGGGGGCCAACCGGTACCGAACGCGGTTCCTGCGGGCGAAGCTGTTCGACGACGAGGGGAACCTCGCTGGCGTCGAGACGGAGCAGTGACTCGCTTGCTTTCAGGACGAACGGACGACAGCGACAGACAGCAGTCCAAGCAAAACCGTAACCACGAGGACCGCGCCGACGGTCAACAGCAGATTCTGGGTGAGCACCAGCGTGATGAGTCCCGCGATCAGGACCGTGAAACCGCCGGCTGCCAGTATCGGCCCCGTCGAGAGGGTTTCGAGACTTGGCTCTGACTTCGTCGCCGGTTTCGGCTGTGGTTTCGCCAGATCGTCGTCGACGATGACCGGTTCGTTCTCGGTGCCGCCCTCGGGGATGAATACGTCGACGTACCGGGTCTCAGCGCCGTGGGCCGTCACGACCTTGAGTTTGCCACGGACCGGGCCATCGCCGTCGATAGCCACCCTGACTGGACGCTCGGTCTCGGCCTGGACGTAGTGGTTCGTGGCCTCAAGCGACGCAATCGAGGACAGCGAATCGTCGAGATGGAGATGAACATGCAGTGCCTCACCGTGGTTGTGTAACTGCACGTCGAAGCTCCCTGTCGCGTCGAACTCTGTTGGAACCTCCAGGCTGTGGATGTCCGTCCGATTGAGGTGCACGGGCAGGGAGTCAGGCACGGCAGTGACTCCGCGGGGCGAGGAAAAAAAGGTTCAGGCCGGTGCCTCGTCGCGCATGTCCGGCGGGAGCAGGTTCGGAATGCCGTCCTCGATGGGGAACGTCTCACCACACTCGGTACAGACGAGTTCGCCCGACAGGATTTCCCCGTCATCGCGCTCTGTCACTTCGAGGTCGAGGTCGTGTTTGTCCAGAGGGCAGCAAATGATTTCCATCAGGTCCTCTTTCATACGTTCGGCCAGGACCGGCGGTCGCAAAAGTCTGCCGCTCTCCCAGTGGCTGTTGCCACGTAGCGGTGACTGGCGGGCGTGTGTCCAACGGCCGAATACGACAGAGAAACCCGTTAGAACGGCTCTTCGCGGACGATGGTTTCGCCGCGGCCGGGACCGACACCGATGGCGTAGGCCGGCGTATCGAGCTCGGACTCGATGTACTCGACGTACGCCTTCGCGTTCTCCGGGAGCGCGTCGTACCCCTCGTCGGCGGCATCCGCCCAGTCGACCTCGGGCCAGCCGTCGAAGGTCTTGAAAGTGGCCTCACACCGCGCCCACTGCTCGGTGGTCGCGGGCATCGACGCCAGTTCCTCGCCGTCGAGCGTGTACGTGTGGCCGACCTTCACTTCGTCGAGGCCGGCGAGCACGTCGAGGTGGTTGATAGCGATCCCGGTGAAGCCCGAGACACGTGTCGAGTGGCGGAGCATCGGCAGGTCCAACCAGCCGACCCGTCGCGGGCGGCCAGTGACGGTACCGTACTCGCCGCCCTCCTCGCGGATGTAGTTCGCCAGCTCCTCGTTTTCGCCTTCGCCCTGCTCGTCGTAGCCGGGCGTGTCGCCGACGACACCGCCGAGTTCGGTCGGCAGCGGGCCGCTCCCGACGCGGGTGAGGTACGCCTTCACGATCCCGATAACTTCGCCGTTGCCGACGACGCCGGGGCTGAGTCCGGTCCCGGTCGCCGCGCCGCCCGCCGTCGGGTTCGAGGAGGTGACGTAGGGGTAGTTCCCGTGGTCGATGTCGATTATCGTCCCCTGTGCGCCCTCCAGCATGACGTTCTGGCCCTCGTCGATAGTCGCGCTGAGGAAGGCACCAGCGTTGACGGTCATGTCCTCGGCCTCGAAGCGGCGGCCGAACTCGCGGAACTCCTCGAAGATGGCATCCACATCTAAGGCATCTGGGTCCTCAAGCTCGTTGATGTCGAGGCCGTACACGTCCTCGACGACGGCCCGCTTCTGCGGGACGACGTATTCGAGGCGCTCCCGAAGCACGTCCGGGTCGAGCAGATCGCCGACACGGACGCCGCGGCGGCCGGCCTTGTCCTCGTAGGTCGGGCCGATACCCCGGCCCGTGGTGCCGACTTCCTGATCCGTCTCACTCTTTACTTTCTCCTCGATACCGTCGAGCACGCGATGGAACGGAAGAATGACGTGTGCTCGTTCGGCGATGCGAACGTCCGGGTCGAGGCCGCGTTCCTGAAGCGTGTCTATCTCGTCGAACAGCGTTCGCGGATTGACGACGCACCCGTTGCCGAGCACGCCGACCTTGCCGCGGATGGCTCCGCTCGGAACCAACGAGAGCTTGTACTCCTCGCCCTCGTGGACGACGGTGTGGCCGGCGTTGTCGCCGCCCTGATAGCGCGCGACGACATCTACGTCGTCGCCGTACAGGTCGACGATGCCGCCCTTCCCTTCGTCGCCGAGCTGTGAGCCGACGATGGTTACGGTCATCGCACGCACCTTCCAGCCACCGTGATAAACAGATTACGGTCCGGATATCACGCTCGTGAGCAGTACCCATGTGAATCGTTACGACGGTTTTAAGACACCCCTGTTCGAACGTATCAACGTTATAGCGGTTGTCCGAGGGAGAACCTTTAAATACCACAAACACAAGTTAACAATTGCCATGATAGACAGGCTTGAGAAGGAAGTTGACATGCTGGAGCGCCACTTGCAAGTGCTTCGCATGGTTATCGAGAACGAGCCTATCGGAATCGTGAAGATGTCCAACGAAACCGGCTACCCGCACCACAAAGTGCGGTACTCTCTGCGCGTTCTCGAAGAAGAGAACCTCATCGAGCCCTCCAGCCAGGGTGCGATCACGACCGAACAGACCGGTGAGTTCGTCGACGACCTCGACGAGAAGGTCGACGAGATCATCGACAAGCTCGAAGGTATGAAGATCGAAGACGCGGCCGAAATCGAAGGCTAAGCTTCTCTCTTAGAGTTCCGGGACCGCCAGGTGGAACTCCTGGTTTCTCGCTTCTAACAGACAGAGGTGAAAGCCCTCCTTGCGCGAGAGGTTCACGAAGCTCTTCCGCTTATCGCGGTTGAACAGCCCGCTAGAGGTGGCTTCCTCGGCGGTTTCGAGCGCCCCCGGCTCGAAGAAACTGCTCGTCACGAGAAACGCCGACGCGAGCGACCCGGAGGCGTTGCCGACCCGCTCGGCGTTGCGAATGAGGTCCGACATCTGGCCTTCGGAGGCCGGTTCGCGCGAGTCGTTGATGTTGGCGACGACCAGCGGGTTCCCCATCCGGTCGCGGACGACCACATCGAACCGTTCCTGCGAGCGGTTCTCCTGGCCGTCTTCCGTGTATTTCACCGTCACGTTCCCGTTGAGTTCAGCGCGGTCGATGGCCGGGAGACCCTCGTACAGGTCCTTCATCGCCCCCGCGTGCCCGGTGTCCCGGATCTCATAGAGGAGGTTCCGAATGAGCCAGTTGACGAAGCGGTACTGGATGCTGTCTTCGAGGAACTCCTGGAACGGCGTCCCGCCGACTGTGGCTCCCTCAGCTTCGAACTGTGTGTGGTACTCCAGTCTGAGATTCGCCTCGACTTCCTCGCGGCTCGCGTCGCTGTCTTTGGCGTCTTCCAGCGTCGCTTTCCCCTTCGAGTCGTACCTGACGAAGAGGTTTGTCCCGTTTATCGCCTCGCTGGCGCTGAGCCGTGCACCGCTTGCGCTGGTGTCGTCCTGCTCGTCGAGTTGCTCTTCCAGCCGGCTGATCTCGGCGCGTGCGTCCGCCAGCTCCGACTCCAGACGGTCGCGCTCGTCCCGGAGCTCCTGGTTCGTGGCCTCCAGGTCCGCGATGTCGGCTTCGAGTGCAGATACCGCCTCGGCCCGCTGTTCCAGTTCCGACTCCAGTTCGGCGACGCGTTCGGGCTCGGGCGACGACGTGGCCTCGTCTGCCGGCGGCTGTGACTGGCCCGCCGTCGACGGTTGGGACGGCTGGTCACTGGTCGGTTGCGAGTCCTGTTCAGCCGCAGTAGGGTTCTCCTGGGACGGCGTCGTCTGGGCATCGGACCCGGCCGACGGCGTCGGGTCGTCCTGTGCCGGCTGATCGCGTCGCGGCGTCGATGCCTGTGGCCCCCCTGTTGGCGGGGTTTGCGTGGGTTCGACGCTCGTGGTCGGGCTCTCCTGGGCGCCCCCGGACTTGTTCGGGTCCAACGACGGAATCGAGCGCGTTTCCAGGCCTGCGCTTGACTCGCCCGACCCGGACTCCGGCGTCGAAGCCGCCGCCGTCCCGGACTGTGACTGGGCCGGCTGTGGCTCGTGACTCCGGCTCGGGTTCGCGTCGGTCGACTCCGCGCTGCCCTCGGTCGCGGTCGGCGGTTCGCTCTGTGCCGGCGAACTCCGGGCACTGGCTTGCTGGGTTTCCTTCGTCTCTGATGGCTCTGTCGCCGGGCTTCTTGACTCGGCCGCTGCCGCAGTGTCGCGGTCAGTGGTCTGCTGGTCGGGGGCACTGCGGTCGGATTGCGGGGCTGTTTCGGTGTCGGTCTCCGTGGTCGCTCGCGTGTCCGGTGTGTCGTCCGTATCCAGCGTCTCGTCCGCTTCCGGCTGGTCGTCCGTACTCGGCTCGGAACCCCGGCGGGACCGATCGGATGTCGCACCGGCGGCTTTCGACCCTGGCGGCCCCCCGCTTGCGGGACTGCGATCCGGCGTCGATTCTGCCGCAGGCTGGGTCTGATCGGTGCCATCGGTACTGGTGTCCGCAACGGCACCCGACGGCGTCTCCACCGGTTCGTCGCTGCCAGCGCCGTCCCGGGGTGTCGGCTCGTCAGGCTCCACCTCATCTGTCGGCCCTGCGTCTACCGCGTCAGCGTCGTCCGGTTCCGCAGCGGCGTTTAGGTCATCACCGGCATCGAGCGGATCGGCGGCAGCCGCCGCGTCCCCCGACTCTTCGTCCGTGTCGTCTTCCGGCGGCTCCGGAATCTCGATTGGCTCGATGTCGACCGGCATGACCTCGTAGATACCGACCTCGTCGTTGGCCGTCTCGAAGGCTTCGTCGTCAGTGAGCAGCTTATCGGAGTTGCCGACCCAGGCGACGCTCATCGAGCGGCCCTGGTGATAGACAGTGTAGTAATCGCCCGAGAGGACGTTCTCGGAGAGTTCGATAAAACCGGTAAAGTTGCCGCTCGACAGCGTTTGGTCGACTTCTTCGAGGGCTGTGTCTTCGGTGTAGTACTGCGCCTTGACCTCGTCGGCACGCTCCTGCATCACTGCAAGCAGGGGCAGGGCCTCGTGTGGCGACCGTTTCGCTGTTCCCGACGCGTCCTCGAAATCGTCGATAGTGCCGTCGAGGACGCCGACGACGGTCCCGTTCAACATGAACAGGCGCGTCGGACCCGCAATGACCGCGCCGGAGAACTCCTGTCCGGCGAGTTTCTGCAGGCCCGCGAACCCGCCATCGAACGGAACCGACTCCCAGCCGTCGACCCGTTCGACCGTGCGTGTACTCATTACTCCCACCAAGCCGGATGGCAGACAAATAGTTTGTGCCCACAACATCAGTCGTTTTTCGGGTGGGACGACTGACGGAGCGCTTTTTGTCACCCCCGGAGAAGGGTAGTCGAATACCTCCAATGGTGGTCGATATCGTTCGCGTCGTCGGGTTCGGTGTCTGTGGCGTGTTTACCGTCGTGCTGGGCCTCGTCCACTTTGCGATGCCCCGCTTGCTTGATTTCGACGGCGCGATACCGACCGAGGGAGCGCCGCTGCGCCCGCTCTCGCTCCTGGTGGTCACCTACCAGACGAAACGGTCGGATGTGCGCGGCATCGCCCAGATAATGAATCACGCCGTGAGCTACGTGTTGGTGACTATCGGCGTACTTGACCTCCTCGTAAGCCGGTGGCTCGGAGCGTGGTTCGCGCCGTATCTACTCGTGTGGCTCGCAGTCTGGTGGTTTCTCAGGGCGGTAACCCAGCGACACATGGGTTCGCGGCCCGGCGACTGGCTCGTCGCGGCCGGTTTTACTGCAATCGGCGGGTTCCACCTTGCGTTCGGCATCGTTGTCTGGCCGTAGCACCACCGGTCCGATGGACATATGACCCAGCGGTCGCAAGTACGGGTATGGTAGAGGAGCCGGGACTGAGCGACCAGTATCCGACCGCGAGTCCGTGGCCGGTGTTCGTCGCACTGGGACTAGCACTGTCAGAGATCGGCGTGTTCGTCGGCCTCTTTCCGGTGGCCGTCTTCGGGCTGATTCTGTTCGGCGGCAGTATCGCCGGCATCCTGACCGAGTCCGGCTACGTCGAGCGGCCGTGGCCGACCCTGCTGGGCGTCGGCGCGGTTCTCATCGTCGTCGCCGCTGCGTTTACTGTCTGGCAGGTCCCGGCCGCCGAAATCGCGCTGTCGAACGTCGGAACCGGACCGCTGCTCACTCGGCTGGTCGCCGTCGCCGTGGCTGGCGTCGTGATGATGGCGATGGGCAGTGTCGCCTCGATAATGGAACAGACTGCGGCGTGAGACGGATACCGGCCCGTTTGAGCGAAACCAACACTCTATTTACTGGCCTGTTCTAACGGCTATTCATGGCACTGTTCGGGTTCGAAAAAGACACCCTGCTCGACCTCACTGTGAACGTCATCCCGCTGGGGATTCTCTTCTTCTTCATCGTCGCGTTCGCCGCGTTCCCGGCGTTCGGAACCGATCCCGTCTTCTCCGGGATGCAGTTCGCACTGATGATCTCGATGTTCCTGCTGCTCGCCGTCCTGACCTACTACGCCGGGAAGGCCATCGAGGGCGCCGAACAGGAGTCCGGCGAACTCGGCCACGAGGATTGAGCAACAGGCACGGACAACTCGTTTCCGGAACCGACTGTACCGGCCATCGGAAGACAGCGCGTAGGACCTCGTGTTTCTGTGTCTGCATTGCCGGATGGGAGCCGTATTTCGTCGTCGTTGCTGCAGGAATCGACCCTTTGATAATGTCCCAGTCCTGAAGGACGACTATGGTAGCAGGAGATCTTGTGCTGACGGGGCTGATGGCCGTCCTCCTCGTCGGCGTCGCCGCGCTTCTCACCCGTGTCGAGAACTGGCGGTCGTACACGCCGCTGGCGGGTGGCGGCGCCGTCACGGGCGATGAGACGCCGGTCATCAACCGGGAAAAGCCCGCAGGTATCATTCGCTGGCTAACAACCGTCGACCACAAGGACATCGGGCTGTTGTACGGTGTGTACGCGGTCATCGCGCTGGCCGTCGGTGGCGTTATGGCGATGCTCATCCGCATCCAGCTCGTCGTTCCAGGTGGGGCGATTCTGGGCAACAACGCCTACAACTCCATCCTGACGAGTCACGGCATCACGATGTTGTTCCTGTTCGGGACGCCGATCATCGCGGCGTTCGCGAACTACTTTATCCCGCTGCTCATCGGGGC
This sequence comes from Haloarcula terrestris, assembly GCF_031624315.1. NCBI lineage: Archaea > Methanobacteriati > Methanobacteriota > Halobacteria > Halobacteriales > Haloarculaceae > Haloarcula > Haloarcula terrestris. The sequence continues at coordinate 35,093 of NZ_JAMQOM010000012.1, read as the reverse complement.
CGACGACATGGCGTTCCCGCGGATCAACGCCATCGCATTCTGGATCCTTCCGCCCGCCGCGTTGCTCATCTGGGCCGGGTTCTTCCTCGCGCCGGTGACCGAGAACATGATCGAGCCGGCCCGCACGGCCTGGACGATGTACACGCCGCTGTCGGTTGAGCAGACCAACCCCGGCGTCGACCTGATGCTGCTGGGACTGCATCTCTCCGGTATCGGGGCGACGATGGGGGCGGTCAACTTCATCGCGACCATCTTCACGGAGCGTGACGGCGAGGTCAACTGGGCGAACCTCGACATCTTCTCGTGGACGATCCTTACCCAGTCCGCGCTGATCCTCTTTGCCTTCCCGCTGCTGGGGAGCGCCATCGTCATGCTCCTCCTTGACCGCAACCTCCAGACGACGTTCTTCGCCGTCGAGGGTGGCGGCCCGCTGCTGTGGCAGCACCTGTTCTGGTTCTTCGGCCACCCCGAGGTGTACATCCTCGTCCTGCCGCCGATGGGACTTGTCAGCCTCATCCTGCCGAAGTTCTCCGGCCGAAAGCTGTTCGGCTTCAAATTCGTCGTCTACTCCACGCTTGCCATCGGCGTCCTTTCCTTTGGCGTCTGGGCCCACCACATGTTCTCGACGGGCATGGACCCGCGGCTCCGGGCCTCGTTCATGGCTGTCTCGCTGGCTATCGCAATACCCAGCGCCGTCAAGACGTTCAACTGGATCACGACGATGTGGAACGGCCGCCTACGTCTGACGACGCCGATGCTGTTCTGTATCGGCTTCGTCTCGAATTTCATCATCGGCGGCGTCACGGGCGTGTTCCTCGCCTCCATCCCCGTCGACATGATCCTGCACGACACCTACTACGTCGTGGGGCACTTCCACTACATCGTGATGGGAGCCATCGGCTTCGCGGCCTTCGCCGGCATCTACTACTGGTTCCCGGTGTTCACCGGCCGGATGTACCAGCGCACGCTCGGGAAGGCCCACTTCTGGCTCTCGATGGTCGGGACCAACATCACGTTCTTCGCGATGCTCGCGCTGGGCTATCTGGGCATGCCGCGACGCTACGCCACCTACCAGTTCGACGGCGCTATCGCGCCGCTGACGCAGGTCCAGACGTTCCACCAGCTCGCGACCGTCGGCGCGGTCATCCTGTTCATCGGCCAGCTGTTCTTCGTCTGGAACATCGTCCAGTCGTGGCTCGAAGGGCCGAAAGTCGAGGACGGCGACCCGTGGAACCTCGAACGTGACGGTATGCTGGACCGCGAGTTCCAGTGGTTCGACAAGCAACTCGAAGCCGAGGAACCGGAGAAAGACCCGTCGCTGCTCGCTGACGGCGGCCAGGAAGACGAGTAACGGGCGGCAGTCGAGCTTTTTGCTGTTGTGTGCGTTCGTTGAATGTAGTGGCGACCGGAGTACGCGTCAGCTCGCGCCGGAGACGAGCACCATGGCCGTCACGAACATCATAAGCGCGATTCCCGACAGGACGAGAAACAGCAGTTCCTTCTGGGACATAGGCCCCCTACGGGACGGAAGTGAAAAAGGCTAATCGTCTCGGTGCCTTCGTTCCCACATGAACGACCAAGTCGACGGCCGGTCCGGGCGGAAAATTGTCGTTCGGCTGTACGTCAGCATCGTCGTGCTCGCCGGCGTGATGGGGTTCGTACTGGGCAGCATTCGCCCGGAGGACCTCGACCCGGAGCTGTTCGGCGTCATCGCGCTGCCGCCGACGCCCTTTGGTGTGGCCCTGTACGGATTCATTACCGTCGGGGTCGGCCTCGGCGCGTTGCTCGGACTGGTCATGTACGTCTCCGAGCGGGTCGACGAGACGACGCCGAATTAGGCGACGCTCGCTGTTTCCTGATAGCTGCCGTACTCGGCTTCGAAAACGGCCATGATCTCGCCCATCGTCGCGTAGGCTTTTACCGCGTCGATGATGACCGGCATGACGTTCCCGCCGTTTGCGACCACGTTCCGGAGTTCGTCGAGCGCTGCTTCAACGGCCGCGTCGTCCCGGTCCGCCTTGACCGTCGCTAAGCGGTCGCGCTGGCGCTCCTGTACGTCTTCGTCGACGGTCAGAATCTCGGGTTCGGTGTCCTCCTCGACAGTGTACTTGTTGACGCCGACGACGATTTCTTCATCGCTTTCGACGCGCTCCTGGTACTCGTAGGCGGCGTCCTGAATCTCGCGCTGGAAGTAGCCTTGCTGGATGCCCTCGATGACGCCGTCCCGAACCGACCCGTCGCCGAGTTCGTCCCTAATATGGGTGATGTAGGCCATCGCCTTCTCCTCGACCTCGTCGGTCAGGGATTCGATTGCGAAACTGCCGCCCATCGGGTCGACGATGTCCGCGGCACCCGATTCCTCCGCGATGATCTGCTGGGTCCGGAGGGCGACGCGGACGGCTTGTTCGGAAGGCAGGGCCAACGCTTCGTCGAAACTGTTCGTGTGCAGACTCTGGGTCCCGCCGAACACGCCCGCGAGGGCCTGAATCGTCACCCGAACGATGTTGTTCAGTGGTTGCTGGGCTGTCAGCGACTGCCCGGCGGTCTGGGTGTGGAACTTCAGTTGCTTGCTCTCCTTGGCCTCGGCCCCGTACCAGTCGTCCATCACGCGGGCGTAGATGCGCCGGGCCGCACGGAATTTCGCGATCTCCTCGAAGATTGAGTTGTGTGAATTGAAGAAAAAGGAGAGCTGGGGGGCGAACTCGTCGACCCCCATGCCGCGATCCAGCCCGTCCTCGACGTAGGCGAAGCCGTCCGCGAGCGTGAAAGCGAGTTCCTGTACCGCGGTCGAACCGGCCTCGCGGATGTGATAGCCCGACACCGAGACGGGCTTGAACTTCGGCGTCTCCTGGCTGGCGAACTCGATCACGTCGGTGACCAGTTTCAGCGACGGCTCGGGCGGAATGACCCACTCCTTCTGTGCGATGAACTCCTTGAACATGTCGTTCTGGAGGGTGCCCCGGATTTCCTCGCGTGGGACCCCCTGCTGGTCGGCCAGCGCGATGTACATCGCGTAGATAACCGGCGCGCTGGGGTTGATAGTGAAGGAGGTCGACACCTCATCGAGATCGATGCCGTCGAAGAGCCGCTCCATATCCGCCAGCGTGTCGACAGCGACGCCCTCCTTGCCCACCTCGCCGTCGGCCATCACGTCGTCGGAGTCGATGCCCATCAGCGTCGGCATGTCGAAGGCCGTTGACAGCCCGGTCTGGCCCTCGTCGATGAGGTAGTGGAACCGTTCGTTGGTCTCATCAGCGGTGCCAAAGCCCGCGAACTGCCGCATGGTCCAGGGCCGACCGCGGTACATCGTCGGGTAGACGCCGCGGGTGAACGGCTCCTCGCCGGGGAAGCCGATGTCGTCCTCGTAGTCGATATCGTCGACATCGAGCGGGGTATAGAGCCGGTCTACGTCCAGATTCGACACGGTGGCGAACCGGTCCTTGCGTTCGCCGTAGGCGTCCAGTACGGGGTCGCGCGTCTCCGATTCCCACTCGTCTTTCCGCTCGCGAATGCGCTGGAGGTCCGACTCGTCGAACATGCCTTCGTATTTGTCATCATTTAGCAAGAAGGTTCGGGCGACACGGGTTTTGCGTTCCGAGACGCGAGAACGAGTGGGGTCAGTTCTGGAGTCGCTCCGTCGTCTGGACGAGCGGGTGGTGCGCGTAGTCGACGACCTCGATGTCGTCGATGGACTCCAGGTCGGAGTCTGCCGCGGTTTCGGCCATTCCGAGTTCGACCGTCTCGTCAAGGACGATGACGTAGGCGTCCATCTCGTCGATATCCAGTCGTGCCGCGGCTTTCACGCGGTGGTGGCCGTCCGCCAGCAGGAGGTCCCCGCCGTTGTCGATGACGACCAGCGGCTCTGCCAGCCCCCGTTCGAGTTCGTACACCCGGCCTTCGAGTTCGTCGGCGTACACCGTCGTCTGTGTTGGTGTCAGGTCGTCGAGTTCCACCTCTCGGCGGTCCTCGTGTGTCCTGATCCCGTGGATGTTCTCAAGTGTTCGACTGAGCTTGTCCACCTTCCCCGGCGTCGCCCGCTCGATCTGGGAGCGGATCACGTCGGCGTTCGAGATGATCCCGACCAGGTGGCCGGCGTCGTCGACAACCGGGAGTTTCTGGATGCCTGACCGCAGGATAACGCGGGCGGCGTCCTGAACGGCCATATCTGGGTGCGCCACGAGGATGTCCTCGGTCATCACGCGGAACATCGGCTCGTGATCTTCCGCGAGCAACAGGTCACGGGCGCTGACGAATCCCTCGACGCGGCGGCCGTCGGTCACCGGAAACCCGCTGAAATGGTCGTTGTCGGCGATGCGTCGGGCGACCTCCCCGACAGTGTCGTCGAGTTCGACGGTGGCAACCTCGCGTGTCATGTAGTCTCCGACCGTCGGTCGACTCGATTCCTCCATCGACTCAGCGTTCTCGACCGACGGCAAAAAAGGCTCGCCTACGACGAGTCGGCGTCATCTGGTTCGACGAGTGAGTCCGTGCTGACCCCTTCCGTGTCGGCCGTCTCGTCGTCCGCCGCATCCGTCGCGTCATCGTCCGCCGCATCTGTCTCGTCGTCCGCCTCATCCGCCGCGTCATCGTCCGCTGTACCCGTCGCGGTGCCGTTCCAGTCCCATTCGGTTTCGCCATCCGGCGCGTCGGGCCTATCGCGAGCTGTCACGAGATCGGTCTCGCCGTCCTGCCTGAGCGCCGTTGGTTCCGTGAACGCGGCCACATCGTAGTCAGAGCGCGCGTAGACGTGCCCGAGCAGGCGGTGGGACCGCGACTGGATAGCGTCGAGAAACCGATCCGAGACGATAGAGCGGACGATGTCCTCCAGTGACTCCTCGCGCTCGTCGACGGTATCCATCACTCCCAGGTCGATCTGTGCGCCCGCCATGTCGGCGTGGCCGCCCGCGGAGCCGATCTGTCCGAAGGCGTCCCGCAGAGCCTCGCCCAGGTCGATATCCGCTCCGCGCGCCCGTGCGGAGGCGTAAATCGTTCCGTCGATGACGCCGTACACCATCGTCGCCTGCACGCCTTCGAGATCGAGCAGCCTGTCGGCCGCCTGTGCGAGCGCGTCCCGGTCGCCGATCTCGCCGACACCGGTCAGGAGCACCGATCCCTCCTGCTCGCGGTTCGTGATCGCGCGGCCGATGACCGACAGCGTCTCCGGGCTGACGCTCGGGTCTTCGATACGCTGGAGCGTCGCCATATCGGCGTTCGTCACGAGGTGCGCGGCGGCCTCGAAGTCCGCCGCGACGACCTCTCGCCGGAAATCCTTCGTGTCGACCTGGATTCCAAACAGCAGGCCCGTCGCGATTGGCGTCGGGATGTCGATGTCGAAGCGCTGGAGGTAGTCGACAAGCAGCGTACTCGTCGCCCCGACGCCGCTCCGGAGGTCAACGTAGCGGGCCTCGATCGGGACACGCGGCGGATGGTGGTCGATGACGATATCAATAGGGGTATCGGGCGGGAGCTGGTCGTTAACACCGGCTCTGGAGTGGTCGACCAGCGCGAACCCGTCGAACGCCGCCAGTTCGTCCGTCGAATCGGCATCGAGGTTCCGGAGGTCGAATTCGAGGAGGTTCACGAACGCCCGGTTCTCCTGGTGGGAGATCTCCCCGTAGTAACAGACCGTCACTTCGCAGCCGGCCCGTTCTGCGAGCGTGGCGAGGGCGACGGCGCTGGCGATTGCGTCCGGGTCGGGGTTGTCGTGGGTGACGACGGCGAGGTGGTCGTCAATCGTCCGTAGTACCTGATTGAGCTGTCTGGCTCGTGTTCCCTCGTCACCGACGGACTTGGCGAGGTGATCGGTGACGACGGCCAGCGGATCGACCACGCGGTCCGCCACGCTGTCGAGTCGGTCGCGCTGCTCGGCCGTCGCGCCGCGGCCGGCGTAGGCAAAGAGGAACGCGTCGGGAAAACAGTCACGCGCGGCCGCCGCCGCCGCGGCGTTCCGTTCGGGGTCCTCGCTGGCGACGATGACGCTCTCGGGCCGGACATCGAGATCGGCGAGCACGGCCGGGTCGGACTGGTCCGCTTCGAGCACGTTGATACCGTCCGCCCGAAGCGTCTCAGCGCGGTGCTCGTCTTCCGTCACGACCGTCAGCTCGCCGCGGTCATCGCTAATCCCATCGAGAAGGTCCGCGGCCGTCGGCCCGAGTCCGAGCACCAGCCGAGAAAGCATACCCTGCAGTCAGCGCTGGAGCGTCTAAAAACCCGTTACTTCAGCCGTTCCTGGAGAAACGACGGATGTGCGGCGGTAACGCCGTCAAGGGCGAGAATCTTGTCCTCGATCACGTCTGCCAGCGAGTCCCCATCTATCGCTCGGACCTCCGCCATCAGCATGTGATCGCCGCTTGAGGTGTACAGTTCCTCCACCTCAGGGATCTCCTTGAGGTTCCGCGTGGCTTCGACGTAGCAATCGCTGGCAATATCGATGCCGACCAGGGCAATCGACTGGCCAGCCAGTTTCTTCGGGTCGACATCGGCGGAGTAACCGACGATGACGCCCTCCTCTTCGAGTTTCTGGATGTACTTTCGCACCGTCGGCTTCGATACATCGGCTCGTTCCGCGATTTCTGCGTACGAAGCCTGTGCGTCCTCTTCAAGGACCGACAGGATTCGACGCTCCGTGGACTCGGCACTCATGGACTATTCTTTTCGGTGCATGAAAAAATATCTTCCGAACCAGAAACCCTCGTTCGGGGGATATCTGTGGGCCGCCAGCGACGCTTACTTATGGTGTTCGAGGAGGTTGTCGTAGGTCCGCTCCCACTCGGCGTCCTCGTCGAAGTACCGCTCTGCGAGCGGTTCCTCGGGCATCTCACCGATCTGGCGCTTCTCCTCGCCGTAGGAGGGTCGCGCGTCTTCGACGTACATCCGACCGGTCAGCACTTCGCCCTCGTACAGTCGCTCCTCGGTCTTTCGCATCATCTCGGCGGCTTCCGCGCGGTCCGAGACATCGAAGTCGAACTCGTCGGACTGCTGTACATCCGTGTACGGGACGTAGTGTTTCGCGTCCTTGTTCCAGGTCGGACACTGGGTCAGGAAGTCGATGTGCGCGAAGCCGTCGTGTTCGATGGCCTCGGCGATGATCTCCTTGGCCTGGTTCGGGTTGACAGCCGCCGTGCGGGCGATGTAGGTCGCGCCGGCGTTGAGCTGCTGGGACAGCGGCCGGATCGGCGACTTCGCCGAGCCGTGGGGCTGTGTCTTGGACTTGTGGCCCTTCGGCGATGTCGGCGAGGTCTGGCCCTTGGTCAGCCCGAAGATCTCGTTGTTGAACACGATATAGGTCATATCGTGGTTCTCACGGGCCGTATGGATGGTGTGGTTCCCACCGATACCGTAGCCGTCGCCGTCCCCGCCGGCCGCGATGACTTCGAGGTTGGGGTTGGCGAGCTTCGCGGCCCGGGCGACGGGCAGCGAGCGGCCGTGGATGGTGTGGAACCCGTAGCTGTTGAAGTAGCTGTTGAGCTTGCCGGAACAGCCGATACCGGTAAACAGCGCGACCTCGTCAGGGTTCTTGCCGACTTCCGGCATGGCCTGCTTGAGCGCCTTGAGGACGCCGAAGTCGCCACAGCCCGGACACCAGGTCGCCTGCGGTTCGATGCCGGGTGTGAACTCGTCGCGCTCGATCTCGCGTTCTTCGTTGATTGCTGAGAATGCACTCATTGGTTAGTCACCTGCCGCGGGGACGTACTTCATGTTGCTCGCGGCGAGTTCCTCGCCGTCGATGCTAGATTCGAACCCGTCGACGATCTCGGCGGGCTCGAAGGGGTTGCCGTTGTACTTGAGCAAGCTCGACATCTTGTCGCCGTACTTGCCGAGTTCCTTCTGGGTCAGGCCGCGGAACTGGGCCGTGGCGTTCATCTCGACGACGAGCGCCTCGTCGACAGATTCGAGCCACTCGGAGACCTCGTCTTCCGGGTACGGGGCCATGTCGGAGACGCCAAGCGCCTTCACGGAGTGGCCGTTCTCGTTGAGCCGGTCGACGGCCTCGAAGACGGTCCCCTGCTGGCTGCCCCACACGAGGATGCCGTAGTCGGCGTCCTCGGGACCGCGATAGGTCTGGTGGGACGTGTTCTCGTCCAGGTCAGCGCGGATGTCGTCGAGCTTGTTGAGCCGACGGTTCATCTGGGCGATGCGGTTCTCGGGGTCCTCGCTGATGTGGCCCGATGGGTTGTGCTCGTTACCCGTTGCCAGGAAGCGGCCGTCTTTCTGGCCCGGCACGGAGCGCGGGCTGACGTTCGAACCGTCCTCGGGCTCGTGGAGGAACCGCTGGAATTTCCCGGAGGAGTGGTGGGCTGCGTCCTGAATTTCATCTTCGGTGAGGACCGAGCCGGGATCGGCGTTCGGTTCCTCGTCGAAGTGGCTGGCCGGGAGGTTCCGGAGCTCGCCCTGGATCTTCTGGTCGTAGATGACGATGGACGGGATCTGGTACTCGTAGGCGATGCGGAACGCCGAGCGGGTCTGTGTGTAACACTCACGGATGTTCGCGGGCGCGAACACGACGCGAGCCGAATCGCCCTGTGACGTGTACAGGACGTGTTCGAGGTCAGCCTGCTCGGGCTTGGTCGGCATCCCCGTCGAGGGGCCGGCTCGCATCGCTTCGACCAGCACGATGGGCGTCTCGGTCATCTCCGCCAGTCCGAGCGGTTCGGACATCAGCGCGAAGCCACCGCCGGAAGACCCGGACATGGCTTTCACGCCGGCGTGGGACGCGCCGAGTGCCAGCGCGGCGGCGGCGATCTCGTCCTCGACCTGCTCGGAGATGCCACCGAACTCGGGCAGGTGTTGGGACATGATCGTGAACACGTCGGTCCACGGGGTCATGGGGTAGCCCGAAATGAAGCGACAGCCCTCGTCGATTGCGCCGTAGGAGATGGCGTTCGAGCCCGAGAGAATGACCTGCTCCTCGTCGTGGGAGCTCTCAGGCACCTCGATATCGTGGTCGATATCGAGTTCGCTAGCGGCTTCGTAGGCGTCCGCAAGAACGTTGAGGTTCGCCTCCTGCATGTCGCCGCTCATGTTCTGTTTGATGAGCTGCTCGAACTCGTCGGTACTGATGTCGAGAATGGCCGCTGTCGCGCCGATACCGGCCGTGTTCCGCATAATCTCACGGCCGTGTTCCTTGGCGATACCGCGGAGGTCCATCGGCACGACGTGCCAGTTGTTCTCCTCGGCGGCCTCTTCGAGACCGATCTCGTCGACATCCTCGTCGTCGAGCAGCCCCTCGTCGTAGAGGAGGATGCCGCCCTCGCGGAGGTCGTCGAAGTTCTCGTACAGCGGTTTCAGCTCCTCTTTGCCGTAGTAGGCTTCTTCCTGTGGGTTCCGGGCGAAGGAGTCACCCAGGGCTAGCAGGAAGTTGTAGCCGTCCCCGCGGGACTGTACCGGTTCGTCTTTCGCACGTACTTCGACGTACGTGTGGCCGCCGCGGATACGCGACGGGTAATGGCGATGCGTGAACACGTTCAGCCCCGACCACATCAAGGCCTTCGCGAAGTTCTGGCTTGTCGAGTCGATTCCGTCACCGGAACCACCGGCGATTCGCCAGATTAGTTCGTTGTCTGTCATGGTGAAATCCTCGGCCCCAGCTCTGGTGCCGTACCCTTCCGTTGGGGGGCCATGACTAAAGATTTTCCACTACAACACCACTCATTAATCGTTATCTTTCGTCTCAACCACCTCAGATTGCCGTTTTCGAAATCCGGTTTCATCACTTTTGGTACGTGTTCGCGTGACCAGTATATGACGCTGATAAATACGTATCAGATACGATTGATAAGACGTGTTACGATCTCCCGGAACGACTAACACAGTGAGTACCGATATACAGTCGAGGATGTCGTTAACGGAACTCATCGCCGGTGTCGAGAACCACCAGAAGACGCTGACCGTCTTCAACGCCGGGTCGACGGCAGCCGAGGACCTGCGCGAGCGCTTCGCGGACCGCAACGTCCACGTACAGACCGAGCAGACTGCGAGCGGACGACCGGGCGAGTTTATCACTCTCAGCGAGGACGGGGAAGTCATCGCGGCCGCGAGTCTCACCTCGTTTACCGAATCGCTCGACGAAGGGCGACGATACATCACGCGGGACAACAGCCCCTACGCATCGATTCTCGATCACCTCGACGAGACGATGTTCACCTCGTGGTCGATCCAGCGGATGACCGCGGCGTCCCGCGAGATCGAGGACCGCGCGTGGCGAGTTGGACAGGGAACATTACACGCGGGCTTTCAGACCCTTTCGACCTTGCAGGGCGAACTCGACCTCTACGAGCGGCTGGGTGAGACGGACGTAGATGTCCACGCCTACGCCGTCCCGGATGTCGAACCACCCGAGTACAGCACGTTCTCGTTGCATCTGGAACGGTCGGAGGAAATAGCTGACTCGTGGTTCGTCGTGTTCGACGGCGGCGGCGACCCGACCCAGAAGTGCGCCCTGCTGGCCGAGGAGCGCGAGCCGCGGGAGTTCTACGGCTTCTGGACCTACGACGAGTCTACGGTTGACTGGATCATCGACTATCTGGAGGAGACGTACGGCTATCTCGAACAGTGAGTCGCGTTCGAAGCGGCCAGCGGCACGGCTCGCTGTCGGCTGCCGTCCGGTCTGTGGCATGACGACCGTCCCCGAGTCGCGGGCGTTCCGCATCGAGGAGACGGGGACGCGCCTCAACGGTCTCGAACTGGAGCTACACCTGTTTTTCGGCGTGTGGGCCGTCGTCGAGCGCCACGAAGACCGATGGGTCGTGGCGACTGAAGACGGCGAGCGGCGGACGCTTGTCCCCGTCGCGGACTAATCTACCGGAGTTCGTCTGGCTCGCCGTGACTGTGTCTCAATCCGTCGTCCCGGCGAGAGACTCGAACACGGTGAGGTCGTGACCGAGCAGCACGTCGGCCCCCGTGGCGCGCTGTCGGTCGCGGCACTGCTCTAGGCTCTCCTTCCACGCACCATTGTTCCAGAGGAGGCTCGTCGCCATCGGCTGGCCCGCGTAGTTGGCCTCGACGTACGCCTCGTCACCGACGACGAGCAGCGGCTGCTCCGGGCGGTCGATGAACGCACCCATGAGCCCGGGCGTGTGTCCGGGGAGATGCAGCAGTTCGACCCCGTCAGTGAGGTGGTAGCTGTCGCCGTGGACGATCTCCCAGTTCAGGTCGCGGTCGAAGTCGCTGGCGAGGTAGGCAATAGAGCCCTCGTCAGTGTTGGCACTGTAGTACGCGTAGGGGAGTTCCTCGCGGTGGACGTAGACCGGCACGTCAGTTCCGACGAAGTTGTGCAAGCCACCGGCGTGATCCAGGTGGAGGTGGCTCATCACGACAGCATCGACCTCCTCGATGCTGTAGCCCGCCTTTTCGAGGTCGACTGGCAGGGCGTGCTCGGCAGCGTCGACGTGTGCGAACGCCTCGTACAGCGGCGTCGGCCAGTAGCCGTCGGCCGCTTCCGGGTGGGAGCCGGTGTCCCAGAGGATCGTCATCTCGGGCGTTTCGACGACGAGGTTCCAGACGACGTACGTTTCGTACTCGTGGTCCGGGTCGCGGTCCGAGGCCGTCGCGACGCTGTGGCCGTCGACGACGAAGTTCCGGTCAGCCTGGACACGGCCCCGGTCGACGAACGTCACCGTAATGTCTGCCATGGGAGACACTTGTCCCCTCAGCGAGTAAAGAGCGGTGCCGTAGCCTTTGGGTCGTTCGTTACCCGCCGGTACTCGTTGTACCCCCCTTCCTAACGAGATACCGACTTCGTACCGCTCGAACGTGACGCCTCTTTTATGACGATCGCGGACTATAGAGCGGGACCCACACACACCACCGTGCAAGTGTTCTCGGTGTTCGCAGGGGTGGGGGTGGGGAGGGGTGGGTCCCTATATGCATATTTAAAGAGATGGAGAAAGCGTTCAGGATCACCAGGACTCAGTGACGGAGTAATAATATAAAAAAGATCCAAAGGCAATATAACTGCATTTGAAGACGTTTAAGCTCGAATTCTAGATATCAGACTGCTTTGTTTTAAGGGGCGAATAATGCTTATACCCTAAAATATAAAAATAAAACTCTAGTTCTCTAGCTAGTCTAGAACGGAAGAAGAGAAAATCGCAGGATACAAGTACGTTAACTCAGTTTTCGGTGCAGCGGACCGTTCGCGGTCGTTCTCAAAACCAATCGGAGAAACACTTGCAGGGTGGTGTGTGATTGTTCGGCGTGAAAACACTTGAAACACTTGAACGGTGGTCACTGGTTTTATGTGGAGTCACTCAAAAGGTGGGGTACGATGGTCGACGTGAACGAGAACCCGTTCGACGGAACTGATGCGATCTTCGAACGAAAGCAGCCACTCAAGAAGGACACGTTCACGCCGGATACGATCTTTCACCGCGACGAGGAGATCGAATTTTACATTAATGCACTTCAGGATGTAATCGTCGGCCACGACCCCAACAACGTTTTCGTCTACGGGCCGACCGGCGTCGGCAAGACTGCCGTCACCAAGTGGGTCCGTGACAAGCTCGAAGAGAAGGCCGACGCCGAGGACATCCCGCTCACCGTCATTGGCCCGATAAATTGCCGGAACTACCGGTCGGCGTACGCGCTGGTTAACACGCTCGTCAACGAGTTTCGGGACCCGGAAAACCAACTGCCGGAGAGCGGCTACAGCACTGACAGCGTCTTCGAGTTTCTGTACGAGGAAATCGAAGCTGTCGGCGGGAACGTCCTTATCATCCTCGACGAGATCGACAACATCCCCGCGGACGCACGGAACGACTTCCTCTACGAACTGCCCCGCGCCGAAGCGAACGAGAACACGCCGATCACCGATGCAAAAGTCGGACTCATCGGTATCTCGAACGACCTCAAATTCGTCGATGTGCTGGAACCGAAGGTAAAATCGACGCTCGGGGAGCGAGAGATCAAGTTCGGACCGTACGACGCGACCGAACTCCGGGATATCCTCGGGTACTACGCTGACATCGCGTTCAGGGAGGACGTTCTCGGCGAGGATGTGGTCCCGCTGGCGGCGGCCTTCTCGGCACAGGAGCGCGGTGACGTTCGCCAGGGTCTCCGGATTCTGGAAAAGGCCGGGGAGTACGCGCGGATGGAGGGTGCCGACGGCGTGACGGAAGCGCATACGCGCCGAGCCACGGATACCATCGAAACCGACGAACTGCTGGACTACTTCGAGCACGACCTGAGTTCACAGCAGGCGCTGACGTATCTCGCCACGACGCTCGCACTCATCGAACCGAAACACGAGGCCTCGACGAAGCGCATCTACAACCTCTATTCCTCGATCGCGGAATCGAGCGGCCGCCGCGTGAAATCCGAGCGCAAGATCTACGAGTTCCTCGATCAGCTCTCGATGCAGGGGCTGGTCCGCTCTGCCGAACGCAATCTCGGGCGGAAGGGCGGACGCAAATACATCTACGAGGTCACTGACGACCCGACCGACATCATCAACGCCGCACTCCAGTCCTCGTACAGCGACGCCGTCCCGAGCAACGTCAACGGGATTCTGGAACATTACCTGGAAGACGAGGCAACGGAGTTCGAGGCACCGGACACCACCGACGACGAACAACAGAACCTCTGGCAGTTCACGTAACGGGGCCACTTCCACGCTCCCCCCCCCACCCCGGGGGTTCACACCGTAGAACACTTGCACGGTGGTGTGTGTGTGTGTGTGTTCATCGGCGGCCTCAGCTACCGAGCGGTGCAGAACAGTTGCAGGGTGGTGTGTGTGCCCACGAAAGACGATGAAGCCGCGATGACAACGTGTGTATAGGGCCTCTCGCTCGCAATTTACCGTGTAGAACACTTGCAACCCGGTGTGTCCGCCCGTTTCGAGCAACACCACGGGGTTCCGCTTTGAAAACACTTGCAGGGTGGTGTCTGTGTCGATTCGCCCGAAGACCGTCGAAACAGGCGCTCTGGAACACTTGCAGGGTGGTGTTTTCGTGCGTTCGCACGTCTGTCTCAGTACTGGAAACACTTGCAGGGCGGTGTCCGGGCAACGAACTGATTCCCACAAATCCGGAACGAAAGGCCTTCAGCGCGGGTTTTCGTGGCTTCTGCCCGTTCAAACGCCCCTGCGTGAACACTTGCAGGGTGGTGTGTGAACACGTGTCGACTGATCTTGGCCGCCTGTAGCCGGATCGTAAACACTCAGAGGCGGTATCAGAACACTTGTACGGTGGTGTCAGAACGCCTGTCCGGCGGTGGCAGAACACTTGTAGGGTGGTGTGCGTGTCCGGCAGAGCCGGCACAAACCATGTCGACCGTTGTATTGCCGGATCTGACTGCTACGGTCGGTCGTCGGTCCGTCCGTTTCGAAGCGACGCGACCGCAGAGTCGAATCCCGCCGAAGAACACTCGAAGGGTGGTGTCCCGCACCGAAACCACGTCGGTTGCGGCCCGATCCGAGGACAGATCCTCTCAAATTGCGATCCGACCGCTACTTCGGGGCCTGATTGTAGATGAGATTCCGCTGGATGTCGTTGGCACCCTCGTAGATGACCGGAATCCGCACGTCGCGGTACACGCGGGAGATGCGGTTTTCGGTCAGAACAGACCGCCCGCCGTGCAGTTGCATCCCCTTCTCGGCGGCGTCCATCGCCGCTTCGGTCGCTTTGGTCTTTGCCAGTGCGGCCCAGTAGCCGGCGTTTTCCTGATTGGCGACGCGGTCGGCGGCGTGCCAGGTAAGCGTTCGAGCGGACTGGAGCCCCAGATGCATGTCGGCCAGTTTGTGCTGGACCGCCTGGAACTCGTCGACCGTCTTACCGAAGGCCTCGCGGTCGTGGACGAACTCCCAGGCTTCCTCGATGGCCGCGGCGGCGAGACCGATGCCGTGCCCGCCGACGATGACGCGTCCATGGTTGAAGAACTCCGCCAGCATGTAGAAGCCGGCCCCCTCGACGCCGATCAGGTTCTCCTCTGGAATCCGGCAGTCGTCGAGGACGATGTGGGCCTGCTTCGACGCTCGGAAGCCCATCTTCTCGGGAATGTGTTCGGCGTGGTAGCCGTCGGCGTCCGTCGGCACGATGAACATCGAGTAGTTCCCGTAGCGGTCGTTCGGGTCGTCGCCGGTCTTGGCGTACAGCGTTACCCAGTCGGCCTCGACGCCGTTGCCGATCCAGTACTTTTCGCCGTTGAGCACCCACTCGTCGCCGTCCTGCTCGGCGGCCGTCGTCATCCCGGCGAGGTCGCTTCCCGTCTCCGGTTCGGAGACAGCCAGGCCCGTGATCTGGTCACCGGCCGCAACCGGTTCGAGGAACTCCTCCTTTTGCCACTCCGCGCCGTGGTCCTCGACGATTTCGGCCCCGAAACTGGCTAGCTGGAGCGTCAGGGCGATACCGGCGTCGGCCTTGTAAAACTCCTCGGCGATGGCGAGCACCTGGTGGAGATCGTATCCGCTCCCGCCCCACTCCTCGCCGATGTCCTGTGCGACGAGGCCGGCCTCGGTGGCCGCGTCGAGCACATCCCAGGGGTATTCCCCGGACGCGTAGTAGTCGGCTGCGACTGGCTCGATGTGTTCCGTAGCGAACTCCCGGGCCTCCTGCTTGACCTCGTGGGCGTGCTCTGGAACGAGTTCCTCGGACAGTAGCTCCATGATTAATGCCATGGTTTGTGTCCTGATATACTCCGTGAAACTTCACCAAACATCGTTGAAGTTGTTTCCGCGAAACTGCTGATAATCGGCCAGCACGCTTTTGCGTGGTTGTGGCCTTCCATGCCCATGAACCGTCGAGACTACCTGATTGCCGGAGCCAGCCTCGGAACTGCCGGGCTTGCGGGGTGTTCGTTCCTGGCCGCGGCCGAGGCGCCGCCGCCGGACGTTCCCACACAGCGCCTCGAAGACGGTGGCTGGACGCGAACGGACCTGTCTTCGGAAACAGTGTTTGACCGGAGCTACGGCCCGGTTTCCGTCGAGGCCGTCTCCAGTACGGTCCAGTACGTCGACGAGCAACTGCAGAACCGGGTCGCCAGCCGAACCCTCGATCAGGTGGAGACTGCCCTTTCCGTGTTTTTCGCCACACGTGTCGACTTCAGCCCGAATCTCGACAATCTCCCGGCCGGCGCAGGCCAGGAGGAGTTACTTGCGGAAGTCAGAACGAACGCCCGCGACAGTTTCGAACAGCAGATGGAAAACCAGGGCCTGACCGATATAGAGAAGACTGGCGAGGGAACCATCGAAATCGACACCGGCGAGACGGCCGAGACGACGCAGCTGTCGGCGGTCTACCCGTTCGAGGGGATTACGTTCGACGTGACGGAGAACGAAGCTGTCGAGATTCCGGCGACGGATATCAACATCTCTGCGGTGTTCGCGGTCTGGCACCACGGCGACTTCGTCCTCATCTCCGGGGGCGCGTACCCGGCGCAGAACTTCGAGCAAGTCGTCGAGAACTCACTGAGCGACGGCATCACGGTCACTGTCGATGTCGACCTCAGCCTGCAACCCGACGCCTATCGGACCGAAATCCGGAACCTCATTACTGGCGTTCAGTAACTGCGACTGCGACCGCTTGGCCGGGAGCGCACTACCCGGGCCGCTCACTCCGGTGCGGCGTCGTCGGGGACGCGGCCCTCAACGAGCGATTCGCTGGCGTACTCGTCGCGCAGCGCCTTCTTGTCGAATTTCCCCGTCGCTGTCTTGGGGACTTCGTCAATCGTGATGAAGTTGTCCGGCACCCACCACTTGGGGTAGGAGTCGAGAATGTGCGCCCGGAGGGCCTCGGCGAGCGTGTCCTCGTCGGCGTCGGCCGTCGGAACGATCATCGCGAGGGGACGCTCCTGCCAGCGCTCGTGGGGGACGCCGATGACCGCCGCTTCGCTCACGTCCTCGTGGGCCATCAGTTCGTTTTCCAGTTCGAGCGAGGAGATCCATTCTCCGCCGCTTTTGATAACGTCTTTCGCCCGGTCGACGATCTGAATGTACCCGTCCTCGTCGACAGACACTACATCACCGGTCTTCAGGTAGCCGTCCTCGAACTCCTGTTCGTTCGCCTCCGGTCGCTTGAAGTACTCCGTCGTCACCCACGGCCCACGGACGTGTAGCTCGCCGAAGTCCTCGCCGTTGTGCGGGATTTCGTCGCCGTTGTCGTCGATGACTCGGAACTCCAGTCCGGGCGAGATGAGCCCCTGCTTCGCGCGCTTGTCCAGTTGCGTCTGGTAGTCGGCGTCCTGCAGGTCGCTCCGCAGGGACGCCACTGCACCCACCGGAGCCGTCTCGGTCATCCCCCAGGCGTGGACCAGTTCCACGTCGCGGTCGTCGAAGAACCGGATCATCGCCTCCGGGGCGGCGCTCCCGCCGACGACGAGTCGGTCGAGCGAGGAGAGGTCCACGTCGTTCTCCTTGATGTACTCCATCAGCCCCAGCCAGACGGTGGGGACGCCGGCGGTGACGGTGACGTTCTCTTCTTCGATGAGCTTTGCGAGGTCTGCGGGTTCGGGCTGTGGGCCGGGATAGACGTGCTTTGCCCCGCCGGCCGTCGCCGAGAACGGCAGCCCCCACGCGTTGACGTGGAACATCGGGACGACGGGCATCACCACGTCGTCGTCATCGAGCGGAATGCCCTGTGGCGACTGAATCGCCATCGTGTGGCTCCACAGCATCTGCTGGGTGTACTCGACGCCCTTCGGTCGTCCCGTCGTCCCGGAGGTGTAACAGAGGCCCGCGGGGCGGTCCTCCGCCAGTTCCGGCCAGTCGTACGTCGTCGGCTGGTCGGCGATGAACGACTCGTAGGCGACGGCGTCGAGGTCCGTCTCGGGAACTGACTCGCTCATCACGATGAACTGGTCGACGGACGCAAAGGAGTCGGGGTCGTCCGCAGCGGCTCCTTCGAGTTTCGGCAGGAGCGATTCGTCGACGAAGATGATTTCGTCCTGTGCGTTGTCGACGATGTACTGGATGTGTTCGTCGGGCAGGAGCGGATTGATCGTGTGCAACTGCGCACCGATTCCCGGCACTCCGAAGTACGTCTCGAAGTGGCGGCTGTGGTTCCAGCAAAAGGTCCCGAGCCGTTCACCGTCGCCGTATCCCGCGTCGTCGAGCGCGTTCGCTAACTGTGCCGTCCGGTCGGCGTATTCAGCGTAGTCGTGGCGTACGATACCGTCATGCGTACGAGATACGACCTCTGTGTCGGAATACAGTGTTTCTGCACGCCACAGGAACGGTCGCAGGGTTTGTGGGCTCCCTCCTGGCATATCACCATGCAAGAGTCCATGGTACAAGAAACACTGCTAAATCTTTCATGAAGGAAAAGGAGTTCATCCGTAGCGGTTACCGCTTCGTTCGTGACTGTACGTTTACACTTCGATTTCCTGCATCAGATCGACCAGCTCTTCCAGTTCCGGAAACGTGTACACCTTCACGTTGATGTCGGACTCCAGTGCGTGAACCCTGGAGTCGAACATCAGCGCCATCTCGTTGTCCCGCCCGCCGACGAGCTGGTCGACCATCCCGCTCCCGGGGCCGAAGGTGAAGTTCGGCGTCGAGATGTCGATGGTCGTATCCAGGACGTTCGCCCAGCCGTCGATGAAGCCGCTGGTCATGATGTTGCCGATCTCCTGGATCGCCGACCGCTCCATGTCGGTGAAGCCGCTCGCGTTGGGGTCCGTCTCGCCCATGTCGCCGATCATGCCGTTGGCGAGGTCCTTCGCACTGGCGGCGTTGAACAGGAACAGGATGTGGCCGTGGGGCTTTTCGACCATTTCAATGCTGATACCGATCTGCTTCTCGTCGCCGACGTGTGTTTTGATATCCGGGATGTCGATGAAATTGATCTTGGTGATCTCCATCTCCGTCTCCATCCCCGTCATCTGGCTGAGGTGGTTCGCAACGGTGTTTCCACCCTCCTTAGCCATCTGATTGAACAACCCGAGCTTCCGAATATCTATCATCAGACTCATTCGTTAGGACCAGCGTTGGCGGAGATTTACGCGGCCTCCTACATAAGCTATGCACCCGCATTTTCGTCGGCGAGAATCGGAGCCCCGTTCAGAACTGTTCGGCCGTGTCGATACCGATGACGATGCCACACTCGTCGGCGTCGAAGTTGTCGTCCCCGCGGACGGATTTGGCGAACAGTAGCTTCGCCTGTTCCGTGTGTGCGAGCCTGACGCCGGCCGCGATATCGTCCTCGAACCCGAACTCCGCGAGGAGATCATCACAGACCGCGTCCGAGACGCGGTAGGCCCGAGTCCCGTTGACGGTGACGTAGTCGAACGCCCGTTCGAACTGGCTGTGGCGACCGATGAGATCCGCATGGAGGACGACCAGCGCGTCACACAACGCTTTGTTGTTGACCTCTGCCCACCCGGCCGCCCGTTCGATAACGGCGGTGTCCAGTCCCGATTCTGTCGAGGCCGTGCCGGTATCTGCTTTCGCCATTGTTCATGTTAGTTATCAACACACATGGTAATAGCGTTTGGGTGTGGTCGCTGTTTAGGCACGTCGGCGTCCCTCCGCGTCCCCAGGGAGCCGTCACTCCACGCGGACGCTCACGGCGACGCCCTCACCGAGGGGCAGCAAACCGGTCTCGAACGCCGGGTCGTCGCCGATGCGTTCGAGGTACGCGGCGATACCGCGACTCGCCTCGTTGGCATCGATGTCCTCACCGTCCAGCAACGCTCGCACCTCCTCGAACTCCAGCGGCCCCGCTTCGATCATGTTGTCGGCGACCACGGCCCCACCGACCGGGACCTTCCCTCGGACGGCCTCGAAAGCCTCCGCGTAGCGGTGTTTCTCGTTGTCGATAAGCACCACGTCGAATGGGCCATCGTAGTTCTCGACGGTTTTGATGGCGTCCCCGTGCTCGAAGGCGGCCCGGTCGGCGAATCCGCCGCGGTCGAGGAACTCGCGGGCCTCGTCCAGTTCGTCGGCGTCGATCTCGGTCAGGACGATCTGCCCGTCGTCAGGGACGGCGGGGGCCATCCAGTACGCCGAGTAGCCAAAGCCCGACCCGAACTCGAAAACCCGGTCGGCGTCGACCATCCGGGCGACGAGTCGGAGCCAGCCCCCGACCGCGGGACCGACCGTCGGGAACCCCTCGCGGTCGGCTTTGGCGTCCATCTCCTCGATGACTGCATCGCTGGCTGGGGCGAGTGTCCGGGCGAACTGCTCTGTGATCTCCGGGAGCGGCGTCTCGTCCATATCGGCCTATGCCGGCAGCGGTCACATAAATGAGTGGGTCGGACCGAGCATCACCCGAGTTCGAGGCGTTCGACGTACCGGATCGCCGATTCCAGCGCGGGATTGGGGTAGTACTCGACGGTGTTTGCCGCCGTTTCGTAGGAGAGGATCCCGAGGTCGTCCAGCCGCGGGAGGTGATTGTGCGCAAGCGACACGCCCACTTCGTCGCGCGATTTGGGCGTCTCTCTGGCCGGAATGGCCTTCTCCCGTTCGTAGATGCGGTCAACGAGTTCGTCCAGCGGGACCTCCTGTTCCGACCGGTCTTTCAGGTGATACAGGAGGCTGCGTCGTCGCGGGGCGGAGATCAGTTCTAGAACCTGGTCGAACGAGTAGGGGATGGGGATGGTCTCCGGTTCCTCGGGGTCGCCTCGCCTGACGCCGCCGGGCGGCGTCACGGTGTCCCGGAACGTCGGCGTCTCCTCCGCGTCTTTGGACTCCGTGACGGTCCAGCCACAATCCGGGATGTACTCGTACACTACGTCATACAGCGGCCGGAACATCTCGACTGTCTCCTCCGTGTGGGCTTCGGGGTCCATGTGGTGGTGGCCAGACACACCCATCTCGGCACACTGGCGGTTCAGTGCGGTCACCAGTGCGATAACTCGGTCGCGTTCCCAGGATTCGAGCAGCCCAGTCAGCGAATGCAGGCACAACAACAGCGGGGACCCGTCCTCTTCCAGTCGGCCGAGGTGACGAGAAACGGCGACGCCGATATCGATCGGTTCCACTGTCGTGGGCAGTGTATCGAGCGTCAGCGAGGGGAACGCCCCCGACGCCGCGGCCTGCGAGTTGGCCGGCAAGTCGCTGCCGGCGTCGACGATGATTGCCTCTTCGGGCATCTCGTCGTCGAGATGCTGTTGCCACAGCGAGAGACGGGAATCGGGCGATTCGGACACCGTGACACAGATCGCCTTCGCCGCACCGACCTCCTGTTCCGATAAGAACCCGGCACACCCTTCGCGTTCGGCGTCGCTCGAACCGCGTGCCAGCACTAACACGGATGCCGCCTCATCCAGAGGCTGTTCCGTTGTCCCACTCCCGGAGTTCATTGCGTATTGTATCGTATCAGCAACCATAAACCCACCAACAAATAAGAGTTGCCTTGAGATACGGTGCCAAGGCACACTGTATCGCCTGCACCCCGGGCGCTCCCTATCGCCATTGCATATCACACTCTCTCGGCTGATACTGATTCCGAGGACTTTTGCAACCGCTACACTATACTATCGCCTATGCCCATCATGTCGAGTGGCGACTTTTCTATACACACCGAGACGTGTGACGAGTTCGACGACGGGATGCCGATAAGTTCGCTGCCGGATGAAGTCACCTCCATCGACGACCTCGACTGTGAGTGCTGGAGCGGCTTCGAGTCGTTAGACGATATCTAATACGTCGACGCGTCCCGTCGGATCAGGCGTCCCAGTACGCCGGTTCGTTGCCGGGCGCCCACTTTATCGAACAGCCTCTCGACGGTTTCTCAACGGCTGTGATCTGGTCGCCATCAAGCAGTGTCTCGACGTGGGCGGCCATCTCCCGCTCGCTCGGTTCGTCATCCGGGTTTGGTGCGTCGTCGAGGCGACCGTGATATGCAAGTTTGAACCCCTCGCCGTCGTTCCGGAACAGGAACGGATCAGGCGTACAGCGAGCCCCGTACGCGGCCGCAACTTCTTGGGATTCGTCGAACAGATACGCGTCGTACTGTATTTCGCCGCGCTCGACGAGTTCCTGCATCCGCTCGAAGGAGTCGTCAGGGTACTCCTCGGGGTCGTTAGCGTTGATACCGACCACAGCGAGGTCCTCGTACTCCGCTGCGAGACGATTTAGCTCGTCGATCTTCGCTTTCGCATACGGACAGTGGTTACACGTAAACACGACCAGGAGTGCGTCCTTGTCCTCGAAATCCGATAGTGAGTGCGTCGCCCCGTCTGCTCCCGGTAGTTCGAACGTCGGTGCTTCGTCCCCACGCCCGAGTACGTCGGACTCCGAATCGAGTGAAACCATCGCTATATCGTACGGTTGGCTCCGCTAAAAGTCCACGGACACGCAGGAACGACTTGCTGTGACGCTGCTTACCCGTCCGCTTCGCCAGACGCCGTTGCCGCAGTATCGAAGGCTTTCGCCGCGTCGAAGGCGGCGCTCCCGTCGTCGACTGAAAACACCGTCTCCTCCCCTTCGGCTTCGTGCTTTTCGAGCAGTCCAACCGTCACTAGCTCTTCCAGTGTCCCATCGAGATACAGCGTTTTCAGTGGCACACCGGCCGCTTCGCTCAGTGCTGTTTTCGTATAGGTCTCGTCCGCGTCGAGACGAAGTAGTGTATCAATAACTGTCGCAGCCTTGTCGTGGTTTGCGACGTGACCCCATCCGGTGTCAGAATCAGCTCGCTGACCTCCCTCTTCGAACATTAATCAACTCCTAACTCTCGTAGATATTAAAACCATCTAGTGGGTTCCGCCGCCATGATGAGACGCTGTCTCACTATTGAGCAAGGCTTTTGTCCGCGTCACTCTCCTGGCACTGTATGAGCAGTCGCCGCGAGATACTCGACCTGCTACGGGAGAACGCTCGCTACACGACCGAGGACATCGCTCGGTTGACCGATTACTCCGAGAGCGAGGTAACGGAGATCATCGACGAGTTCGAGGAGGCAGGCGTCATCCGCGGCTACGGAGCGGTCGTCGACTGGAACGCAGTCGAGACCGACGAGGAACGGGTTCGCGCCACCGTCGAACTCAACGTCACGCTGGACCGCGAGACCAGCTACGACGACATCTCTCATCGGATCGCGAAGTTCCCGCAAGTGACCTCGCTACGACTTGTCAGCGGGGATTACGACTTCGATCTGGAAGTCGAAGGTGACTCGATGCGTGAGGTCTCGCATTTCATCAGCGACAAGATCGCGCCGATTCCCGAGATCACGCAGACGGTGACCCACTACATTATGGAGTCGTACAAGGAGCAGGGGATGGAGTTCGACGACCACGACGACGACGACCGGTTGTCCGTCTCACCATGACGTTCGAAGCCGCAGACAGGGTCGACAGCGTCCCGCCCTCGGGCATCCGGCGGTTCTTCGAACTGGCCGAAGAGATGGACGACATCATCTCGCTTGGCGTGGGCGAACCGGACTTCTCGGCCCCGTGGGCGGCCCGCGAAGCCGCTATCGCGTCGCTCGAACGCGGCCAGACCTCGTACACGGCCAACCGCGGCAAACGGGAGCTTCGGGAACGGATCGCGGACTACGAGGCGTCGACGCACAGTCTGCAGTACGACCCCGACGAAGAAATCCTCGTCACGGCGGGCGCGAGCGAGGGGCTCGATCTCGCCTTTCGAGCGCTGCTGAACCCCGGCGATTCCATCGCTATCGCCCAGCCCTGTTACGTCTCGTACGTCCCCGGCGCGACGTTTGCCGGTATCGACGTGATCGACGTTCCGACACGTGCAGAAGACGAGTTCAAGCTTACCCGCGAGGTGCTGGAGTCGTCCGGCGCGGCCGAGGCCGACGCGCTCGTGTACTGTTACCCGAACAACCCCACTGGGGCGACGATGACGAGCGAGGAGATGGCGTCGGTCGCGGCCTTTTGCCGGGAACATGACCTTCTCGTGTTCGCCGACGAGATCTACGCCGACCTCACGTACGAACACGACCACACGTCCATCGCTACCCTTCCCGGGATGCGCGAGCGGACCGTCGTGTTCAACGGCTTCTCCAAGGCGTTTGCGATGACGGGATTCCGGCTGGGATACGCGATGGCCCCGCTGGAGGCCATCGAGGCGATGAACCGAATCCATCAGTACTCGATGCTTTCGGCCCCGACGACGGCCCAACACGCCGCTATCGAAGCGCTCGATACCTGCCGCGACGAGGTCACGGAGATGGCCGCACAGTACGACCGTCGACGGAAGTACGTGCTCACGCGCTTCGAGGAGATGGGACTGGATTGCTTCCCGGCGGCCGGAGCGTTCTACGCGTTCCCGGAATGTCCCTGGGACGATGCCGGCGAGTTCGCCGAGAGTCTGCTCCAGGAAGAACAGGTCGCAGTCGTGCCCGGAACCGCCTTCGGGGAGGGCGGTTCGGGTCACTTGCGGGTGTCCTATGCGACCGGCCTCGACGACCTCAAAGAGGCGATGGCCCGGATCGAGTCGTTCCTCGGTTGATAGTTAAGGCCGGCGAAACATTCAGTATGGTCGACTTACTACCGTAAGGAGACCGTGATACGAACAGCCCAATTTTCTACTTCATTTACAACTTTTGTGGGTAAAGTTTTTTCCCGCCTAACGGGAGATAAATAACAATGGCTATCGATGATACTGGGGGTGGTGAGTCAGACCAGATCAACAGCGGGGGGAAACTGGCTGACGAACCTGCACGGGTCGGCGAGTATACGTGGGATGATCTCCGTCGGGAGGTCCACAACGGGGGGCGGTTCGACCGGAGTGAATACCTGGGTTTCGAACCGCGACAGCTCAAACAACGGATCGAGGGGGCGGCGAGCGCCGGTAAAACGCTGCAAGCACCATTCGAAGAGTACCTCGACCCGGATACGACGCCGGTAGCGAAGGACATCTACACGTGGGAGCATTTCAAGCAGGAGTACTACTACGAGGACGGCAATCTCCCCCGTGACAGCGACGGCGAAGTCGTTCCCTTCGACGCCAGCGACCATCTGGCGTTCGAACCAGAACACACTGAAAACAATCTGTCCGCCGCCGAGGACATCGCCAGTGAACTCCACGAGTACGTCGATGAGAACACCGTCGACGTGAACCCGGAGTTAGATGAAGACGAGTTCTTCTCGACACGCGACGGGCATACGACTGTCGTCAACCGATACGACCTGGAAAAAGCCGTGCCGCATTCGAAGAAGTCACATTTCAGTGAACTGGAACGGTACTGGGTCAACAAGCCCTACGCCTGCGTCATCATCTTTCACTCCCGGAAGGAAAACGAGAAGAAGTACTACGTCATCGAGCCGTATCTCACCGATATCGAGATCGACCTCCGGGAGTTCCTCTCGGGGAAGCTCAAGACCGCGATCAAGTACTCCGAGGACGATGTCATCGTTCAGGGGACCGACGCCGACCGGGCACAGGTCATCCAGCGGGAGGCCGAACAGCTCCTCTCGCGGTACGACCTCTACGGCGGCTCAGTCTCCAGTAGCGGTGAAGAGAGCGTTCTCGGTCAGGTCAAGGAGCTGTTCGGGCTGGACGACGAGGAGCAAAGCGAGACCGCGGGACAGCTGTCCGGGATTTCGACGCGGCCGGAACCGGCAATTCTCGAAGAGGACGACCCGAAACTGAACGAGTATCAGGTCGAGAAGCTGCTGTACATGCTCAAGCGGGACTTCGTCGGCTACGCCCGTATCGACGGCGTCAAACACGACATCAACGTCGAGGACATCTCCTGTGACGGGTACAACTCCCGGGTGTTCGTCTACCACACCGACTACGAGCAGATCATCTCGAACGTCGAACACGGCGAGGGAGAACTCGACGACTTCGTCGTGAAGCTCGCCCAGCGCTCGGGCAAGGGTATCTCGAAGCGCCAGCCACAGGTCGACGCGACGCTGCCCGACGGCTCGCGTGCCCAGTTGACGCTGGGACGGGAGGTCTCCGACCACGGGACGAACTACACGATCCGGCAGTTCAAGGACGTGCCGTTCACGCCAATCGACCTCATCAACTGGAACACCTTCTCCTTAGACGAGATGGCGTTCCTCTGGCTCTGTATCGAGAACAACAAGAGCCTCATTTTCGCCGGTGGTACCGCATCCGGGAAGACGACGAGCCTGAATGCCGTCTCGCTGTTCATCCCCTCGAACTCGAAGATCGTCTCCATCGAGGATACGCGGGAGGTCGAACTGCCCCAGCGAAACTGGGTGGCAAGCGTCACGCGCCCGTCCTTCGGCGAGGACGACAAGGGCGATGTCGACGAGTTCGACCTGCTTGAGGCGGCACTCCGGCAGCGCCCCGACTACATTGTCATGGGTGAGATCCGTGGTGAGGAGGGTCGGACGCTGTTCCAGGTCATGTCGACGGGTCACACGACCTACACTACCTTCCACGCCGACTCCGTCGGCGAGGTCATCAAGCGGTTCACGACCGAACCGATCAACGTCTCGAAGACGCTGTTTACCGCGCTTGACCTGGTGTCGATCCAGACCCAGACCCGGGTCGACGGCAACAAGGTCCGGCGGAACAAGTCACTGACCGAAATCAACGAGTACTCCGCCGAGAACGACGAAATTAACGTCCGAGACGTGTACGAGTGGCGCGCAGAAACCGACGAGTACATCCAGATGGGCAACTCCAACACCCTCGAAGAGATCAAGTTCGACCGCGGATGGACCCAGGAGAAACTCGACGAGGAGTTGTTCAAGCGCAAGGTCGTTCTCGCGTACCTCATCGAGAAGGGGCTGAACACCTACACGCAGGTCGCGGCGACCATCCAGGCGTTCATCAACGACCCCGACACCATTCTGACGCTCATCGCCAACGACCAGCTCGAACTGTCGCTCGAGGACCTCCGTGAGATGGAGTCCGTCAAGATCGATATCGACCCCGAAAAGGAGGAGATGGTGCCCCGACCGGACGCGCCGCCGGAGATGGTCGAGGAGACCAAGCAGGTGCTTGACAACGCCCAGCCGCTGTTTAGCACGTACAAGAGCCGCGAAACGCCGGACATTGTCTCGGCGCTGATGGACGAGTCCGAGGAAAGCGCCGACGAGGACAGCATCGACTTCGGCCAGTTCGTTCCGAAGGCCGGAGCGGAGGCAGATAGCGAATGAGTCTGGACACACCGGGCCAGCAACAGGTGGGCAGCGGCGGCGCGCTCGGTGACACGTTCTATCCGGCCTACCAGATGGTGTTCGACGACGAGGGCGATTTCGTCAACAGCGTCGAGAACAAACTCGCCCAGGCGCGGATGGCTGACAACGTCGAGATGTTTCTCGCCCGGGCTCTCGCGGTCGGTGTCATCGCCGGCCTCGCGCTGTGGCTGGTCGGGACCTTCCTGGGCTATCTGCTGGTCCAGTTGCTGTTTGCCGGCGGGGAAGCGCCGACGCTGATCGGGATCCCCGTCCCCGAGAACGTCTCGGCGATCCTGGCTGTGCTGAAACTTCCCTTCCTCGTGATCGTGACCGGTATCGTCTTCGGGATCATCGGCTTTGCCATTGGGTTCGGATCACTCGTATCGATACCGTATTTCCGTGCGAGCGCGCGCGAGCGTGAAATCAACGTTTTGCTGTCCGACTCGATCTCGTTTATGTATGCGCTGTCTGTGGGTGGGCTGAATCAGCTCGAAATCCTGCAGTCGATGGGGCGGGCCGAAGACACGTACGGTGAGGTCGCACAGGAGTTCCAATCAATCGTTCTGGAGACGGAGTATTTCGACACTGACTACCGGACCGCCGTCCGGAACCAGGCGCTCCAGACGCCATCAGACGAGCTGTCGCAGTTCCTGACGGACATGCTCTCGATCATCAACTCCGGCGGGGACATGACCTCCTTCCTCGAAGACCAGAAGGAAAAGCACATGCGGACCGCCAGGCAGGAACAGGAGAAGATGCTGGAGACGCTGGAGCTGTTCGGCGAGATGTATATGACGCTCTCGCTGTTCCCGCTGCTTCTCATCATCATCCTCGTTATCATGTCGATGATGGGTAACGCCCAGAAGTCGCTCATCTACGGCACCGTCTACGGGCTGATTCCCCTGACCGGGCTGGGCTTTCTCGTCCTCGTCTCGACGGTCACGCAGGATTCCATCGGGGACGGCTATCTGCGGTCGAGCCCCGGCGAGAAGGAACTCGTCGTCGACGAGGGCGTCGGCGTGTTCAACCTCGGGCTCATCGAGAGCTACACGGGGACCTACAGCGTCTTCGACCGGATCAAGAGCCGGGAGGGGACCCACGAACTCATCGGGATCCTCAAACGGCCCGACCTGTTCTTCCGCGACCATCCGCTGCTGGTGTTGTGGTTGACAGTTCCGGCGTCGATCCTCGCCGTCGTCGCGGCTATCGTCATCGGGTGGGCCCCGCTGTCCCTGGATGGCATGATCGCCGTCCCGGTTCGCTCCACGTTCTTCTGGGTGTATGTCCCGATGTACATCAACTTCATCCCGCTGATGATCTTCTACGAGTGGAACCAGCGCTCGCGGAAGGCGATCATCGGAAAGCTCTCGGAGAACCTCCGGAAGCTCGCGTCGGCGAACGACACCGGGATGACGCTGCTGGAGTCCGTGAAGGTGGTCTCCGAGACCTCTTCGGGGAAGCTCTCAGAGGAGTTCGAGACCATCCACGCGAAGGTCAACTACGGGACGAGCCTGAAAGACGCCCTCCGGGAGTTCAACAACAAGTACCACGTCCCGCGGCTGGCGCGAACAGTCAAGCTCATCGCGGAGGCACAGGAGGCTTCGAGCCAGATTCAGGACGTGCTGTCGACGGCGGCACAGGCATCGGAGAACCAGGACGACATCGAGCGGGAACGGAAGTCCCGGACGCGGATGCAGACGGTCATTATCTTGATGACCTACCTGACGCTGCTGGGCGTGATGGCGCTGCTGAAGACCCAGTTCCTCGACGTGATGTCGGGGCTGGCGACGCAGGCTTCCGGATCGAGTAGTTCCAGCGCGCCAGGCGGCGGCTTCGGCGGCAGCGTCGACACGGAA
The DNA here is from genome assembly GCF_031624315.1 of Haloarcula terrestris. Lineage (NCBI taxonomy): Archaea > Methanobacteriati > Methanobacteriota > Halobacteria > Halobacteriales > Haloarculaceae > Haloarcula > Haloarcula terrestris. The sequence goes on along the minus strand of NZ_JAMQOM010000012.1, from coordinate 6,246 downwards.
CTGTTGTCGATGCTGTTCTTCCACGCCGTGACGCTGCAGGCGCTGCTGTCGTCGTTTATCGCCGGCTACATCCGCGAAGTGAAACTCGTTGCCGGCGTGAAGTTCGCCGTCATCCTCTCGACGATTGCACTGGTGGTGTGGATGGCCGTGGGGTAGCGGACTTGCCGCGGCTCGACAGCGTACGTGTCAGATAGCAAATAGGGTGTGTGGGACATGGATACAAGAGCACAAACACCGCAGGACTTCGCCGTGGGGGTGAGCGTCCTGCTCGTGACGATAATCGGGGTATTGGCGTTCGTACAGGGTAGTGCGGTCGGCGTGTACGAATCCCCAGATGTACAGCGTAACCAACCAATTGCAGACCGGGCGGCAACGCATCTCGTCGAGACCTATTCGGTTGAGGGGACGCGGAACCACATCCGGTATAACACGAGCAGCGGGATCGATGCGTCCCTCGACGATGACATAGCCAGCCATAGCGGAACGCTTGGCGGCTTGAAATCGAGCGCCGGTCTGGACACTGCAACAGCCCGTCGGACGAATGCGTCACTCAATGTAACAGTGGTCAACGCATCGACGCTCGAAGCGAGGGCACGGGCCCCGGCAGTCGACGACCACGACCGGACACTCGCCTGGGGGCCCGATGCCGCCGGTAGAGACAACCTCGCGACGACCTCTCGCGTCGTGAAGCTGACGAACGCAACCGGCCAGTGCGATCCGGTCTGCTGGCTCGTCGTGAGGGTGTGGTAACGATGCGTGGCCAAGCGTACACGCTGGAAGGCGTCCTCGCAGCCATCGTCGTTGTGACGGCGACGGTCTACGGGCTGTCGGCAGTCGACACCGGCCCGTTCCAGACAGGAACGCAACAGCGGACGGCAGAACTAGAGACTCGTGCGAGCGACACCCTCTCACTGGCGGCTGAAACCGGTGCGCTGCACACCGCAACCGCGTGTTACAGCGTCGGAACGTCGACGCTCAACGGCAACCGGACGGGCAGTTCGACCGAGTTCGAGTCGATGTTGAACCGCACCTTCGACAATCAGGGTGACCAGTACAATCTCTACTTCAGCTACTGGGACTCTGATTCGGACGCACGCCGGACGACCCTCGTCTCGCAGGGCTCACCTGAGAACGTCGCTGAGAGACCGGCCGACGCAGCCGTCGCGACCGAGACGGTGACACTGACCGACGACATGCCCGCCCGAATCGGTGACTGCAGCGCTACCGGGCCGTCCCTCTCGGCCGTTGACGAGTACTTCGCCCCCGACGCGAAACCAGACTCTGTCGTCTACAACGTCGTGGAGGTGCGTCTGGTCGTATGGTAGCCAACGAGCGCGGGCAACTGCTGTTGATCGGCGGTGTCGCCGTCGCTATCGTCGTGTTCAGCACGATTCTGTTTGCCCATAGCCTCGCTGTCACCGACGGTATCACGACCACCGGGAGCGCGGATACCATCGAGCGCATAGCTGACCGTGAAGCCTCCGTCGAGCGCGATCTCGGACGGCTCGCGGCCCAATCGCGGGGCGACGACTTCGATGGATTCGAGGTGCGATACGAGAACGCGCTCCGGAACTATACGGAGACACACAACCAAGTCGTCGCAAGCAGTGGGGGGCCCTATCTCAATGCGACGCTGAACGAGTCGGAGTCGCTCGGCACAGAGGTGAACCAGACGAGCTCCGAGAAGTTCAAACGGCCAAACGGTACAGGTTCGAGAACAGATTGGGACATCGCCCGGAACGTACAACGTGTAGCTGTCTTCAAAGTTACAGTAGATAATATAAATGGAAAAGGAAACAAATTAAATATCACTGTTAACAGTGCACGTAGTGGCTCCGTTGACTGGCATCTGAATATAACTGGTGACCCCTCCGGTGATCGTAAAAACGCCACTGCTAATGGCAATCTCGTTTGCGATGGAGAGGGTGAGCTGCAAATCAATCTGGTTGAGGGAACCTGTAAAATTGGCGGTGGCACTGAAACATCGTTTACATCGTTCCCCGAAACTGTCGACAGCCCATATACTGTCAGCATTGACCATGGAAGCCATGCCAACGGTACCTATGTTTTTGCTGCCGATGGTAACTTTACAGCCCCCGATAGTTACAGTGATTATGACACCTCACCTTACCCCGTCGTCCCTGCTGTCGACGTGACCTATGACACACCGTCCGCGAGCTACAATCGGACGGTGCTCGTGGAGGTGGACGACGGATGACCCTTGACCGTGTCCTGTCCGATACCCGCGGTGTCTCGCCAGCAGTTACACAGGCGCTCACTATCGGTATCACGTCGCTGCTGGTGACTGGTCTCCTCATTGGTGGGAGTCAGATGGTCGACTCACAGCGTGAGCGAGTGACTGAAGAGGCTCTGGAGAACATCGGTGATGGCATCGCGCGGGATCTGATTCGTCTGGATGCGTTCGACACTGAGACGCTCAATTCGACAGTGTCGTTCCGCGCGACGTATCCAGAACGGATCGCCGACCAGTCGTATAACGTCGAAGTTTCTTCAACGACTTCACGCACACGCGTGTACGTGAACGCGTCAGGACTGAATCGGTACGCTGTCGTCCGATTTGAGAATGAAACTACCGTCTGCTCATCTGTCGTCTCCAGCGGGCCGCTAGCCGTCTCGTACAACGCGACAGCCGACTGCATGGAGGTGATTCGCGGATGAACACTCGACCGTTCGGGCAACGCGGTCACGACCGTGGTGTGTCCGACCTGCTCGCGTTTACGCTCACGTTCAGTATCATCATTACTGGCATTGCGCTGGTGACGCTTGGCGGGCTTGGTGCGTTCGATGCCATCCAACAGGGTGCGACAACGGATGTCGCGGAAACGTCGATGATTGGGTTCGCAGAGACCACGGATGACCACATACAGGGGGACGCCCCGCGACGAACCACGAATATGAAACTCCAGGGCCACGGACTCTCTCTCCGGTCATCGACGTTGAACGTAACTGTTGACGGGGACTCAGCGAATATTTCGACTAGAGCGTTCGTCCGCGAAACCGATACGGAGACTGCTCTTGTCTACACCAGCGGTGCAGTGTACCGGGTCCAGGGGGAGGGACTGGTCGTCTCACGGAAACCCAGTCTTCGGTGTGGGCCTGACAGCGCGTACCTTTCTGTCCTCTCTCTCGACGGGCAGACGGACTTCTCGTCTTCGGGACGTGTGATCATACAGACCTCGGTTCAGAACAAGTCCCTCATCTCTCCTCGTGCCGGAAATCCACCGTCTGCGTCGACCGTCTCTGTCAACGTCTCGGAGACGGCGTATCCGGACGCGTGGAAGCGGACGTTCGACCGGCAACTGTCGAACTGGTCTCCCCATCCCTCGGAGTCACACACGTACCAGTGTACTGGTATCAACCGTGCTATCGTCCATAACACGACGGTCGACGTTCAAACGATTACCTAACGGGTCCGTTGTCTTTGATACACAGCCCTGCTGCTATGTTGCTCAGTACTGGCGGTAAAAAGACCGTTACGCAGCGGTCACCAGCGCAGCAATGACCGACCATCGCGTTCCGCTGTTCGATTCTTCTTGTTTCGCCATAGCCGCAGTTTCATCTCTCGGGTGTTTCCAGTTCATCACGTACACGGGTATGTACCCGACAGGGATGAACTGTTCGAAAACTAATATATTGTCGTAGTCTTTCATGATTGAGAGCCCGTCGCAGTATTCACGAGGGGGACAAGAAGAATCACGACAGATTCCCGCCCTACTGGCAAAAGATGACCGCTCCGATATCTTGAAAATCTATTACTATTCGCTTAGATATGATGCATTTTAGTCGTGAGATCCTGAAGTCGACAGAGCGATGCTCGGGACCTGGTCTGGCGGTCTCCATCTGTCTCTGAAACTGCCTGGATCCTCCCTTGGATCGGGAATATATGATAACTGTTCGCAAGGTAGTACTATTAGTCTCCAATTCATATGAACGGATACTAATGAAGAAGCAGGAACTCATTCACCTTCACAGTCTTCTCGCGCAAGTACAGCACCACTACGAACACGAGGCGGACACAGCTGTCGAACACGACCTGTATGCCGAACTCGGTGTCAAGCCGACATCGATCCACAAGTCGAAGACGGACCACAAGGAAGCAGTGTTTGCGCTCGCTTCCGGATTGACCGACGCGATGGGTGAAGAAGCCGACGAGCCACAGACGCTGACTGCCGACTGAACCGATCGGTACCGTTGTCGGTTCGTTCTCACCGTCTCGTTTCTACCAGTAGCCCCTCGTCAGTGGTTGCTTTGCTGTTGTCAGCAGGTGCCCGCATGGTACACGCTATCCCGCCTCTCAAACGACTTATACGGGAGGCGACCGTATTTAAATTGTGAGCGACGATTCAGGGCGGCGGAATCTCCGCATGCCCACAAGTGACGAGATGTTCGCAGTGGTAACAGAACACCTTGGCGGGAACCACGTCCGCATTCGCTGTGAGGACGGTGAAACCCGACTCGGTCGGATTCCGGGCCGCATGAAGTTCCGGACCTGGATTAACGAGGACGACATTGTTCTCGCCGAACCGTGGGACTGGCAAGACGAGAAGGCCAACATCGAATGGCGCTACAAAGGACAGGACGCCGATCAGCTCCGCTCCGAAGGCCACATCGATTCGCTGACCGCCTAATTTTACCACTGTACACGCGCTCCGGTTCTCGACATCCCCGAGAGAGTTCTCCGGCGCGATCTGTCCCACTCCGGATTCGGTTTTGTTTCCCGGGCGTAGCGGCTGCGTTTTCGCCATAGCTCTCGGTATGCTACGGCCGTGAAACGGTGGGTTAGTACTGCTATCTATTGATATATAATGGCTCAACAGGTCTTCGACGACCACCTGTATGACAGAAACCGAATACAAATACTCGCTGACTTTTCGATATCCCTGCGCTGTATGGTGGTTATCCGTGTCACGCCATCACGTTACGTATGCGTCGTGTGTGTTCGACACAGGGCGGCTGCGAGACGATTCATTTATATGTACCCCACCCATCGGATATGATGCGAAGGTCGCACCGGGCAGCGAGCCCGGGTCGACACGCTCGGTCGGCCACCTGGGTCGTCCGAGACACGAGAGATCCTCGCCTTCCCCTCTGGGGTCGGCGAGGTCTCACCCCATGAGGATTCCACCCCTGCGGTCCGCCGTCAAGATGGAATCTGATGTGAGCCCACGGACCCATGCAGTAGTCAACACTGGCGTAGGAACCAGTGTGTTAGCTTCCGACGGAGTGCAACCACTTCCGCCGCTGATGTATATCAGCACATTCCGGTTGATCCTGCCGGAGGCCATTGCTATCGGAGTCCGATTTAGCCATGCTAGTTGCACGAGTTTAGACTCGTAGCATATAGCTCAGTAACACGTGGCCAAACTACCCTACAGACCGCAATAACCTCGGGAAACTGAGGCCAATAGCGGATATAACTCTCATGCTGGAGTGCCGAGAGTTAGAAACGTTCCGGCGCTGTAGGATGTGGCTGCGGCCGATTAGGTAGATGGTGGGGTAACGGCCCACCATGCCGATAATCGGTACAGGTTGTGAGAGCAAGAGCCTGGAGACGGTATCTGAGACAAGATACCGGGCCCTACGGGGCGCAGCAGGCGCGAAACCTTTACACTGCACGACAGTGCGATAGGGGGACTCCGAGTGTGAGGGCATATAGCCCTCGCTTTTCTGTACCGTAAGGTGGTACAGGAACAAGGACTGGGCAAGACCGGTGCCAGCCGCCGCGGTAATACCGGCAGTCCAAGTGATGGCCGATATTATTGGGCCTAAAGCGTCCGTAGCTTGCTGTGTAAGTCCATTGGGAAATCGACCAGCTCAACTGGTCGGCGTCCGGTGGAAACTACACAGCTTGGGGCCGAGAGACTCAACGGGTACGTCCGGGGTAGGAGTGAAATCCTGTAATCCTGGACGGACCACCAATGGGGAAACCACGTTGAGAGACCGGACCCGACAGTGAGGGACGAAAGCCAGGGTCTCGAACCGGATTAGATACCCGGGTAGTCCTGGCTGTAAACAATGCTCGCTAGGTATGTCACGCGCCATGAGCACGTGATGTGCCGTAGTGAAGACGATAAGCGAGCCGCCTGGGAAGTACGTCCGCAAGGATGAAACTTAAAGGAATTGGCGGGGGAGCACCACAACCGGAGGAGCCTGCGGTTTAATTGGACTCAACGCCGGACATCTCACCGGTCCCGACAGTAGTAATGACGGTCAGGTTGACGACTT